>NZ_KE386491.1:1095547-1836094 GCF_000427405.1 Flectobacillus major DSM 103
TAAAATCACGGATAACAAAATAATCCATACCTCCATGACCTGCCCCAACGGCCTCTTGTTCTAATTTTTTCCAAACGGCATGGTCATATTTTTTCATATAGGCTTCATCCGATTCCCAAACATCGTTTTTTGCCGATACTTTTTCTACATAAATCTGGTTGCCTTCGTCCATCCACAAGCCACTTGCACCTTGTACCCTAAAGCCCAACGAATAAGGACGAGGCGAATTGGTGTCGTGTGTAATTAAAATAGTTTCGCCATTGGCACACTTAATCATGGTTTGTACAACGTCTCCCAATTTGAATTTTACCTTTGCATTTGGGTGATTTTCGCCCCCATTGTCTACGATATATTTGTGTAAAGCAACGCCTTTTGATGCCATCGACGTTAGGTACAAAAACTGATTACCACGGTTGATATTAATCATTTCGGCTACAGGCCCCAAGCCGTGTGTTGGATAAAGGTCGCCGTTTCTATCAACCGAATGCTGGGTTCTCCATTTGGCTTCACTGAAGGCATTTGCCCCAAATTCGACACCACCACCGTAGGCTTGTTTGCCATTGTTGAATTTTACATGCCGCAAATCGTGTTCGTAACCACATTCTAAATGAGTGATTTCACCAAAAAGATTGTCACGAACCATATTCAATACAGCCATAACATCGCGACGGTAGCATACATTCTCGAGCAGCATGCAGTGCGAGCCTGTTTTTTCGAAGGTATTCACCAAATCCCATGATTCTTGCAATTTTACGGTAGCCGAAACCTCCAATCCTGCATATTTTCCTGCTTTCATGGCGGCTAGTGCCATCGGTACGTGCCATTCCCATGGTGTGGCTATAATGATACCGTCGATATCGTCGCGCTTTACCATGTTTTCAAAATCTAGGTCGTTTTTACCATAAACAGCAGCCTCTTTTCTCCCTGACTCTTTCAAAATCTTCTGAGCGGCTGCAATAGCCTGTGGGTCAATATCACAAATACAAGTAATCTCTACCTCTGGAAAAGCCGTAGCATTTTTTACGTGGTTTCGACCTCGTAAACCTACACCAATAAAGCCTAGACGTACTTTTCGGTCATCTTTCTTGGCTAAAACACTATTGGGCAGTACCAACCCTGCTGCAAGGGCGATACCTCCTTTTTGTATAAAATCGCGTCGTTGTAATGTCTTTTTCATACTCAAAATATTAGATAAGTTATGCGTTAGAAAGTGCTGTTTAATTTGTCAATGAGTAAATATCTGATTGTACCACAGAAAAGTTTTTATGGATATAAAACCAATATTCTTCTTGTAAAATAATCGGAGGAATCTTTTTAAAATACTAACAGCCATTTGACAATACAAAATGAGTGAAGCGTTCATTTATTATCAGAGCTTTAATGGATTTGAATATCATTAAAAAGAGTATGTTTCCTCCAAATATGCTTTCACTGTTTCTATATCATGTTTACTGGTAAGGTCGGGTACATTTTCGGCCAAAGGGATACAGTATATTTTTTTATGAAATACCTCGTTCATCATCGAAAGACTAGTGGGTAATTCTTTTTCGTTACGCTCGGGATGAAAAGGTGTTTGTACCAAAGCTGGTAGTATATCTTCGGCTTCCAATACAAAGGCATTCATACTTACGCCAATTCGTCCATATTTTTGTAGTACTTCTTCAGCTTGCTGTTCGCTAGGTTTTTCTATGATTTTATGAAGAAAACCTTGTTCGTCTGGCTCTATAATGGCAAATGCTTTGATTCTTTCAAGAGGAAAATCTAGGCTATCTCTATCATAACTAACCAGTGCGTTGGTATGCGGGCAGTTCCAGAGTACCTCCAAAGCCTTTACAGAGTACAGGTTGTCGCTATTACAAACAATGGTACGTCCTTTTTGCCATTGAGGATGTTGTTGTAAAGCTTGCCAAACGGCATCGGCTGTACCCGCAGGCTTGATTCGGTCTTGACTAATTGTTTGTCGTGCAAAAAAGAAAGTAAGTCCCCAATGCTTGCCTGTTTGCACTAAGTTTTCATAATAAGGTTGAGTAAAGCTGTCGTTTGGATGTAATAATAATAAAACTTCTTCAACGCCAGCCACACTTGCATTGTACAATTGATAGTCAATCAGCGATTTACCTTCTTTTCCTAGTCCAATCATGCCTTTGGTAAGAGTATTAGCTTGGTCGATAAGTTCTTTTTCGATGTGTTGAATATCTTGTGCGTCTTTTTTCATTCTGGAAGCTACACCGCCTGCCAAAATAAGGATTCTTTTTTTCATAGAAAATTGAGTGTATTACTCAATAGCTCGCCGATTGAGGGGGGCTACTGTGTTATAGTTAATTGAGGGTAAAGTCTGTGCTGCCTTCGGCAATATCAATAATATAAGCCTTTCCGCCTACTTTCTCGATAGCTTCTACTACTGCTTCGGGGTTGTTGGGGGTATAGGCAAACATACAGCCACCACCTCCCGAGCCATTGATTTTGCCACCTAATGCTCCTGCATTATTGGCTACATGAATCATGCGGTTGATTTTGTCGGTCGACACCCGCTTGGCATCTCTGAGGTTGTCTTGATGTTGGTTGAGCAATGTTCCAAAATACACATTGTCAAGTTCTTGGTTTTCAAACATATTTTGGGCTTTTCTCAAAATATCTCTGTCTGAAAGATTGCTATGAAACAGAATAAACTCATCTGTATTCAGAATAGAGCGGTAATCATGAGCAGACTCAATAGGAGCAGTGCTTAAATCAAAGTTTGGATTATAATTTTTGATTTTTTGGAGTGCTTCTAGCATCCCAAACTTTACATGTTTGAGTACCTTGAGGGTATCTTTTGGTTCGAGCGAATCGCCCAAAACAAATGAGCCAAATGCTGGATTATAGGCTTTTACCTGAATTTTGGGGCTCGACTCCAAATACATGATATGCCCAATTGCCGTAGCGTATTGGTCCATGCGTCCTCCTGGTTCTCCAAACTCTTCTACTTCTGCCAAATAGGCCAGTTCGCCTACCTCGATAGGGTCGATGGGCTGTCCGGCCATTTTGAGTAAAAAATGTGTCCATGCTACCACTAATGCCGACGAACTCGACGTTCCCGAATTAATTGGAATATTGCCCTGTACTGTTATGTCGAAGCCTTCGGGAAAAGTAATTCCTTTTTTTCGTTCTAAGATATTGAATACACTTCTGAAATAATCTCGGTCTTTTTGGTAAGACCGAATGCTTTGAAGCTCAAAGGATTCTTCAGTATTAATATCGGGCAAATGGATTTGAACATTACTCGAATGTTGTGTGCTTCCAGCAATCTCTATCCTTTTTGAAATAGCTGCCGCAATAACAGGCAAGCCTAAATAATCTTGATGCTCGCCAAATAAACAAATACGCCCTGGCGTGGATACTTTTATGCTTTTATAATTCATAGTTTATAGTTACAAAGCGATAAGTTGATAAACAAAAATAGGCATTTGTTGGCTAGTTGGGTAGCTTAATTGGTGCGGTTTGTAAGAAGAATATCTGTACAACCGATTGTGCAACATTGTGCAACCGATTGTGCAAATTTTGGTGAATATAGTATTAGCTTTGTAACAGAATAGCGATGTGGTTTTGGAGAGAAACAAGAAGGGCTATTTCCTGAAAAATGACACTTTATTATTGACCCAATGGCACAGAATCAAACTACCATGAAAGAATTAGCCAAACGCCTAGGAACGTCTGTTTCTACGGTTTCGAGGGCTTTGCAGAATCACCCGCGTATTGGTATTAGGATGAAAGAACAGGTACTAAAACTGGCTCAGGAGTTGAATTATGTGCCCAATTCAACGGCTATTAACCTGAAAAAACAACAGACGTTTCATGTTGGGGTAGTTTTACCATTTTTGACAGAACAGTTTTTTTCACTGGCAATTACAGGAATAGAAGACATCCTCTTTGAAAAAGGCTTTAGAGTAATACTTCAGCAGTCAAGAAATAGTTTTGAAAGGGAAAATTTGGCGATTAAATCGTTGGTCAAGCATGGGGTTGATGGTATCATTGTATCGGTTACGTCTGAAACGTATCGTACCGAACATTTCTTGGATGTCAACAAACACGGTATACCTATTGTTTTTTTTGATAGGGTTATTCGTAATTTGCCCAATAGTTGTGTGTATTCCGATATTATGGTTGGAGCTTTTGAAGCGGTAGAGTTTTTGTTATCAAAGGGGCTTAGTAAAATAGCGTTGCTCAATGGCCCCAATACTTTATATGCTACCGACGAGCGTTTTCAGGGATATGTGGAGGCTTTGAGGAAGCACCAAATTCCTATTTTGCCACAGTATATCAAAGGGGGCGACCTAACCAAGGAAGATACTGTCTTGAAAATGCAAGAATTGTTGAATCTGCCCGAGCCTCCGCAGGCGGTATTGGCCTTTCACGATTATGTTGCTATGGATGCTATGCAGGTATGCCGACAAAATGGCCTGACGATTAACCAAGATATTTATTTTGTGAGTTTTTCTAATCTTACTTTTTGTAATTATTTAGAGCAACCTCCTATTGCTAGTATTGAACAGTTTCCGTATGAAATGGGAGCAAAGGCTGCCCAATTATTGATGGCGGCTATGAAAGCTCCCCAAACTTATATCCGTGAGGAGGTAATTATCAAATCAAAGCTTATTGTGAGAGGGGGAGGTTAGCTGTATTTGAAAGGATTAATTATTTGATAGTGAGTTGTTTGTGTGTGTTTTTGGGTTGTAATAAGTTATGAGTTTAATGATTGGGTTATTTTCCTATTAGCGGGCTAATTTATTCTTCAACTAATAGGAAAATGTATATCTCAAACGACAAGCCCGAAGAGCTTACCACCCTAAAATCAGTCGCACCAGTTTCAAAAAAGGAAAGGTAATTATTAGGTGTAACATCTTAATCAGTTCTCAATGAATGAAATCACTAAATATTACTCGCCATGTTGTTCAAACAAAAACGTAATCTCATTATTAGGGAGTTTGTAGACCAACTGCACATATTTAGCATTTTTGAATATTGGCACAAACACATCGCCACGCAAAGAAGTATGTGCTGATAAGGTATTGCTATTAAAGCCTTGTTCCGACCACGTTCGGCGTTCATTGTGAAGCCTATCCATATTGCTGTAATAGTTTTCGTGGTCGATAATTCTTTTTACGCTAGCAAATTGCACCATAGCATTGCCCAGTTCCATACCTGTTGAATATCGATCATGACGAGACGACCTGCCACTCGACGAGGCCATAGCTACAATACCCCCAATAAATAACACAGTATTCAGTACTTTGGCTTGTTTGAGTTTTTTGTCTTGTAGTGCCATCTGATAATTGGTATCATTCATTTTTTCTCGTGGTTCTACTCCCTCCAGCACAATAGGACTAATGCTATCGGCCATAATAGGACTCATATTTTCGTTGAGTGGGATAAGTTGAAAATGAGTGGGAGATGTAAACATATCTTTGCTCGAAAGATTAAAGATTTCAGTATCGAAGGCCATATATTCGTTGAATTTGCCATTGAACGATACCACAAGTTTTACGCTATCTTTCTCGTCTTTTACTACAGTTTTACCATCTATTACAACACTATGGTCGGCAATGGGCATTAGTTGTAATGGCCTTTGGGTGCTTGTACAGGCACTCATCAACCCTACTAGCAAGGCCATTATACAAAATATGTTATCTTTTTTCATGAGTTATCAAATTTGTTTTGTTCACAATAAAACAGTAACTACAACCTAGTGAATAACAAAACAGAAAAGCCATATCTATTAAATCTATCATACCGATATGTCTCTGGGCTATTGCTATTTATGGCCATTATTGCTTCGTTAATGTCAAATAATGACAGGCAATAGGGAAGAATCCCCCATTGATAAAGCACAAAAATTTGCATTTATTGTAAGTTCTGTTCAATTTTATCGTATGAATTGGAATGCGGATTTAGGGCAAACAGAAAAACTATTCATTGCTCTTTTTATTATTATATACATTTTTTATTTGATTAGAGTTTTTTGGATAGCCAAAAAACTCAAAACAATTGCACGTTCAAGTGTTTTGAAGTTTATTTTAAGAAGTGTTTATTTTTCTTTGTTGATAATGGCACTGATGGACCCTTATTTTGGCGATATCAATGGTACTATCAAAGCCGAAGGACGTGATATATTTCTGCTTGTTGATATATCAAAGTCGATGGATGCCACCGATGTACAACCTAGCCGAATAGAAAAAGCTAAGTTTGAGATGAACCGCCTAGTCAATCATTTTACTAGCGACAGGGTAGGAGTAATTGTATTTTCGGAAGATGCCTTCTTGTTGTCGCCCTTAACCTTCGATCGAAACGCCATTAATCTTTTTATACCTCGTATCAACACCGACCTACTGCCACAAGGAGGTACAAATTATAACCCTGCTTTGGAATTAGCCCTCGAAAAACTCTTGAAAGCCAAAACCAATAACAAGTCGAAGGTAATTGTATTAATCAGTGATGGCGAAAATTTTGGTAACTTTGATAATACCCTCCTTACCCGAATCAGAAGGAATGGAATCAATCTATTTACGGTGGGGCTTGGTACAGCCGACGGCACAACCCTAAAAGAAGGAAAGTTTTTCAAAAAAGATGAGGATGGAAATGTAGTTATAACAAGATTAGATAGTGATTTTTTGAAAAAAATGGCAGCCGAAACAAGAGGTAACTATTTAGAAATCAACAGTGTTTCGGATAGTTTTGTGGAGTTGATAACGGAGGTCGAGAAAATATCTGCTAATTTGATAGACCAACGTGTTGTAACAGTAACTGCAAATAAATATTTTTATTTCTTAATAGTTGCGTTATTTTTGCTAGGAATAGACGTATTCTTTACTGTCAGAACGTTTCAGCTTTAATATTTATAGTAGGACAAAATCTATTTGGCCGTTGTGAAACGTAAATATATCGAGAGGAAAAAAATTGAATTACTTTATATTTTACATATTTCTTTGGATTTTGGAAAATGGCTCATTTGCAAAAGTGAGTGCAAGAAATCAAGCAAAACTTGAAGCTGAAAAGGCTTTTAGGAGTGGCAATTTCCAAGATGCGGTTAAGTATTACCAAGCAATCTCACAAAACTCATATTTTACCCCTCCCGAGGTGGTATTGAATCAAGCCCACGTGTTATTGCTTTCAAAAGATACCCTACAGGCTCAAAAGATGTATGCAAAATTGATAGATTTAGAAGAGCCAACAATGGCATCTACTACCTATTGTCAATTGGGTTTATTGGCGTGTACATCGCACGATACCAGTAAAGCCTTGAGATTGCTAAAAAAATCATTAAAACTAAATCCTGAAAATAAAATTGCTCGTTATAATTTTGAATTACTCAAGCAAAAATACAAACCAAGGATTGACCCTCCCAAACCACAAAACAACAACAATGCTGTGCCTCCTCCACCGCCAACGATGGACAATCGGGAGGTTGCCAAAGATGACGCTCAGAACGAAATGCTCAAAACACTCAAAAATTATGGTTTGACTCCTGAAAAAGCAAAAATGATTTTGGATGCAATGAAAAATAATGAAGTACAGTATATCCAACAACGAAACGGACTCCTGAAAAAGAATACTGCTACTATGAAACAAAACTGGTAACTATTTTATTTTACATTACATAACCACCATTAAATAATAAATTAACTTCAATATTATCATGCAAGAAGTATATATTGTATCGGCCGTAAGAACGCCAATTGGGAGTTTTGGAGGGGCCTTGTCAAGCTTGTCTGCTACCGATTTAGGAAGTATTGCTATCAAGGGGGCTGTCGCAAAGGCTGGAATTAAGCCAGAGTTGGTAGAGGAAGTACTCATGGGAAATGTTATTTCTGCCAATTTGGGGCAAGCACCTGCCAGAATTGCGACTCTAAAAGCCGGTTTACCCAACGAAGTCCGTTGTACAACCATCAATAAAGTATGTGCTTCGGGGGCAAAAGCTATTATCTTTGCAGCACAAAGTATCATGCTCGGCATGGCCGATGTAATAGTGGCAGGTGGTATGGAAAGTATGTCGAATGCTCCCTATTATGTGCCAAAAGCAAGATTTGGCTATAAATATGGCTCAGAAACATTGGTGGATGGCCTAGAAAAAGATGGCCTTACCGATGCCTACGACGAATGTGCAATGGGGATTTTTGCCGATAGAACGGCTCGTAAATATGGTATCACTCGTGAAGACCAAGATGACTTTGCCATTGAGTCGTACAAGCGTAGTGCTCATGCCGCATCGTCGGGTTATTTCAACGACGAAATAGTGCCTGTAGAGGTACAAACTCGTAAGGGAATTATTACAATAACTGAGGATGAAGAATTTAAAAATGTTAATTTTGAAAAAATTCCTAACCTCAAGCCTGCTTTTGAAAAGAAAGGAACGGTAACAGCCGCCAATTCGTCAACCCTCAACGACGGGGCTGCTGCATTGGTGTTGATGTCAAAACGCAAAGCCGAAAAGTTGAAGTTAAAGCCTTTGGCTAAAATTATAGGATTTGCCGATGCCGAACAAGAACCCGCTTGGTTTACAACAACTCCAACTGTAGCTGTACCAAAAGCAATTCGGATGGCAGGCTTAATTAAAGAAGAAGTAGACTTCTTTGAAATCAACGAAGCTTTTGCTGTTGTACCGCTGGCTTTTGAAAAAATGTTGGATATTCCGCACCACAAAATCAATGTACATGGTGGTGCTGTATCGTTAGGTCATCCACTTGGGGCATCGGGAGCACGTATTGTCACAACCTTGATTGGTGTCTTGAACCAAAATGGGGGACGTATCGGGGCTGCTGGAATTTGTAATGGCGGAGGCGGTGCTTCTGCAATTGTGATTGAAAAAATGTAACATCAATAGGCGGTTGCGTAAATTACTACGGTAGTTTAAGTTTCTGTCAAGCTAACAATGAACGTAATAAAAAGTACCAATTTTAATTTTCCCCATCAAACGGGTTTCTATAAGGGTAAAGTACGTGATGTGTATTCTTTCGAGGATATACTGGTAATGGTTGCTTCCGACCGTATCTCGGCTTTCGACGTAGTATTGCCCGAGGCTATTCCTTATAAAGGACAAGTACTTAATCAAATTGCAGCACATTTCTTGGGTGCTACCAAAGATATTGTACCCAACTGGTTGGTGGCCGTACCCGACCCCAATGTAAGTGCTGGCTTGAAATGCGAGGCTTTCCCTGTAGAAATGGTAGTAAGAGGCTATTTGGCTGGCCATGCGGCTCGTACGTACAAATCGGGCTTACGCACACTTTGTGGAGTAACTTTGCCAGAGGGATTAAAAGAAAATGATAAATTGCCTCAGCCAATTATTACACCAACCACCAAAGCTCATGAGGGTCACGACGAGGATATTTCTCGTGAAGATATTCTAGCAAAAGGCTTGGTTTCGGAAGAGGATTATGTTCAGCTTGAAAAATATACGCTAGCTCTTTTTGAAAAAGGTACTCAGATGGCAGCCCAACAAGGCTTGATCTTGGTAGATACCAAATACGAATTCGGTAAAATAGATGGCAAAATTGTTTTGATAGACGAAATTCATACGCCAGATTCATCTCGCTATTTTTACCTAGATGGTTATCAAGAACGTCAAGATAACAACGAAGCTCAAAAACAGCTTTCTAAAGAATTTGTAAGAGAATGGCTTATAGCCAATGGTTTCCAAGGAAAAGAAGGACAAACTGTACCTGCGATGTCGCCAGAATGGGTCAATCAGATTTCGGCAAGATATATCGAATTGTTTGAAAAAGTAACGGGTAAAGCATTTGAAAAATCGGAATCAACCAATATTCTGGAAAGAGTAGAACAAAATATTCTAACATTTTTGAACGCCAAAGCATAGTTATTGTCAATACAAAAGTGGAGTTTTGTTGTTGTGGGTTTCCCCGATTAGCTAAACTATCATAAACTTGTATTCATAAAGTAGTATAATATGAATTTCAAAATTGAAAAAAATGAACAGTATGCTCTAGTCGAGCTAAACGAAACGGCTTTAACACAAGACAATTATGCCGATTTGGAAAACTTGGTTCGCCAGTTATTTCGTGCAGGCTATGGCAATATAATTATAAAATTCGATTCTATCGTTGAATTGGATGGACACGGTATTTCTGTGATTCGTAAAGCCAATAAAATATGCTTGAACGAATTGGGATTATTGATTATCGTAACCAAAAACGAGGAAATTGTCGACCAGTTGGATAGAGCCAAAATCGAAGATTTAACAATTATGCCAACCGTCCAAGAGGCTATTGATGCCGTATTCTTGAACGAACTCGAAAATGATTTTCAGTCAGAAGATGAAGATGAGTTTGGTGGAGGTGAGTATGGCGAGTCGTCTGAAGATGACTATTAGGCTATTTTTCGCTAAAAAGTTTCTGAACAAAAAAACCTTATTCGACGTTAGTCTGATAAGGTTTTTTTATATCTTGTGAGTCGGCACAATAATTTTTGTTCATAATACTATTAAAATAAGTATATTTTGAGTTTTCAACTTACCATTTTAGGCACGGGTTCTGCTAATCCTGTTTTGTCTCGGAATCCAACAGCTCATCATTTAATGATTGAGCACGACGGCTATTTGATAGATTGTGGCGAGGGTACACAAATACAGTTGCTTAAATACAAAATTAAGGCTACTCGCATCAAGTATATTTTTATTACACATTTGCATGGCGACCATTTTTTTGGCTTAATTGGCTTGCTTTCAACCCTCAATATGCACCATCGCCTAGAGGACTTATATATTTATGGCCCCGCAGGCTTGGCCGATATTATTACGATACAACTCAAGTATTCTGACACAAGGCTCAACTTTAAAATACATTTTGAAGAAACGCGTTCAAACGAATCCTATATGCTTCTCGAAAATGAACACGTCAAGGTAACAACCATTCCGTTGATTCATCGTGTGCCTTGTTGTGGTTTTTTGATAGAAGAAAAAACTAAACCTCGCAAAATTGTTAAGGAGCTACTACCCGCCGATGTTACTATCGAACAAATCAAACAACTGAAAGAGGGTATAGATGTTTTGGACGACAATGGTAAGGTACTGTATGCTACCAAGCATTATACTACTGCCGCTCCTCAGGCCGATAGCTACGCTTTTTGTTCAGATACACTGTATCATGAAAGTATCATAGATATTGTAAAAGGAGTAAAGCTTTTGTATCATGAGGCTACTTTTTTGCACGAACTAGAAGAACGTGCTGCCGAAACTTTCCATACAACGGCTCATCAGGCTGGACTGATAGCTCAGAAGGCAGGAGTTGGTAAATTATTAATAGGGCATTTTTCGTCGAGATACCGTGATATTACACCATTTTGGACTGAAGTTCAGGCCATTTTCCCCAATGCCGAAGTGGCTGAGGATGGACGTGTAATCGATTTTCGAGATTTTTAAATAGCTTTACCTGAGTAAAGTAATCCACCCTTTAAATTCTTTCTTGGTAAACTTTAATACATAATAGTAGTCGCTGGCAGGGAGGTTCTCGCCATACCACTGAAACAACCTATCGAAAGATTGGTATACCGACTGCCCCCAGCGATTGAAAATTTGGATATATTCAAATTTTTCAAAACAACTGTTTTCGGGCAAATCATCGATAGCAAAATAGTCATTTTTCCCGTCGTTGTTAGGTGTAAAAACATTGGCAGGCTTAAATTCATAGTCCATTATTTTGTTCTTTAATACAACTTCTACTTGTACAGTATCAAATCGTATAGGGCTACACGAATTATCTTCTGTAACAAAGTTGATGGTAAAAGTTTTTGCATCACTATCTTGTAATAAATCGCAGCTTAATTGCCAGCTAAATGGAGCATTGATACTACCGATACCATCTTTATTGGCCCAATTAGCCCCAACAGCACTTAGGCTAAAATTAATTGGCTGAGCATATACCTTAATAGGGTCATTTTCGGGGTCTTTCGACAAAACATCAAAGTTGAGTAAATGCGTTTTTTCGCCATCCAAAATAATTTCTAACTGATTTTTAGGCAAAGTCGTACTAATACTAGGAGCTTTGCTATCGATAGGCAGTGGCTTGAATGCCACAGCAATCGTATCTTGTTGGCTTCGGTTGCATCGGGTATCTGTTACCATAAAATCAACAATATAATCGTCTTTACGAATACTACTACATAAAGGACTCCAAACAAATGGAGAGCTAGCCGAACCTATACCACTAGCTCCTGCAAAGCTCATACCTGCCTGTGCCAAACTAAACCCTCGTCCTATGGCTTCAATCTTGATTTGGTCGTTATCAATATCATTTCCTAATACATTAAATTTCAGCGTAGTATTGATCGTAGCCTCTGCACGGTTTTTACCTAAATCTGTACTAATACTAGGCTTGTTGTTGGTTTGAGGCTCAACAATCACTTTTACGGTTAGGGTATCGATAAGCTGCTGAGGACAGCCATTGTCGGCCGTAATTAATTGAAATACCAAAGGCTTGCCATCAATACTTTCCGAACACGCATCTAAGCAAACCTGTGTTTTGAGGGTATCCTTGCTTGTTTGTACAAAATAGGTATTAGGTATTTTTATCAAATTAGCATCTGTAAAGTTGGTAGCAATCGCCTTGATAGTAAGTTCTGTAGAAGGATTAGGGTCGGTAAAATATAGGTTAAAACATTTATCCTTATTCTCTTTTTTTAGATAAATCGTTTGTGAAGGTTTATAGAAGGCACTTTCTCCTGCTACTTTGACAAAGCTTTGAGGAGCATCGTTTGAAGCACAGTCTACTACCTTCAACTGAAAATCTCGGCGAACAGCTCCTATTTTTTTCCCATTTCGATACTCTTCGGTAAGCACACAAAACACAAATAGCCCTAACTGCCCAGCAGTAACAGTTAAAAGCCCAGTTCTGCGATTAACACTCAGCGGGCGACTTCCAGGTATGGCATTGGTATTGCTATAGCCCGAAGCCCAATTAATAACAGGATAATTACTACTTCCTGTTGGCAAATCTGGTTTGGGAACTTGTGTGGTGCTAAAACCACTCAAAGGAGTTACAAGGCTATACACAAGGCTGTCGCTATCGGCATCGGTAGCACTAAAGTCGAAAGTAAAAGGGCGATTAATACAGATATAGTCACCTTTAAGCTCTTTGAATTTGGGCGAAGAGTTGTCTATCGTAAGCGGAGGAAATTCGAGATAAAACAACGATGATGCCTGAGCAGGATTGACAATATTGGAAATAATATTGTTGCGGCAACACCTATCCCAAACAATGTAGTACCCGTCGGGGTCGTTAAATACGCTGGCCTGTAGTACAATAAGAGTGCTGTATTGAATAAGTCGTGTTCTGAGCGTAGATATACCTCCACATTGAGGATTAGTATAACCAATAAGATTATTGTTGGTTATAGGCATGGTTACATAGCCCATAACCTGATTGTCTTTTTTGCGGAAAAAGCCTAATGTAATGGTATTATCAATAGCGGGTAAATTACCGTTAATATCATCAAAATAAAGGTTTAAGGATACCCTATGTGTATAAGTTCCTTGATTATTGACCCTCTGTAGGTCAATTTCTCCACCAACAATATGCGTAGCTATTGCAGGGTAAGTCCAAAAAGCCAGTAGAATTAGCAGTAGATTTTTTTGCATGTGTTAAAAGGTTGAGCTTTGGCTAAGACGGCAATTGTATGAGGTTAATCTATTGTGATATAGAAGATTATTCGTAAATTTAATACGATTATTACAAGAAACAAATGTAATTAATCATAGGACTACTTGCAGGCTGAAAAGGTTGCTTAGGAATAACAAAAAATTATCAATCTTGATATAACGCCAGTAACAAGTAAATTATTTTATGGGTCACTTCAAATCTTCATCTCAAGCTATACAATTTTAGTAAAATAGCACTAGAGTACTGATTCTACTAGGCCATGCCATAACCTACTAAATGTGGGGCTAAATACCGCTAAAAGAAGAAATATATAGATTTTTTCAAAAAAAAACCGATTCTTTATTTTAAAAATGGCGATGTTAGTTTTTTGTATAAAAAATACTGAAAAAATGATTTTTATGAAAAAACAGGTTTGTTTTTGGTTGTTAAAAGTAGTATATTTTGGTAAATATTCATTTTTAGGTTGTGTTTTTTGACTTTTTTGCAAAAAAAGCCTTTGAGGTTTAAATTGTATCTAACTAAGATTATTTTTTGCAAAATCTTGATTTTATTCAATACAGACGATTATTCGGCAAAATGCTATTTTGTCCAAATATTTTTTTGTATATCTTTGTAAAAGCGAAATAGAGTGGAGTAAATATTGCTAATATCACAAAGAAAGGTCGGAATAAATTATACGTAAAAATTTTGATATTTTCAAATAAACGTAAGTTTTAATTCAAACTTTTCAATAGACTAGGGATAAAAATACCACTAACACAAATAAAGGCTACCTAGACAGGTTAAAATTTTAAACTTAAAAAACAAACCCCATTACCATGACTAACTTTGATAATCAAGGGTTGTATCGCAAGGAATTCGAACATGATGCTTGTGGTATCGGTTTCGTAGCGAACATGAAGGGCAGAAAGTCGCACAAAGTAGTGGCCGATGCTATTCAAATGCTTATTCGCATGGACCACCGTGGAGCTTGCGGCTGCGACCCTAATTCTGGTGACGGTGCTGGTATTCTAGTACAGATTCCTCATGAATTTTTCCTTGAAGAGTGTACAAAACTTGGCATTGATTTGCCGGCTGCCTTAGAATATGGCGTCGGTATGGTTTTCTTTCCAAAAGATAAGACTACTCGTGACGAGTGTAAAGAAATCATTGCCCGAAAAGCCAAGAAGTTAGGTCTGGAAATTTTGGGCTATCGTGTTGTACCATGCGACAATTCGGAAATTCAGGGTGCTGAATCTGGAAATACCGAACCTCAAATGGAACAATTGTTTATCAAACGTCCTGCTGGACTTGAAGAACAGGCTTTTGAACGCAAATTGTACGTATTCCGCCAGTTTGCTGCTAGAGTAATCAACGAAACGGTGAAAGCCGTAGAGGGTAAATTCTATTTTGCTTCACTTTCGGCTCGTACTATCATTTATAAGGGTATGCTCACTACGATGCAAGTACCTGGTTATTTTGATGATTTGCGTCGTGAAGAGTTTACTTCTGCTTTGGCCATTGTTCACTCTCGTTTCTCTACCAATACTTTCCCTGAATGGCGTTTGGCTCAGCCTTTCCGTTACATCGGTCACAATGGCGAAATCAATACCGTAAAAGGAAACTCTTCGTGGATGCAGGCTCAATCGGCATTGTTCCAGTCTGAGTTGTTTACGAAAGAAGAAATGGATATGATTTTGCCTGTTTGCCAATTAGGCCAGTCAGATTCAGCCATTCTCGATAATGCTATCGAATTATTGACGCTTTCGGGGCGTTCATTGCCACACGTAATGATGATGTTGATTCCTGAAGCATGGGATGGCAACGAACAAATCGAAGAATATAAACGTGATTTCTACGAATATCATGCTGCCATGATGGAGCCTTGGGACGGCCCAGCTTCTATTTCATTCACAGATGGTAAAATTATTGGTGCTACCCTCGACCGTAACGGCTTGCGTCCTTCTCGTTTCTGGGTAACCAACGATGATTTTGTAATCATGGCTTCTGAGGCAGGTGTATTGGATATCGACCAGTCGACTGTTATCAAAAAAGGACGTTTACAGCCTGGTAAAATGTTTATTGTAGACATGGAGCAAGGTCGTATTATTCCAGATGAAGAGCTAAAAGAAAAAATCTGTAAGCAACAGCCTTATGGCGAGTGGCTAAGAAACAACAAAATCAAAGTTGAGAATTTGCCAGCTGCAGGAGCCGAATACCGTGTTCCTTTTGAAAGAGAATTGTTGTTGCGTCAGCAAGTATTTGGCTTTACTACCGAAGATTTGCGTGTAGTATTGGCTCAGATGGTTGAAACTGGTAAGGAAGCTTTGGGCTCGATGGGTGTCGATACTCCTTTGGCTATTCTTTCAGACCAAGCTCAGCATTTATCATATTATTTCAAACAGCTTTTTGCACAAGTTACCAACCCCCCAATTGACCCTATTCGCGAGCGTACTGTAATGTCGTTGCTTTCTGATATTGGAGGTTTGAAAAACTTGTTGAAAGAAACACCAGAACATTGTCGTCAGATTGAAATTCGTCAGCCTGTACTGACCAATGCTGAAATAGAAAAAATTCGTTGGATAGACCACCAAAACTTCCAAACGAAATCTATTCATACTACTTTCAGAGCAAACGGTGAAAAAGGACAACTCAAACGTGCCTTAGATAGAATTTGTCAATATTCTGAAGATGCCGTTGACGATGGTTACGCTATCTTGTTGTTGACCGACCGTGGTGTTGATAGCTCTCATGCACCAATTCCTTCATTATTGGCAGTAGCAGCGGTGCATCATCACTTAATTCGCAAAGGCAAAAGAGCACAAGTAGGCTTGATTGTTGAAGCGGGCGATGTTTGGGAAACACACCATTATGCTACCTTAATTGGTTTTGGGGCTTCTGCCGTAAACCCTTATATGGCTTTTGAAACCATTCGTGGTATGAAAGACAAAGGTATTTTGCAGGTAGATTATCCTTATGAAAAATTACAACAAAACTATATCAAAGCTGTTAATGGTGAGTTGTTGAAAATATTCTCGAAAATGGGTATTTCAACGCTTCAATCTTACCAAGGTGCACAAATCTTTGAAATAGTTGGTTTGGCCAAAGAGGTAGTAGATAGATATTTCTCAGGAGCAATTTCTCGTATCGGAGGTATTGATTTGGAAGGTATTCAGAAAGAAGCCCTTATCAAACACCGCAACGGTTATCCTGAATTGCCTGTTCCTAATCCAAAATTAGAAGTAGGTGGGGTGTATCAGTGGAAACACCGTGGAGAGGCTCACTTGTTTAATCCTGAAACCATTCACTTATTACAACAGTCGACCAAAACAAACAACTATCAACTGTTTAAGAAATATTCAAAATTGGTGGATGACCAAACTGAAAAAGCAATGACCCTTCGTGGTTTGTTGAAATTCAAAAAAGGCACACCAGTACCAATTGAAGAAGTAGAACCTGTCGAAAATATCTTCAAACGTTTTGCTACAGGGGCTATGTCATTTGGTTCTATTTCTTACGAAGCTCACACAACTCTTGCTATTGCGATGAACCGCATTGGTGGTAAATCGAATACAGGTGAAGGAGGAGAAGACCCAATTCGTTTTGAAAAAATGGCGAATGGCGATTCAATGAACTCTGCTATCAAGCAAGTGGCTTCGGGTCGTTTTGGTGTAACTGCCAATTATTTGACCAATGCTCAAGAGCTTCAAATCAAAATGGCTCAGGGGGCAAAACCAGGTGAAGGAGGACAATTGCCTGGCCATAAAGTAGATGATTGGATTGGTAAAACTCGTCACTCAACACCAGGTGTTGGGTTGATTTCGCCACCACCACACCATGATATTTATTCAATTGAAGACTTAGCTCAGCTAATCTTCGACTTGAAAAATGCCAACCGTGCTGCACGAATCTCTGTAAAGTTGGTGTCGGAAGCAGGTGTTGGTACAATTGCAGCAGGGGTTGCCAAAGCTCATGCCGACCATATTTTGATTGCTGGACACGATGGAGGTACAGGGGCTTCGCCACTTTCTTCTATTCGTCATGCAGGTTTGCCTTGGGAACTTGGCTTGGCCGAAACTCATCAAACGTTGGTTCGTAACAAATTGCGTGGCCGTGTAACAGTCCAAACGGATGGTCAAATCAAAACTGGCCGTGATTTGGCTATTGCAGCTTTGTTGGGTGCTGAAGAGTGGGGTGTTGCTACAGCAGCATTAGTGACAGCAGGTTGTATTATGATGCGTAAGTGTCACTTAAATACTTGTCCTGTTGGGGTGGCTACT
Organism: Flectobacillus major DSM 103; assembly: GCF_000427405.1. Lineage (NCBI taxonomy): Bacteria > Pseudomonadati > Bacteroidota > Cytophagia > Cytophagales > Flectobacillaceae > Flectobacillus > Flectobacillus major. Next base: position 1,113,453 of record NZ_KE386491.1, read on the forward strand.
CAAGACCCTCGTTTGCGTGCTATGTATACTGGTAATCCAGACCACGTCGTAAACTTATTCCATTTCTTAGCTCAGGAATTCCGTGAGGTAATGGCTGAGTTGGGCTTCCGTACCGTAAACGAAATGGTTGGTCAGGTTGACCGTCTGGAAATGAAAGATAACGTTAATCACTGGAAATACAAACACTTAGACCTTTCTCCAATTTTGTACAAAGAGCCAATGTCATTGGATGTAGCCTTGTACAAACAAGAAGAACAAGACCACGGTTTGGATGTACAGGTAGACTGGAAATTGTTGGAAATCGCAAAATCAGCGATTGAAAACCAAGAAAAAGTATCGGCTGAGTTAGACGTAATCAACGTAAACCGTACTATTGGTACTATGCTTTCTAACGAAATTACGAAAGTATATGGTGCTAAAGGCTTACCAAACGATACCATCCATATCAAGTTTACAGGTACTGCTGGTCAGTCGTTTGGGGCGTTTTCGGTCAATGGTATTACTTTTGAATTAGAAGGCGATGCCAATGACTATATCGGAAAAGGACTTTGTGGTGCTAAATTGATTGTTTATCCAAACAAAAAAGCACCGTTCAACCCTTCAGAAAACTCGGTAGTAGGTAACGTTTCATTCTATGGAGCTACTTCTGGCGAAGCTTATCTGAGAGGTATGGCAGGCGAACGTTTCTGTGTACGTAACTCTGGTGCTAAAGTGGTAGTAGAAGGTATTGGCGACCACGGTTGCGAATATATGACAGGTGGCTTGGTTGTCGTTCTTGGAGATACTGGCCGTAACTTCGGTGCAGGTATGTCGGGTGGTGTAGCTTATATCTGGAATCAAAAAGGTGATTTTGCTTCAAAACTTAACGGTGAAATGGTAGCTATCGAAGAGTTAACTACCGAAGATGAAAATATCTTGAGATTGTACGTTGAGCAACATTTACAATACACAGATTCTGATGTGGCTAAAAATATTTTAGATAATTGGTCAACAGTATTAGGCCAGTTTGTGAAGGTAATGCCACAAGATTTCAAGAAAGCTTTAGCATCTCGCAATGTAACAGTTGCCGAGGTTCTTGAAAATAAAGATGTTGTGTACAAAGACATTCAAGTTGAAATTGCTCACTAATCTAATTTGAAAATTTGAAAATGTGTTAAAATAAGGTATACCCTTCTTTTGATAGTACTGATTAGGCCATTTTCAAATTTTCAAATCCTCAAATTTTCAAATTAAAAACAATGGGAAAACCAACAGGATTTTTAGAGGTTACAAGAGAAACTCCTAAGAAAAGACCCGTCGCAGAACGTGTCGCTGATTATAAAGAAATTGATATAGATTTACCAGGAGAAAAAGTAAAAGCTCAAGCAAGCCGTTGTATGGACTGTGGTGTGCCTTTTTGTCACAACGGTTGTCCATTAGGCAATATTATCCCTGAATTTAATGATGCGGTTTATGACCAAAACTGGGGATATGCTTATGAAATCTTATCATCTACCAACAATTTTCCAGAGTTTACAGGACGTATTTGTCCAGCACCATGCGAGTCGGCATGTGTATTGGGTATCAATAAACCTCCTGTAGCTATCGAATATATCGAGAAATCGATTATTGAATATGCTTTTGGAAATGGCTTGGTAAAACCTAATATCCCAACCAAAAGAACAGGTAAAAAAGTAGCTATTATTGGCTCTGGCCCTGCTGGATTGGCTTCGGCTGCTCAGCTCAATAAGGCTGGACATACTGTAACGGTATTTGAACGTGCCGACGAAATCGGAGGGTTGCTTCGTTATGGTATTCCTGATTTTAAATTGGAGAAATGGGTAGTTCAACGTCGTGTAGAAGTAATGAAGCAAGAAGGTATTGTTTTCAAAACTTCAACTAACGTTGGTGTTGATATTAAAGCCGATGAATTATTAGAAGACTTCGATACTATCGTTTTGGCGGGTGGTTCTACCGTTCCAAGAACGCTCCCTATTCCTGGAGCTGACTTGAAAGGTGTATATCCTGCTATGGAGTTCTTGTCTCAACAAAATAAGCGTGTTGCTGGTATCGACCGTATCGTTGACCACCGTGGCGTTGCTTATCAAGATGGTGAATTGTATGCTACCGATAAAAACGTAGTGGTAATTGGTGGTGGCGATACAGGTTCTGACTGTGTTGGTACATCTAATCGCCATAAGGCAAAATCTATTACACAAGTAGAGGTAATGCCAATGCCTCCAGCCGAACGTGCTGCTCAAACCCCTTGGCCAAATTGGCCAATGATGTTGCGTACTTCTACATCGCACGAAGAAGGTGCTAACCGTCAATGGTCGATTGCTGTAAAAGAGTTTGTTGGCGACGGTAGTGGTAATTTGAAAGGCATCAAAATTGCTGATATTGTTTTGGAGGTAGTTGATGGCAAAGCCCAACAAACACACCAAAATGAAAGAGAAATCCCTTGTGAATTGGCTTTGATTGCAGCAGGTTTCTTACACCCGCAGCGTGAAGGTCTTTTATCTCAATTAGAAGAAAAAGGACTAGAGTTTGACGAAAGAGGTAATGTAAAAGCCAATAACTACAAAACATCTGTAGATAAAGTGTTTGCAGCAGGCGATATGCGTCGCGGACAGTCATTGGTAGTTTGGGCTATCTCTGAAGGTCGTGAGGCGGCTCGTCAGGCAGATATTTACTTGCAAGGTATTTCAATTTTGGAAGCGAAAGCTGTATCAAGCTTCTCGGTTGTTTAATTGAAACATAAGTTATTCTCAATTTTAGGTAATATTAAAAGAGACTCCTATGGTAGAAATTTAGGGTCTATTCATGCAAAAGGCGTTCGAAATGAGTTTTTCGAACGCCTTTTGTATATTAAATTGTAGCATGACACATCTTTAGCCGCAAAGCATTGTACCTCTACTTGTGAAAATCATATTCAAAAATAATCACTCCACTCATCGCTAAGTCATTATTTACTAGATTTGAGATGACTCATCTTTACTTATTGTGCATTTAGATGAATTGCCTCTGGTGATAAGGTAGAAATGTAGCTTCTTGTAGGAGCGACATTGCCATTATCCGATAATTTAAAAACCTGAATCTTTTTATTAGCTTTTTCAGCTACATAAATCAAGCCCTTGTTGTCTCGGTCGTCAAAGGCAATATCTACAGGGTTGCCCAAGCCTGTATTCGATCCAAAGATTGTTCTTGTTGCTAATACAGAGCTGTTATTTGAAATTTTGGCAACTTCCTCAATAATATAAATACCACCGTCGGTAGCAAAGTTTGTTCCTGTAGCATTTCCAATTTCGGTAACTAACAAAATATCACGTTTCTTCGAGTATGTGATACCATGAAGTCTTGCGGTGACTCCGTTAGTCTGAGAACCATTGATAAAAAATTTGAGGGTAGGAGTAACTGTGCCAGCAGCCAAGCTACTAGGGGTATTAAAAAACTCAATACGCATAGCCGATTTATCAATCAATACCATCAATCGGTTGTTATCTTTATCGAAATGAATACCCCAAGGCTCACCAGTTAATTTCAGTTTTTTCCCTGTAACATTGCCATTAAGAGTCGATGCTTTATCGTACACCCGCAAAGTACTATCGGTATTGTTAGCAACATACAAAATATCGTTTGTTGCATCGTAGGCAAGTTCACGGCCACTCGAAAGGCTAGCATCGGTAATTACAGAAACAGGAAGTGATGCGGCCAAAATACTACTAGCATTGCTATATACCCTGATACTTTTTTGAGCACGACTTACCTGAAAGAGGAGGTTTTTTTCGGGAGAAAAAACAACACCGTTGCCATCGGATGCTCCATTGGCTAGTTCAACCGACGGTGTTAATACTGTAGAATCGGCAGGCGAAAGGAGTTGTAGGTTTTTGGCACCTGCTGTAACTTCAGCATTGGAAACATATAAAACAGATGGAGACTTGGGTGTTGCTGGTGTTGTTGAGTCGCTGTTTTTGTCACATGAACTTAACGAAATAATACCAAAACAAAGTGAAAGGATTGCGTAAGCGTGTTGGTTTTTCATAAAATTGAAGAATTAGAATTGTATGTAAGGTTGAAATTTTGATGATATATACGGCAGTATAGAGTAACTGGATTTTGGGAAGTGAAAGAAATATCAAAACAGGGCTAGACCGTAAACAGCCTAAAAAGCTCTATAATTAGAAATAGGGCATTTTTTAATGAAAAAAACTATAAAAAAAAGGCTATTATAATGGTATTAATAAGTGTCTGTTATTCAGAATAATATGCAATTTGTTGCAAAAAAGTTTCATGTAAATGTGTTTTTTTTTCTTTTTAGACTTGCATCTTAAACAAAAAAAAGCGTACCTTTGCATCACCTAAACACAACAAGGGTATCGGAAGAGATAACCAAAGTGTTAAGGAGAGATGCCTGAGAGGCCGAAAGGAACAGTTTGCTAAACTGTCGTACTGGTAACGGTACCGAGGGTTCGAATCCCTCTCTCTCCGCCACCATCATCGTGGAAAGGTTAAAAAAGTTCGGGGTGTAGCGTAGTCCGGTCATCGCGCCTGGTTTGGGACCAGGAGGTCGCAAGTTCGAATCTTGCCACCCCGACATAATAAAAAGGATTTTGGATTTCGATTTTAGATGATTTGAATTCTAAGGTCACCTTTCCAGAATCCTTTTTTATTACGGTTCCGTAGCTCAGCTGGATAGAGCAACTGCCTTCTAAGCAGTAGGTCACAGGTTCGAATCCTGTCGGAATCACAAATTTGAGGTACTTATAAGTAGTGCCTTTTTAAATCAAAATCTTTTCTACTTACTCCATAGTAATGATAGAAAATCGGGGTGTAGCGTAGTCCGGTCATCGCGCCTGGTTTGGGACCAGGAGGTCGCAAGTTCGAATCTTGCCACCCCGACACAATATGAGGGATTCAATTGCTTGAATCCCTTTTTTATTTTATAGCCATGTTCTAATCAATTGAAGCCCTACTTTATACTTATGGCCCTCAATAAGTATACTCACCAACTTACTCAATAAATAGCTTGGGCTACTGGCTGTCTCTCGATAGCTACAGTATTGAAAGATTTTATCAAAATAGTTTCCTAAAAAATAATGGAGTCCAGAGTTGAGCATTCAAAAGGGGATAACAATACCGTTGTTGAGTATTAGATATTAGGTTTATGAGCCTTATTACATTATCAATAAACCATGTCGCTATTTTAACCAAATCCCCAAATCAGAAATCGCTTCCATGCTGTACTCATATTTAAAGATTAAATAAGATTGTACTTTTCTTCTTTTTATATTATTTTCTTCATTCTTAGCCACAAAATTATCTAATGGCAAAAGTGTTGTTATACAAAATTAATTCCTTCTTAAACTAGAATTAACAGTAGTTTTTTTTGCCATTTTTAGAGAATCCCATAACGAATGTCGATAAAAGTAGGCGTTTTGTCGAATAAGACATACAATATATACCATAATTCACTATTTTTAAGATATGCAGTTGAGGCTATTTTAATACAATAGGTAACAATAGCTCAGTTGTAAGGGTATTTTGACCTTATTCTAAAGTTTAAACGATTATTTAACTTCAATCAACAAACCCTAATATGAAAAGAAGGGATTTTATCCAATTGTCTGGTATGGGCTTGGGAGCCTTAATGGGTAGTTCAATACCTGTTTTGGGAAATGTGGTGCCAGCGGAGCATCTTCTTGAGCCAGGTGCAGATGTGGCTTTCAAAAAGAAAATGGCAGATATTGCCTTAAATGCTGCTAAGTCTCGTGGGGCAACCTACACCGATGTACGCATTGGTCGATATTTACAGCAGTTTTTGTTTACCCGTGAGAATAAAGTACAAAATATTGTTAATGCCGAATCGTACGGTGTAGGTATTAGGGTAATAGCTAATGGTACATGGGGCTTTGCAGCTACTAGCGATGTTACGCCCGAAGGAATTGCCAAATGTGCCGAAACAGCCGTTGCAATTGCCAAAGCCAATGCCAAGATTCAGAAAGAGCCTGTCATTCTTGCTCCACAAAAAGGTGTAGGTGAAGTTACTTGGAAAACACCTATTACCAAAAATGCGTTTGAAGTTCCCGTTCAGCAGAAAATAGATTTATTGATGAATGTCAACAGTGAGGCTATGAAAAATGGTGCTGGCTTTGTAACATCCAATTTGTTTTTGGTGAACGAACAAAAATATTTTGCCTCTTCAGATGGTTCGTATATCGACCAAGATGTACATCGTATTTGGCCAACGTTTACGGTAACAGCGGTAGACAAACAAGCTGGTAAGTTCAAAACCCGCGATGCTATTAGCTCGCCAATGGGTATGGGCTATGAGTACCTCGATGGTTTGGCAAGTGAAAAAATCGCTGCACCTAATGGCCTTGTAGGGTATCGTAACTCGTACGATATGGTCGAAGATGCCGTAATGGCGGCTAAACAAGCCAAAGAAAAATTAACAGCCAAGTCGGTATTGGCAGGTAAATACGACCTCGTACTTGACCCTAATCACTTGGGTCTGACTATCCACGAGTCGGTAGGGCACCCAACCGAGCTTGACCGTGTATTGGGCTATGAGGCCAATTATGCAGGCACTAGCTTTGCAACTTTAGATAAATGGAAATCAAAATCATTTAATTATGGTAGCAAACAAGTTAATATTGTAGCCGACAAAACACAGCCCTATACATTGGGTACAGTGGGCTACGACGACGAAGGCGTGCCATGCAAAGAATGGGATTTGATTAAAGATGGTATTTTGGTAAACTATCAGGCTATTCGCGATCAAGTAAACATTTTGGGCGAAAACGCCTCTCATGGTTGTTGTTATGCCGATAACTGGAACTCTGTGCAGTTTCAGCGTATGCCAAACGTTTCATTACGCCCTGGAAAAGAAAAACTAAGTGTTTTTGATATGATTAAAGGCGTTGAGAAAGGTATTTATATTATCGGTCGTGGCTCGTATTCTATCGACCAACAACGCTATAACTTCCAATTTGGTGGACAGTTGTTCTATGAAATCAAAAATGGACAAATCGTAGGAATGCTCGACGACGTAGCGTATCAGTCTAATACACAGGAGTTTTGGAATTCGTGTGTTCAGATTTGTGATAAAGACGACTACCGTACATTTGGTTCGTTTTTCGATGGAAAAGGCCAGCCTTCGCAGGTAAGTGCTGTTTCGCATGGTAGTGCAACAACACGTTTCAATGGCGTAAATGTCATCAATACTGGAAGAAAAATCTAATTACTCAAAACGACATCAACAATGGCTATATTAACAAAAGAAGAAGCTAAAAAAATCATTGATAAAGTTTTAGCATTTTCGAAAGCAGACGAAACAAGCGTGGCTCTGAATGGTAGTCGCACTGGCAATATTCGTTATGCCCGAAATTCAGTATCTACGAGCGGTGAGTCCTACGACCTTTCATTGGCTGTTACTGCTGTTTTTGGCAAACGTTCGGGTACAGCAACTATCAATGAGTTTGACGATAAATCATTAGAAAAAACAGTAAGAAGAGCTGAAGAAATCGCCAGATTAGCTCCCGAAAACCCTGAATATGTACCGATGTTGGGGCCACAAAAGTATTTGGACACCAACTCGTTTGCTCAAAGTACTGCTAATATCGACCCTGAGTTTCGTGCCAAAGCAGCATTTGAAAGTATCGACCCTTGTGCTAAAAAGAACTTGACGGCAGCAGGTTATATGGAAGACTCTTCGGGTTTTACGGCTATTGGTAATAGTAAAGGGCTTTTTGGCTATAATAAATCTACTTCGGTTGATTTTTCTATTACAGTACGTACCGCCGATGGCTTAGGATCGGGTTATGCCATTCGTGATTTTAACGACGTTTCTAAACTTAGTACTAAATCGGCTACCGAAATTGCTATTCAGAAAGCGATGGCTTCTAGCTCGGCCAAAGCCCTAGAGCCAGGCAAATATACCGTTATCTTAGAACCAGCCGCCTCAATTGATTTGCTCCAAAATATGATGCGTAGCCTTGATGCTCGTAATGCAGACGAAGGCCGTAGTTTCTTGAGCAAAAAAGGAGGAGGAATTCGTTTGGGCGAAAAGTTGTTTGACGAACGAGTAAATATCTATTCAGACCCCGCCAACCCAGAAATTCCTAAAGCAGGTTTTTCAGGCGATGGCCGTCCACAAGAAAAAATCTATTGGGTAGAAAATGGCATAGTAAAAAACCTGACCTATTCAAGGTTTTGGGCCGAAAAAAAAGGCGTAAAAGCAACACCTCCACCACAAGGCTTTATTATGGCTGGTGGAACAGAATCTTTGGCCGACCTTATTAAAGGAACTGAAAAAGGTATTTTAGTAACTCGCTTTTGGTATATTCGTGCTGTAGACCCACAAACATTATTGTTTACTGGACTAACCCGCGATGGTACTTTTTATATCGAGAAAGGCCAAATCAAATATCCAATCAAAAACTTCCGTTTCAACGAAAGTCCCGTAATTATGCTCAATAATCTTGAAGCTATGGGCGTACCAATGCGAATTGGAGGAAGTTTGGTGCCACCACTCAAAATCCGAGACTTTACATTTAGTAGCTTGTCAGATGCTGTTTAAAATCTAATATAACCTATGTGAATGGCCGAATTGCTCTGCCATTCACATAACTAATTCTACCACTCATCAAAATCAGTCTTTTCAAAATACGGCAATCTTCATCAAAATGATAAATTTAGGTATTTGTGAAAAACTGCATCTGTATAAAATTTTCCTGTAGAAAGATTTTTAAAAGAACTTTCTGAGTAGAAACTATCAGTTTTGCTCGGCTTGATAATTATTTTCTATACAAATATTCTATACATTGGTTTTCACAAAAAAACATTTTCTAATTATCAATAATAAACTAAAAAAACCTTGAAAAGAAGAGATTTTATTCAATTGTCAGGTTTGGGTATGGGAGCTATGATGCTACCCAACATTCCGATTGTCGGAAGGCCTGTTTCTCCCGAAGCTCTTTTAGAAGGAGGCGTAGATGTTGCTGTAAAAAAGCGATTGGCCGATGCCGCCCTTAATGCAGCTAAGGCAAAAGGTGCTACTTATACCGATGTACGTATAGGCCGGTATTTGAATCAGTTTGTGGTAACACGCGAAAACAAAGTACAGAATATCATCAATACCGAATCGTATGGTGTGGGTGTTCGTGTAATTGCCAATGGCTGTTGGGGTTTTGCGGCGGTGGTCGATGCCAAAACCGAAGCTGATACTGCCCGCGCTGCCGAAGAAGCCGTTGCTATTGCCAAAGCCAATGCCCGTTTGATGACCCAACCTGTACAGTTGGCTCCGCAAAAAGGATACGGTGAGGTAAGTTGGAAAGCTCCAATCCAAAAAAATGCCTTTGAAGTACCCATTCAAGAAAAAGTAGACCTGTTGCTCGGTGTCAATGATGCTGCTCTCAAAAATGGAGCTAATTATGTCAACTCTGTGATGTTTATGGTAAACGAGCAAAAATATTTTGCCTCGTCCGATGGCTCGTATATCGACCAAGATGTTCACCGTATCTGGCCAATTTTCAACGTAACAGCTATTGACCCCAAAACAGGTAAGTTTGAAACTCGCCGTACATTGAGTGCTCCGATGGGCATGGGTTACGAATATCTTCAAACCAACCCTCAAGATAAAGTAACGGGTATTACCACTCGCTACAACAAAGGGTATGATATGCTCGAAGATATTATTGCTGCCTCAAAACAAGCCAAAGAAAAGCTTACTGCCAAATCGGTTGAGGCGGGTAAATACGACCTTGTACTTGACCCTTCTCACTTGTGGCTTACTATTCATGAGTCGGTAGGACACCCCCTTGAGCTTGACCGTGTGCTGGGGTATGAAGCCAACTTCGCTGGAACGTCTTTTGCCACACTCGATAAATGGCAAAGCAAAAACTTTAACTATGGTAGCAAAGAAGTAAACCTTTTTGCCGATAAAACACAAGTAGGTTCGCTAGGTGCTGTAGGCTGGGACGACGAAGGGGTCAAAACTAAGCAATGGGACTTGGTAAAAGATGGAACACTGGTTAATTATCAGGCTATTCGTGACCAAGTACATATTATTGGTGAAAAAGAATCGCATGGCTGCTGCTATGCCGACAGCTGGTCGTCGGTACAGTTTCAGCGTATGGCCAACGTTTCGCTTGCTCCAGGCAAAGAACGTTTGTCGGTAGATGACATGATTAAAGATGTTAAAAAAGGAATTTATATTGTTGGCGACGGCTCATTTTCAATTGACCAACAACGCTATAACTTCCAATTTGGGGGACAATTGTATTATGAGATTAAAGATGGAAAAATTGTAGGAATGCTCAAAGACGTGGCTTATCAATCTAATACACAAGAGTTTTGGAATTCTTGCGTAAAGGTTTGTGACGAACGTGACTACCGTTTGGGTGGCTCTTTCTTCGATGGAAAAGGCCAACCTTCACAGTCAAGTGCCGTTTCTCATGGTAGTTCTACGGCTCGTTTTAATGGCGTTAACGTAATTAATACTGCCCGTAAGGTGTAAAAGCAATAGGCTTTGGGCTGTAGCTATTGAGTAGCTATGGCACATCAAGCGTACAACCCTTTAATCTCGAATCAACTATGTCAGTAATACTAACAGAAAGTGAAGCTAAAGCCTTATTAAAAAAGGTATTGAGCTATTCAAAAGCCGACGAATGCGAAGTCAATATTTCGGGTGATATTCGTGGCAATATCCGTTACGCTCGTAACGAGGTATCTACAAGTGGGGCTTTAACCAACCAAAACCTAAGTGTACAATCGGCATTTGGCAAAAAAGTAGGCGTTGCTACAGTCGATGAATTTGATGATGCTTCTTTAGAAAAAGTAGTGCGTCGCTCAGAAGAATTAGCAAGACTTGCTCCCGAAAACCCTGAATATATGAGCGTATTAGAACCTCAACAATATATTCAGTCTAACGGCTATTTTGAGTCAACGGCCAGTGTCAATCCCGACAAACGTGCCGAGGCTGTTTATAAAAGTTTGGTATTGTCTCGTGAACAAAAGTTGGTAGCCGCAGGCTTCTTAGAAGACCAAAAGGGCTATTCAGCTATGATGAATTCAAAAGGGCTTTTTGCCTATTATAAAGATACAAGTGTTAACTTTTCGTTGACGGTTCGTACCGAAGACGGCACTGGTTCGGGTTATGTAGCCAAAGGTTATAGCGATTTCAATAAGCTCGATACTGCTGCCGCTACCAAAATTGCTATTCAAAAATCTATCGGTTCAAAAGGAGCAAAGGCTCTTGAACCTGGTAAGTATACCGTGATTCTTGAGCCAACGGCTGCCGCTGTATTATTAGAGAGTATCTATTTTGCTCTTGATGCCCGTAGTGCCGACGAAGGACGTTCGTTCTTTAGTAAGCAAGGAGGCAAAACAAAGCTAGGAGAAAAAATTGTAGACGAAAGAGTTACTATCTTCTCTGACCCAGCTTATCCCGAATTGCCAGCTTCTCCTTGGGCTGGCGATGGCCAAGCCCTAGACAAAAGAATGTGGATAGAAAATGGTGTGGTCAAAAGCCTTGCATATTCTCGTTTTTGGGCAAAAGAAAAAGGTGTAAAGCCTATTCCGTTTCCTAATAACGTAATTATGACGGGGGGAACAGCCTCATTGGAAGAAATGATTAAAAGTACCAAAAGAGGTATTTTGGTCACTAAACTTTGGTATATCCGCCCTGTCGACCCGCAAACTTTGTTACAAACAGGTCTTACTCGTGATGGTACTTTTTATATTGAAGATGGAAAAATTAAATATCCAATCAAAAATTTCCGATTCAACGAAAGCCCAATTATTATGCTTAACAACCTAGAAATGCTGGGCAAAACCGAACGTGTAGTAAGTACCGAATCAAACCGAAATTATATGGTACCGCCAATGAAAATCAGAGAATTTACTTTCTCGTCGCTTTCTGATGCGGTATAGGAAGCTGTAGACTCTAGGCAAATCGGCACAGAGGCACAACGTAATTGATATGTAACAAAGATTAGTACAATCTTGAATAGCATTATTCTATCATATCTCGACAACATTTTGTGCCTCTGTTGTCAAATATATAATACCTGTTTGCCTATTGCTTTTCAACCAAAAAGCTTACAGTCAGTAGCTTATAGCATTAAAAATATGAAACCTTTTACTTTTACCCGAATACAATATACTTCTGGCGATTGGGATACCGACCAGCGAATGCCCTCCAATATTCTTAATTCGCTTGTGGAATATACTACTATACCCATCGATGAAAAAGAAAAAGTAGTATTGTTGAGTAGCAACGAACTTTTCAAAAGTCCTTTTTGCTATTTGAGCGGACATAAATTAGTCGAGTTTTCTGCAAAAGAGCGAGATAATTTCAGAAAATATGTAGAAAATGGAGGTTTTGTGTTTGTTGATGATTGTAATCACGATATAGATGGCCTTTTTGCCAAGTCATTTGAACAAGAAATGGCCAGAACTTTTGGGGCAAAAGCACTGCAAAAAATCCCCAATAATCACCCTATTTACAATTGCTTCTTTCATTTTGAGGGGCCACCAACTACCAGCTTTGAACTCAATGGCTGGGGCGACGACCTCGTGCATGATTACCTCAAAGCTATCATTATCAATGGCCGAATTGGGGTGTTGTATAGCAATAAAGATTATGGCTGTGAGTGGGACTACGACTTCAGAAACAAGCGTTGGCTGGCTGAGGATAATACAAAATTTGGCGTAAATATTATTCATTACGCATTAACTGTTTAGACATTGGAAACGAAGGAACTTACATATTATAAAACATTAGTGGCAAAGTTGCCATTGCTCAAAAAAGAAATAGCCAAGGTAATTGTTGGCCAAGAGGAAGCCATCGACGAAATATTGATTGCTCTTTTGGCTGGAGGACACTGTTTGCTGGAAGGTGTACCAGGGCTAGCCAAAACCTTGATGGTTAAAACTATCTCTGAAGCCCTCGAAATGAAGTTTAAAAGGGTGCAGTTTACTCCCGATTTGATGCCTGGCGATATTGTAGGTACCGAAATTTTGGAAGAAGACCACGAAACTGGTAAGAAATTCTTCAAATTTAATAAAGGCCCTATTTTTGCCAATATCGTTTTGGCCGATGAAATCAACCGTACTCCGCCCAAAACTCAAGCAGCTTTGCTTGAGGCAATGCAGGAATACAAAGTAACTTATGCTGGTACTAACTACGACTTGCCTAAGCCTTTCTTGATTATTGCAACCCAAAACCCTATTGAGCAGGCAGGTACTTATCCATTACCCGAAGCTCAACTCGACCGATTTTTGCTGTATATCCGTCTTGGGTATCCGTCCGAAACCGAAGAGTTACAAGTGTTGAAAAGTACTACAGGGGTAGCTAAACAAGATTTGCAAACTATCATGACCGATAACGATATTATTGATTTGCAAAAACTTACTCGTCAGGTACATATTAGCGAGGAGTTGATTGTCAAAATTAATCATATTGTACGCTCTACTCGTCCTGCTACTACTACATCGAGCTTTGTTAAAGAGTGGTGCGACTGGGGGGCAGGCCCTCGTGCAGGACAGGCCTTGGTGCTTTGTGCTAAAGCTAGAGCGGTATTGAATGAACGCTTTTCGGTATTGCCCGAAGACATCGAAGCTCTTGCTTTCCCTATTCTAAGACATCGTATTGCTCTTAACTTTAGAGCCGATGCCGAGGGTATTACTACCGACGATGTAATTAAGAATTTGTTGAAATAAATACTCGTTTCGATACTTGTACAAAAGTTTAGATGCTATCGGATTGAAGATTATCGTCAAAGTGATTTTATGATTTACTTAGAAAAGAAAAAAAACTCATAAATCCGAAACCCAATAACCAACATCCAAAATTTTTCAATCATTCGTTCACAGCCGTACTAAAATAGTGAATATATATGATTGATATAAAATGTGTTATATAACTCATTCTTAAAAACGAGTAAATATAACAATCGAAGCTCTCAAAATATAAATAAGATATGCCCTTATTATCAAGTGAATTAGTAAAGCTCAATAATCTGCAATTGGCTAGCCGACTGGTTAGCGAGCAGCTTATGTTGGGGGTACATCATAGTAAACGCTTTGGGTATGGTATTGAATTTGAGCAATATCGACATTATGAAATTGGCGACGACCCCAAACGTATTGACTGGAAGCTATATGCCAGAACTCAAAAACACTTAGTACGAGAGTCGTCTACCGAAAGTAATTACCATATCCGCTTTATCTTAGATTTGTCGGGGTCAATGAATTATGCCGAGGGCAATACCAGTCGCCTACAATATTGTAAGATATTGTTAGCTTCATTGGCCTATTTGGGCTATCGGCAAGGGGACATGATGAGCCTGTATGGCCTTCAAAATGGTTCTTTACAAACGTTGGTAGCATCGGGAAAGCAGTCTTTTCAACGTATTTTGTATACCCTCGAAAAAGCCGAAGCTAGTGGCGAATGGCAGAATGCTAGTCCCAAATTTCCTGAATTTCAGCAAAAACAAAAAGAAATTGTTTTTTTCGCCTCCGACCTGCTACAGATAAACAACGAATGGCTCAATTTTATTAAACATTTGGCCAATCCACACCGAGAGGTATTTATCTTTCAACTATTAGGTCAGCAAGAATTACAATTCGATTTAAAAGGCTTTTATCGCTTCAAAGATTTAGAAACAGGTAAAGAAGTAGAACTTCAGGCCGAAAGTATTAAGAACGAAGTGCAAAAAAATGCAGCTTCTTACCTCAAAAATATAGAAGAAGAGTTACGGATTCCGTATGTGTATTTGCTAAGGAACAGCCTGAGCGAACCTATCGCTAATGTCATTAGCGAGTCCTTGAAAAAAAGAAAAGGCTAACCCATGTTTGTACGAAAACTAGGCAATAGGGTAGTACCAACAGGTTTTCGGATTTTCTAACGACCAAATTTTTAAATGTAAAAAATGCTAGAATTACTAAATCCTTTGATGCTATGGGGTGCTTTGGCTATTTCGATACCCATTGTTATACACTTTTGGCATCAAAAAAAAGGAAAGATTATTGCTTGGGCAGCTACTAGCTGGTTGATTGAGAAAAACCTTCAACAAGCCCGAGGACTCCGATTAGACAATTGGGTATTATTGCTATTGAGATGTATTTTGTTGTTGATATTGGCTTTTTATTTAGCAAAGCCTCTAGTAAGCTTTTGGCAAAAAAGTGATACTCCTGCCAAAATACATTTGGTACAGCCTAATGCCCTGATTGTCGATAACTTTAAGTTTGAAATAGAAAATGCCCTGAAAAAAAAGGAAAAGTGCTATTGGCTAAATGCCTCATTAGAGCCTATTCAGGCTATTGGCACTTTGCCTACTCAGCAGGATTTCGATGCCAATATTTTACAGAGTAGCTTGAATAAAGTGTCGAATGTAATTGATAATGAAGAAGTTGAGCTGTATTTTGTCAATAGCAGTGCCTTGGCTAAATTACCTCATATTTATGTGCCTACTCATTTTGAGCTACATTCACTTACCGATTCAACACAAAAAAATAAGAACGCTGTGCTAGCCCTTGCCGATGGCAAAAAGGTATTGGTCGATGCCAATAACCAGCTAAAAGTAAGTACCGAAACCCTTGACAATGCACCAATAGCTCATACGGGGGCGTTGAAAGTTTTATTATTGAATACCAATACTGTAGAAAAACAGAGTATCAAAGCAGCCCTCAATGCCCTAACAAACGTATATCAAATAGCCTTTGATATAACAGAGCAAAATATGCCTAATACGTTGTACGACATGGTATTTGCTGATAAAACAATAGCAAACCCAAGCAAGAATACATGGTATATTTATACCGATACCGACCACCAGAGGCCATTACCAGAACACCATGATGTTTTGGCAATACCAACAAAGCTATTACCCCAAACCTCAGAAATGGTTTTTAATGGGCAGTTGCCAGAATATCTCGGCGAAAAAATCATTGAACATTTTGGTCTTCAAAATACCAGTAATTCACTTAGTCATCAACAGCTCAATACCTTGTTCAAAACACAAACGTATCCTAAAAAAGCTATCAATAGTGGATTTCCTAAAGTCTTATTGTTGGTTTTTATCTTACTGCTAAGTCTTGAACGTTGGATTGCTATTTATAAAAATACATGAATCAACTCAAACAAATTATTGCAAAAGTTAACCTTCAGCTATATCTCATTGCGTTGGTGAGGAGCTTGGCTATTGCAGGTTCTCTTTTTTTTCTGACATTACTTCTTACAAAGTCAACCATCGGGGCTATCATTTTTGCTCTTGTGGGTTTTGCTGGAGCAGCCTTTTGGACACAGCTTTTTCGTCCTAAAAAAAAGGAAGCGGTTCAATTGGTACACCAAAAACTTGGCAATACCGAATACAGTTTGGAACTGTTGAATACCGAATCGCCCAATTTGGCTGAACAGCTTCAACTAGAACGCCTTTTGGCTCATGCCGATTATCGTATGCCTTGGGTTATTACGCCCTCTTTGGGTGTCTATATCGTTGCGTTATTGGCTTCTGTGGGTTTGTATATAAGTTGGCCCAATAGCAGCAGTGTGTCGCAACCACAGGCAGAGGGTTCACTTAGCAAAGGTACTGTGCCAAGTGAAGCAAAAGAACGTATACCTGCTTTTGAGTCGGCAAGTTTGAAGGTTAGCCCGCCTGCATATACCGCATTGACTGTAACCAATACCCAAAACATGAACGTTTCGGCTATTAATGGTTCGGTACTAAAATGGCAATTGAAGTTTTCGGGAAATCAAGGTTTGTCCGTAAAGTTAGTAAACAACCGAGGAGGAGAACTGCCATTTAGACAAGTAGGAGGAGTGTTTGAATATACCGACGAGCTACTCAACTCTGGATTATACGCTTTTAAGGCATATTGGAAAGATTCATTGATTTATCAGTCCGACTATTATCGTTTAGAAGCTGTGCCAGACCTTGCACCCAAAATAGAGCCTACTTCTAAGGAGTTATACAAATTTCATTTGCTAAAAGACCCCAAGAATATTCAGATTTCGGCCAAATTATCCGACGATTTTTTGGTAAGTCAGGCCTTTATTGTAGCTACCTTGGCAAGAGGTTCGGGCGAAAATGTGAAATTTAGAGAGGTTAAATTACCTATTTCTCAAACCAATTTTAAAGAAACAACAGTTACCAAAAATATAGACTTAAAAGCCTTTAATTTTACGCCTGGCGATGAGTTGTATTACTATTGGGCTGCATTTGACAATAAGCGACCAACTCCTAATTATACCAAATCAGATACCTATTTTATTGTTTACAAAGACACCACACAGGCCGAAGAAGCCGATTTGGCCACAATGGCGATGAATATCATGCCTGAGTATTTTAGAAGTCAGCGACAAATTATTATTGATACCGAAAAGCTGATTGCTAAACGTAAAAAACTCTCTGTCAAAGATTTTAATAGTACTTCCAACGAAATTGGTTTTGACCAAAAAGCTCTTCGTTTACGCTATGGGCAGTATTTGGGCGAAGAATTTGAAAATTCTATTGGCAGTGCCAATGCCTTGCCAAGCGAGTCGGAGGGTGGTGGCGACATCTTGAAAGGATTTAGACACGCTCATGACGAAGGTGAACACGACCACGAGGCTGGCGAAAAACATGAAGAAGAACACAATCATTCGCACGGAGGCAATAATGCTACCAACGAAAATAAAGACCCTCTGGCTAGCCTATTAGCTGATTATGTGCATTCGCACGACGATGGCGAAGCCAATACGTTTTATGAGCAATCAACAAGAAGTTTGTTGAAAATGGCTTTAGAACAAATGTGGCAGTCTGAGCTACACTTACGCTTGTACGAGCCTGAAAAAGCTATTCCTTTTGAGAAAAAAGCATTGGAATACCTAAAGTCTGCCCAACAAAAGGCCAGAACTTTTGTGAAAAAAACAAGCTTTGACCCGCCTCCAATCAAAGAAAAAGAAAAACGTCTGACGGGCGAATTAACTAAGTTCAACAACAGTTTTAGCTTTGATAAAAACTATTCTCAACAACAAGTACTCACGCTGATTGAGGAGGTCTTGGGGATTGTCAACAATACCAATGCTAAACTGAATGGAGCTCAAAAGCAAAAAGTATTAGCATTAGGCACTTTACTAAGTAGCAAAATTATCAATAGCGGTTTGTCGAACTGGTCAATTTTGAATGCTTTACAAAAAATTATCAATGATAAAAATCTTTCAAAACAAGAACAGGCTTCGCTTCAAACAAAATTATACCAACTTATTGGCAAAACGCTTCCCAACAAGAAAAGTGCTAATAATCAATCCTATTTAGGCGAAAAGAAACTAGAAAAAGCCTTTTGGAAAAACTTTTAATACATGATATTACAACTTCATATAACAGATATTTTAGCGTCATTTTCGGTATGGGATGGGTTGGTTGTGGCTGGCCTGCTGCTATTACTGGCCATTCAGGTATTAGCACTTTGGCAAAACAAAGCCAACACACAGTCAAGATTTGGTCTCAAAATAGGCTTGAATATTTTGCTTTGGCTAAGTATTGCTATGCTTTTTCTAAATCCAACTTGGCAGCAGTCGGCCGATACCAATCGGGTTTTGCTTGTGAGCAATGGTATTGGTGCCGAAGTTATCAAAAAAGTGAAAGATAGCCTCAAAATAGGCGAAACGTTTTCGCAAAAAGCATTTAATAAAAAGGTTCTCGAAAACCCCACTTTTACTACTCAGCTTGGTAGTGTTTATTTGTTAGGGCAAGATGCCCAACCCGAAATTATCAGTAAACTCAGCCACTTGCCTGTGCATTGGATTCCTTATTTCAGACAAGGCGAGTTGCAGGATATTCGCTGGAATGCTGTCGTTAGAAAAGGCGAAATACAAGAAGTTTCGGGGAAAATAAATTTGTCGGCACCTCAAATAATACGGTTGAAATATGCCAATCAAGTAGTGGATAGCCTGTCATTACCTAAAGGTTTTTCTAATTTTACACTGCGATTTCCTGCATTTTCGATTGGGCAAACTTCCCTTGATTTATTTTTAGACGATACTTTTTTACAGCCAATATCGTATTATTCTCTTAAAAATCAGGCATATAATATTCTATTTGTATTGAGTAATCCCGATTTTGAAAGTAAAACACTTGCCGATTGGTTGGGTCGTAATGGCAATCAAGTACAAACGATTACGACTGTAGCCAAAAATACCCAAAATACAGTTTCGATAAATAAAGTAGGCAAATTTGAGCCAGATATTGTTATTACTGATGCGTCAAATGCAGGCAATGCTTTGGTAAAAAAAGCCTTGAACGATGGTAAAAGTATTTTGTTTATCAACTTTGACGAACCAGAAACGGGTATAAAAAATATTAATCAAAACCTTGCTACAAAATGGCGTTTGAAGAGAACCTCTAACCAAGAAAATAGGGTTATTGCGGGCGATTTAACGGCTCATCCTTATGATTTTGAACCAAGTATTTGGCAAAAAAAAGTGGTAGATTATCCTGTAGCTATTCAGAAAAAAGCGGGGAAAGTAGGTGTTAGTTTGCTCAACGAAACCTTCCCAATGATATTGAGTGGCGACAGTCTGACATATTTTAATATTTGGCAAAGTACTTTACAAGCCTTACTTCCTGCGTCGTCTCGAAACATTATTATTGAAGCTCCTATTTTTAGGGATGTACCTCAAAGATTACAAATCAATACTGCTCAAAACGGGACAAAAACCTTGAAACTTGCCAAAGATACAATTCCAAGTATTGGGTCGGCTATTAATCCTATGTCGTCAAGAGGAGATTATATCTTTAGAATAGGGGGGTGGCAAACTTTTCAGGATACCTTGTCGGTATATGTAGAAGAACAAGAGGGCTCGATTGGGCTGTCAAAACGTCTACAACCGTATTTGGAGGGAAATTTCTTGAAAAAAAATACAGTTTTTGAAAAAAATAATAATACCCTTTGGTACACCCCACCAGAATGGGCTTGGTATATCATTATTGTACTCATTCTTACTGCGTTATGGATAGAACCTAAGTTGTAAAAACAAGCCATTTGTTAAAAAAACAGCTTGTTTTAGAACTGTTATTAGCATAACAATAAAAGATTTTAGCAAGGAATTTTGAAAACTGATTTGTGAAATAGAAATAAAAGCACTACTTTTGCATCACGAAACACGAACAAAAGCGTTCAAGTAAATCACAAGAAAGATTTTGTAGTGCAAATGCCCAGATGGCGGAATTGGTAGACGCGCTGGTCTCAAACACCTGTGCCTTCATTGGCATGCCGGTTCGACTCCGGCTCTGGGTACGCCTAAAAGCGAAACGAAAGTTTCGCTTTTTTTTTGGCCTTTACTATTGATAACCCCAAAATGAGTCACACATTTTGATGATTTTGTCCACTAATAATCCTTCTTATTAGCTTTCTTTTCTTTTTTCTCTGCTTTTTTTTCTTTGGGCGTTTTTAACGGTTCTTTCTTGTCCGTTTTTTTTGCATCTTGACTTTTGGCCATGTTGTTGATTGTTGGGGAAAATAAATGAATAATAGGAATCTTAACTATGGTTTAGAAACCACCCTGTAATGCTTAAACGCTCAGCATGAGTTTGGGTAACCTCGTGGTCGAGTTTGTCGCTCTCAAAGCAAACCATACGGCCTGCTAGTGGAGCAATAGAAATAGACTCTTCCATACCATTTTGTTGGGTATAAATAACAAGGTTTCCGCCATGTTCTGGAATCCAATCGGTATTGAGGTAATAAATCACTGATAAAATACGTCCTTTTTGGGCTTGGAAGGAGTCTCTATGGCGGCGGTAAAACTTGCCTGTAGCATATTTAGCAAAATGTACTTCCGAACTTTTGATGCCCAAATAACAAGTTTGGTTAAGATAATTGATAAAAGCTTGGTTATGCTGTAGAAGAACTCTTTCGGCCGAATCCTGTGTAGAGTTTTCTAGCCAAAGAATTTCGTCTCCTCTAATCAGCGAAGATTTGTGTACTTCGCTTTGTTTACCAATTCCAGCTTCTTTGAAGCTTCCAGCCTCATAACGGGCTGAAAATGCATTGAGGAGTAATAGTACCTCATTTGAAGTCAAAAAATTATCGCATACTGCATAGCCATTGGCTAAAATGCCTTCAATAAGTAGTTCAAATTGTTGTTCTTGGGTACTCATTAACTCAAAAAAAACCTTGTAAGTCTTGCTGACTTACAAGGTTTTTTGGGTTTTCGTAAATATAAGCAATAAATTGACTTAATCTAGTACTTTTATGCAATTTGAGCAGATTGTAAGCCCAAAACATCATTAGTCCATGCGTTAAGTTGTTGGAACAACGCTTGATTTTGAACCAACGATTGTCCGAAAGATGGAATCATGGTTTTAATTTTTGCTTGCCATTCTTCACTTTCAAACTCTTCTTTGAAACAACGTTGAAGCAATTGTAGCATAATATCAACAGCTGTAGAAGCACCAGGCGAAGCACCCAACAAAGCTGCAATAGAGCCATCGGATGCGGCTACGATTTCAGTACCAAATTCTAATACACCACCTTCTTCGGGGTCTTTTTTGATAACCTGTACACGTTGTCCTGCTACCAGTAGTTCCCAGTCGGCCATAGAAGCATTAGGGAAGTATTCTTTCAAAGCCTCTAATCTATCTTCTGGCGATTGAATAACTTGTTCTATTAGGTATTTAGTAAGGTCAAAATTATGAATACCAGCCTGAACCATAGGAATGATATTGCTAAATTTGATAGAAGCAGGAAGGTCGAGCAACGAACCCTCTTTCAAGAAGCGAGTAGTAAATCCTGCATAAGGGCCAAAAAGAAGCTCTTTTTTGCCATCAATCATACGAGAGTCGAGGTGTGGTACCGACATTGGGGGTGCTCCAACGGCAGCTTTACCATATACCTTGGCATTGTGACGCTCAATAATATCAGGGTTGTTACACTTGAGCCACTGCCCACTTACAGGGAAGCCCCCAAAACCTTTTCCTTCTTCGATATTTGATTTTTCAAGTAATGGTAAAGCACCACCACCAGCACCAACAAACACAAAACTTGTATAAATCTTTTTCTTATTTCTCTTTTTAGTAGCGAGGTTATCAAGCGTAATACACCAGTTGCCGTCTTCCAATTGTTTGAGGTCGGTAACTTCGTGTCTAAGTCTGATTTTTACGTTATCAAGCGATTTCAAGTGGTTGAAAAGCATACGAGTAAGATTACCAAAATTTACATCCGTACCAGCGTCGGTGTAAGTTGCAGCAACAGGCTCATTGCTATCTCTACCTTCCATAACCAAAGGAATCCAGTTTTTGATTTCTTCTGGATTTTCGGTATAACTCATGTCTTTAAAAACATGATACTGAGTCAAAACCTCATGGCGTTTTTTGAGATAAGCAACGTTTGCTTCGCCATGAACAAAGCTCATGTGTGGCACAGATTGAATAAAGTCATCAGGAGATAAGATGTTATTTTCAACCAAATATGCCCAAAACTGACGTGAAACCTGAAAGGAATCATAAATTTTTAGTGCCTTTGAACCGTCAACGCTACCATCGGGCTTTTGCGGGGTGTAGTTGAGTTCGCATAACGCCGCGTGTCCAGTTCCTGCATTATTCCATGCTTCAGAACTTTCGCCTGCAATTAAGTCTAAACGTTCAAAAATTGTAATTTTTAGGTCTGGTTGCAATTCTTTCAAAAGCATACCTAAAGTGGCACTCATGACACCTGCCCCAATCAAAACAACATCTGAATAGTTGGCAGCATTCTTAAATTTCTTACGCATTTCTCACAAAAAATCTTGGCTTGTTAGTTATATTTTTATCAACTGAAATAAGTAACATACTTTAAAACTCAAAATTGCACAATTCCTTCCATATATTAATTGTTTTCTCAATCAGTTTATATATTTTCTTGGTTTGTGTATAAAAAAATATACCTCAAAATGTATTATAACCTCAATATTATGTATAGTCTATTAGCAGATATATTTTTTAATATTTTACGCAAAAAACAGTAATATAACTATTCTAAGAAAAAAATTACACAAATAGTGTCGTAAATAGTATGAAATAGCTTGATTTCCAGTTTTTTATAGCCATAATTACGACTATTTTAGGTATGCTCTTACCTCAAAAATTAGAGTAAATAAAAGCTTGTTTGTTTAATCTATCCATCAAAATATTATATTCGATAATTTATTGTTATTTATGCCTATAAATCCCTATTAAATGCCCACAATGCAATGCTCAATGCAGGCGTTTTGTAGATACTTAGCAAAAAGACCTTTATTTTGTTCATTTATTTAATAACCTTAAAACGCTCATGAAGTTTCGATATACTGCCGATTTGTTCTTAGACTCAGACTGTTTATTAGGTGAAGGCCCTCTGTGGGATGCCCAACATAAGGTATTTTATTGGGTTGATATAGAAGGTAGAAATGTTCACTCATTCCATTTTGAAACGGCCATTTATACTTTTTGGTCTGTGCCAAAACGAGTAGGAGCTGTTACATTGACTAATCATGCCAATATGCTTTTGATGGGGTTACAAGGAAAATTGGCTGGACTAAATACCGCCACAGGACTTGTACAGGAATGGGCTACTATTGACCACCTAAAACCACAAAATAGATGCAACGATGGTCAAGTAGATGCTGCTGGACGACTTTGGATTGGTACAATGCAGGTCGATAATCAAAAAAATGAAGGTTCGTTATTTTGTGTATCGTCAGATATGAAGCCTCTTGTAAAACTTACAGGCTTGGGGATTTCAAATGGCATAGCATGGTCGCTAGATAACAAGACGATGTATTTTATCGATTCGCTTGATAAAAATATTAAAGCTTTCGACTTTGACCTTGCCAGTAGCAATATTACAAACCAACGAGTAATCTTTACCACTCATAACGACAGCGAAGTACCCGACGGAATGTGTGTTGATGCAGAAGGAATGCTTTGGGTAGCTTTTTGGGATGGCTTTCGTGTAGCCCGAATCAATCCATTAACGGGTGAAGAATTGGCCGAAATACACGTGCCAGTGCCACAGGTAACCTCATGTGCGTTTGGAGGCGACAATCTCGACCTCTTGCTTATTACTACAGCCAAAGTTGGTCTTTCAGAAGAAGCCCTACAGGCATATCCATTGAGTGGAAGCATATTTTCTTGTAATGTTGGGGTAAAAGGACTACTACCTTATGTGTTTGAGAAGTGAGGGAGATATGTTGAAAATAAAACTGTTTAAACGGTTGTAATTAATGAAACTCTTCGCCAGTTAATTAGGAATATACCAAAGAGGAGAGTAGGCTATCGAATATTTATAGCCAAGCCTGCAAATGCTTTTATCTCAAAAAATCTGACAGATTAAACGGTTTAATGTAATATATGACACAGAGTTACAAATAGTATCTTTAAGAAAATCATGTGTAACCCTGTGTCATAAAATAGCCATGTATGTTGCTAATGTTAATAAAACTGATCGGCCTATATTTTACGCTAAAAACTGTTTTAAATAATTTCTTGCTGTTAAAATAGCTTTTTCAACGTCTGCTGTTGAGCCTTCGTAGGCTTTGTCTTCAACCTCAATAACCACAGGGCCTCGGTAGCGAACATCGTTGAGGGCAGAGAAAAACTTGCCCCAATTAATATCGCCTAAGCCCGGTAATTTTGGTGAGTGGTATTCGAGTGGGTTGGCCATAATACCTACTCGGTTGAGTTTTTCTTGATAAACTTTGGCATCCTTTAGGTGAATATGATGCAGGCGTTCTTTGTAATCATAGATAGGACGTGTATAGTCCATTTGTTGCCATAACAAATGTGATGGATCGTAGTTGAGGCCAAGTGTAGCCGATGGAATAATGTTGAACATTTTATCCCAAATTACAGGCGTTGTAGCCAAGTTTTTGCCTCCTGGCCATTCGTCGTCGGTAAAGAACATTGGGCAGTTTTCGATACCAATTTTTACGCCTAAACTTTCTGCTAAAAGTACGATTTCTGGCCATGTTTCTTGGTATTTATCCAAATTGTAGGCAATATTTTTGGAAGGGTCACGGCCAATAAATGTATTGACCACAGGAATCTCTAACTGAGCCGCCGCACGAATGATTTTTTTGATATGTTCTACATAAAACTGTGCTTGTTGGGTATTGGGGTCGAGGGGGTTGGGGTAATACCCTAAGGCCGAAATATAAATACCTTTTTGTTGTACATAATTTTGGATATAGGCTACTTTTTCGGTAGTTAGGTTTTCAACGTCGATATGAGTTACACCTGCATAACGTCGAGCATCGGCATTGCCCGATGGCCAGCACATGATTTCAATACACTTAAATCCATTATCGGCCACAAAGTCGACCGCTTGTTCAAAAGTATGTTCGGCTAAAATAGCACTTACTAAACCTAATTCTAACATCGTTTTTGAGTTGAAATGTTGTATAAATCTTTACAAAAAATGGGGTAATTTCTGCTAAAATACACCTTTTGAATCATACAGTCAATGTAATATATTGCAGATTAGTAAATAAAAATTCGTAGTGCGGATGATTGAAAAAATTTAGAATTAGGCTCATTCCTCTTTTGTATAAGTACCATAAAGCTATTTTAACGATATTCTACACTACTCAATAAAAGTATTGGGGGGTATTTATAAATCTTTTCGTTTTAGGGCATCGGTAGCATATTTTACTGCACGGGCTGTTAGTGCCATAAATGTTAGCGAAGGGTTTTGATTACCAACCGAAGTCATACACGCTCCGTCGGTAACGAATACATTTTTACAGTGATGTAATTGATTATGAGCATTGAGCAATGATGTTTTGGCATCTTTTCCCATTCTAACACCGCCCATTTCGTGAATATCAAGCCCCGGTGCTTGTTTGCTGTCGGTCATATAAATATTCTTACAGCCTGCTTTTGTGAGGATTTCGCTAGCCTGTTCATGAAAATCTTTCATCATTTTAAGGTCATTGTTATCGTCGTAGCCAATCGACGTAATTAGTTGTGGAATCCCCCAGGCATCTTGCTGGGTACTAGACAACCTAACATGGTTTTTTTCTTGCGGTACAGTTTCGCCCTGCATCATAATAAATACGCCCCAAGGCCCAACTTCGGAGGACTCTCTCTTAAAGTCGGCACCAAAAGAGTCATCGTAAGTTTTTCGTCCCCAGCTACCCCTCGATGCCGAAAAGGCTACCATATAACCACGTAGAAAGTCTGTTTCTTGTTGACGGACATTTCTGAAAGAAGGCATAAAAGCCGAAGTAGGTCGACGGCCAAGGTAGTATTCATTTTCAAAGCCCTCGTAGGTAGCTCCGCCCGAACCTCGATAATTGTGAAATGCAATATATTTGCCCAGCATACCGCTGTCGTTGCCCAAGCCTTGAGGGAAACGATGCGAGGTAGAATTAAGTAAAATTAGATTAGAATTAAGGCAAGCGGCATTCACAAAGATAATTTTGGCATAAAACTCCATCATTTCTTTGGTATTGGTGTCTATTACACGAACTCCCGTTGCCTTGCCTTTTTGTTCATCATAAATAATAGAATGTACAACCGAAAATGGGCGCAGGGTCATATTGCCAGTTTGGGCTGCCCAAGGTAACGTCGACGAATTAGCACTAAAATAACCTCCATAAGGACAGCCCCGATAGCACAGATGTCGGGCTTGGCATTGTCCTCGGCCCTGTTGCAAATGAATAGGCTTTGGTTGAGTCAAATGAGCACATCGTCCAATAATTACTTGGCGGTCTTGATAATGTTGTTTTACACTTTGTTGAATATGTTTTTCCAAGCAGTTGAGTTCCCAGGCTGGCAAAAATTCGCCGTCGGGGAGGTTGTATGCACCATCTTTATTACCACTAATACCTACAAACCTTTCTACTTTGCTATACCAAGGGGCTAAATCCTGATAGCGAATAGGCCAATCTACCGCAAAGCCGTCACGAGCAGGAGCTTCAAATTCAAAATTACTCCAACGCTGGGTTTGGCGAGCCCAAATCAAAGATTTACCGCCAACCTGATAGCCTCTAATCCAATCAAAAGGTTTTTCTTGAATATAAGGGTGTTCTTTATCTTTAACAAAAAACTGTGCCGTGGCTTCGTCATAAGCATAACAACGTTTGGCGATAGGGTTTTCTTGAAGTTCGGCCAAAGGAGTACGCCCATGGTGTGGCAAGTCCCAAGGATTAGCCATAGCCGTAGGGTAGTCTTCTATGTGCTTTACGTCTCGGCCACGTTCCAATACCAAGGTTTTTAGGCCAGCTTCGCACAATTCTTTGGCGGCCCAGCCGCCACTAATACCCGAGCCAATCACAATGGCATCGTAGGTCATTTTCTTTTGGGCTTCTCCATTCAGATACATAGTTTGTTTGTTGTTTTATGATGAAAATTGGGAGGTTTTGGGAGAAAAATAAAAAAGCATTAACTCTCATGGAAAATTAATGCTTTTCTAGGTATCTGCTTGTGGCTTTGTACGGTATTGGGAATAAATCTATTCTAAAAAGCCTTTGATATGAGCCGTCATCTTGGCCGATTCGCAGGAAGTAGCCATGTGTCCACAGTCGCCAGTAAGTTCTACAATAGGAGCATTCAACAATTGTCCCAGTTTGATAGCGGCTATTGGGTTTACCATGTGGTCTTGTGTGGCTACCACCACCATCACTTTTGCTTTAATAATTTTGCGAACGTCTTCGGGTGCTTTTCCTTGAAAAATATCGTGATTAATCATGGCTCTAAGCTGACAAGCCCAATCGTAGGCATTACTTTTGAGGGCATCCTCTTCAAGTTTGGTCAAATATGCAGGGTATTCGTCTGTGGGTGTATGTTCTGCACGGTAAGTAGGTGTCCATAAATTGAGCTGATGCAGGGCATTCACCGATTTCATAGATTCATTGGAGTATTGCCCTCTTTCCAAGATATTGAGCTGTAAATTCCAGAAAAGTTTGTCATAGGCACTTTGTTTTGGACTACCGATAATAGGAATTACTTTGTCCATAAAATCAGGAAAACTGACCATCCATTGAAAAGATTGCATACCGCCCATCGAAATACCCGTTACGGCATAAAGATGATTAATTTTTAGGTATTCTCTTACCAGTTTGTATTCTGTATTGACCATATCTCGAATACTAATAAGGGGGAAGTTCTGGTTTTTTTGAGCAGTACTATTAGAAGGAGACGAAGACACGCCATTGCCAAGGGCATCTACCACAATCACAAAATATTTGGTACTATCGGCAAAGCTATCGGGGTTTGCCACAAATCCTTTTTGCTGGCTAGTACCTGTAAACCACGTTGGTACAAGCACTGCATTGGATTTATTGGCGTTTAGTTTGCCAAAAGTTCTAAAGCCTATTTTGGCATCTTTTAGAATTTGTCCATTTTCCAGACGGTAATCACCAATGCGATAAAATTGTTGCTGAGCAAAGGTAGCCTGAGCCATTAGAAGCAACAGAATAAGTAATTTTTTCATAGAAGGGTTAAGATTATTTTGTTTTTGCAAAAGTAAAAAAAGCCTTAAAATAACGTATATAAATAGGCGTAAATAAGTGGTTGTGCTGTATAATAAATGATAAGTTTATTGTTAAGTTGTTTGTTATCAGTGTTTTGGTTGATTTTGAGGTTTTTTAAAAGCATTTCTGTCGACTAAAGTATTATTTCTGATATTTACACAAAAAAGGGATTAAGGAAAAATTCCCCAATCCCTAAAAACTAATTAAGGTTTTATAATTATTCGTTTTCGTAATTGATAACCTGCATTTTTCGGCCTTTAATCACCTTACGGAATTTCGTTACGGTCATTCTATGTTCACGTTCAAAACCTACATGGTACATGGCTCTGATAAACAAAGGTAAAACCAACAAAACTAATTCTATCATGTATTGGGCTACAAACACAATACTCAAGGCCAAAGTGACACCCGTAATAATAAAATAGTACACATACCAAGTTTCGCCATTTTTCTCACGTAGCCTAAAAATAAGCGGTAAATGCCAAGGCAAAGCCCATAGTAAATTTTTGTTGTTGGTAGTAACACCATGGTCGGTACCAAACCAAAGGAATACCAATATCCAGCCTATAAAGCCCACTATACTAAATAGTGTTTTGTCGAGCCAGTAGCCTTTTTGGCGTTTTTTCCAATGACGATAGGTCATAAAACTAACGTAACCGAGCAAGACGAGAAAAAAGAACTTAGGCGTTAGGAAAAACAAAGGTGTTTGGGGTTCTTCGGGCAAAACAGGAAACAGCTGTGATTCGGTATCTACAATATAACGCAGTACGCCATGGGTCATTCTTTTGGCTGAGGCCATATTGCGTCTTAAATTTTCGGGTAAATAATTAGATTCAAATTGAGTTGTACGCTCGTCGGCATCCGAGCCAAGGGCAATATTCATTGCTACAGCCGCCCAACGCATATTACCATCGTACAAGCACTTGTTCATCCACTGCCTAAAAGTGGTGTCGCTCATGGTTCTTATATTGCCAAAGTGAATGCTGTCGGTACAGGCAATAACAACGGCATCACGCACCCTTGTGGCACAGTTATCAGTAAAGAACTTATAAAGGTAGTTACGCTTATTGGGGTCGTCGTAAGTGCGAGAAAGAGAGTCAAAAATAATTTGTTTTTGGGGCAAAGCCAAGTCCAATACCTGTTCGGTCATACCTCGGTTGGCCTGCTGATAATAGGCAATATAATCCGAAAGCCTAGCATAGCCCATTTTGTAAGGGAGTCGCCCTAATACAAATTTACCGTAAAAATTGGGTGTGTCAAAGTCATAAATCCCCCAGTTATAAGCCCTATCGATACCATTGGATGGGTCATAAATCCACAGTAATGAATGTCCAAAAATATCATTTAGTTCTTTACCGGGTTTTACTGTAATAACACTTACTTTGGTACTTTCAGACAGCTTCTGAGCCGAGGCCGAGCAACGGGCTGTCCAAACCAGTAAACAAATAAGCAATAATTTTAGATTGTTGAGGTTTTTCATGTAGTTTGAGGGTTTTCTATTGAATAAAGCAAAACGAATTTTCAGAAAACAGTCAGGTTGTGTTGATGAATTACGGGCAAAGAATAACCTGATTTTCACCTAGATTTGTCCAATTTTCAGAACAAATCATGCGTATTTGGTTGATAATACTCGAAAATAAGCAAAATTTATGCTTTCCCCGCAATAACCAGTACAATTTCTCCTTTAATAGTAGTTGGATTAGCTTGATAATGCTGGACAACTTCTTGTAAAGTACCACGGATATTTTCTTCAAAAACCTTTGTTAACTCACGAGATACACAAGCCTGTCGTTCAGGGCCAAGGTATTCGGCCAGCTGTTCGAGCGTTTTGATAAGCCGGTGTGGCGACTCATAGAATATCATGGTTCGTTCTTCTTCTTGTAGGTTGGTTAATCGAGTTTGGCGGCCTTTTTTATGAGGTAAAAAGCCCTCGAAAGTAAATCTGTCGGCAGGTAAGCCCGAGTTGACCAAGGCGGGTACAAAAGCCGTTGCCCCTGGCAGGCATTCTACTTCTAATCCTAATTTAAGGCATTCTCTTACCAGTAGAAAACCCGGATCGGAAATAGCAGGCGTTCCAGCGTCGGAAATAAGAGCTAAATTTTTACCTTCTTTCAGCATCTTGATAATACCAGCAGTACTATGATGCTCGTTGTGGGCATGATGAGCAAACAATGGTTTGGAAATACCCAAATGTTTAAGCAACATTCCCGAGTTGCGAGTGTCTTCTGCCAAAATACCATCAACCGATTGTAATACTTTAATGGCACGGAGTGTAATATCGTCAAGATTCCCGATGGGAGTAGGAACAAGGTATAATTTCATGATTGGGGGATTTACTGAATAATAAAACCTAGCTCAATAGAGCATCAATGGCTTTGGCTAAGGTATAATCTTTTTCTGTAATAGTATTGCCAGCGTCGTGAGTTGTCAGTTCTATATTGACAGTATTCCATACATTCGACCACCAAGGATGATGGTTATGCTGTTCTGCCAAGAAAGCCACACGAGTCATAAAAGCAAAAGCTTCCGAGAAATCACGGAATTGGAATGTTTTTTTCAAAGTATTTTTTTCTTCTAACCACATAGCCAAAGAGAGGTTATTTTGTGAATTTAAACATCAGTAATACCCACAAAAGCATTCCAGCAAAAGTAGAGGCATTCATGCAAATATACAATAACTCAAGAACAGATAAAAGTTTGGGAAGATTATTGGCTATGTGCAAAGCCCACAATGAACGAACATAAAAAAAGCTCATCCGCAGGATGAGCTTTTGTGTAGAGAGTGAGGGATTCGAACCCCCGGACCTGTTACAGTCAACAGTTTTCAAGACTGCCGCAATCGACCACTCTGCCAACTCTCTTTGTGATTGATGATGCAAAATTAGTGTTTTTTGCCTTGCTGTCCAAATTCGATTTCATAAAAAATGAATAAAAAGTGTCGTCTGAATTGCCAATGATTGATTTTCAAATAGATAAGTTTGAAAAAAAATACGTTTTTTTTTGTTTTGTAGTTATTAAATAAACAAAAACCTCATTTTTGATATGATAAAGCAATTGATATTGGGTATTTTTATCGGACTCTCTTGCGTTTCTTGTGATTCATATTCACAAAAAGGAGCTCCTCACAAGTTTGAAGTAGTGAAGTCGGATGCTGAATGGCGAAAACAGCTAAGTCCAGAGGAATATTATGTAACCCGTAAAAAGGGGACGGAAAGGGCTTTTACAGGACAATACTGGGATAACCATCAAGAGGGGATTTATCAATGTGTAGGATGTAACCTCAATTTGTTTGGTTCTGAAACCAAATTTGAGTCTGGAACGGGCTGGCCTTCTTTCTGGAATCCTATTGCTGCCAAAAATATACTTATCGGAACTGATAATAGCGATGGAATGGTACGTGATGAGGTAATGTGTGCCCGATGTGGTGCCCATTTAGGACATGTGTTTGACGATGGCCCCAAGCCTACAGGAAAACGCTATTGCCTGAATTCGGCAGCTTTATTCTTTGTGAAAAAGTAAAGCATAAAATGGGTAGGCTGTGCCTCTGAGCAATAAATACCTGAAAGATTGACTTATGGATTTCTTTATATCGAGCGACTTAATTCTGCCTTGCCCAAACTTGGAAGTATTAGTACTTTTATTGTAACTTGTCATTCGTTTTTCCCTGACAAGTAAGTATATGATGAACAAAATAAGTCAATTCTTTAATAATCTTGGAGTTAAGTTGCTTCATGGACTATGGTCGGTTGCTGATAAGCTTTTGGTGAAGCTATTGGGCGAGCCCAAAGTAGCCTCATTCTACAAACAACTTGATGCCTTCAAAGCGAAGTATTTTGATACAAAAGAGGAGGTATTGGCTTCAATTGGTATTGATAAAGAGGCTCAGTATTATCTGCAAATCAAAAAACTTTGGAGAGCTTTTGCTTGGACTGTCTTTGTTGGGGTATTTTACCTCGTAACAATCGAAACCAACTTTTTGTGGCTTACTGGCGAAATGCCTTCTGTTGGCGAGTTACAAAATCCGAAGCTTTCACAATCTTCTGAAATCTATTCTGCCGATGGGGTATTATTAGGTAAGTTTTTTCAAGAAAACCGTACTCCTATCAAAAATTTTAACGAAATCTCTCCGTATTTAGTAAAAGCTTTGGTAGCTACTGAAGATGCCCGTTTTTATGAACACTCAGGCATTGATTTTAGGGCTATGTTTGGGGTGGCTGTAGGTATATTGCAAGGTGGCGAACGTGGTGGTGGTAGTACAATTACACAACAGCTTGCCAAAAACCTATTCAAAACCCGAAAGAAAGAGGGCGTAGCCAAAAAGGGCTTGTTGGGCTTTGTACCTGGGGTTAACAAGCTTATTATCAAAACCAAAGAATGGCTTACTGCTATTAAGCTAGAAAGATATTATACCAAAGACGAGATTATTCTTTGGTATCTGAATACCGTTGATTTTGGAAGTAACTCTTATGGTATTAAAGTAGCTGCCAAAAGGTATTTTAATACCTCAACCGACAGCCTCAATATTCAGGAAGCAGCGGTTTTGATTGGTATGCAAAAAGCTACAACTACTTATAATCCAATTCGTTATCGCAATAAGCCTCTCGAAGAAAACAAATCTTGGAAAAGAAGAAATGTGGTGCTTTCGCAGATGGTAAAATATGGCTATTTGCCAAAGGCCAAATACGATTCGTTGGCCTTATTACCAATTGTTTTGAAAGAACACGAAGAATCGCCTTACGATGGTACGGGTAATTATTTTAAAGTGGCCGTTGCTAAGTATTTGAACGAATGGGCCGCCAAAAATGAAATAGAGCTAGATTTATATCGTGATGGGCTAAAAATTATAACTACTATCGACTCCCGTCTACAAACTTATGCAGAAGATGCCGTCTCGGAAGGAATGAGAAGTATTCAGAAAACTTTCGATGGCCACTGGGCTGGTAAAAACCCTTGGGTTGATGAAAAGGGTGTAGAGATTCCGGGTTTTATCGATACCGTTGCCAAACGAACAGAATACTATAAATCATTGGTGAAAAAATATCCAGACAATCAAGATTCTGTGTGGTATTATATGAAAAAAGTAAAACGCAAAATGTGGGTATATGCCCGAAATGGCGTTGGCGAAGAGCAAATGGAAATGACTCCTTACGATTCTATCCAGTATTATAAGAAATTTTTACAGGCTGGTATGATGACAATGGACCCTTTTACAGGCCATATTAAAGCATGGGTTGGGGGACTTGATTTTAAATATTTTAAATATGACCACGTAAAACAAGGTAAACGCCAACCCGGTTCGACATTTAAACCGTTTGTATATACAGCCGCAATAGATGGCCCCAAAGATTTATCCCCTTGTTATGAAATGCGTGACGAACCTTTTGAGCTTGAAGTGGAAGAAAAAGGTGAAATTAAGATTTGGCGGCCAAACAATGCCGATGGACATTTTAGTTATGCTACTATGCCTATTAAAAGGGCTTTGGCCAAGTCTATCAACTCAATTACAGCCAAATTGACCAACGAAGTGGGGCCTGATACAGTTATGTATTATGCCAAACAAATGGGTATTACAAGCCCACTGAGTCCTGTGGCTTCAATAGGTTTGGGTTCTTTCGATGTATCGTTGTATGAAATGGTGGGTGCTTATTCGGCATTTATCAATGAGGGTATTCATGCCGAACCACTTTTGGTATCTGAAATTCAAGACCAAAATGGTAATGTTATTCAGCATTTTGATCCCGAATCGAGAAGGGTAATTAAAAAAGAATCGGCATTGCTGATGCGAAATATGCTAGAAGGTACAATCTATGAAGGTGGTACAGGTAGTAGTTTGTTGTGGGGCGATGGGGCAAAATTATTGCCAGAAAAAAACCGTTATCAACCAGCTTTTGCGGGTAAAACGGGTACAACATCCAATCACTCGGATGGGTGGTTTATGGGAATGACCAACAATCTTGTAACGGGCGTATGGGTAGGGGGCGACGACCGCTCTATTCACTTCCGAACGGGGGCATTGGGCGAGGGCTCTAAAACTGCTATGCCATTGTATAGGCGATTTATGCTTAAAATTAAGGCCGACCCCGATTTGGAACAGTATCACCCAACTCCTTTCGAGAAACTCGACCAGAAAAAGTTTACCAAGCAGTTTAGCTGTACAGGCTATTATGGCCCAGCTCGTTCTGATTCTACTTCTAGGGATAGTACTGGAGTAAGCTCAGATTCGATTGCAGCACCTGTTTATAATAATGAATCTCGACCAGATTCAACACTTCGATAAAAAGAAGTGTACCTCAATGTTAGTAGTGTGTGAATGATTGAGAAATGTCAGATATTTGATTTCGGAACAACCAGACTTATTCTATTTTGTAAAAAGAGGATAGGGCTATTTTAACACTATTCCAAAATCAGAAATCCTCAATTCGATATAATATTTAACTTTCATACACTTCTAAGATAGTAGCACATTGTTGCTGGAATTGATATTCAACATCACTCGTTGGCCAATGGCTCATTTACTCAATTACTTATGATAACTAAAGCGGAAATAAAAACCTATTTTGAGGGATTACAAGACCAAATTTGTGCCTCACTGGAACAAGCCGACGGAAAGGCTACATTTAGAGAAGACCTGTGGCATCGTGAAGCTGGTGGAGGTGGGCGAAGTCGTGTAATTCAGGAGGGAAATGTCATTGAAAAAGGTGGCGTGATGTTTTCGGCTGTTTGGGGTGGCTTGCATGAAAAAATGCTTGCCTCAATGGGCCTTACCGAAAAGGTAGATTTTTTTGCTACTGGCGTATCTATCGTAATTCACCCAATTAGCCCAATGGTACCTATTATTCACATGAATGTTAGGTATTTTGAGATGTCGAATGGAGCATTTTGGTTTGGTGGTGGTATCGACCTTACACCACACTATATTGTTGATGAAGATGCCCGATGGTTTCATCAGCAACTTAAAAATGCTTGTGACAAACACGACTTTAGCTATTATCCTAAGTTTAAAACTTGGGCCGATGACTATTTCTTCAATACTCATCGCAATGAAACTCGGGGTATTGGAGGTATTTTCTTTGACTATCAGAAAACAGATGATACTCGTACCAAAGACCAACTATTCAATTTTGTAAAAGAAATAGGCGAGTCGTTTGCTCCGATTTATACCTATTTTATGGAAAAGAATAAGGATATTCCTTTTACCGAAAAAGAAAAAACCTTTCAATTATTACGTCGTGGGCGTTATGTCGAGTTCAATTTGGTGCATGACCGAGGTACTAAGTTTGGCTTAGAAACCAACGGCCGTACCGAGTCGATTTTGATGAGTATGCCCCCAATGGCACAATGGGTATACGATTATCAGGCTGTTGAGGGTTCGGAAGAAGAACGTACACTTGGCCTCTTGAAAAAAGGTATCGACTGGCTTGAATAATAAATAAGCGTTGTTGCACTTTGTGAGGAGCTTATTCTTTACGAAGTGCAGCAGAATGCCAATACAAAGTTTTTCTATTACTAGCTCCTCATTATTGCCATCTCGTCTTTATTCACTGAGTTTTACGGATAATAATAAGCCCCTTGCCGATTTATAGCAAAAGGTATTAAAGCCTGATTTTTTTCAAAATAATCATACCTAGGTTTGAGCTTTGCCCAAAACTGAATCATTGCTTTTACATCAAGTGTTTTGCCGTTGAGCCACGGCCGCCAATATTCTATGTATTCCGAGCTTTGAGCATATTGTTGTAATCCCTCAAAATCGGTGTTAGATAGCCTTGTTGGGAAAATATCTACAGGGATGTTGGTTTGACCAGCATTACGAGCTTCTATGGCCAAGATATATACTTCTCTGATTTTGTCGTCGGTAATAGGCAAGCAACCCGATGTAACGGTAGTACCATGAATAAAAATATCAGAGCCTAGCTTGGGTTTAAACCCTAAAATTTTATCAGATTCATTGGGGTAATTGAGTCCCAAAGAAAGATAGAAGTTGCTTAAAGGATTGAAGCGATTGATATGATAAAAACCTTCAGGAATTTGCATATCACCTTCTTTACGTTTGGGGCCGAGGTTGCCACAATACCCCGCAATAGGATAGGTAATTAACAACTGAAAAGAAGTATCCTGCTGATTTTTGCCCCATATTTCAAGCATACGTTCCTTCTTAAAAGCCCTAAAATATAGGTTTAGCTGATTGGGAGTAATGTGGGAGTTGGCCAATAAAGCAAAAACCGCTTGCGACTTTTCGTCATAAGCGGTTTTTACACGGTCATATTTCAGTTGTAATCCTTTGAAGTCGTCCTTCATAAATGATGTAAAAAAGAATAAGATAATAAAGCCCAAAGTGGTTTTAGGTAAACGCATGGTATCTTATTTTAAAATAAACAATGAAATATTTTAAGCCATTTAGATAGCTTTCCAAACGATTTTTTTCTGTTTCCCAACAATAAACACAATACGTGTTGGGCTAGGAAGCAATACCAAACGAGCGTTAGCAGCAGGGTCTTCAACATATTCTACTTCTACGCCAGCATCTCGTCCGATTTCGATACCGCCATCTTTGGCTACAACAAATTTCTTGGCAAGATACGCAGTAGGCAATAATACGTCTGATTCTGGGCAATATTCGTCGTGTACGTCTTTTAAAATTCCTTCGAGATAATCGCCGTATTCGTCGTTGAAATCATCTTCCAAATCATGAAGCTCTTCTTCAACATCATCATAAGCGGCGTGGTCATAACCCATTTGGCTGAGTTCTACTCTTTTTTCAAACAGGGCTAATAATGCTTCGTCTAATTTTTGCAAATCCATTGTTGGGAATGTTTCTTGTTTCGAGTTTAGTATGAAGGCCTTTTGCTATTGGGCAAAGCCTTCTCTTTTCGTTGCTACGCGATAAATTGGTTCGTGTTGCAAAATTCATTTTACAAAAATAACAAAACACTGTAAACCAATTAGCATGAATCCGAAACTTTTCACAGATATTCCTTCGACGCAGGAATGACCTACCCTAAACCAGAAAGTTCAATACTGATAAATCCCATTGGCTGTCAGGACGATACAATATTTGCCCTTTGTCGATACTCAATGGCGAAGGAATATTATTGTGGTACAATCGTCCAGTACCCAATCCTTGTGGTAGTGGGTTTGAAAATTCGGCTGTAAATTGTGTGATAGCATTGAGCCCAACATTCGACTCCAGTGCCGAGGTCATCCACCAGCCTATTTTGAGGCGATTGGCATTTTCAATCCATTCCCGGCATTGCTGAAAGCCACCTACCAACGAGGGTTTTAGAATAATGAATTGAGGCATGATTTTTTTGAGCAACTTATACTTATCAGGATATTCTATCATACCGATAAGCTCTTCGTCGAGGGCAATAGGGATGGGGGTAGTTTGGCAAAGCTCGGCCATGGCATCGGTATTGCCGTGGCGAATGGGCTGTTCGATAGAGTGCAAATCGTACTCGGCAAGCTTTTTGAGTTTTTCTAGGGCTTCGTTCACGCCAAAGGCTCCGTTGGCATCTACCCTTAGGGTTATTTCGTTTTTAGAAAAATGTTGTCTGATATAAGCCAAAAGCTGGCATTCTTTTTCAAAATCAATAGCACCTACTTTCATTTTGATAGTATTGTAGCCACTGGCAAGCTTTTCATCGATTTGCCTCAACATAAAATCTTTATCACCCATCCAAATCAGGCCATTAATATTGATATTGCGTTGTGCCTGATGAAAGGCGTTATTGAAAATAATGCGTTTGCCACCATTGAGCAGGTCGAGCATGGCTGTTTCAAAACCAAAAACAATAGAAGGAAAAGACTTATCTAAAACTTGATCAAGAATAATGTTAAGATTCCAAGAAAAAACCTCTAATTCAATGGTATTAAAATATTCACAAATACTCAGTAGTTGTAATTCAAAGTCGGGGCGGTCGTCGATACTCAAGCCTTTGAGCGGGGCACACTCGCCCAAGCCAAAAACACTAGGGTTTTCGGTATCGAATATCTTGATAAAGTAGCTATCTTTCTGCGTAAGTACGCCACGAGAAGTTCCTGCCTCGAACTTAAAATTGAGCGTATGTTTGGAAAAAACCGCTTTAAGACTCATTGTTGATATTTAAAAAAGGATGCAAGTAAAAGTGCTAAACTCCGTTTGTATGATGATTATGAAAAAAAGCAAATATGGCTCTGTGCCAATATTGCTAGGTAATTGCAATAAGGTATTATTCTTTTTTAAGAGGCTGACACTAAGTTTTTTACCTAAAAGCAAACCTATCTGCCGACGTTAAAGTTTCTTAAAAGGGAGGTGAAATTAGTAAAAAGTCGTAACTCTTTTAGAATTTTGTTGGGTAAAAGATTAATTTTTTATCGAACGGGTACTATTTTGTACAAAGGATTTCTGTTTCTAGAACTATTCAAAAACTCATTTTTGTGACAAATCAATTGTTAACATATATTTTATGGCCTTTTTCGCTAATATATGGCCTTGTTACCGATATTCGTAATTTTTTTTATGATAATGGTTATCAGAAAAGTCGAAAATTTGCTTTGCCTATTATTAATGTAGGAAATCTGACTGTTGGAGGTACTGGCAAAAGCCCTCATGTAGAATACCTGATTCGGCTGCTGTCCGACACCTTGGAGGTAACCACCCTGAGCCGAGGCTATGGGCGTAAAACCAAGGGCTTTATCAGAGCCAACGAGCAAGTAAATGCCTCTGTAATTGGCGATGAACCTATGCAGTTTTATGCCAAATTCAAAAACAAAATTCAAGTAACTGTGGGCGAAAAAAGGGTAGAAGCTGTTGAACAAATTTTGCAAGGGCCCAAGCCCGATGTGATTATCTTGGACGATGCCTATCAGCACCGAGCTATTCAGGCTTCAATAAACATTGTACTGATGGATTACCATCGGCCCATATATCAAGATTACCCTTTTCCAGCGGGGCGTTTGCGTGAGCGACGAGTAGGACTAAAACGAGCCGATATTATTGTCGTTGCTAAATGCCCAGAAGGGTTGTCGCAGGCCAACCAAAATATGATTGTAGAACAACTCAAACCTTATAAACTTGCTCAGACACCTGTGTTTTTTACTGCTATAGCCTACAGCAAGCCCATTCTGTGTGTGGGTGGTGTAGATGGCAATATCCCCAACGATTTGCTATTGGTATCGGGAATTGCCAAACCTGAGCTTTTTGAACAATATGCCCAAACGTATTTTCAGGTACACGAGCATATCGCTTTTGGCGACCACCATGCTTACACTTCGCAAGATATAGACGTTTTGTTGGCCAAATGTGATAAAATAAAGGCCAATACCAAAGGCATTCTAATGACTGAA
Source organism: Flectobacillus major DSM 103 (assembly GCF_000427405.1). Lineage (NCBI taxonomy): Bacteria > Pseudomonadati > Bacteroidota > Cytophagia > Cytophagales > Flectobacillaceae > Flectobacillus > Flectobacillus major. The sequence goes on from NZ_KE386491.1 coordinate 1,153,225, forward strand.
AAAGATATGGTAAAAATAAAACCGCTACTAATGGGATTGGGTGAAAAACAGGCTCTTTTTTATTATTTGCCAATAGAGATTTTTTTCCTGAATCATCAGGCCGAAACCTTTAACCAGATCATCTTGAAGCATTGTAAGCCCTGATTTGAGCTTAAATTTGAAAAGAACCTTATCTTTTCTCACAACTATTTTATAGATACTTCATTTAATGGCTTAATTTTGCATTGTGAAAATTAAACAATATATACTTCTCGTTTTGGGACTCTTGTTGGCAGGTGGTCTTTTTGCTCAGAGTTCAACAAGTGGATTTCCAACTTCAGGCACTGGAACCAATAGTGGGTTTCCACAGGCTACTCAACCCAAAAATACCAATAAAAAAGGTGGCTTGGACGATTCTACCAAGGTGATTTATGGGCCTACTTCTACTAAATATTTTTTGGAAGAAGACCTTTTCAACAATCGCAAGAAACTATATACTATCGATACCTCTTTGGCAGGTTTCCATAATTACAATTACCTTCAACGTTATGGCAATGTATTTCAGGATTTGGGTAACTTGGCTACGGCGGTGCGCCCGCTTTATTACCAAACACCCGAGCAGTCGGGTACAATGCTGGGCTACAGTGCCTATGAGTTGTATGCCATAAAACCCAAAGACGTTCGCTATTATAATACCAAATCGCCTTTCTCGAATATTTATTATGTTACTGGTGGAGGCGGACAAGATATACTAGAGTTTGATTTTAATCGAAATGTAGATTCGCTCTGGAATGTAGGCTTGTCGTTGCACCGTATGACTTCCACAAGGCAGTTGGTAGCTAGCACTACCAGTACCTCTACCGAAAATGCTATTGGGCATTGGGAATTTATGTTGCATACCAATTATCAGACCAAAAACAAAAAATACAGTTTGTTGGCATATATCAATCGTTTTGACCATAATATCAAAGACGATGGCGGTGTGCTTACCCGAGGTGTAAGTTATGATTCGCTACTGAGGTACTCCGACAACAGTGCTATTTTGGCAAATGCTGCAAGCCGTGACGAATGGAATAATATTCACTTGTATCATGAGTATGTAGGGTATAAAGCATTTCAGATTTTTCAGGTTTTAGATTACCAAAGCCGAAAAACACAGTTTTCGGATAAAGCCTATTCGTCGAGTTTGGATTTAGGGTTTTATAAAAAAAGCTATTTAGCTACTCCTACTACCACCGACTCGTTGTACAATGGTAATACCTACCAGATTTTTGAGCATAAATCGGGAATAAAGGGTTTTTATCGTGGATTCAATTACCGTTTGCATTTGCGTCAACGATTCTTTAGTTATGAAAACCTGTTGAATCAATACAAAATTTCACGCAATGAAAACTTTTTGGGAATTTGGCTCAATCAGTATTTTAAAGATAGCACACGAGCTTTTGGTGAGTTAGAATACCTAGTGGCGGGAGGCTACAAGTTCAACTTTGAGTTTCAAGGAAAATGGCTTCGTGTAGGACTATTTAGTGTCAATTCGTCGCCTACATTGGTACAGCAGTATGTTTACAACAACTCTTTTCAGTGGAATAACTCAGGTAGTACAGCCCTAAGCAATGTACAATCCGAGAATATTTATGCAACGGCCGATTCAAAGTTGGGAAATTTGGTACTAAGCCCAAGTTTGAATATCCAGCGAATAGCCAATTATGTATATTTTGATACCGCCGCCGTAGTAAAGCAAGCTAGCGAGAATATCTTGATTTATAAAGCAGGACTAGGAATATCGTTTCATAAAGGTAAGTTTTCGACTGTCAATCAAATCTACCTAACTACTACTTCAGGGCCTGATTTGATTAGAATGCCCAAGATATTTATCAATTCTCGCTTGGCATTCGACCTTCTGTATGCCAAAGTATTGTTTATTCAGACAGGGGTTGAGTTACATTACAAATCAAGCTATTATGGCGATGCCTTTATGCCAGCCATTCAGCAGTTTCATTTACAAGACTCCCAACAATTGCCAGGCTATATGCAAGCCGATATTTTTGCCGATATGCGTATCAATCGTGTAAGGGTATTTTTTAAGTTGTCGCACGCCAACCACGGTTTTACGGGCAACGGCTATTACGCCTCACCAGGTTTTGCGGGTATGGGGCGTACCTTTGGGTTTGGGGTACGATGGCTTTTGTTTGACTAAGCTTGGATTGGAACTGATCGGATAGGTTTTATGAGCTAATAGAAAAATGCAAAAGCATATTTTGACTAATAAACGAGGAGATTAAAATTAGTTTGAAAAATAGTAAAAATGATATTTTGATTCTCAATCTACTACTTTGATGAAGTAAGTAATCGTGCTAAATAAGCTTGATAGTATGAATAACTATTGGGTTTTTAGTCAAATAGTAGGTATTAAATCTTAGTAATTTTACTTGTTGTAACGTATTAAATTGTATTTTTTATGTTAGGATTAAAATTACCCACCGATCCACGATGGGTGAATATTGCCGAAAAAAATATTGCAGAAATACTTATCGACCATGCTTATTGCGAACAAAAGGCCGCTTCGTCTTGTATTTCGCTAATTATCCAATATCCCGAAAAAGAAAAACTTCGGGATGTGCTGATGCCTGTGGTATCGGAGGAATGGGCTCATTTTAGAATGGTTATCAGGGAACTAGACAAAAGAGGGCTAGCTTTGGGCAAACCCCGAAAAGATGAATATGTGATTCAGTTGTATGAAAAAACCAGAAAAGGGGGGTCGGTTGAGCAGCAGTTGGGCGAACGCCTTTTTATGAATGCCCTTATTGAGGCACGCAGTTGCGAACGCTTCAGACTTCTTTCACAAGAAATATCGGACGAGTCGTTGCGTAGTTTTTATCATGAACTGATGATTTCGGAGGCTGGCCATTATGTTAATTTTATTGACCTCGCCAAAGAATATCTCCCTGCCGAATATGTAAAACAACGCTGGAACGAGTGGCTCGAAATTGAAGCCCAAATTATTCAAGGGTTAGCAATTCGGGGCGATAGAGTGCATTAGTATTTGGGCCTTATTGCTAGCCGTTGAGTTGTTGTAATACATAAGTAAGTCTAACTGCTAGCACTGTTTAATCTTATTTTATAAAATAGGTTTCAAATATCTGCTTGGCTAGCCAACAAATTTGCGTATTACACAAACAGCTTCAAGTATAACCTAAAAATATCAATGGCTCAGCAAAAAACTGTATACTAAACATTCCCCTAATCACTCATTTACTACTCCTCAACATGGAAACCTTTCTTGAAAAAGCTGCTGAACATATTTTTAGAAAACATACTACACAACAACTCAGTGGTATTTGTATTGTTATACCTTCACGTCGTGGGGTTTTGTATTTCAAACAGGCTTTGGCCAATCAGGCAAATGCCCCTTTTTTAGCACCCGATGTATTGGCTATCGACGACTTTGTGATGTTTACGACAGGTCTTAAACAAATAGACCCTGTGTCGTTGTTGTTCGAGCTATACGATGTTTTTAAAGAAATCGACCCTCAGGTTGTTTTTGAGCGGTTTATGACTTGGGCACCAACCTTGCTCAATGATTTTGATAAAATAGACCAATATTTAGTAGACCCCAAAAAGCTATTTGGCTTTATGACCGAAGCCAAGGCTTTGGAACGCTGGAAAATGCAATTGGGCGAGTCGCAACGCGATAAACTCAAGTCTACCGACCGAACAGATAAGTATTTTAAGCTATTTGAAAATATTTATGAGGTTTATCAAAAACTTCAAATTCGCTTACGAGAAAAAGGGTTGGTTTATCGAGGAATGGCCTATCGTGAGCTTGCCGAGCATATTCCAGCTTATATGCTTGATAATCCGCTTCACAAAAAATATTATTTTGTAGGTTTCAATGCCCTGAGTAATGCCGAGGAAAAAATTATCAGAACCTTGCTGAAACGCAAAGATGGCGATGATTTTTTTGCCGAAACACTCTGGGATTCCGATACGTATTATTTGCTAAATAAAGACCAAAAAGCAGGAAACTGGCTCAGAAGTTATAAGTCGGGCGATGGCCTGCCCGACAATCTCCCTTTGTTCAACAACGAATGGAATTGGTCGGAGGATGCTCTGCTTAAAGGACACAAAAATATCCAGATTATTGGTGTGGCCAACGCCAGTATGCAAGCCAAAATAGCGGGTGAGTTATATACCCAGTGGTCGCAAAAGGATAAAACTGCTCACCAAAAGCCAACGCCAACAGCAATTGTACTGGGCGATGAAAACCTACTTGTTCCAGTAATGAACTCCTTAGGTAGCGACATCACCAATCTGAACATTACGATGGGGCTTTCGCTAAAAAGCTCGATGCTTTTTACGCTAATCGATGCTATGTTCGAGATGCAACGCAATTTGGTGGAATTTAAAAATGCAGAAGGTGAAGCTATCAGAATTCCGAAGTTTTCGTACCGACAGGTGGTAAGGGTACTCAACCACCCGTTTATTAGAAGATACGAAACCCTGAATTATCCCGAACAAGCCCCCCCCCAAGAGCAAGATATAACAGAGGAGGTCATCAATCCGATTCGTCAAACCTTGCGTGAAATCACTTCGCTGAATAAGGTATTTTTGAGCTCGAAGGAATTGCTAGAAATGGGAAAAGGAGATAAGCTTTTCAATATCATTTTCCGCTACTGGAATCAAAAACCCAAAGAGGCCGTCAAGCAGTTTTATGAACTGATAGATGTATTGCGAGAAGTGTATCGAGAACGCCAAGATGCTGTCGAAACAGAATATCTGTATCAGTTTTACCTGATATTACAACGAATGGAAATGATTTTGGCCGAAAGAGGCGATTCGGTAACTATCAAAAGTTTTAAAACATTTCTTTTTGAATTAATTAAACAAACCAAAATCCCATTTGAATCTGAAACCGACCAAACATTACAGATCATGGGTATGCTCGAAACTCGTACCTTAGACTTTGAAAGGCTGATTATATTGTCGGTAAACGAGGGGATTTTGCCCCAAGGTAAACGCCAAAATACCTTGATTCCTTATGAGGCTTTGTCAGACCCTCAGTTTAATTTACCTACACATAATCATGCCGATGCCGTTATGGCGTATCACTTTTTTAGGCTTTTGCAGCGAGCCAAAGAGGTGGTTTTGGTACATGTGTTGCCTTCCGATACTTATGGGGCAGGCGAGAAGAGCCGTTTTATTTTGCAGTTAGAACACGAGCTAAAACACCTGAATAAAAACCTCACTATTACCGAAAATAATATTCAGTTTGAGGTAAATATCCCAACCGAACAACAAGAAACAGGTTTGTCGATTACCAAAACCGACGATATTGTTACATTGCTCCAAAACGATATCGCCGAGCGAGGTATTTATCCTTCGCACCTCAATCAGTATATCGATTGCTCGATGAAGTACTATTTTAATCGAGTAGCAGGTATTGCTCAAGAAGAAGAGGTTGCCGAAAAACTGGCATCGGATAGCTTTGGCAACTGGATTCACAAAACCTTAGAGAATATCGATAAAGAGTTTACTGAAAAAGGAGGAATTATTCAAAAACAAGAAATGGAAAGGGTGTATCAAAACTTGAATAGCTATTTGAAAACAGCTTTTGAGCAAACTAACCCTGGCCTAAGAATGACCGAAGGTATGAACTATATTTTGTACCAAGTGGGGGAGACAATTGTAAGAAAATTCTTGAAATTTCAGTTAGAAAACGAGCCTTACCCTGTAGAACTTTTAGATGCCGAAAAAACCTTAAAAGTAGCTTTGTCTGTAGAGGTGGAAGGCAAGGCGATTCCTTTGAAAATTGCAGGCCGAATCGACCGTATTGATAGAATTCATGGAAAAACAATACGGGTAATTGACTATAAAACTGGAATGGTAAAAGCTGAAGAGCTGACGATAAAATCAGAAGATTTGGACGAAAAATTACTTTTAGATAGTAAAAATGGGAAGCTTCGCCAGTTGTGGTTATACAAATATATGGTACTCAAACGGATGCTTTCGGAAAGAGGATTGACTATTCGAGGAAAAAAACTATTGCCTCACGACAACAAAGTTGTTTCTGGAATATATTCGTTTAGAAATGTAGAAGAAGGCTTACTAGAACAAGATTTACACTTTGCTGAAGATGAGTCGCTAGAACAGTTTTTAGTGGCCTCCGAACACCAAATTGCCAGATTTGTCAAAATGTTGCTCGACCCCAATCAGCCTTTTGTTAGAACAGAAGACCGTGAGATTTGTAAGCTATGTGATTTTGTAAGAATTTGTGGGCGGTAAGCAGATGTGCTTGCCGGTTGTTGCAACAAAACAATTCATTGTTTACCCTATAAACCCTGTGGAGGTCAAAACTTCGCAGGGTTTTTTATGAATATCCCAATCGCCAAAAAAATGCTATTGCCTGAAAATCAATTACTAAAATAAGGTATTGTTCTAAAATTCTGTCTATTTATCTTTTCTGTCTGACTAATAATCAGTAATTTAATACTGCTAAAAACAAGTCGAAATGGATATTTGTCATATCCATTTCATAGGCAATTTTTGATACTTTAACCGTTATACCTTTAGTCCGTTACAATTAATTCTACTTACTTTAACCCTTCAAAACCATGAATTCAAAGGCACAGCTAAACGGCTACCCGATTAATCAGGCAGAATACATAGATTCTCCTGCATTACTGATTTTTCCTGCACTGGTTCAGGCTAATATTGATGCTTTGAAAAGCCTATCAAAAAATACTGATAATTTACGGCCACATATCAAAACCAATAAATCGCCAGAAGCTGTAAAAATGATGATAGATTCGGGGATTCAGAAATTCAAGTGTGCCACCATTGCCGAAGCCGAAATGCTTGCTACTGTTGGGGTAAAAGACATTCTACTAGCATACCAGCCTACTGGCCCCAAGCTGTTGAGGTATTTGGCCTTGCTCAAACAATATCCTGATATAAAATGGGCCTGCTTGGTCGATAGTATTCATACTGCTGAGTATATCAATGCCGTTGCGGCTCAATACGACCAACAACTTTTGGTATACCTAGACATCAATGTAGGTATGAACCGAACGGGAATTTTGCCCAATAAGGCTTCGTTTGAACTGTTTTTGTATTGCTCAACGCTTTCGCACCTTCAACCCATAGGGCTACATGCTTATGATGGCCATATTCGACAAAAAGATTTGGTAGAAAGACGAGTAGCATGTGAAAAAGCCTTTGCCTTAGTATTTGCGTTGAAAAATAGCCTTGCAAACCTTGGGCTAGGTACTATTACTATTGTAGCGGGGGGTACGCCAACTTTTCCGATTCATGCCCAGCGAGACGATGTTGAATGTAGCCCCGGTACGTTTATTTATTGGGACAAAGGGTATCAAATGTCATATCCCGAACAGTTGTTTACACCTGCGGCTATTTTGCTTACTAGAGTTGTTTCGGTGATAGATGCCCACCATTTTTGTGTGGATTTAGGACATAAATCAGTGGCTTCCGAAAACGAACTGACCTCTCGTGTATTTTTTCCAGCAATGCCCAAAATTACCTTTGTTTCACAAAGTGAAGAACACCTCGTTTTGCATTACAAAAATCATGGTATGGAAGTGGGCTGTATTATGTATGGTATTCCCTACCATATTTGTCCGACCGTTGCCCTATACGAGCGAGCCGCTATTATTGAAGATGGCCAATGGGTAGGAGAGTGGCATCATACGGCACGCGATAGGAAAATAACCTATTAGTATTCTTTACCAGAATTTAGTCGAGAACAAATACTTATATGAGTTTTAGCTGTCGGATATTTGCTTTCAGAATGATGAGGTGTATTTCCTTAAAACCATCAGTCCAGTAGCTATCTCTAACAGATGTCCTAATACAAAGAAAGACCAGCCCTAAAGACTGGTCTTTCAATTATAAAAACAACTTACAATGAAACAGATACCCCTCTATGGGTAATTTCACGGTTTAGTTGGTTTTTAGCAATTCAACATCAAAAATCAGAGTAGCTCCCCCCGGAATATCAGCACCAGCACCACGCTCGCCATAAGCCAAGTTGTAAGGAATAAAAAATCTATACTTGCTACCTGTCGGCATCAACTGCACGCCTTCTGTCCAGCCCGGAATAACCTGATACAAACCAAAGCTAATAGGCTCGTTACGCAACACACTGCTATCAAACACCACACCGTCGATAGTAGTACCATGATAGTGTGTCAAAACTTTCGCTCGTGGGCCACTTGGTTTTGGGCCATCGCCTTGTACCAATACCTCATATTGCAAGCCGCTAGCTGTTTCGGTAACTTCTGGTCTTTTTTTGTTTTCTTCTAAAAATGCCTTACCTCTAGCAATCTCGTTTTGCAAAATTTCACGTAGTTGCGACTGTTGTCTTTCAAAAATATTCATCTTAAATAAAATATGGATTTGTAAATGATGTTGTAAAGTTAAGCAATGCCTTACATTGGTTATATTAAAATAGGAACAATTTGCCTTTTGAATAGATTCCCGGTAAGTTGAAAACAAATTTTTAGACAAGAGGTTATCTGTAATATAAGGTATTAGTAGCAAATCAATAATGGTATGAATTTCGGAGGTCGGATATTTGATTTATGAGTTCTATTTCAAGGGTATTCAGGCAGCAATCCTCAATAGTACTACGATGTTTGTATATTTCAAATAAAGTACAGGGATTATTGTTTGAAAACTAATACACTAATTCCTCTGTCATTTTGTCTAAACAAAAACCTTATTATGATAAAATCTCCCAAACCGTCTCGTTTTTTTACCAATGATTTGATGGATAAATACCGAAAAACGGCTGATTTTGAAGCCGATACTTGGGTACAAGCCTATTTTGAGGAAGTTCAAATAACAGGTCTACGAGAGCTATTTAAGTGGCTTAGCTCTAGTGACTTATCATGGAATACACAGGCCGACAAAGTAAAAGCTTTTTTTCAAGAACATCATACAATACCCCTGTTGGCAAATTCCCAACAAATGCAGAGAGGTTTGGCATTTGCCCAAGCCAATCAAGAAGATATAGCCTTATTGTTAGGCTGTTTGTCGTTGCCCTATTGTTATGCGGGTGCCGACGGTGCAAGGGTTTTGTGGATGTCGGAGCGGATTAGAAAAGACACCCGAAAACGCTTGGAAGAAACAGGCGAATTTGTTTTTGGTGTTTTGAATCCTCAAGAATGGGAGGTGTTTTTTACCAAAACTATTTCCCAATATCACCTGCCCAACGCTCTTATCCGAATTATCAAAGTAAGGTTGATGCACGCAGTAATTCGCTTTTTTACGATACATTATCAAACGTGGCGTAGCGATTTGTGGGGAAAACCCGTTAATCAAGAAGATATGGCGGGTACAAATCTCGCTTTTAGTTATATGGTATTGGTAGGAATGCGAAAAAATGGAAACCCACCTAGCGATGAAGATGCCGAAGCCTATTTGCACCTTTGGAATGTTATTAATAATTGGATGGGAGTAAGCCAAGACCTTTTGCCTCAAAATACCAGAGAAGCTTTTGTATTAAGCAAAATTATAGCCAAACGACAGTTTAAACGCTCGGAAGAAGGAATAGGGCTAACCAAGGCTTTGATAGAAGCCTTAGAGAGTTTTATCGAAAATCCATTGCTCAAAAGTGTACCAACGGCATTTATGCGTTTTTTGCTAGGCGACGATACTGCCAACCTGTTAGAAGTACCAGCTTTGCCATTTCAAAAACGCCTAGTACAGTTTATTCCCGTAAAACAGCTATTTCCCAAACGCTAAATAATGACTAACTTTTTGAGATAATATTGGCAAATTATCAGAAAAATTTGTATGCTTGCATAATATTTTATTAAACATCATATCTCCAAAACAGATGAATCTTTCAGAATTAACCGAAAAAGTCTCGACCCTAGCAGCACAGAAAGGAGGCGTAGGCTCTTCTATTAAATTTGCCACCGATGCAGGAAATATCTTCATCGCTTCAGACGGAAAAGTGACTAACGACGATACCAATGCCGATTGTACTATTAAAGTTAGCCTAAGCGATTTATTAGCTTTGATGAAAGGCGAACTAAACCCCATGACAGCCATGATGTTTGGTAAAATCAAAATCTCGGGCGATATGGGCGTAGCCATGAAACTACAGTCGTTGTTTTAAAGAATAAAAGATTGGTTAATCGTTAATGATATGATAAGAAACCAAGTATGCTTAACTTTGTGTTGCTTTATCTAAAAAGCTATTAACGATTAACCAACAACCAATGAATCAAGATACGATTTGTGCTTTAGCCACTGCTCAGGGCGTGGGTGCGATAGCTGTCATCAGAATTTCTGGCCCACAAACTATCGAGATTGTCAATAAGATATTTAAAGGAAAAAATCTACATAAACAAAATTCTCATACCATTCATTTTGGTACTATTCGTGACCAAGACCTTATTGTTGATGAGGTTTTGATTTCGCTTTTCCGCACGCCATCTTCTTATACTCGTGAAGATACCATCGAAATATCGTGTCATGGCTCTGATTATATTATTCAGAGAATTATCAAATTATTACTAAAAAATGGAGCTAGATTGGCCAACCCAGGCGAGTTTACCCAGCGTGCATTTTTGAATGGACAGCTCGACTTGGCACAAGCCGAAGCCGTAGCCGATTTGATTGCCTCCGATTCGGAAGCATCGCACCAAACAGCCATTAATCAAATTCGAGGAGGGTTTTCTAAGCAAATAGCCCAGCTTCGAGAGTCGCTTATTCATTTTGCATCGCTTATCGAGCTTGAACTAGATTTTGGCGAGGAGGACGTTGAATTTGCCGACCGTGACGATTTACGTCAATTAATCCACAAAATACAAAGTGTATTAGTGCCATTGATTGATAGCTTTGAGATGGGAAATGTTATCAAAAACGGTGTACCAACCGTAATTGTAGGCAAGCCCAATGCTGGAAAATCAACACTGCTCAACCGATTGTTGAACGAAGAAAAAGCGATTGTTTCGGACATTGCAGGCACAACCCGTGACGTTATAGAAGACGAACTACTAATAGAAGGGATTCGTTTTAGGTTGATAGATACAGCAGGTTTGCGTAAAACAAGCGATACCATCGAGGCCATAGGTGTTGAGCGAACCCTCCAGCAAATGGAAAAAGCCAGTTTGATTCTATATTTGTTTGATGCCTCAGAAGTAACATTGACCGAAATAGAAGGGCAAATAGCCGAGTTTAATGCTCCTTATATGCTAATTGGCAATAAAGTTGACAAGCTTTCGAGCGAAGAGAAATCCCGTTTTGAGAGTCAATATCCTGGTATTATCTGGATTTCGGCATCCGAAAATCAAAATATTGATGCCTTGAAAAATACTTTGGTAAGAAAAGTAAAAACCAAAGAAATTAAATCGGGCGATACCGTTGTCACCAACTTACGCCATTACCAACATCTTTTACAAACCAACGAATCGCTGAGTAACGTACTAGAAGGACTCGCCCACAGTATCACAGGTGATTTTCTGGCTCAGGATATTCGTTTTGCCCTCCATCACCTAGGCGAAATTACAGGGCAGATTACGACAGATGATTTATTGGCTAATATATTTTCTAAGTTTTGTATTGGCAAGTAACACCACAAAGCAAATCATAAATAACATAAAGTAAGTATTACAAAGCTCTGATTTTCAGGGCTTTTTTATTTTGTTGTCTATCGTTACTTTGTTTTGTTTATAGTATTTTTACACTATTTTTGTACCTTATTTGTACCTCGTTTATGGAGGAGGCGTTAATTTGATAATTTCGCCATTTTTTTGCACTTAATTGCACTTAAATAAACTTGTTTATACTAAATGATACAAAATGAGTACTAATATTAGGATACAAAGAGTTTGCCAGTATTGCGGTACTACTTTTACCGCCAAAACTACTACCACGGCATACTGTTCTCACAAGTGTAATAGTAGGGCTTACAAGGAAAAAGTCAAAGAGAAGAAGATAGAGAAGAGCAATAAAGAAACCCTAGAAGTAAAAGTAAAACCAATTGAGGTTTTGAAAGCTAAGGAGTTTTTAACAGTCAAGGAAGTTGCAAGCCTCCTCAATTGTTCTGTGCGTTCTGCTTACTACTACATAGAAACAGGCAAAATCAAGGCAGTGAATTTAGGGCAAAGAGTTACTAGGGTTAGGAGAGTAGATATTGATAAGTTATTCGAATCTACTGAAGCCCAACCAGAGGAAAAGAAAGAACAATATTTTGAGCTATCGGAGTGCTACACGATTTCTGAGACCTTGGAAAAATTTAATATTTCAGAAAAAGCCTTGTATGAGGTTATCAAAAGAAACAATATACCTAAAATCAAGCAGGGGAAGTTTTCATACATTCCAAAATCAATAATCGAATCAGTATTGAGTTAAACCCTAAACTATAAATAAATACACCAATGGCTATTAAAGTGACAGTTCGACAAAAAGTTATATCAAAAGGACGAAAGAGTTTATACTTAGACTATTACCCAGAAGTTATAGACTTCCAGACGGGCAAAAAGACTAGAAGGGAGTTTTTAAGTAGATATATTATTGAAAACCCTAAAAATGCACTTGAAAAAGAGCAGAATAGAGAATCATTGTTATTTGCAGGACAGATAAGAGCGTCCCGTGAAAACTATTACAACAAACCTGAAATCTATAGCGAGCAAGAAAAAGAGGTTTTGAAATACAAAGAAATAGGAGAGAGAAACTTTGTAGAATACTTTAAATCTTTAGCAAAAAAGCGTGCGGGGTCTAATTATGACAACTGGTTATCTGCATACAGACACCTACATGATTTTACAGGAGGTATATTGACGTTTTCTAATCTGAATGAAAGCTTTTGTGATTCTTTCAGAGAGTATCTTTTATCGACCAAAAGGAGAGGTAACTCTAAGTTATTATTGTCTCAAAACTCTGCTCTCTCATACTACACCAAATTTAAAACAGCATTGAACCAAGCCTTTAGAGATAGGTTATTGAAAGAAGATATTAGCAAACGAATAAAACCTATAAAAGATAAAGACACCCAGAGACAGTTTTTAACGATTGAAGAACTACAAATACTTGCAGTTACTCCATGTGAACCTGAGATACTAAAAAGAGCGTCCTTGTTTTCGGCACTCACTGGATTACGATTTTCTGATATTGAGAAACTAACGTGGAGTGAAATTAAAAATAGTGAAAATGGTTATTCCATTGAATTTGTACAGAAGAAAACGAAGGAGATAGAATATTTGCCTATTTCAGAACAAGCCTTTAGTTTTTTGGGAGAGTTAAAACACGACAATGGTAAAATTTTTGAAGGGTTAAAATACTCTGTCACTACTAATAGAAGTATCCAGAAATGGATAGATAAAGCCAATATCAAAAAGAATATAACCTTCCATTGTTTTAGACACACGTTTGCAACACTTCAATTAACAAACGGAACGGATATTTATACTGTGTCTAAGCTCCTAGGACATAGAAATTTAAGTACAACCCAAATCTACGCAAAGGTTGTGGATGAGAAGAAAAGAGAGGCAACAAATAAGATAAAATTGATATTCAACTCTGACAAAAACTATTAAAAGAAAATGAAAAGTGAACTTGAAAGAATAAAATGCAACTTCGATGCTTCAATCAATCATTTAGATGAATTTTACACGTTAATTAACTCAATAAATCTAAGTTCTCAAACAAACCTAAAATTTGAACTCTATCAAAAGAGTGTTAAAGATTTAAACCTCTATTTACGATTATACTTAATGCAAGATTTTAAAATTGATAAAATTGTATCGGGTGCAAAGTTATATTTGGATTTAATAGAGTTAAAGAGATTTTATGCTTACGCAAAGGATTTTATTAAGGTTAAACAGAGACAACTAGAGCAATTAGTTGAACAGTGTAATAGTACAATTAGGAAGGAGTTAAATATTGAGTTTGAGAAATTATTTTTTGAAAACTTTACAATAGGTATTGCATACTTTCCCAAAATAGGCTCTACCCCAAATAATGATTTTGTATATGATTTGGTATTAGGTATCAAAAAATATTTCCGTGAATTTGAAAAAGAAATCGACAACATAAAATCAATCTATGAAAATGATACTTTTTCTTCAGGTGAAGTAAAAGACAAAACGTCCCAAGAAGTTATTATTGAATCTCTCACTAATATTGACACAAAGGGATGGGAGTATGTCTTTGTGTCTGAAAAGGATTTCAATAAGTTTACATATTTACTTACTCTATTTTTTGAAAATAAGCTTGATTCTATCCCTGAAATAACAATACCCCTAACGAGAAACTGCAAAACTAGATTAGGAAGGGTGTTAGGGGAAATACACAAAAAATTATGTGATGATACACAATTATCCAAGGATAAAAAATATTTTGAACTAATAAGAATATTAAGCCACTTTCGTGATGAACATGAACATGAATTATATAAAAAATTAACGAGATAAAATTAAGAAAATTAATAAACCGCAAATACCACCTTTTTTGCCGTAAATGCCATACCTAACATTGCAAAAGAAAAACAAAAATTCTTTTAAAATGGGAAATATATTAACTTTTGATGAGCTACCTCAAGCAGTGGCAATATTAACCAAAGAAATTGGTGAGCTAAAAAAACTTTTACTTGAAAATCAACTGCATCTAAATCCTACTCAGGAGGAACAGCCTTTGGATATTCATGAAACTGCAAAGTTTCTAAATCTGTCTGTTCCTACCATCTATTCGAAGGTGTCTAAACGAGAACTTCCAGCATTGAAGCAAGGGAAGAAACTACACTTTCTTAAGTCTGAATTATTTGAGTACCTAAAGCGTGGTCGTAAAAAGACAAACGAAGAAATAGCAGAGGAGGCTTCAGCTTATACCAAAAAGAAAGGAGGAAAAAATGGATAAACGTTTGTTGTCAACCGTTCAATATAATCCCCTGGCAAATAACAGTATTGCTGAAATAAGAAGGATTACCAACGCAATAGAGAACAGTTGGGGTGTTTCGCTTTTTGAGTTCAAAAAAGATAGAACAAGAATGCAACTTTACGACCATGCTTTGAAGTGTGTAACTACCACAAATAAAGCACTTTGTACGGCTCTCGAAATCCCAGTAGAATCTGCCTGTAGGTTCAAAAGAATGCTTGAGGATGAGGGTAAATTGACTGCCTCTGATTATGCAGTTAAATGTCCAATAACAGGAAGTTTTGCACACCTTATCAGTACCAATACATTAGAATTTAGCCGATTGAGAGCCTCCTCTCAATAAGAAAAAAATGAGAAAAACTGAAATTTTAGTTGAGCATGAGAATTTGATAAATCCTCAAGCCATGATAAATCATGTCTATAGTTTAAAAAATAGCTTAGATAAAAGTGTTCCTAAACATACGGAACTACTCACAAGGTTATTAGAACAAATCGAACAGATAGATTTTACAAACATAGCTTTTCCAGAGATAGGGATTCTAAAAGAACAACTTAAATCAGAGAATGTAAAACAAGAAGAAGTCAAGGAGATAGGACGAAAAATAGAAAAGACAAAGCTAGGAAATAGACACTATTTAATCATCTCAATTGACGAAATTTTGAAAATTGCAGATAAGAGCAATTGGAGTATGTGTAAAAAGCATGATTTTATTTATTTGTATAATGGTCACTTTTGGTCTGAAGTTGATAAAGATACCTTTCAGAGGTTTTTAGGGGAAGCATCCCAAAAACTAGGAGTACAAGCTTATACTTCAAAGCATTATCAGTTTAGAGAGCAATTGTTTAAACAGTTTTTATCTACCGCTGTTTTGCCTGTTCCTCCTCTTATTGAAGATAGAGTACTTATAAATCTTAAAAACGGAACATTTGAAATTGAGCTACATAAAACCCAGTTGAGAAATTTTAAAAGTGAAGATTTTTTAACGTATCAATTACCTTTTGTTTTTGATAAAAATGCTAATGCTCCACTGTTCACCCAGTATTTAAACAAGGTATTACCAGATATTAAACGGCAACATATTCTAGCTGAGTTTATGGGTTATGTCTTTCTGAAAAATGGTAATAGCGAGCTAAAGGAGGAGAAAGCACTTATTTTGTATGGTTCTGGTGCAAATGGGAAAAGTGTATTTTTTGAAGTAATAAATGCTCTATTAGGGCATGACAACGTAAGTAGTTATTCATTGCAGAGTCTTACAGATGAAAATGGTTACTATAGGGCTAAGATTGCCAATAAATTAGTCAACTATGCTAGTGAGATAAATGGAAAACTAGAAGCCTCAGTTTTTAAACAGTTGGTATCAGGTGAACCCGTGGAGGCTCGTTTGCCTTATGGTCAACCATTCATGTTGAGGCAATATGCTAAATTGATATTTAACTGTAATGAACTCCCCAAAGATGTTGAGCAAACGAGTGCATACTTCAGACGCTTTCTAATTATTCCGTTCGATGTGACTATACCAGAGAACGAACAGGACAAACAATTACATCAGAAAATAATTGCTTCAGAGCTATCTGGGGTATTTAATTGGATTCTCGAAGGGTTACAAAGATTGTTGAAGCAAAAGAAATTTACCAGTTGTGAAGCAGTTGAAAGAATGGTAGAACAATACAGAATAGATAGTGATACCGTTTTATCTTATCTAGCAGATTCTAACTATAAGCCTTCGCTTTGTAAAACACTTGGACTGACAGAGTCTTTTAATGATTATAAAAATTATTGTTACGAAGGAGGCTTTATGCCATGTTCAATAAGAGAATATTCTTCAAGGCTGAAAAAAGCAAAGTATAGTGTAGTGCGAAAGACAGAGGGGAATGTGATTTATATTGAAAAAAAAGATTAGTTCTAAGCTACATTTAGTGCATTTAGTACATTGATAGTAATGTACAAGATGTAGATAATGTAACTATAAAATAAACATTTTTATGAACACTTCATTTCGTTTTGTACTAGATAGGAGTAGCAAAAAGTTTAAATGTAATAAATGTGGTAATAAAAGCTTGGTTAGATACATTGATACTAATACAGGGGCGTTTCTACCCATTGAATACGGTAGATGTGATAAAGAAACACGCTGTTCCTATCATTTTAATCCCTATAAAGAAGGCTATTTAAAACAGGTTGAGGGTTCTGACCAAATCAAGATTATTAATCGACAAACTCCAGTTAACCCTCTAATACCCCTGAGAGAGAAAAAAACAATTTTGTTTGATTGGGATACCTTTTTGAGTACCCTGAATTCAAAAGGATATTCCGAAAATACATTTGTTCAAAACTTGCTTTTAAATGTACCTTTTCCGTTTGAAGTGGAGGACTTAAGAAATGTTATCCAACTTTATAAGTTAGGGACTATCATAAGTGGAAACAGAAAAGGTGCAATTACATTTCCTTTTATTGATATAGAGGGAGGAGTGAGAGCGATTCAAGTAAAGCAATTTGATAAGCTCAATCATACAATCAATGGAGGTACAGACTTTTTACACTCCATGATACAAAGAGAATGTGATTATAAAAAGTATGAGTATCCCGAATGGCTTAATGGTTACTTACAGCAAGAAAGAAAAGTTAGTTGTTTATTTGGGGAGCATTTACTTAGAATGTTCCCAGAAAATCCAGTTGCTTTGGTAGAAGCTCCCAAGACGGCTATTTATGGAGCTTTATACTTTGGATTACCTTGTAGTTTTCATGATTTGATTTGGTTAGCAGTCTATAACAAAAGTAGCTTTTCTATTGAGAAACTAAGTGTACTACAGAGGAGGAAGGTTTTAGTATTTCCCGATTTGTCAGAGCATAGTAATACATTTAAAGAGTGGAGGGATAAAGCTGAAATTATCCAAAATAAATACCCTTCTATCAATTTTATCTTTTCTGATTTACTTGAAAAAGGCTCAAATGATATTGATAGGAACAGAGGACTGGATTTAGCAGATTATTTAATACAATATGATTGGAGGGTTTTTAGAGGATTTAGTTCTAATCTTCCTTAATAATTTAGGTTTCCCAGAAAATGCCCAAATATGCAACATTCCCATTATTAATTGATAGTAGCGTGTTTCTAAGTATCACTAAGCTAAAGAAAACAGGGTATTTAGAACCATTTTCTTGTAAGTCAGGGGTAATCACTTGGTATAGAAAAGAACAGCCTATCATGAGTGCATCCTTTATGGTTGATACCGTCGAGTTCCCTAGTTATATCAAAGTGTCTTTTGATTATAATAATGAACCAAGAACCTATAAAATTACACTGAAGCCTAGAGAGTCCAATTTAGGGAAAGGGGAGTACTATTACTTTATTTGTCCGTATTCAGGTAAGCAATGTAGAAAGCTATACATTCAAGACGGTAAAATATTACACCGAACTTGTTTGAAAGGTGCTATGTATAATCTTCAGGTTAGAAGTAAAAAAGAAAGATTCATTGACACTAAATTTGGGGCTTATTTTGAGCGTGAACATATTTTATCCCAATCCCGACAAAAGTATCTAAAGAGGCATTATAAAGGGGAAATAACCAAGAGATATGCAAAGATTTTAGAGTGCTTCGAACAAGCTAGTTTAATCACTGAGTATGAGTATGAGCAACTGGTAATAATGTTGTAGAAATGATTGTACCATTGAGACTATTTTTTACTCTAAATTCTAGGCTATTTCTTATATTTGACCCTCAAAATAAATCGCTTATTCTACTATGCAACCACTATGGAACACCTCAAAGGCTTAAATACACAACAATTACAGGCAGTAAAAGAAACAGAAGGATATGTTCGTGTAATTGCAGGAGCAGGCTCTGGAAAGACCAAAACTTTAGTGTCTAGGTATGTTCATTTGGTAAAAGACTTAGGCGTGAACCCTTCAAATATTTTGTGTGTGACTTTTACAAACAATGCTTCTCGTGAAATGAGAAATCGGATAAAAGCGCAACTTGAAGGGTTAAATCTCTCAGAAGGTTACATAACTACCTATCATGGGTTTTGTGTGAAGGTTCTTCGAGAAGATATTTATAAACTTCAGATTCCGCAAAGTTTTACTATTCTTGATTCTGAAGACCAAAAAACTATTTTAAGACAGATTTACGAAGAGCTAAATATCACTTCAAGGGAATACACATTTAAAGATATTATTAGGAGAATCTCAGAGAGAAAGCAAGATATTAGCTATATTGAGGAGTACTTTAGTGTTGACTCTGCCAATCATTATGAAGATAGTTTAAGCTCAAATGATTCTTTACTTGATACTATTTTTAAAAGATACCTTTTTAAGCAACTAAGAAACTTTTCCCTTGATTTTGATGATTTGATGAACTTTACCATCTATCTGTTCATGAGATACGAGGAGTTATTGAAAAAATGGCAAAAAAGGCTTCAGTATATTCAGGTAGATGAGGTGCAAGATAGTTCGGCTAAACAATTTATGTTTGTTCAGCTTTTAGCTAATTATCATAAAAACTTATTCGTAGTAGGTGACCCAGACCAGACAATTTATGAGTGGAGAGGAGCAAAACCTGAATTATTAGTAGAGTTTGATAAATTATTTAAGGATTCAAAAACTATCATATTAAATCAAAACTACAGGTCAACACCCCAAATTCTTAAGGTTAGCAACTCCATTATAAAGAATAATACCCTTAGAGTTGAAAAAGAAATGGTCACGCAACTTCCAGATGGAAAAGAAGTTGTTTATTATCATGCACAAAGCAACTTGGACGAAAGTAAATGGATAGTAAATGAAATTTTGAGGAGGAGCAAAGAAAAGAACTGTTCATTTAATGATTTTACTATTCTTTACCGTTCTAGCTACCTGACAAGGGTATTAGAGCAAGCACTGATAATGGAGAATATACCCTACTCTATACATGGAGGAATAAGATTTTTTGAAAGAAAAGAAATCAAAGATATTATTGCTTATTTACGTCTTATAGCCTTTAATGATAATACTGCCTTTTTACGGATTGTAAATGTTCCTTCGAGAAAGTTGGGTAAAAAGTTTGTTACTGATATTGTACGTCTATCAGAGGAAGCAAACCAGCCAATATTTAGTACGCTTGAACAAAACCTCTCCAAGTTTAAGCAAAAGGGTGCAAAAGAATTTGTTGAGCTTATACAAGGGTTACGAAGATTGAAAACTTCAAAAGGACTTTCAGATTTTGTAAAATACCTTTTTGATAAGTCTGGACTTTCACTACTTTATCGAAATGATGGAGATTATGAGAGGCTTGAGAATATAGCAGAGTTTCAAAACTCACTCATTACTATTGAAAAGACCTCCGATGAGGTTGTTGAGCTTGAAGATTACCTTCAAGAAATTAGTTTATACAATGAGATGAGTAAAGACGAAGAGCAGAAGCACAATAAAGTAAAATTAATGACAATCCATTCAGCCAAAGGACTTGAGTTTAAGAACGTTTTTCTATGCGGCTTTATAGATGGAGTGTTACCGAGTCAACGTGCAATAAATGATAGAGGAGTGAGAGCGCTTGAGGAGGAAAGACGTTTGACCTATGTTGCTATGACTAGAGCAATGGAATCACTTTATATTTCAGATTATGAGGGCTATAATTATACTAATGATTCCGAGAATCAACCCTCAAGATTTTATTTTGAGATAGATAACAGCCTTTTAAAAAGAGAAGGTTACATTAATTCTCCAGTTTTTGACACTAAGAATATAACATCTCTCAATAAAAGACTGTTACCAGATACTCCTAAATCTATTCTTAGAGTAGGAGATTTTGTATTTCATATCCGTTGGAATAAAGGTCAAGTTATTGACGTAGATAAATCTTCAAGAATTTATCAAATCCTTTTCCCTGAGTTCAATATTATAAGAAATATTCACTTTGATTTTGATGGGATAGAGCCTTTTAAGTAAAAAAATATCCACAATATCGACAGATTTTAGCCTGAATATTTACCTTCATTGCTACCAATCTTTAGATTCTGCCTCTGATTTTTTACTCATTCCATTTTTTAATGATACTATCAGGGATTTAATATTTGAGTTGATTTCTTCACATAATCTATCTAAATCTTTTTTTCTGTAGCTTCCAAATCCTCCAGATTCCTTAGTGTTTCTATTTATTTGACCAACAGAAGGAGTCAAGGTAGAAGAGGTTGCGATTGCATCACCCTCATGATAAAAGTCTGAAACAACGTATTTATATCGCCCATTCTTACAATAGATTGAAATAATGTAACTAACATACCCCCAAGTTCTTTCACCCATTATTCGTGCGTGTGTTCTTATTTTAGCTTTTCCCGTAATAGAGTAATTGTCATTATCAGTATTTTGTATTACATCTTTTGAAGAGTTATACGTTTTAGCAAACCAAAGCTTACTTCTACTAAATAACTCACTTGCAGAAACAGAGTCAACTCTAATAACCTCCGTATAAGTCACATTACCACTTGAGGGGTCAATTGGTAAGATGGACACTTGTGCCAAAGAATCGAGACTCAAAATGATTAAGAATAGGGTAATTAATTTTCTCATGGGTAAAGTTTATTATTATTATTTGAAGCTTTTGTAACTGAATAATTCAATCCATTAAAATCAATAAAAATTATGTCCGCAATATCGACAAATTTTAGCTTGCAGTTTTACAGTTTCCGCACACATTGGGCAAGTTTTTTCTTCAATTTTTAAAGGAGTACTTTGTTTAGTGTTTTGAGCCCCCTCAATACCCTTGTATTCATAGGTAACAGTTAAAACTCCTTCAGGCTTAACGATTAACATATACAGAAACACAAGAAAACCAATAATAACAAAGCATAGTATTGTAGCAATTACAAATGAAGCACATCCCCACTGCCCAACAGTGTAACTTTGTGTGGTGGGAAAATACCCTTCTTGAGCCATTAAAATTGCATCTTTTCGAAAGTTCGAATTAGCTATATCTTCATTACCATTATACGACTTAACAACTATTTTTTGCATGGGTTCAACTTTTGATTTGGTGTTTGTGTAATTTACTTTAGAACTTGCATTAATTTGAGCTTGAACCCAATCTACAAACTTTTTCCCTCCGAATATTGCTACATTCTCTATTAACTCCGTTCCATCATTGGTAATTATCTCGATATTACCCCATGTGATTTGTGAAGTAAAGGTTATTTGTTTTATGTCTCCAATCTTTATTTGATTAACATTTATCCCTTCATGAAGATTGTTTTCGACTATTACTATACGTTTTAGATTTGCAAGCATAAGGCTTGTTCTTTTTCGATAAATTCCTTTTACCATTTGAACTGGCAACTCATCAGGGAATAATATTTTAGACAAGACTCGAACTTCATTTTGTAAATCTTCAAATCCTTTTCTTCCTAATAACTCAAGTGCTTTTTCTCGTAAAATTTCAGGTGATGACATATTTTAAATAGTATTTGTTATGTGATATTTGACTTGAAGTTAATAATTTACAAAATCAAATCATATCTTTTATAAAAGTTCAAATGGAATCTTTTAGAGTAATAGTTTTTGTTTTATTATTGGTGAACAAAAGTTGTTCCAATGAAGTTGGTTAAATCTTATCTTGTGCAAAAATTACTATTCAATATCACTTCGTAACTTATTCACCTCTGATAATATAGAACCAACTAATATTTTGCGTTATTTTGTGATAATTCTACGGATTTTGTACCCTATTTGTACCTTTTATTCGTAAGTAATTGATAATCAGGTTTGGTTACTTTCTGTATTGGCAAGTAACAGCACAAAGCAAATCATAAATAACATAAAGTAAGTATTACAAAGCTCTGATTTTCAGGGCTTTTTTTGTTCTTATTTTATACAATCCTGTGTAGTATTACTGAGATTGTATTCTATGCACTTGACCTGAAATCTGTTTAAATAGCTTTCTCTGTAACTTTTGAGGCGTGTGTGGGAATATAAAAAAAACTTGGAAAGGATATGACGACAATTAATACTGAAACTGTTTATATACAAGAATTACTAAGTTCAATTCAATTAAGGTATAAAGAAGAGGGAATAATTGATGTACATAAGGTTGGACAAATAAAAAATAAGCTTGGTCAGAAACTCTTGAAGTATGCTAAAGAACAAACAAAATGGTCTGAGAAGCATAAAGATGCACTGAATCCCATGACAAAAGGGGATATCGAGGATATCATTAATACTTGTTTTAATAATTTTATTTTAGCACATATCAATTATAACTATCTCGACGAAGATGCGTTGTCTTCTATCAAGAGCTTTATAAAATTATATGGACAGGAAGAAATTTATAGAATACAACTTTTTGATTATCTACAGTTAAGTTTTAAGAAAAAGAAAAATACAGTTGAACATCTAAAAACAGAACAAAATATTAGGGCTAGTATTATGCCATTAGTGAGCCATATTTTAACCCATAATGGTAAAAAAGATACACCACGAAATGGTTTTTCTGATAATTCTCAGGTTGTAGATTTGCTAACAGAGTCTATTTACCAATACTATATCCACGAATCGCTTGGCAATCCTAGTAATATTCTACAGCTAAAATCGCTAGAGAAAATGATAACGAATATTAATCAGTTATATCTGATAAAATATTCCTCAGAAAGCAGAGCTGTAGCCCAAGTCTTCAATGAAATAGAGAGGGGTTTAAATAAGAAATTTGGGTATTTGGTTACGACTTATAAAGAGCTTGAGGTGGAATGTCTAAAAACTCTGATTGTAGATTCGTTGTTGGATTTCAAAAAAAAAGCAAACAAAAAATCATTCGTTTTACGAACCAGTATAGAGGGTTTTTGCTATAGTATTCTTAATATAAAAATTAAAGAGGAACTGAGAAAAAAGAACGATGATAAAAAAAAACAGATGAGCGTTTTTGAAAAAGCAAAATACCCCCTAAGAAACGACATAAGTATTGCCGAAGTGTATTTGTTTGTGCAGGATGGGCTCGATGCCATCAAGCATAGTCATAATGGCAAGGCTAGACAATTGCTGTTTGGAGGAGGAAGAAATTCTATCTTCACCATGATTATACGTGAAGCATTGCTAAACAATATTCCTAAAGACTATGTGCATTTGCCTTCTTTAGAATATAATAGCGAAACTACTGAGGCTCAGCAAAGAGCCGATTGTAAAAGACTATTGATTAAATGGATGAAAGAACAAGTCGTAGATGTTCAAAGTGATTGGTATTCAAGGGCTTCGGCTATTATTCAATTTATTTGTCAAAAAGAGAATATACTATGAAAGAACACCAGAAAGATAACTTTGAACTCATCGAAGGCTTGTTGAATAATACTTTGAAAGGAGAGGAACTGAACGAAACTTTGACTAGGCTTCGAGATGACCATGACTTTTATGTTGACTTTCAGCTTTGGGTTAATCTTGATGAATGGATAATAGGCCTTCCTGAACATGAGCTTGCCACTGCTTTGGCAGAGCCACAAAAAACCGAAACCTCACGCTTAGGTAATATAGTGAAATACTGGAAACGTGTCAGTAGTATTAAACCAAATATTTCTACTGTTCTTTCCGTAGCGGCTAGTCTATTTATTGTTGTGGGGTGCATAGTTACCTATTATAAATTTTTCTCGAAAGTAGAGACAATCACCGTAGGAAATATTAAATACCGTGAAATAGGAAATGATATGAAAGGGCATGGGGCTTTTGACCAAGGAGGTAAATCTGACAAAATACCTTTTAAGTTAAAGCCATTTGCAGTACAGGCTGATTTTCAGCTTGATACAACCTATATGTTTCAATATGAGCCTGAATTTAAGTTGGTGTTTAAAGCTCCATTTGTCAATAAAGAGTTTGGAAAGGGTTTTAGGCTTGAATATAATTATAATACCCAAAAATATACATTGTTTACAGGTAGTAATACTTATATCCTACAACAAACCTCAGAATGGAAAAAATTAGCAAAATAAGAATTTTTTTAATGCTTTGTTTGATACTTGGTAGTATAAAGACTTTAGCTCAAAGGCATGAGGCTTGTGCATGCGGTGATATAATTGGTAAAGTTTTAGATGAACAGCACGCATTTATCAGTGGTCGAGATATTGAAGCATGGATAAACAATCGCTTTTTGCCATTATATAACCAAATGGAATTGAAAAGAAAAGGAAGTGTGTTTCCTTATAAAGCTATCAATATCCTGTCTGTTGATTGTGTAAGTGAATATGGGGCAGTAGCCAAAAAATGTGAAAAAGAAAAAATGTTGTTTAAGGGTAATCCTTTTTTGATTATCTACGATAACGATTTTATACAAGAAATACATCAGCAAGATGCTCTTACGGTTTTGTTTGTTTTGGGGCATGAGTTGGGGCATTTAATAGCAGACCACTATCATACTACTGTACCCAAAGATAAGGACTTTGAAAAGTATCTGAAACAACTCGGAGAGAGCAATATACCCATAAAAAAAGAAGATGAAGCAAAAGTAATGACAATTCGTGACAAACAGATAGAAGAACTTACAGCAGATGCTTATGCAGTGTGGTTTTTAAGGAGTTATTATGAACAACACAAACAAGACCTTGCTACTGCACAGGCATTTCATCCAACCAAAATTTCAAATGTATTTTCATATATCGAAAAATTATACCCTAATAAATGTGAAGGGAGTGTGATGCACCCAAGTTGTAAACAACGATCGTATTTTGTAAAAAAAATTAACCAACCTCAAAATTGGAATGATATAATTCAGTTCAAAAAACATCCTAGAGGCTTTGCTTCGGAGTATTTTGACTCAACTTTTGCTATTCTTTCGCAGGAAGAAGCCAAAGCCATGGGCGTTGTGGCAGTTAGGTTTAAAGAAAAATCTAAGGGAGATTCGCTTCGTAGGATAGGCGAATTACTTTTAAACAAGGAAGATTTACTAGATGCGAATAAATTTCTCCACCAAGCCGCCGATATTTACTATAAGCTAGTCTTTACAGATGATTTTAATGAAGTACTACAAAAAATTGAACAGTTAGAAAAGGTACTGTCTATTCGGTCTTTTACAAGTTTATCTCTAACAGCAGGAGGAGGACAAGTACAGCCATCTCTAAAATCAAATGATATGCCCGTAAACACTACAATAGCTAAGCTTGGATATGTGGGTTTTAGAATAGGTCGATACAGTTATAACAGTCGGTTGGGCTTTGAGATAGACTTTAAATATAATATCAAACCACTACAATTTGATACCTATCAACAAACCAAAGAGGCCATCGAACGATTTAGTATGAGCTGGGTAGCTATCAATCCTAGCATAAATTATCGGCTTGTAGAATTGGAACATAAAAATAAAATCAGGGCTATTATATTAGGACTGGGGGGACTCTGGCAAAATCCCGTGGGCTTTAAATATGAAAATTTTATAGCTCCAGAAAACCAAACAATCTCAGTTCAATTAAAAGATTCATGGGGACTTTCGGCATCGCTAGGATATGAGTTTTTGCACCGACGCATCAATAATAAGGTAACTATATGGAAAATTGGGCTAACCGCTAATTATCAACCTTTGCTGTTTGAAAATGAGTATTTAACCAGAACAAATGCCACAGCTGCTTATTGGATTTTTGGGGTCGAGACATCGTTTGGGTTATTCCCTCCATTTTTTATTAGAAGAAAAATGTATGCTAATTGATAACACTTTTGTGCAATGTACTGCCTAAAAAGGCTCAGGTTACAGATATTTTTAACTTTATCAAAACTTTTTGTTTTATAGTGTAACTTTTCTACTCTGTACAGGAATATCAATATGAGTTAGTATCTAATCTAAAATGTATTGATATGAAAACAATACCGTACCGTTTATTGGCCCTATTGATTGGCTTAGGTGTACTTTCAAGTTGTTTGCGTACCATAGAACTTCCCGTATTAGGAGATGCCTCTGGTACTGTAATTAGAGTAGGAAAACCCGTGCTGTCGGGTAACAAACAGACTTTCACGATTGATGTTCACGTAGTAGATGCCTCTGGCAATTATGTAAATGCCTTGGGGAAAGACAACTTCTCTATTAAAGATACTACCACAAACCCTTACGGTATTACTTATTCATTGATAGATGTAAAGGCTGGAAACAAAACCGCATATAAGGGAGATTATAGTGCGTTCCTTCTACTCGACCAAAGTGGTAGTACAAATACTACCGACTATGAAAATTTGCGTATCAAAGCAAGCCAAATATTTCTGGATGCCCTCGGAAAAAATGACAAAGTAGCATTGGCAAGTTTTACTGATAGCGATGATTACTATTATCCTTATGCTACTAGCTACACTCATTTACATGGTGGTTTTACCAATAATGGGACTTCGCTATACCCTTCATTAGACTCTCTCGTGGGTATCATTCCGAAGGCAGGTACACCGCTGTATTCTTCTATATTATGGAGCTTAAAGTATACTAGTGATAATGCTCCTTCTGCCAATAAAGCCCTGATTGTGTTTACTGATGGCCAAAGTGGAGATTGGAATTTAAAAGTTGAAGCAGAAACGTTATCGCTCTCAAAAAATATTCCTGTATTTACCGTTGGGCTAAGTAATGGCGTGAATGTTAGCGAACTAAATGACCTAGCTCTGAATACTGGTGGTAGCTTTATGTGGGCCAAAGATGCAAAACAACTTATTAGTTATTTTGGCACATTAGGTAATTTACTTAGAGGCAATGCCGATTTTTATACACTTACATTTGAGGCCACGTCCAAGAATAGTTTCCCTACCTATGGAAATATTCTTTATCTACAGGTGAAGTTACCCAATGGCAAGAAATTTTTACTCCCTTACGTGATTAAGTTTGAATAGCTCACAAAAAATAATTATGAAAAAATCTCGACTATTTTGCTTGCTTAGTGTATTCTACATTCTTTCGGGGGGCTATCTCTGGGCTCAAGACATAATTTATCTAAAAGATAATACCAAGATAGAATGTAATATTCAAGAGGCCACTCCCGAAAAAATTAAATATAAAAAGCTAGATAACCTTTCTGGCCCCAACTATTCTGTCAAAATTGAAAATGTTGTTTTGTTAATTGCGGCCAATGGAAATTATATGACCAAATTAGAGCTGGACAATTCATCAATTGACCCCAATGTACTTACAGAAAAGTTTACCGAAAGCCTTTCTAATGCCCCTATGGAACAAGATGTTATTTTTACAAAAACAGGTTTTCAAAAAGGCAATATCACTCAAGACGCAGACCCAATCGTATTCTTGAGTCTCTCTGGAACTTCCATGACTATCCCATTGTCGGAGGTTGTTGCTATTTTATCATTTGTAGGGAAGCATAGGGTTTTGACCAATGCTACTGAAGCAGCAGAGATAATGGATAAATACAAACTTCAGCTAGCTCAAATGACTCCCCAAAAAGAGAAGGACAAAGACTGGGAAGGAAGGCCTGTTACAGGTAATGATGTGGCTGTCACTAAAGTAGGAGGAAAGTTAGATGATATAGAAATGGGCGAACTAGGGCGTGTGTCTTTTGAAGAATATAGCCAAAGGGCTATCGAAAAAGTTACACGTTTTACCAATTACATTAAAATCCTAGCTAGCAAATCAGTTGATTTTCAGGAGTCTAATAAGGCAATAAAAGGAGCTGTTGAACTTTTTTTGAATGAAAATGCCAAAGTACAGGTCAGCTCTATTCATAAAGTTGATAAAAAAACCTATAAAATAAGGGATTACCTGAATCGGGTAAAGCTTGTAAAGTACGATAATGTGGAGGTCGAGTATTCAAATATCCAGTACGTTGGAAAACTACGAAAAGGAGCTAATGGATATTACTACGGGATTGTTTCGTTTGAACAAAAATTTAAAGGTTACAAAGATGGAAAACTTGTTTATGAGGATAGAACAGTAAAAAATCAAACTGTAGTTATTAAGGTTTTGAGCGATAACAAAGAAGGTAAAAAGAATATTCTGTGGGATGTCTTTTTGTATGATGTAGGTGTTATTAGTACCTCAAAAAATGAATAGTAGGCAATTTATATCTGGTTGCTGGATATTCCCAAATATATAATTAATCGCTATAGTGTTCTCTATGTGAAAATCATGAAAAGTCTTTATATCATTATAAGCGTATTTTTCTTTTTCTCTAGCTTTAGTCAGGCTAGACTTGATAAAAAGCGTATTAGCAATAAGTCTTTGTTATATGACCGTCAGGCTGAACTTCGCTTTGCTTTACAAGTCAAAACAATTGATGAGTTTATGGAAAGGTTTAACTATGCCGAAAATACCTTGGTTAAGCAATATCTGGACTTAACAAGGCCAGAAGCTAAGCCCAATCGTGTCAAGATGTTGAGGTCGTTGTTCGAGGCCAAAGCCATTATTTCTGATTCGCTCAAAAAGGTTTTTGTAAATACCGTTTGTGATAGCCTAAATCCGCAGTATTTGAACTTTTTTGGCTCTGAATGGTATGCCCAAGCTCAATGTTTGTTTACCCAAGGAGCGCAAAAGCGGTACATAGGCTTGATTCTAAAAGTGAATAGAACGCCGAATGGAGGAAGCAAATGGGTAATAGCAGGTGCAGAAGAATATGCTGAATCAAAGAGACCTATAAGCTTTTATGAAAAAACAGGAAAGGACTCCGAGAGTGGTCTAAATCCTTATAGTCACGTGCTTAATTTTACTGAATTGGAAGATGCGTTCAATGATATAAAAAGTATTAATGCGTATTTGGACGAGGGTTTTTTGACCGAGAAAACACAACCAATTTTGGATGCTATACTAAGCAAAAAGCTTGTTTTTAGAGATGTTCAAGATATTACTTATCATTTTTTACAAATAGAAGGCTGGATTTTTACTGTTCAAAATTACAAACGAATGACTCGGCAGTCTGGTTGGCTAATTAGCCAGCTTCAAACAGCAGATCAATTTGAAAAAGATTTTTATAAAAGAGCTGTTCTTTATTTATCCTTGAATCAATGAAAATAGTTTTTACTTTTTGGGCTCTATGCTGTTGTCTGAGTAGTACTTACGCTCAGGGAGATACGCTATTGAGAAGAATCACAATAAGCGATGCTTCAAAAATCAAATTCAATGCCGAACAAGTTCTAAACGAATACAGGGATTTATTGAACGGAATATCTTTTAGCGAAATAGAACAAAAGGCCGTTGAGGATATGATGACTAGAAGTTATGCTGGAAATATAAATAAGATATTCTATAATAAAGATATTATTGTTGAAGATGACCTAGACCAATCCTCAACCAGCAATGGCCTTAATAAAAAAACAATTGAAAGATATTTGAAAGACTTTGATTTGTTTTATACAAAAGCAGACTCCAATACCGTAGATTTTGAGAACTACCGTATATCTAATGTAAAGCAAACTCAGGAATATATCTATATCAAAATATACTTTACACAAAAGTTTAGTAGTATTAATCGGCAAAATAATAAGAGATACCCCGTTTTGGAGCGAACTGCCGAGCTTAGGGCTGAAAAGTTTGGTAAAAAATGGGTTGTTAGCATATTACGTATAGGCTATAATGTTAGCCCTAAAACAGCGGAAGAACAGTACCTCAATGATGCTGTATTACAACCCGATGAGGAGTCGGTAATGAGCGGAGATACTTCGCTGACAGCCCGAGAAACACTCGAGAAAGTTACTATTGATAGGCTGCGTGAGGAATTTAGAAAAGAACAGGCTCTAAAAGAAATAGAGGTGAAAAAGTTGATTGATGAAGCCGATAAAGCATTGGGACAAGAGGATTTGAAAAATGCCAGACTGCTTTTTACGAAAGCACATGAGTTAATGCCTATGGTAGAAACACGGCATATCAGTCGTCAGCTTCGTAGAATTACTGAAATCCAAGAGGAACTCCTTTTACGCCCTGAAAAATTAGCCAAAGATGCGATTCAAAAAGCCAAAAATGCAGAGAGGCTACGCAAATATACCGAAGCCAAAGCTTTGTATGAGCAAGCTCTTTCGCATAAATCAGATATTGATTCATTATCAAAGCGGATAGCAAGTATTAATCTGATTATTAGAGCCTTAGCTGCTGTAGAGGCTAAGGTTAAAGACGGCCGATTTAAAGAGGCTGCTAATGAGTGTGCCTCCCAGCTGAGCGAACTAAAAAAGCAGGAGGATAAAGGCGTGTTTAATAATCAATTATATTCAGATTTATTGGTTTGGCAAAGTATTGCTTTTCTAAAACAAGGTGATAGTAAAAATGCTAAAGCACGACTACTAAAGGCAATCGAAAAAGATGCCAACAATTCGGATGCTTTTCGACAACGAGGTTTGCTCTCGTATGAAAGTAAACAATATACCGAAGCCCTAGCTGATTTTACAGTATACCTTTCCTTCGATAGCAATAATATTACAGCCCTCACAGATTTGGCTCGTTGCTATTTGGCAGTTCATGATACACTACGAGGAATTAAATATTTTGACGAAATATTGTTATTGAATGATTCTAACAATGATATACTTTTTGAAAAAGCATTAGCATGGCATAATTGGACAAAACATCGTGAAGCTATCAATACTTTTACTAAAGTATATGCAAAGAATTATAAACCTGCTAGTTCCCTTTTTTACAGAGGGTTAAACTATGAGAAGCTTAATGATATAGCAAAAGCTTCTTCAGATTTTAAAAAGGCAGTGCAATTTGGGCTTTCAAAAGAACAGCTCGCCCAAATAGTACAGATAGCAGAAAGGTACTTTGAAAACGGACGTTATTTTTATGAAAAACGACAGTTTTTGGCAGCTCTCGACTATTTTAACAACTCGCTACTACTGTGGGAGCAGTCATTTAATGTTTGGTACTTAAAGGGGCTTTCGCATATAGAAATAGAGCAATATCCCGAAGCTCAGAATGCTTTGTCAAAGGCTATTGCACTTGAGCCAAATCGAGAATTGGCATGGCTCAATAGGGGCTTAGCCAAGTTTTTGGACGAAAACTATGATGATGCTATCGTCGATTTTGATGCTACCCTAAAATTGTCAAATCAAGTATATCAGGCTGCTATATACAAAGGCGACTCCTACAATGCTCTTGAGCGGTATTCATTAGCCGTAGAATCGTACACAGCTGCTTTGGGGGGGGCTTGGACACGGCAGTCTGAGCATTATCCAGCCTTATCCATTGTGTATTCAAAAAGAGCTAAAGCTTATGTCAATCAAAAGAATTATGATGCTGCTTTAGCTGACTTTCGAGAATGTTTGCGGTTTAATCGAAATAATGCAGAAGGGTATTATTTAAGAGGACAAGCCTATTTTAGCAAAAATGAAATAGGTAATGCTATCGACGATTTTAATAAGGCTCTTGAGTTGGGTTTCGACAAAGGCAAATGTTTGTTTGCAATCGCAGAGGCTTATAGAATTAATGGAAAGTTTGCTCAAGCTATCAGTAGCTATACGGAAGCCCTTAAGCGAGAAGAATGGGATGAAAACCGCAGCGATGCCTATAGATTTCGTGCATTTTGTTTGTTGAAGGAAAAACGATATAGCGAGGCCATCAATGATTATGAAGCTTTTCAAAATGTAAAATCGGGAATCATCGATGATGAAACAAAAACCGAAATGGCAATAGCATATATCAAAGAAAATAAAAGCGACTA
Organism: Flectobacillus major DSM 103; assembly: GCF_000427405.1. Taxonomy (NCBI): domain Bacteria; kingdom Pseudomonadati; phylum Bacteroidota; class Cytophagia; order Cytophagales; family Flectobacillaceae; genus Flectobacillus; species Flectobacillus major. The sequence continues at coordinate 1,185,668 of NZ_KE386491.1, forward strand.
TGCCAAACCTCTTCTCGAATCGGTACTAAAGCATAAGCCAAGTTATGTTGAGGCTCTTTTTACAATGGGGTATTATCATTATGTATCAGGCAATACCGATGAGGCCCAAAAGTATTTTGAAAGGGTTGCCCAGCAAGGAACTAAAAGAAAGAGCCTTACCAGTACTATCGTAAAGCCTCTCTGGGAGAATACATCACTCAAACAGTTTATTGAAAATATAATTAGATGAAACCATGAAAAAAAATATCCTACTAATCCTGATTGGTTGCTTAGTGAGTCTTGGTACTCTAGCTCAAACCAAAAAAACAGACCAGATTGTTAAACTTGATAATTCTGTAATAGAGGTTATCATTGATGAGGTTTCTGAAGATGAAATTCTCTATAAACTTCCCAATAACCCACGTGGGCCTATTCAGAAAGTCAAAAAAGCTGAAGTTCTGAAGCTCGTATATGCATCAGGTACGGTCGAAGAAATTAATACATTACAGCCTACCGCCAAGGCTGATAAAATTATACGAAAAGATGGACGGGTTATTCAGGGTAAAATAGTGTCGGTAAGTCCAGGAAAAGTAGAATATAAAAGTTTAGATACCAATGACCCATCTGTATATATGGTTTCAGGGGCTGATGTAACTAAACTCGAATATGCCGATGGAACAACAAGGGAATTGTTGGAAAAAAATAAAAAAACTAAAGCTATCCTAAAGAAAAATGTAACATTTGAGCAACAGGTAGCTCAGCATAGTGTTGTTGCTAAGCCTCGTCGGCTACTCGACTTGCCAAAGTTTGTGTTTGGCATTGGTGTCGACGGACTTTACGTACTCGAACCTCTTAGTAAGCAATGGGTAGCTAGTGGCGATAGTACAGGTATACAACAGGGTGTTGGATTTAGTGTCAATACCGACATCCATCTTACCAAAGGTATTGCTTTGAGCTTATTGACAGGCTATCATCAATGGCAGGTTCAACGAAACTATACCCTCAAAGATCTGGCCACACAGGCCAAAAGCACACAGTATTCTACTGTCGATAAGTTTGGTATAATACCTCTGCAAGCAGGCTTGAAATTATATTTAGCCAAAGGTTTTTATATTAATCCTAATGCGTCGTTCAATTTAATTACCACAACGTTTACAAATAAAGATGGAGATATTCCTAATCCAAATGGAGTAGGAGCTACTACCTCATCACTGAGTAAAGTTGGGTATGGTGGCAATTTGGGTTTTGAAGTATATAAGCTTCCATTTGTAATTGATTTTTCGGCTCGTTTTCAAGTTGTCAATGCAGAAAGCTTCAGGAATATCGGAGAACCACTCTATTATGCTGGGCTTCGACTAGGAATTGGTTTTGCCGTTGACAAATAGAAAAGCATTCGTGTTTGTAATTTATTATTTAAGAATAGTTTATGTGAATTAAAAACCCCAACGCATAGACATACTTCTCTTTTATGGGGATTAAAAACGATGAAAAAAAACATTCAACTTCTTAGAATTACGCTATTGTGTTTAGTGTCTTATGTAGGAATAGCACAAATCCCAACAGCACCAGGAACGACAGGTAATGCTGACAACCTAACTCGTGAAACCTCCGAGCCTACTCAAGAACTATTTGCAAGAGTAAGCCCAGATGGGAAATATTTATTATATAATGCCTTAGAAATAAGCTATTCGCTGAGTCTTACCAATGGCCGTATAGATCAAAAAACGAATAAGAAATATCGTATCGTCAAAAAAGAAATAGGCAAACCTATTACCAACCCCTTAGCCGACAATGCGGCATATCCAACTTGGATGCCCGATAATTCTGGAATAATATTTAGTTATATCAAACCCGAACGACCAGTTATTGTACGCTCAGATATTAATGGTGTTGGCCTAAACTATGTTTCGGCGGGTGCAATGGGAGAAGACGACGCCGAACCCATTGTAACAAAAGATAATGCCAAAATCTTATTTACAACCATTATGGGGCATAGCCGTATGATTTGTTCGATGGATACCAAAGGCGGCAATTATTCAGTTATAGGCGAAGGAAGTCATATTAGTTTAAATCCTGTCGATAATAGCAAGATTATCTATAATATGAAAGTAGGTAAGTTTATTCAGGTATTTACAATGGATATAAAAACTGGCCAAAAAACCCAGCTAACCACAGGAGAATATAACAATCGTGATGCTGCGTTTTCGAGAGATGGCAAATATATAGCCTTTGCAAGCAACAGGGAAAACCCCAAGAAGGAGAATAAACATATTTTTGTAATGAAAGTAGACGGTACTGATTTAATCCAAATTACTCAAGGCGAAACAGATGAAAGTGACCCTGCGTGGGGAGTTGACAATACGCTTTTTTTCAGCTCAAATGCCGAAAAGAATTATAATATCTGGAAAGCCAAAGTGAAATTTGGCAAATAATGATTGATTTTTTTAAGTTCTAAAAAAAAGGCTGATTGTTATAGACCATTTTATAATATGTTATTGAAATAACCCAGCTATTTAAAACTCAAATGAGGTTAATGTAAAAGTAAATAGGACTACCCTTTACAGGCAGATTAATTACCTAGTTAATGGTTTCTACACCTTTATAGATTCAAGTAGCACCTATCTACTCCCAACGATTCTATTATCAATGAAAGCACCTTAAAGGTATTTGCTTCATCTTGGTTTAAGCTATATTTTTCCAAACAGATTCTTAAAATAAAGAAAGTTTAAACAGTTTTTTCACAAAGGCTTTATTTTCTATTTATATTTGACCAAAAAAAAACTACTAGAGCAAAGCTCTAGTAGTTTTGAAATAAGACTAATCTTCTCTTGTTTATCTTGGGCCAGTACCTCCACCTGAAGATGGTAACGTTGGGGGTGTCAAATCATTAGAGCCCTTTACCAACAGTGTGTCTGTTTTTACTTTTAGGGTTGTTATTTGAGTGCTTGGTTGAGGTTCCAATACATCATTTTGGCAAGAGGTTAAACCGATAGTTGCCAATACCATTAATACCAATAAAGCTTTCATGTGTTTAGTGTTTAAATGTTCCATGGAGCTATTCCATGGTCAAGCAAAAGCACTTGACACACTTATATGTTTTTAGAATAACTGGATGTGAGTTGTTATAGAATGTTACAGCAAAATTTATTGCTATACCTATATTTTTTTAGAAAATCCTACACAGGATTTTCTAAAAAAATGTAACGTTTTAATAGCCAGAAGGAATTAAAGTTAGAATACAGCTAATCTGCTTATTGAGAATTGTTTAAAAAATTAAAAAGGTTATTCAATTATATATTAGTTGCCATATTCAACACAATCATTTGTAATTTTACTGAACCTTCAAGCTTAAAATGTTATGAGTCAAACTTTTAATGTGCATGAGATACTAAGAATCATTAATCATGGAGACAACAGAGAGCTAGATCAAGTGGTAACTTATTTGTATCGGAACTTTAGGGCCAAAGTTGCATCGCAGGTATTTATGGAAAGAGGAACTTATGAAGATGGGAAAGACATCTTTGAAGAAACCTTGATAACTTTCCTTGAAAATTGTAGAACAGGAACATTTACAGCGAGGTCGCATCGGGAATTAGAGGTGTATATTAAAAAAATCGCTCACAATAAGTGGCTAAAACATTGTGAGTCAAAAAATCGCCGAATAGAAAGAGAGCAAAAATACACTAAACTTAGCGATGGAAAGGATGCCAGTACTCCTTTGGCAATAATGGTTGACAACGAAGATAAAAACAAGGCTATTACGATATTTAAAAAGCTAGATGAAATCTGTCAGAAAATTTTGATAGCTTTCTACATTGATGGCTTAAGCTTGGACGAGATAGCCCAAAAGTATGAGCTTGGTACTGCAGAGGCAGTTAAATTACGTAAATTTAGATGTGTAAAAAAACTTAGAGAACTATTATTACAATGAAACTAGATAATGAATACGATAGATTTGATGCGATTGAACGTTTTTGTAAAGGAGTATTAACTTCTTCTGAAAATGAAATATTTATCAATGCTCTACACGATGACTCAACGCTTTTGCAAGAAGTAAATGAGTATAAAAACCTATTAGAAGTTATGAGAAAAGCAAATCTTGAAAATCAAATCAAAACAACTTTAGCTCGACTAGAAGCAGAAGAGCCTATTACTACCTTAGCCAATGAGGGTAATATTAATACAATGTCGCAACGAAAAGGTATCATTATTAAGTATATAGGGGCTTTGGCAGCAGCTTGTGTTATATTTATATTGTATGTTTCTTTGGCCACTGTGCAATTGCCCGGAACCGAAAATGACCTTAATGTTGTACGTGATATAGACCCTACCGTACTAAACCCTATACAGAAATCGGCTTATGATCATTTTTATACAGGACAATTGCATATTGCCGATGGCCAGTTTGAAGCAGCCGTATTAAATTTTAAAGAAGTCCTTAATACACCCAATTTAAGAAAATACTTTGCAGAGGCAACTCAATGGCATTTGGTAATAGCCTATTTTAAAAGTGGCAATATTAAGGAAGCCGAAAAGCTTTATGATACTTTAACTTCTTGCTCTGATTGTGTTTATCATGTAAGTATGCTAAATCGTTCTAAGATTTGGTGGCAAATATTTTGGGCCAAAGTATTTTAAATTTCTTTGTTCGAGCTAGTAAATAGGCCAATATCAGTATAAAAAGAATAATGCCAATACCCCAAAAACTCTGATGCTTTGGTGGATATATAGCTTCAGCACTACCACTTAAGATTAGATTAGCCCAGAAAAAGGGATGGTTTAAATCACCAAATTGTTCCGATTGAATAAAGTCTATTTTTGCTTTTTGAAGAGCTAAGTCTTTAGGAATTCCTTCATTGATGTATTCAAAAAAAATATTACTAATGAAGTCACTTGACCGGTCGTGGGCTTGCCATTGTGCTGCAACAACGGCATGTGCTCCTGCTCGTACAAACGCATAAGATAACGACATAACTCCTTCATGATTTTCAAGATGCCCTGTTCCACTTTTACACGAAGCTAGCATTACGAGCTTATATCGAGTAAGGGGTAATCCTAATGCTTCGTAGAAGCCTAATTTAGAGGCTGTTTTGTCGGCGAGAGGATATAAAAAAAGATAAGATTTTTTACTTTGGAGTGTATCGCTAACAGAGTGAGTTACCAAATTTAGTACATTATAATAGGGGAGTTTTGTCATCAGTTGTGCTTTGGTAGCAGCTCGATCGTTTAGCCATAATTGCCCCTCAGCTGGTTTAATGATTCTTGAACGAAGAGCCTTAAAGGTGTCTTGCTCAATAATATGGGTTTGTGTAAAAGGAGTAGCTGTAAGGATTCGATTAGAGGATAAGGCTTCTCTAGGAGTTGAAGAAATAAAGTTTTGTCCTGAATAAGTATAGCTTATAGCATAGTGCCTAATCAAGTAATCAGATATGATTTTTCCTGTTTCGAGTGTCTCAAATGGCAAATAATTAAGGATACCTTCTCTTGCTAATACCAGTCTTTGGGTATTGTGGAGGTTCCGCTCTATTGGTTTCAATAGCCAATCATAAAGTTGGATAGCTTCTTTCTGGCCATTATACTCGTTCCATTGAGGATTAATATTGAGTTTAGGAAGAAAAGAGCGAAGCGTATTAGCTAAACTATTATCCTGTAGAGATAGCTTTTTTACTTGTATCAAATCTGATTTAATCAAAAATATATACAATAAATTAGGCGACCTCAACGAGTAGCTAATAAACGCCGTATTTTGGGGCAATTTTTGTTTAATATCAGTCGCTAGTGATTGATTATCAAAAGATAGCACTGACCCTACAGGAGATAATTTCGCAATTTTATTGTTTAGGCTTGTTAGTTGTAGCTCCTTTTCCAGTAATAACGTTTTAATGCTGTCGAGCTTACTTTTACTATTATCTTGCCATAAAGACTGTTTGAGTTCTGCAATAAAATGGTTGATTGTTTTCTGCTGTTGCACAAGGCTACTTGTTTCCTTAGAGGGTTGTATTTTATTGACATAATCGTTTAGGGCAATAGCTCTGGTGCTTTCGATAATACTGAATAATAAATTTGCTTTATCATCGGTTGGATTGGTCTGGTAAAAATGATATGCAACATCTATTGCTTCGTCAAATATAGATGTACTTATAGAAGTAAAGGTGGATTTATCTTCTTCATAATCAATGCCTTGCCTGTAGTTTTCGGCTATGAGTATAGCTAAATGATAGGTTTTGGTACTTAGTCTTAATGTTGAGATTTGCTTAGTTTGTTGATAATATTTGTACAATAATTGAGCCTTTAGGGCAAGTAACTGGAACAAGGTATTATTGCCAAGAATAATCTGCGATAAAGCAGGGTTTTGACTTATATTGTCTGAAGAAAAGTCGAGTACTATGGCCGATAAACCTTTTTGAGTCCAATTTAAGGCTTCAATTATATCTTTACTTTTAGAGGAATTATTGGCCATTACAGCGTAACATTTGGCTAGGTATACCCCTTTTGTTATGTGACGGGATGCATAGATACCAATAGCCTTCCTAAGAAAGTAATTACTTTCTTTATAATTTGTACTATATGATTTGAGTTGAGCTATTTGCAAGTAGAGTTTTGTTTCAAATTGAATATCTGTTTGATTGTTTGGCTTATTTTTGTAAATCTCAATAGCTTGTTTAAAATAAGATTCAGCCAGTTCTGGTTTACCCCTCTTAAAAGCATTCCATCCTATAGATGCCAAAATTTGTAATTTATTGAAAGTGCCAAAACCTCTTCTCTGAATTTCTTTGTATATTTTGTATGCTTTATCGTATTCAGTCATGTAGTCATAAACGTTCGCCAGATGATTGAGTATAATTAATTCATAGTCGTCTAAATGATATTTTATACATGCAATTCTAGCTTTTTCTAAACAATTGATAGCTTTTGAATACTGAGCCAACTCTCGGTAATGCACGCCTTGATTTCCCCAATAACTAGTATAAAAATTGGGAAATTCTGTTTCAATAGAAGGTTCTTTATTCAATAAATCATTAGCTTGTTCAAAATAAAAGCTAGAAGAATCATTTACCATGAGTTGTGAATAACTCGCAATCATATAAGTGTAAATGAGAAATTTAAAACTAGGCTTTAGCGATGGTGATTTCTGTAAATACATAAGCCCCTCCCTTCCTAGGGTATTTACCTTCTCTAGGGCTTCAATATTTCCGATGCTATAAGTATCATTCATTTTTTGAAGAAGATCTTGTATTTTCTTCTCTGCTTGTTTTGATACTTTCGGCTTAGAATCAACGGTGGCTGTCCTTTCTTTGGCACAGATAAAAAATGTCTTCGAAAAAAATATATACGTCAATAGTAACTTTATACAAGTTGGCAGAAATTTCATACGGTTAAGATAGACTTATTTGTGAATGTGTGTTAGTACTGACAGATTTTTCTTCAATATAGATGGAAGCAAGAATTTGTATTGTCTTAGTAATTAACAATTTAATAAAATTGGAAGTCAAATCAAACATTTGTTTGTTTAGTGTATAAACAAAGGGGATGAATTAATAAAAAAATAATAAATGGTGATTCTACAGGGTTCTATTATTGCTATACGATACGGAAATATTCAATAAAGATTTGATGAATAAGGTCAATTTATAATATTTTTAAAACAAGAATTTATGAAAAATAAGCTACTTTATTATGTATGTATTTCGAGTATAGTATGGTTGGTGGGCTGTGAACAAGAGCTAGAAAAAGCTACACCAGTGGCCTTAATTAGTGTGCAGCACCGTTCGGATGTTATCCAGCCTTCTAATAACTGTGTATTCAAATATAAATTAGCGAATATATATGGTGGCATGGATAATCAAGCTCAGCAAAATGCTATTACGCAAGCCGTAGGGTTATGGCAACATCTCAATAAAAATATTCAATTTGTGTCATTTTTAGTAGAAGACAGATGTGATATTTTGGTGAAATACGTAGCCGCTGGCACGATTAGTACGCAGACAGAATTAAATACAAGTGGGTTTGTAAAATTTCCTTTGATAGGTAAAAGTATTGCTCGCTTAGTGAATGGCCGATATGAAATTCTTTTAGACAGTACGCATAAATGGACAAAGGAAACCTTAGCCAAGGCTGTGGCTTATCATGTAGGTTATATGTTGGGTATGCCACCTTCAAAAGAACCAAATTCTGTGATGTATCCTTATTTATCGAGTAGTAGGCTTGGGAGTAATAATAATGATTCTCTATCCATTAATTTATTATATCCCAAGCCTTGTAGGAATGCCGACTTCCGCTATTTGCCAATAACTACACAAGTAAAGGATACAACCTTAGTGAAATTATTACTTGATAAAAAAGGTACGATTAAAGTGACTGCTTCTGGACAAATTTATGTGGGACTATGGCTTGGGTATTCTACACCCGATGGAATAGATAAAGGGTTATTCAATTTCCCGATTATAGGGTATAATACAATCCCAGGGTTTAATCATGCCGTTTTGATGTATAAATTAAATTATGAAAATGAATGGCACTCTTGTGGACATAGTTGCGAAATTCCAGTTGATAATGTAGGCGAATACATTGAATTACTATTTGATATAAATTCCAATGCCAAACAAGATGACGTAGGAGCATATAGTGTGAATTTAGATTATAAGTAAGCATACAAATCACATTACCAAGGCTTGAAGAGTGTCCGTTTGGTACATTGAGGTAAATGGCGGTCGCCTGCTTTAGTACCCTTAAAGTTGACATAGCCAAAACTTAACCATAAAGAAAGCTCGATTGTACCACCACTTCGCCAGCTTAATGACGACACCGTTACATCGTAGCTAATTCCTAGCCTAAATTTTTCTTGCTCATACCCCATCAAAACAACGATGGCATCTTGCTGGGGTATATCTTTATAAGTCCGTAACGGAATCCCTCTGTACCAAAGTCCAAGTACAATAGGAGTGTACCTTGTGGTTATTCCTAGGTCGAGCATCATACTTTGTCCTTGGCTTCGGAAATATCCAGTAAAGCCAAGGGTACTTTCATCTTCCGTATCTTGATACCACCATGGAAGATTTATGGGCATTTTGTAGGAGGCGTGTACACCAAGATGAGGAAGCGGTAAAGAATAGTTGACACCTTTTAGTAATTTATCAAAATGATGTAAGGCTACACCCATTTGAAACCCTCTCATATTTACATTGTAAACGCTACCTTGTCGACTGTTTTGGTGAGCCTCATACAATAAACCAAGAGAAAAGTCAAAAAAGTTTTGGGTAAAACGCCCACTGCTGTTAGCTAAGGGGTCTAGGCTAGTATTGGCAATGCCAGTGGCAGAATATTGGTCGATAAACTTTAGCCCATCTGTTGTAAAAGACCTATTGATATATGAAGCTTTTAAACCTGCCGTAAATCCACTTAATTCTCCTCCAACTCGGTATGACATTAATCCAGAGCCAGTTGACTGTCTGAAGTTTTCAGATTCTTGTTCTAACATCACTTGCATTCCTAGCGAAAGGCGTTTTTCATCATCAATATTGGCATCGTAAGAAGCGGAGGTAGTTTGGTAAATAAACCCAAGTCCAAGCCATTGTTTTCTAAAATTCGATATAAAACGCGACCCCTTGGTATGTCCCGTAAATGCAGGATTATATACCAGAGGGTTATTATGAAATTGTGAAAACTGTGGGTCTTGAGCCAAACAAGTATGAATACATACAAGAATCAAGGAAATGAAAGTGATGATATTTTTTGGATGATTCATGTAACAATAGCTTGAATGTTGGGAATTTAAGTTGATTTATAATCAATATTCCCGCTCACAATCTATATGTTACTAGCTATGAAAAATATAATTTTGGTTTTGATACTTCTATTTGTACCAATGTTACTTAAAGGACAAAATAGAGCAGATTTTGAAATTTGTGGAAAAGATGGCTGTACGGGTCTAATATGTATTTCGCCAACAGATACATTATATGATGTTAAAATCAATATTAAATTACCAACATCGTGTACCGTGACAAAGTTTGAAGTGGATTGGGGAGATGGAACCATAGAAAGCTTTACAATGCCTACCAATCTCGAAAAACCCCATACCTATAATCTTAAAAGTTTTTTAAAATCATGTTTTGTCGATACCAAACCGTTTAAAATTTTTGTTACACCCAACTGTATCAATACGGATAAAGGACAAACATTAACTTTTAATAAAAAACCAACAGCGGCAATTGGATTATTGCAAGATGCCTGCGAAGGTAAGCCCATTAACCTTCAAAACAACTCTTGTCCTGCCAACTCAAGTGATATTACCTATCTGTGGGATTTAGGAAATGGTCAAACCAGTACAAGTTTTCAACCAATAATTAGTGCTGCTAATGTAAATAGTTCTCCCTATAAAGTAAAACTTACTGTAAATTCTAATTTATGTGGTTCTAGCTCAGCAGACATAAGTATTCCTGTCAAGAAATTCCCAGTTGCCAACTACAAGACTACTGGCTATACCGTATCAAATCAAGATACAGTAGTTTGTTTGTCTAATGGCGGTATTTTAACATTAGACGGTACTGTGTCAATAGATGAATCTCGGTATTTTTGGGAAATAACAGGTGGAACATACACTTTTCTTGACAATACAAATCGAAATTCTCCAATAATCAAGATCCAACTTAAAGAAACCAAAAATTATAGTATTAGCCTAAAAGCCATTAATGATTGTGGCGAATCTCAACCCTTAGTATGTGTACACAGGGTGGTTGACTCTCCTAATCTATCTATAACTCAACAGCCCGACGTTTGTACTCCTATCAAGTACAAAATTCCTAATTTTATTACAGGAGCCACTTATACACTTAATGGAAACCCTATTAGAGAAAATGAGGAGATAGATATTCCTCTGTCTAATACTCCTAATGTTGTGGTAGGAACATTGAGTAATATGTGTGGACAACAAGTGGTACGCGATACCTTTTATGTGTCGGCACCTCAAGTAGCAAGAATTCTATCTTTTCGTGATACCACCGTGTGTGCTGGCTCGCCAGTATTGGCACTAACCACGAATGTTCAAACGGGGGCTTGGGCAGGACAATTTATAGTTAATAGAAACCAATTTTCTCCTTCAACAGTGGGTACTTATCTTCTTACCTATACCAATGGTAGTGGATCCTGTGCTAGTTCAGACCAAGCCAAGGTTACTGTTGTAGGTGTAAATATTACAACGCAAGATGTTAGTGTATGTCAAGGCCAACCATTTGTCGTATTGAAAGGCACACCCATAACAGGCGTATGGTCTACAGCAAGTTGTCCTAGTTGTACTATAAAAAATGATACTCTTTTTTTAACAGGAGGTATCAGCTCAAATCTTCAAATGGTATATAAGGTTACTGAAAATGGTTGTTCTTTCGAAAAAAAAGCTGTAGTTACCATTGGCAGTGCCAAGGCTGATTTTTCCATAAATGGTACATGCCTAGGGCAACCAATAACAGTTGCGAATTTGTCAACAGGTACAAACACGTATCGGTGGTTTTTAAATGGAGTTATGATTTCAACCGACCCAACCCCCAACCTTTCCAATATTGTGTCAGGAGTCAATACTGTAGTATTTGAAGTTACTTCTGGTACTTGTAAAGACGAGCTTACTAAGCAATTTAGGGTAGTAGCACCGCCCAGTAGTGCTGATTTTTCTACAAATGTAGCAGAAGGTTGTGGGCCTCTGGATATTGTGTTTACTCCTTCAGGAATCGCCAATAGCGATGTTAATTATGATTGGGACTTTGGCAATGGCAATACTAGCTCCTTGTTTCAGCCAACAATACAAACATTTACCAATCAAAGTTCGTCGCCAAAAAAATATAAAGTTATTTTCAAGGCTTCAAATACTTGTGGTACTATAAATACCGAAAAAGAAATAACCCTAAAACCGATTCCTATTGCCAAGATAGGGGTAGATTCTACTGTAGTACGCTGTTCTCCCGCCAATATTTTATTTTCGAACCGCTCAAAAGGAAATAATAGCGATATATCTTGGGATTGGGGAGATGGTAAAGTAGAGCATTCCATCGCCGATACATTGAGACATTTGTTTGCGGCAACAGACACTATCAAAACTTATGTTGTAAAATTATCTGTTAAAAATGATTGTGCTGTTAGCCAAGATACCGTTGCTATAAAAGTATACCCCAATACTGTAATTCCATTATTCTCTATGAGCCAAAGTATTGTTTGTCCAAACGATACCATTTTGTTTTTGGATAGCACAAAGCCAATTCCTGATAAATGGGTATGGAAATTTGGCGATGGTACAGGGCCAGTGATGGCAAGCAATCCTAAGCATATCTTTTTACAACCCAACCAAACTTTTACCATAACACTGATTGCTTATACGCAGTGCGGGTATGATTCTGTACAAAGGCAAATCAAAACCAGAGACATACCTAAGGGCGACTTCAATGTTCCTAGGCTAATGTGTGTAGGGGCACCTGTTGTATTTAATAATTTGAGTGATATTAATCTATATTCGGCTAAGTGGAATTTTGGAGATAACTCGTCTATTGATTCTATTAATTTTTCGCCAAAACATCAATATACCTCTGGAGGAGACAAAACGGTTATAATGTCATTAATTGACTACAGAACAAGGTGCAAAAATGATATTGTTAAACGAATTTATATAAGCCCCAAGGTAAAAGCTAGTTTTGAGCTAGTGAGTGATTCTATCGCCTGTTCGCCAGCAACTATACGTTTTATCAATAAGTCGCTTAATGCAAATACTTACTCTTGGCGATTTAGTGATGGTCGGTCTTCTGAAGCTGAGTCGCCAGAGATAAATTTTACGGCAGGACATTACGAGGCATATCTTCAGGCTTCCCTCAATGGTGTCTGTCAGGATTCTACTTCTGCTGTTACGTTTGTTGTAGATTCTTGTAAGGTTTTCTTTCCAGAGGTATTTACGCCTAATAATGATGGCATCGGCGACAGATATACCATTTTTGGTACAGGAATAAAAATAATCAAATCTTTAATTATTAGAAATAAATGGGGGGAAGTCGTTTTTAAAAATGAAAATTTCTTGCCCAATATTACTGCCTATGGATGGGACGGATATTACCTCGGAAATCCAGCCCCCAATGGTATTTATGTGTATGAGGTCGAGCTTGAGCTTTATGGAAAACCTCCCGAAAAAATGCCTATTGGATATATTAATCTCATGAGAAAGTACGAATAGTCTTTAGCTTACAGTAACCAAACGGAGTTGACTGGGAATATAAAGATAAAAAACTAATAGTTCCTCAATTATTACCAAACAAATTCTTTTATTATGAAAAAAAATATTATCAAAATCGCAATCGTTGTATTTCTCTCTATTGCAGGTAAACAAGCTAATGCACAGTATGTTACAAAAGGTGTCAAGCTGTTTGATTTAGGTATTCAACCTCCAAAATATGGTACACTCTTTACTGCGAACGCCAGATTTGGGGTAGCCGACAATATTGCTGTAGGGCCTCAATTAGAGTATTATTCATCAGATTTCAGCTCTAGTTGGGGCTTATTTGCTAGAGGCGAATACCATTTTGGCCAAGCCTTAAATTTACCCGAAAACGCAAGTGTTTATGTAGGAGCAACATTAGGAAAGTTTCTTGAAACTGGAGCTGAAATATTTGGCACAGGCTTAATTGGTGGGTCATATTTATTTAATGATAAAATAGGAGCTCATGCTGGAGTACGTTTTGGCCTTATTAATGCAAGCGGTTATAATTCAGGTTTTGGTACATTTAATTTTGGCGTTTCCTTTAGAATAGCTGAATAAATACTAAAAGTAAGCTTCGTATTGCTATTGCTGATTATTATAAATATGGTTTGTTTTTAGTATTCAGGGGGGGATTTTACCCCCTGAAATATTCATTAGTATTTGCTCCAAAGCATAGAAAAAAAGGAATATTTGAATGATTGTTGGGTTATCGAAGTTATTTTATGGGGTATCAAAAGAAATGCTTGCTTTCAGAAGGCTTTGTTTGATAATAACTTCGGTATATTCACGAGAAAAATACAAATATTAATGCTTTGAAGTCTAAAATTAATATACAAACCATTGCCAAAGCCTTAGGTGTTTCGACCAGTACGGTGTCGAAGGCCCTCAACGATAGCTACGAAATTAGTCAGGAAACCAAGGAACGGATATTGGCTTTTGCACAACAATACGGCTATTCGCCCAATCCTTATGCTAGTAGTCTTAGAAGTAAAAAAAGTAAAACAATAGGGGTTGTCATTCCTGAAGTAGGCAATAGCTTTTTTGCTGCCGTTATAAAGGGTATTGAATCGGTGGCTCGGAAAAAAGGGTATCATGTGTTAATTTATTTGTCTAATGAAAGCTTTGCGAAAGAACAGATTATCCTCAATGAATTTCAGAGTGGTAGGGTAGATGGCATATTGATGTCACTGGCACTCGAAACCAATGCCTTTGGGCATGTCGAAAAGCTGATGGAAAAAGGTATTCCAACGGTTTTTTTTGACAGAACCCCCTATTCTATTATTGCCTCGAAAGTAGTGACCAACGATTTTGAATTGGGCTATCATGCTACACAACATTTGCTCAATAAAGGGTGTCAGAAAATTGCCTATTTGCTACATCGGCATCATCAAGGACATAGCCATCAGCGTATGGAGGGCTTTAGGCAGGCTTTGGCAGATACTCAAATACAGTTGTTACCTTCGCAGCTTATTTATTGTGATTCCAATGTCGACAATATATCAATTACTTCGGCTCTGCAGCAGGGCAGATTCGATGGCCTTATTGTTTCGGCCGAAGAACTGGTTACGCCTTTGTATCAAGTTTGTAAAAAACAACAAATTAGTATTCCTCAACAACTAAAGGTTTTGTCGTTTTGTGATTTTCCTTTGGCTACCGTCTTAACGCCTACGCTTACTACTATCAAGCACCCAGCCTTTCAAATGGGCGAAACCGCAGCCTCAACATTATTTAAGCAAATAGATAAACCCCAAGGGCTTACCAATGAAGTAATTGTGCTAAGGTCAGAAATTATTGAGCGTGAATCTACTCAAGGATAGCAATAACGAAATCGTTTTCGTAAATAAACTAGACCTATTGCCGTTGATACTATCATAAAATGCGTCAAATTTGATGAGAAATCAAAAACAATAAAGACCATGAATTATAGAAAATTTGGAAGAACAGGCTGGGATGTTAGCGAAATTGGCTACGGTATGTGGGGAATGGCTGGCTGGACTGGCTCGGAAGAAAAAGAAATCAACGAAGCCCTAGATAAGGCTATCGAATTGGGTTGTAACTTTTTTGATACTGCTTGGGCGTATGGCGATGGCCTTAGTGAAGAGATTTTGAATAAGGTACTTAAACGACACCAAGAACGTAGGCTGTATGTAGCTACTAAAATTCCACCCAAAAATCGTACTTGGCCGTCAAAACCCCATTTTAGTTTAGAGGAGGTTTTTCCTTCCAACTATATTATTGAATATACCGAAAAAAGCTTGAAAAATTTGGGTGTCGAAACCATTGATTTACAACAGTTTCATGTTTGGGAAGACGCTTGGGCTAATCAAGACGAATGGAAAGAAACCATTACCAAACTCACTAAAGAAGGGAAGGTGCGTTCATGGGGTGTTAGTGTAAACCGCTGGGAGCCAGACAATTGTTTGGAAACACTCAAGACCGATTTGATAGATGCCGTTCAGGTAATTTATAATATTTTTGACCAGTCGCCCGAAGATAATTTGTTGCCGCTGTGTCGTGAAAAAAATATTGGTGTTATTGCTCGTGTGCCTTTTGATGAAGGTACATTAACAGGCACATTAACGAAGGAAACGGTTTTTCCTGCCGATGACTGGCGTTCAACGTATTTTGTGCCAGAAAACCTCCACAGTAGTGTTGACCATGCCGATGCTTTGCGTCCTTTGATTCCTGCCAATATGACTATGGCCGAAATGGCTCTACGCTTTATTTTGGCTAATCGCGATATTGCCACTACTATACCTGGAATGCGTAAAATCAAGAATGTAATTTCTAATATGGGTACTAGCGATGGGCAAACGCTTTCGGATCAACTGATTAAAACCCTCAAAACTCACCGTTGGGACAGGCAGCCTACTGAATGGAGTCAGTAGTTTTTTGCGTATAGATATAATAGTGCGTTTTCAAATAGTACGCTGTAGATGTGTGTTGTACTTTTTGAAGAAATACAACAAATGAGTGAGTTAGTATTAGAATTGTGCAAAGGCTTTTGACAATGGGATGCTAGATATTTGAGATAAAATATTAGCCGTATTGGATGAATAATACAGCTAATCCCGAAATTGTCAAGTTCTCGGTACAAATCATAGCTAACTCACTATTTGTTATATACCTAAGCTGTAGCTTTGGTTTTGTGTAAGTAAATATTGGATACAATCAAAATCACCAATAAAACCAATGGTGTAACAACCGCCGACGAAGCATCGCCACTTTGGAAATGGGCAATACTAGCCGAAATAAAAGTAATTCCAAAGCCTGCATAAGCCCATTCTTTGACCCTGAGGGGTACTTGAGGAATAAGCAAAGCGAATGCTCCGAGGGCTTTGGCAATTCCGAGCTCTACCCGAAAATAATCAGCAAATCCTAGGTGCTTAAACCCTGCTGCTACTTGTGGGTCGGTAAAATACGCAAATACACTAAAAAACATCATTAGCCCAATAATGGCTGTAGTAACCCAATAAATAATCTTGTCTTTTTTCATAAATATGTTGATTTGTTTACTACAAATGTAATTATATTTGCTTTCCATAATATAGCAGTTACCTAAAGGTAAGCAATAGAAAAGCGTACTATGCAAAAAAGAAACCACAAAGAATGTGCTTCGGCGTTGATTCCTGTGCAAGATGCACTCGACGTAATTAGTGGCAAGTGGAAATTACTTATTCTGATTTCGATTGGGTCGGGCAATAACCGATTTAGGCTCATCGAGCGAAGTATTCCGAGGTTGACATCGAAAGTATTAGCCAAGGAGTTGAAGGATTTGGAAGAACATCAACTCATCAAAAGAACTGTTCACGACGAATCGCCCGTGGTAGTAGAATATACTACTACCGAATATTCAGAATCGCTTCAAAGTGTTATTTTGGCTTTGCAGGAATGGGGCCTCCAACACCGCCGACAGATTATTGGGTAATAGTATTAAGTCAAGGTATGGGCAGCCAAAGGGGTATGGTATTTTTGGGTAATTTTTAACTGTCAAGACTTCAGCTTATGTTGTACCCATTTAGTATTTATGCCTTTGGGCTTATTTCTTCTCCTCATTTTTACGGTGAATACAATTCTCTTTTAAGCATTTGCTATAAAATGTTAAAGAGTGATAAAGTACTTCGCACTGAAATGTGTCATTTATCAGATTTTGGATTACCTGAATTCGTGGGTCACAAAACTCGGTAACTAACTGGCATTCAATACATACCAGGTGGTCGTGTTGGCGGCGACCATAAGCCTTTTCGTATCTCGATGATATTTTGTTGCCAAATTGATGCTTCTTAATTAGTTGACACTCAACCAGTATGTCGAGTGTATTATAAATCGTGGCTCTACTAACGTGAAAGTTTTTTGATTTTATCGAAAAAAATAACTCTTCAGCCTCAAAATGGTCATCACGATTATAAATTTCTTCTAAAATGGTAAAACGTTCGTTTGTTTTGCGTAGTCCTTTTATTTCTAAATATTGTGTCAACTGTTTTTTAACAAGCTGGAAACTAGATTGCTCCATCATTATAATGCGTCTGTATGGTATAATACTACTTTATTTTTGGCTATTGATTGTAATTAAGTAAGAGTGCAAAGTTTGCTTATAACTTAAATAAGTAATTAGCTAAAGGCAATCTTACTTAATTCAACGTATGCTATTCTCTGTGCTAAAAAATAAGGATGTTCTCAATAGCTAGTACTATTCACTTTGTGGATGAATAATATTATACAAATTTAGACTAATTCTAAATAATAAACAAGTTATTTAGAATTATTATAGATAATGCGGCATTTCTATAAAATTTCGCTAATTTTTTCGGGCGTTATGGGTGTTTTTAGGTTGGGTAAAGGCTTGAAAAAATAAGGAATAGCCAAGGTTAACATAAAAAGCCCAAGCAACAACCAAAAAATATCCGTTGCAAAAATAGAATAGGCTTGTTGCTGAAAAGACACCCAAAACCATTGTTTGGTGACCATTCCATTTACCAACGGTACAGCCAAAGCCAATATTCCACCTATACCAAGATACCAATGGGTCATCTTGGTTTCTTCTTTGGCTACTAGTAAGCCTGTTGTTCCTAATATAAGCCACGATCCAAAGAAAACGCTATCTACCCAAAACTTATGATTGTTGGCTGGTACAAGAAGCTCTGCACAAAAAAGTACTGCAATCGCAGGTAATAAACTCAGGCAAATAGCCAAATAGTACATCGTAACCCGATGATGAAAATACTTTTGTTGGGGCGTATAATTTTTGTTTTTTCGGGCTTCTTTCCAGAGCAATATGCCACTAATAATCACAAAACATGTAAATAGAGCCATTAAAAAATACACCGTTTTTGCCACCAAACCCCCATACGTAGCAAAATGTAGCGTATGTATACCTTCCACTACCGACTGGGCGTAAGTTTTGTTTTGGTTAGGAATAATTTTTAAAATATTTTCTCCATTTTTTAGTCGATACCCAAGCCAAGCATGGCTGTTAAAAGCCGTTTTATCGGTGTCTTTCATCGTAAAACTCATACTGGCATCATCTCGTCCTAGATGCTTGAATGTGAGGTAAAGCGGTTGATAGTTTTTGAAAGAAGCTAGTGTGCTGCTAAAAGTTGTGTTGATTTTGTCGACATGGTTTATTTTAGGTGAATTTTTATCGGCCGAAATAGTTTGAATAGGATTGACAATGGCAAATACTTTTTCTTGGTCGCCACCATACAATACCATTACGGCAGGTAACAATACCAATATCGTCAACATATAAAATGTACCTGTTACGGCATACATTAGTTGAAAAGGGAAACCCAATAAACCAAAAACCGTATGGGCGTTAGTCCAAAGTTGCTTTAGAGAACCTCGCAGGGTAAAGCCCCAAAACTTGGTGAAAATATTTCGCCAATGAATTAGCAGTCCTGTAATACTAGCAAACATAAAAAACAAAGCCACCAGTCCAGCTATATACCTACCTACTATAGGTATTTGGTCAAGAAAATGAAGCCTGTAGAGCGTTTCGCCAATCGTTGAGCTAGGAATATCTTCTATTGCTCCCGAAAAGGGATTAATCGTTACATGAAAATGTTGTTCTTGGCCACCTTTAGCAGCCAAATGCCCAAAAAGCCTAATCGTGTACGTTTCCTGAGTAGGCAATTGTAGGGTAATATCGTCGTCGATGTCAAAAGTAGGTTTGGCTTTTTTTACCGATTGCAAAATTGCTTCTATATTGATGGGCGTACTGGTTTGGTATCGGAGGGAAGGATTTTCCCATAAATAAAACTCGTCTCTAAAAATCGTGAACGCTCCTGCCAAAAAAATCACATACAGCAAAGCACTAATCACTATACCCGATACTGTATGTGTATGAAAAAATATGTTGTAGGCTCGATTGCCCAATCCTTTTAGCTTCATTTGAATAAATAGATTAGTATTGAAAATAAAAAGGTTATTCCAAGGTAAATACCAAGTATTTTCCAGCCATTTCGTGCCAAAAAACTAAGAAGCATCAAACCTATCCATACCAAAAACAACGAGATAGTAGAGGTAAGCATTACGATTTCTTGCTGGTGAGTAACAACACTAAGCAAAAGATGAAAACTAGCCGAAACCAAATAACCGCCTAGAATAGCCGCTGTGATTTTGACAGCACGCTGCCCTGACGAACTTAAATACTCCTTTTTTGCTGGCATCTTAAATAAATGAAATGATAAATAATACATGAATCACAACGAGAAAAGCGACAAAATACCTTGATGAAAGGTGCATCAAGAAAGGAATCAAACAGCACAAAAAAGGAAATACCAAGGCGTTGAGTAATTGCCCTATCACGAATCCCCATTCGGCATAATTAAAATAGATAGCTAATGCAAAAAATACCCCCGACAAAACCTTCGGAATATGATTAAAAAAGGAATGATAGGGTACTGGAAAATACTTGGACTTAGAATAGTACAAGACTACACTAATGGCTGAAAGATATATACTGCTCATAATTATTTTTTTACAAATATTATATTTATTTAGACTAGTTACAAATAATATTTTACTTTT
This sequence comes from Flectobacillus major DSM 103, assembly GCF_000427405.1. Lineage (NCBI taxonomy): Bacteria > Pseudomonadati > Bacteroidota > Cytophagia > Cytophagales > Flectobacillaceae > Flectobacillus > Flectobacillus major. The sequence continues at coordinate 1,205,904 of NZ_KE386491.1, forward strand.
GTGCCAATTATCTCAAAATCTTAATCAGAAGCACAAAATGATGAAATATTTTTTACTACTAATAGGGCTATTGTACGTCTGTAGGATTCATGGACAAAATCATACTTTGATAGGAACAATAGAAAATACTAAATCTGAAAAACTTTCTTTTGTAAGTATTTCTTTAAAAAATACAAAGTACGCCTCGGTAAGTAACCAAGATGGCAAGTTTAAAATAGAGCGTATTCCTGCAGGGCAATACGTACTAGTAGTAAGCCTGATTGGCCACAAAACCATCGAAGAACGCATTGTTATTGAAGGAATATCGACTACCAAAAATATCATTTTGGCAGAAGACACTAAGGAGCTAGACGAGGTAGTAATTACTTCAGAAAAGGTATCGAGGGTTCAAGAACAAAAGGCTATTGCCATAAAAAGTGTAGATATCAAAGACGTTATTACCCATAATACTTTACTAACAGATATTGCCGACAGAATTGCGGGTGTTCGTATTCGTCGTTCGAGTAGCTTGGGCGAAAAATCGGACGTATCTATCAACGGTATGCGAGGAAACGCTATCCGAATTTATATTGATGGCCTGCCAATGGAATTTATGTATCCCAACTTTGATGTGTCGACATTACCGCTAAGTAATATCAAACGAATGGATGTGTTTAAAGGGGTATTACCTGTCGATGTAGGTACAGATGCCATGGGTGGAGCTATCAATATTGTTACCGACCAGCCTAAGCAGTCGCACCTAAGGGCATCGTATAGTATTGGTTCTTTTCATACCCATTTGGCTGATTTTGAATTAGGTTATGCTCTCAAAAACAACTTTTTTATCAATGTAAATGGGGCATATAATTTTTCAAAAAATGATTATAGCATGAAAGCCTTGGTATATGAGGAAAACAAAGTGAAAACCATAACCCGTTTTCATGATGCTTATCGGATGTACTTTGGGGGTATCAATTTTGGCGTTCATAGCAAAAAGTGGGCAGATGAATTGAGGTTTACACTCAACTATTCTACAGGCTACAAAGAACTTCAGAATGGGGCCAGAATTACAACTACTGCCATTGGTCAAGCCCAATACGATGCTATCAATTATTCGTTGTCGGTAAAATATAACAAAGCTTTGATGAACGAAAGGTTCAATATTAGCACTATTGCCAACTATAGTTATCAAGCTCTCGACTTTGTTGATACTACTTCTAAGGTATATAGCTGGAGTGGTAAAGTAGTGGGTCGAAGAAGCCAAGGTGAGTATACAGGAGCAAGCAACAATACCACCAACTACAATAATTTTATCAACCGATTGGTACTAACCTACCAGCTCAATCCAGCTCATAAGTTATTGTTTTCAAACCTTTACGGACGGCAGCAACTTACTGGCGAAGACTACCTGCTTGGCAAAGAGGAAAGAGATTATTTGGCCATTCCTCAGTACCTCACCAAAAATATAGCGGGCTTACAATACGATGGCAAATGGCTCGACCGCCTTACCTTGTCGGTAGCTGCCAAACGTTTTGATTATTTTTTGAAAGGTGCCGAAAACAATACTTTCGAGATTATAAATACCCAAGGTGGATTTTGGAGCTGGAATGCAGGTTTGAAATACGAGATTTCGGACGAGCTATTTGTGAGGGGTTCTTATGAAAGAGGTTATTTAATACCGTTATTTCAACAATTTGTAGGTAACGGTGCCGACATTGTACGTAATACCGACCTTCTTCCCGAAAGTAGCGATAATATCAACCTTGGCATTAGTGCTACAAAGCAGTTAGATACCGATTGGCGTATCAATACCAATATCAATGGTTTTTGGCGTGAACAATACGATATTATTTTCTTGGGAAATGGTATCGTAAAACGCTACGAAAATGCTGACCAAGTAAATACTTATGGGGTAGAAGGTGACATAAGTGTTCGCTTTAAAAAAATGTGGACTTGGAGAAGCAATTTTACAGCTCTTCGCAAAACATTTTCAGCTATCAAAGACCCCCGAAATGCCTTCCTAGTGGGCAGTACTTTTCCTAATAACCCTACGCTTTTTGGTAATACCGAATTGGAGTGGCTCAAAGAAAACCTACTCAAGCCCAACGACAAACTACGACTCTATGTTTTCTATCAATATGTAGCTCCTTTCAATCATATCTTGATAGGCAAAAATGATAATATCAATACTTCGCCCGACTCGTTTGTACCTACCCAACAACGGGTAGACTTAGGGGCTTCATACCGCTTTGCCAAACAGGCACTAACGCTGGCATTCAATGTCAACAATATCTTTAATGCCGAATTATACGACAACTTCCTTGTACCACGAGCGGGTATCAATTTTAACTTAAAGTGCATTTTTGAAATTAATAAATTATAATACATTATGAAAAAATATACATGCTTAGCCCTATTGATGGGGGCTATGGTTTTTACTTCATGCAAAAAAAGCGAGGTAGCACTAGAAGAAGAATCTCTTTATAAAGAGAGTGGGTATTTGGTGTCGTCGGTCAATGAAACTACCAATGGGTACTCATATTATGCTGGCTTTTTTGATGTATTGCCTGGCAGTACGTCGTTCGATATGACTACCAAATCAACCTATAATTATTTCTATTCTCGGGCAAGTTGGAAAAACTTTATCTTTGGTTCGTCGTTAAAAGCCGATAAAACCATCACAAAAATAGCCGTATCTAAAACAGGTCAGTTGACCGAAGTGGCCAGTTTACCTTTGCTAGATTTTGTTAATAATATACAAATTATTAACGACAATTTGGCTGTATATACTACTTGGGGTAGCAAGTTTGTAGGGCTATTTAACCCCACTACTATGGAAAAGCTGGGCGAAATAGATATGTCCAAGGCAAAGTCTATTGCTGCCAATATCCGTAATTATTATGCCTATGTGGTATATCGAAAGCAAGACAACCGCCTTTTTCTTGCCCTAATGACCGATAGCGACAAAACTAGTGCCTATTACGATGCCACCGATATTTATGTAGAAGTCGTAAACCTCACTACCAAGCAGTGGGAAAAAACCACTACATTTACCAATGCAACCTATCCAATTTCGAGAGGTAACGAAGCTCCAATTATCGACGAAGATGGTAATATCTATGTGTTTACTCAAGGTTCTTATGGCTTAGATGGGCAAATGGGGCCAAATGCCGCCAAGTATTCTCGCCCACAGATTCTTAAAATACCAGCAGGCTCAACCGACTTTGACCCTACCTATTCGTTCAATCCTGTAGATGCTCTCGGTCAACAAAATTTGTTGGTACAACTTATGTTAGGAGCTATTTACGATGCCAACGGTATTGCCTATTCATGTATTTCGGCTCAGTCCGAATCTGCTAGGATTTTGGAGTTGGTACAAAAATACGCCCAAGGCAAAATCACCGAAACTGAGTTTTATGAACTACGCAATGCTATTTTTTATAGCCCCAATCAGCGTTGGGTAAAACTAGACCTCAAAGCCAAAACTGTAAATGTTATTGCCGATATTCCTTTTACGGCAGGCTTTGGGTATCCTAATGCTTACAAATACGATGGAAAATTGTATTTTCAATATAATTCAGTAGCCGACAAAACGTCGGGTTATTATGAATATACGCCATCTACGGGCAAAGCCACCAAAGTGGTAAGTATATCTAATGGGGGCATTGTTTCCGAGTTAATTAAACTCAGCAAATAACCATCTAATATTTTTGTAATCAGTCATTCAACCTCATCAATAGGTAATAAATCGCCTATTAATGAGGTTTTTATTTTTAAGTAATTGTATTTTAGCGGCTTGTATTTTTGATAAATCTGTTAGATTGAAGTTTTTAGTGCTGAATACCAATTTATATGCTAAAATAGAATAAAAAAGGAGATAATAGCAGAAAAAAAATAGAGCTTGTTGTATTACTCCTCAAAAATGTACATCTTTATTACGAGCATTCTGTATAAGTAAACAATTGAGCCAATTGTAGGTTTAAAATAAAATAATAGACTCAATAATTAGCTTTTATTTGTACAAATGTCGAGATACTTTTTTGACAATAAAGTAACGAATGGCTGATTCGTACCTTAACTTATTTTATGAGCAACAACAATACTGAATGGGAATGGGAAATTTCATCACGCCAAAAATGGTTTGATATAGACTGGAAAGGAATTTTCGATAATTGGGAATTGATTTTGGGGTTTGTGAAAAGGGATATTCTTAGTACACAGCACCAAACTGTCTTGGGGTGGTTTTGGATAATCCTTCAGCCATTGCTTACTACTTTGGTGTACTTGGTTATTTTTGGCAATATCATCAAAATCTCTACCGATGGCTCTCCGCCATTGTTATTTTATTTGTCGGGAAATATGCTTTGGGGCTATTTTTCAGATTGCCTTTTTGGAGGAATGTTTACCTTCAAAACCAACGCCCATATATTTGGTAAAATATATTTTCCCCGATTACTTATTCCGATAAGTAATATTATTACTCAAACATTCCGCCTATCTATTAATCTCATCTTCTTTGTAGCCATTTTGCTGTACTTTCATTTAGATGGGCAGGTGGCTAGTTTTGCCTATGATTTATGGAAAATACCTTTTTTATTAATAGGAATAGCCGCCTATGCACTAGGCTGGGGTTTGATTATCAGTGTGTTAACGGCGAAGTATAAAGATTTAGAAAATTTGGTGCATTTTATTTTAAGGCTTTATATGTTTGCCTCGCCCATATTTTACCCTAGCTCGATAGTCGCCGACGACTTCAAGCTCATATATTCACTCAACCCATTAGCACCCCTTATCGAAAGTTTTCGGGCTGTTTATAATCACCAGACCGTGCTTTGGGGCTTGCCACTTTTTTGGATAACCACAGGTTCGATTGTTTTGGTACTGAGCGTAGGCTTGATATTATTTAGTAAAAGAGAACGTAAGATTATGGATTTTATCTAGCTATCAGATGGGAAAAAAAGTATTACAATTAGAGCAAGTATCCAAGCAATTTCCCTTAGGTACTTTGGGGGCAAAAACGATTAAACAAGATATATTATCATGGTTTGGCCAATGGAAAGGTAACAAAAAATCAACAGAAATGTTGCCTCAGGGGTATTTTTGGGCTTTACAAGATGTGTCATTCGAGGTAGAACAAGGCGACGTAATGGGTATTATAGGTCGAAATGGCTCTGGTAAATCGACCTTAATGAAAATTATTTCTAAGATATTACTACCCACATCGGGCGTTATTAGAGGCAATGGCAAAATATCAAGCTTGTTAGAAATAGGAACAGGCTTCAATGGCGAGTTGTCGGGCAAAGAGAATATCTTTTTGAATGGACAAATTTTGGGTATGAAAAAAAGAGAAATTCAGGCTAAATTGGATGAAATAGTCGCTTTTTCGGGCGTTGAGCCATTTATTGATATGCCCGTAAAACGCTATTCGAGTGGAATGTACGTACGATTGGCCTTTGCTGTGGCGGCTCATTTAGATGCCGAAACCCTGATTGTCGACGAAGTGCTATCGGTTGGGGATTTTGACTTTCAGAAAAAATGTATGGCCAAAATGCGTGAACTGACTCAGCAAACGGGCAAAACGATTTTGCTCATCAGCCACGATATGCAGTCGCTAAGAAGCTTGTGTAACAAAGCGGTGTATTTAGACAAAGGTACTGTTGCAGATGTAGGTACGGCCAACAAGGTAATTACTAACTACCTTTGGGCCGAAAAAATAGAATATCTACAACAAAAATATTATGAAAAGGACAATGCCCCAGGCAATGAAAGCCTCAGAATCAAGAAAATAGAGCTGATACCTGCCAACATTGAAAATGAGGTTATTTATAATGATACAGCATTATATTTTGAAATAGATTATTGGTGTTTAAAACCATCGATTACTATCTTAGTGAAGATATTCGTTTTTAGCTATTCGGGCGAGTGTATTTTAGAAATTAGCTCGCCAGCTCATCAATGCGACAATCGCCTTTATCAACTATCTTGCTATTTTCCCGAATCTATTTTGAGTGCAGGTTCTTATTATTTTTCTATCTATTTTTTTGACGAATCTTTTGTTAAAATCTGGGATATGGATGCCTGTTTGTCAATCAATCTTGCTCAACGACAAAAATATGTTTTTAATGATATTCCTCAAGGATATATCAGACCCCAATTTGAAATAACCATCAAATCTTAGCTTTCAATTGTATGGGCAATACTGCGTATAAAATTATCCACTTTGATTTATCCAATAAACTTACGTTACCTAATCCTGCAGAGGGAAAGCGTTGGTACTATGTGTTTTGGTACAAAAATGTGCCTTTAGGGCATATTTGGTTACAAAAAAAAGATATTCCAGCGTTGGTTAGCGATTGGGAAATACAAGTGCTAAAAGCTATAGCCAAATCCATTTATTACTATTTTGTGATAGAAAATGACTCAGACTATGAGGCCATTCTTCAGGCTTTTTCCCAAAATCCTACATGGCTATTGACCAAAGCCAACGCCCAATTTCTAAAAGCCATAACACCGCCAGCCGCTACAGGCGAGGCTGTTTCGGTAGTAATTTGTACCCGAAATAGAACACGTGCCTTAGCCTCATGTCTGGAAAGTTTACTTGCATCGGGCGATGATAATTTTGAGATTGTAGTAGTTGATAATGCCCCTTCCGACAGCCAAACGGCAGAACTGGTATACCAGAAATTCCCGACGGTAGTATATGTACATGAGCCCCGCAAAGGCTTGGATATTGCCCGAAATACAGGTGCTAAAACGGCCTCTAAGCCTATTATTGCCTATACCGACGACGATGTGATTATTCCCAAAGATTGGATTTCAAAAGTTAGAAGCTGCTTTGATACCCCAACTACCATGGCCGTAACGGGTTTGGTAATACCCTATGTACTCAATACCGAATCGCAATATATTTTTGAACGCTACTGGGGTTTTAATAAAGGATATATTCCACAGGTATTTGACCATCGTTATTTCAAAGAACGAGTAGACGAGGGCGTGCCTGTATGGGACATTGGGGCAGGAGCTAACATGGCTTTTCGCAAAGATATTTTTGATTTAGTAGGCTTTTTTGACGAACGTCTCGACGTAGGAGCATCGGGTTGTAGCGGCGATTCCGAATTTTGGTATAAAATTTTGGCTGAAGGCTGGAACTGCGTGTATTTTCCACATTTGTATGCCTTTCACCAACACCGAGAAAGCAATGCCGACCTCAAAAAGCAAATATTTGCCTATATGCGAGGTAATGTAAGCTCGATTTTGGTGCAATATGAAAAATATCATCACGAAGGCAACCTCAAGCGTATTCAAGAAAGTTTACCTACTTATTACAAAAAAAGAATCAAAGAATGGTTTAAGGGGCATTGGGGCAACCAAAATAAATACCTTTTTACCGAGATACGAGGCTGCTTTTCTGGGAAAAAATTTTATGAACAACATCAAAATACGCCACCTTATAGCCAGCAAGACAACTTTAAACCCTTAGAGTTTGATACGCTTCCTGAGTATCCACTGGTATCGGTAATTATTCCTTGCTATAACCAAGGGCAATACCTCAAAGATGCCATAAAAAGTATAGAAGAACAATCGTATCAGAATTACGAAATCATTGTTGTCGACGATGCTTCTACCGACGACACCAAGGCTGTTTGTCAGGAATTTAGTCGGGTGAAATATGTATATGCTTATCGTGTAGGTGTTGCAGTAGCCCGAAATATTGGCGTGAGTTATGCCCAAGGGCATACCTTGATGTTTTTGGATGCCGACGATTTTTTGTATCCCAACGCCCTCGAAATCAATTTATATTATCTACAGCAATACCCTCAAACGGCATTTGTATATGGAGGTTATCATTTGGTTGATGAAGCAAAAGAAATAACCGCTCACCCTAAGCCAAATCCTCAACAAGCCGATATTTATACGGCCTTGTTGATGGGCAATTGTATTGCAATGGGTGGCACAGTGATGTTTAGACGAGCTTTGTTTTTTCGTTATCATTTTGATTTTCGCCTAAAAGTTTGCGAAGATTATGACATATACCTAAAAATAGCCAGAGATTATCCTTGTATGGGACACAAAAATATTGTGGCGGCTTACAGAATGCACGAGTCGAATGTGTCAAAAAATACGGCAACGATGCTCGAAACGGTATTAGATATACTCAATCAACAAGAACGTATGCTGAGAAGCTCCCAAGAAAAAGAAGCCCTTGCTATAGGTAAAGATAATTGGGGCAAATATTACCAAATACAGCACTAAGTAATTGAGCAGAAGGGTATTAATCAATTGCCATGAAGAGCTTGTTGTGTTGCTTATGGCACTAAAAATATATCTAAGTAATCTCTGAAACACATGTAAAATGAATAATCTTGAAAGAACACCACAAACACCACCTCAGATAGAGCCTTTACTTCATCAAGAAAACAGGCCATTTATTTCAGTAATGATACCAACCTTCAATTGTATCCATTACCTCGAAAATACGCTAAATAGTGTACTTTCTCAGGATTTTGACCTTGGTATGCTACAAATTGAAGTTATCGACGACCATTCTACCGATGGCGATGTTGAAGCTTTGGTAAAGCGAGTGGGTGGGGGCAAGGTAAGATTTTTTCAACAGGCTCGGAATGTAGGTAGTTTGCGAAACTTTGAAACGTGTATCAATCGTGCTAAAGGCGAGTGGGTACATATTTTGCATGGCGACGACCAAGTTTTACAAGGTTTTTATCAAGAAATAACAAGCCTTATCAAAGGCTTTCCGCAAGCGTCGGCTGTTTTTACCGATTATTGGTATATGGACAACAGCGGTAAATATTTACACCATTTACCTCCGCTTTTGCCTCAGCGGGGTATTTTACCCAATTGGTTAGAAACAATTGCACAGGGCCAGCGAATTCAGCCTCCTGCTATTTTGGTAAAAAGAGCCGTTTATGAAGATTTAGGGAGCTTTTTTGGTGTTCATTATGGTGAAGACTGGGAAATGTGGGTACGTATTGCATCGAAATATGAATTTGCTTATTCGCCCAATTATTTGGCAATGTATCGTATTCATACTACTAATATTACAAGTCGTTCGTTTTTGTCGTCACAAGATATTAAGGATATTATCAAGGTAATTGATTTAATCCAACCGTATTTGCCACTGGAAAAAAGGGCGATGTACAAAAGGAATGCTCTGAAAAATTATGCACAGTATTTTGCTAAGGTTTCTAATAAAATTTATCATGATTACAAAAATCCTAAAGCCGCTCGACATCATGCTTTTAAGAGTTTTATGATGCACCAAAACACAGAAACATTGAAGTATCTGGTGAAAATATTAATAAAAGGTTTGGTGCGGTATAAGGTGAAATAATAAATGAAGTTTTACCTCTTAGCTGGCGAATTTATTTGCCAACGAAGAGGTAAACTATTTCTTTTAAGCATAGAAGCAGTTGATATAAATACCATTTAGGCAAAAAGTCTCGCAAAATGGTTTTCTAGGTGGTTTCTCATGCCATTGCGGAAAAGTTCTGGCGAACCATTCTCGAGAATATCCACTAAGCCTTTGTGTGAGACAAACTTCCGATGAGGCAAATCCTTTTTTAGTAGTCCGCTGTTGTGGACGTAATCAAAGATAGGGAGTAACATTTTCTGGAAACTTTTGAGGGTTTTGTTGCCAGTAATTTCATAAAGTTTTCCGTGAAAATTGATTTCGTGTTCGATATTGAACAAATGTGACTCGCTCGAACTAGGTTCATTTTTGACAATTTCCTTCAACTCATCAATATCCTTTTGTGTAATTTTTTGAAAAATCAAATCAGCCATTCCAATTTCCAAGACCAAACGTAGTTCAAAAATTTCACGCAAAGTATCCTCATCCAGAATATAAGGATTCATGCTTTTGCTCATGATACCTACAATGTCTGGGCTTGTAATAACCGAACCTTTTTTCTTCTTAGACTCTATAAGCCCCATAGTACGTAAACGAGCTATTGCTTCGCGAATGACAGTTCTACTCACGCCCAAAAGCTCTACCAATTCCACTTCTTTTGGTATTACATCGCCTACTTTTAGTTTTCGGTTTTGGAGTAATTCTACCAAATTGGCTTCTACTTTATCTACTAATGAGCTATTCTCTACAGCGATAAAGCTATCGCTAAAATCTTCATTTGTCATATTATGTATTACTTATTTTTATAAAAGTAGTATAATCTATTGAATTTGTAAAGCAAAAAGTTTGAAAATTCTATTTTAAAGCCATTTAATGAGTATTTTATTATTTTGTCTAACATGAAGGCTAATGGTTTTCTATAAACGCCCTATTTATGATAAATGATTAGTCAAATTTGTCATATAAGTATTACATGTTAATTATAAAAATACTTATAAATAAGCTTAAAGGGCTCATTTTAATAAGTATTTACTACTAAAGTAAAATATTTTATAAAAATTTTACTAAAAAATTGGAAAAGTAGTTTGTCATTCTATATCTTTGTTATGTCATACATAATACATTAACTAAACTATATTATGAAAAACATTTATCAGCGAGTGGGTTTACTCATGATTTGCATTCTATGGACATTTGTTTCATGGGGGCAAAGCAAAAAAGTGAGCGGAAAAATTACCGCCTTAGAAAATGGCGAGGCCTTACCAGGTGTTTCGATTCTCTTAAAAGGAAAAACACAAGGTGCTAGTACCAATGAAAAAGGCGAGTTTAGTCTTGCGGCAACTGAGGGAGATATTTTGGTGATTAGCTATGTGGGATATATCAAGGAGGAAATCAAAATAGGAACTGCAACCAATTTGAGCATTCAGTTGCGTTCGGATGTAACGTCGTTAGGAGAAGTCGTGGTAGTAGGTTATGGCACACAATCGAGACGAAATATTACGAGTTCGATTGGAAAGCTTGAAAAAGACATACTCGCTAATGCCCCAAGAGCTAACCTTGGAACAGCTTTACAAGGGTCTTTGGCAGGCTTACAAGTCATCAACCGTTCGGGAACGCCAGGTGCAGCACCTACGATTTTGTTGCGTGGGGGCGCTTCAATCAATAGCCCAGGAGCGCCGTTGGTTGTAGTTGATGGTGTTATCAGAGCACTCAACGACATTGCTCCAGACGATATTGAATCGATGGAACTATTGAAAGATGCTGCCTCAACGGCCATTTATGGAGCAAGAGCCAACAATGGGGTAATTTTGATTACAACCAAACAAGGAAAAGCAGGTGTTGCAAGAGTGAATTACAAGTTTACCTTGGGTTACAACCAAAATCGACAAGGATATAAGTACATGAATGCTCGTGATTATATCTATTACAATCGTTTGGGAAATTTGAACTCAGGTAGAACATTAGCTCAAGTTAATGCCACTCGTGGGTATGGTCTATTGACGGACGCCGCCAACTTAGGATTATTTGATATTCGTGCCAATACGCCTGCCAATGCTGGTTTGCTAGCGCAAGGTTGGCAATCGATGGACGACCCCTACGGCGGTTCGATTTTGTATAAAGACCATGGTGGTGAAATTGAGAATTTGATTTTTAGAAATACCTATACCCAAGACCATTACCTGAGCGTAGAAGGTGGCAATGATAAAGGAAAGTACTTTGCTAGTTTTGATTATTACAATGAACAAGGAGTAATTGTTGGTTCTGACTACAAGCGCTACACAGGGAATTTGAATGGCTCTTACAAAGTAAGACCAAATTTAGAAATTTCGACGGGAGCAACGTTTTCGACTTCGTCTCAAATCGGAACGCTTAGTTCTGAAGCGAATACGTTGTACAGAAGTTTAGCCATTTGGCCAACGATGAATCCTTGGTTAGATTCTTTGAAAACCCAGCCAAACCCTGGCAATGGAGTTACAGATGGAAATCCGCTATATTGGTTACAGAAAACAAAGCGTGAAAATGAGGTAAATCGTATTACAGTTAATGCTTCGGCGAAGTATGATATTACCAAAGATTTGTACTTGAAGGTATCAGGTAATGCGTATTTGTTTGAGTCGCTGAACAACTCATTTAGTTTGGCTACTCAAAACTATACAAACTTATATACCAACCCTGTGTCGTATAGCAATACCACCAGAAATTCATCGTCGCTATTCTCGCGTTCGTTTCAGCAGCAATACAATGCGATTTTGAATTACCAGAAAAATCTGGGAGATAAACATCATTTGACTGCCATGATTGGTACGGAATATTTCAAACAAAAAACGTTTGAAATGCAAGTTCTAGGTCAGAATGCACCGACTGATGACATTGAAACTGCTAATGCATCGACCACTTTTGCTGCTGGAAGTAATTATTCTTACAAAGATGAATATCGTATTTTCTCACAATTTGGTCGTTTAAACTATGATTTTGATGAGCGCTATTTGTTGAATTTTGTTGTAAGAAGAGATGGTATTTCGAGTTTGGCTTCGGATAATCGATTTGGTATTTTTCCGGGAATGTCGGCAGGTTGGAATTTGCATAAAGAGGAGTTTTTTAAAAATAGTAGTTTGAGTGATTACGTGAGTTCAGTAAAACCAAGATTTAGTTACGGAGTAAACGGTAACGTGGCAGGTATTGGAAACTATGAGGTACAAGGTGTTTATGGTTCTCAAGGAAATTATAATACCAATTTGGGATTTTTGAGCACAAGCATTATTAACACTGGCTTGCGCTGGGAGAAAAGTACTACTTTGGACGTTGGGGTAGACGTTGGTTTACTCAAAAATCGTATCAGTCTGATGGTGGATTATTATGACCGTCGTACCAGTGATTTGTTAACCAATTTAACACTACCAAGTTATACGGGATACAGCTCGGTGCGTACCAATTTGGGCACTTTCCAAAATACAGGTTTAGAATTAACCTTAAATGCTACAATTCTACAAAAACCAAATGGATTAGTTTGGAATGTTGGTGGTAATGTTTCGTTCGTTGCCAACAAAATTTTACAACTTCCATACAACGGTAATGAAAATAATCGACAAGGAGGATTGCAAGTGTATGACCCTGCACAAGGAAAAGTTGTTTGGGTGGGAGGTTTGCAAGAAGGACAACCATTGGGAGCTATTTATGGATACAAACAGGTTTCTATTTTCAAAAATGATGAAGAAGTAGCTCGTATTGCAGGTAATAGAGTTGATAATGTCGCAGGAATTGGTGGTCCATCGACAACGATGACCAATAAAATCACTCCAGGAGATGTCAATTGGCTCGATGTAGATAACAACAATATCATCGACTCTCGCGACCAAGTGTATTTGGGAAATGTTAATCCGAATGTCATTGGAGGATTTACGTCTACCTTGTCTTACAAACGCTTTTCGCTCTTTACCAGATTTGATTTTGCTTTAGGGCATACGATTTATAATGACCTTGTGGCTCGTACATTGGGTAACTATCAGGGTACTTTCAACTATCTCGAATTGCAGAAAAATGCTTGGTCACCAACCAATACTGATACTGATATTCCAAAAGTGTATTATGCCGACCAAGTTGGTGCACCAGCAGGAAAGAAAAACTATACAAGAGCTAACAACGCTGGAGCGGTTTTGAATGGAAACAATTCAAGATTTTATGAAAAAGGAGATTACTTAGCTTGTCGTGAAATTACGCTTTCTTATGATTTGTCAAAAAGTACCATAGTGAATAAACTATTCTCACAAGCTCGTATTTACGCCAACTTCAATAATCTTTTCTATATCACTAAGTTTAGCGGTCCTTCACCAGAGCCAGCTTCGGGAGGAATCTATTCGGGTACGTATCCAACACCAAGAACTGTTGTGATGGGAGTACAAGTGTCATTTTAATATTAAAGAAACCGATTTATGAAAAAGATATTTAAGATAACCTTTTTAGGAATAGCGATAGGTTTGGGAATGACCGCTTGTAATACAAGTCTCGACCTAGCACCTATCAGTAGCATCAGTGATGCCAATTACTGGAAAACAGCCGACCAATTCGACGCTTTTGTTTCGGGAGTTCATTCAAGACTGAGAAGTCATAATGCCAATATTCAAGCATTGGGCGAAATGCGTTCGGATATATTTGGTACTGAGGCTAATAGCGCCAGTACCTTCACGGGTGAGGCCACACAAGGCTTAGAAAGAATGTGGCAACATACCCTCGATTTAGACAATTCAGGTGTAAGCAATTTTGGAGGATTTTATACCAATATTGTACAGTTAAATTTATTGATTAGTAAGTTAAATACGACCAATATCGTAAGTACTACCAACAAGAATTACTACTTGGGAATAGCCTACGGTATGCGTGCCTATTACTACTTTCATTTGTATCGTACATGGGGTAACGTAGTGATTCAGACAGAGCCAGTGTTGTCTATTGATATTGCCAACTTGGCGAAAGAGGCTTCTCCAGAATCGGCAGTGATGGATTTGATAAAATCAGATATTGATAAATCTATTGCTAGTTTTGGTAGTGATTATTCTTTCAGAAATAACAAAGGCTATTGGTCAAAAGCCGCATCATTGATGCTCAAAGCAGAAGTATCATTATGGAATAGTCAACGAGGTGGTGGCGTAGCCGATGCCACAACGGCATTGAATGCTTTGAACGAAGTCAGAACCAATATCCCAAATCTTACGCTGTTACCAAGTTTTAGCAATGTTTTTGCCTCAAATAATAAAGGTAATAACGAAATCATTTTTGCCATTCGCTATGTATTGAATGAAGCAAGTATGGGTTTTGTATCGAGTAGCTTTGTTCCGCAAACAGGTTTGATTGCAAACTTTTATGACTTGAATGGCTCTCGCCAGTTCAACGTGAATACCGATAACTGGAGTGGCTTATTACGTGCTCCTGTGCGTATTGCCACATTCAAAAAGTTTGATGAAGCCGATACTCGTCGCTTATCTTCAATTCAGCCAGCTTTTGAAAAGCGTAGCACAGGTTTTGAGTTGGTAGGTTGTTTTACCAATAAATTCCAAGGCGAGCAAAATGCAGGCTCACGTGTATATACCAACGATTATCCGATTTATCGTTTTGCTGATTTGCTATTGCTTACTGCCGAGGCAAAAATACTATTAGGTCAAGACCCTTCTACCGAAATCAATCAGGTTCGTGCTAGAGCTTTTGGGGCTAATTATGTGGCTAGCAAATACGGCTTTCCGAATCAAGCCAGAGATAAAGACCCTAAAAATGCTATATTAGATGAGCGTTTGTTTGAGTTTATTTTTGAAGGAAAACGTTGGTACGACCTTCGTAGATTTGGCAATAGTTATGTTTTTGCCAATACAACTTTATCAAGCAACGAAGCTTACAAAGTGCTATGGCCAATCGACCGTAATTCCCTGACTAATAACCGTTCGTTGGTACAAACAGCAGGATATCCAAGCTTTTAATTTGAATTAAGTAAACTAAAATATAGGCAAGAGGTACAAGTGAAGAAGATTTTAGTGTAAAAATTTGTACCTCTAAGCCTTTGATTTATTGTCCCTAAAATAAATAATAATATGAAAATAGCTCATCTTCAAGGACTTATTGCTGCTCCTTTTACTCCTATGCACTCAGATGGAAGTTTGCATTTGGAATTGATTGAAGAATATTACCATTTGCTCAAATCTAATGGTGTGACAGGGGCCTTTATCTGTGGCTCAACGGGCGAAGGGGTTTCGTTGACGCATACCGAAAAACGAGCGGTTGCACAGGCATGGGCAAAGGCAACAGTAGGTGATCCAGATTTTAAAGTAATGCTCTTTTTGGGTGGTACAAGTATTGCCGATTGTAAAGAGCTAGCGCTATATGCTCAAGAATTAGGCTTGTATGCTATTTCGTTTACCTCGCCATTTTATTTTAAACCAAATTCTGTAGAAAAGCTCGCTGAGGCTTGTCTGGAAGTGGCTTCTGTAGTGCCAGATATGCCTTTTTACTATTATCATATTCCTGTGTTGACTGGCGTTAACTTTGCCATGTATGATTTGTTGAAAGCCATAGATGGAAAAGTGCCCAATTTTGCAGGAATCAAATATACCCACGAGGATTTCATGGATTATCAGTCGTGTTTAGAATTTCAAAATAGGAAATATGATATGCTTTGGGGGCGTGATGAAAATATGCTGGCAGCTTTGAGTTTAGGAGCCAAGGGTGCTGTAGGAAGTACTTTCAATTATGCCGCGCCTTTATACCATGATATGATAGAGGCTTTTGAAAAAAATGATTTACCCAAAGCCAGAGCTTTACAAATGCAATCTATCGAAGTGATTCGTTTGTTGGGCAAATATGGAGGAATCGCAACAGGAAAAGCCTATATGAAATTGGTTGACTTGGACTGCGGAACGTTTAGACTACCCGTTAGAAATATGACAGATACTCAATTCGAACTTTTCAAGAAAGATGTCGAAGCATTGAATTTCTCTGTATTTTGTTCAAAAATGCACGCTTAAACTATGAAAAATTTACTTATGTCTACGATTATTTCTTGCATAGGATATACCAACGATATGTCGAACGATGTGCCACCTCAACTTCAATGGTCGGTATTGCATTCATTGCCAGTGGCTAATGGACATACCAAACAAGCAGGCTTGGCTGGTCCAATCGTTGGCGTATCTCAAAATGTGTTGATGATAGCGGGTGGAGCTAATTTTGAAGATGCTTTGCCTTGGGAGGGTGGAAAAAAGAAGTATTTCGATGACATTTATGTATTACACAAAAATACTAACAAGGCATTCTTCTGGCATTCTCAGACTTTTCGATTGCCTCAAAAAATGGCTTATACAACCACTGTTCAGTCTGCACAAGGGCTGATTTGCATCGGTGGCGAAGACCAAGAAGGTTATCGAAAAGAGGTTTTTATCCTTAAATGGAATCCGAAGGAAGAACAACCAGCCATAGAACCTTTGCCTGATTTACCTCAAGGCATTAGTAATGCTGCCGCAACCATTGTACATGATTCGGATATTTACTTGGCGGGTGGCGAAACCAAAACTGGTGTTTCGAATCAATTACTCAAATTGGATTTGAAACATATATCGCTTGGTTGGCAACTCGTTGCGGAACTTCCTGTGAGCCTTTCGCACGCTTTACTGTTT
Organism: Flectobacillus major DSM 103; assembly: GCF_000427405.1. Lineage (NCBI taxonomy): Bacteria > Pseudomonadati > Bacteroidota > Cytophagia > Cytophagales > Flectobacillaceae > Flectobacillus > Flectobacillus major. The sequence goes on from NZ_KE386491.1 coordinate 1,222,905, forward strand.
AATCTCAACCATCAATTATATCTAGTTGGCGGACGCCAAAGGCAAGCCAACGGCATTAGCGACTTTTACAATTCTTGTTATGCTTTTGATGAGAATAAAAAAGTCTGGACTACGCAACAATCTTTACCTTATGCTATTTCGGCGGGTACTGGTGTAGCGATGGGTAAGCATCAATGTATGTTATTTGGCGGTGATAAAGGCGAAACTTTTCATCAGGTAGAGATTTTGTTGGCACAAATCGCCCAAGAATCTGACCCTGAGAAAAAGGCTAAACTTATTGCCCAAAAGAATCATCTACAAGTTAATCATCCTGGTTTTAGTCGAGAAATTTTACTTTTTGATTCCCAGAAAAATACATGGAAAAAGCTTGGCAAAATTCCTTTTATTGTACCTGTAACTACTGCGGCCATTATTTGGGACAACAAAATAATTATTCCTTCTGGTGAAATAAAAGCAGGCGTAAGAAGTGTAGAAATATTAGTAGGAGAAATAAAATAGGGTTTTAGCCATTGGCGCTCGACCAGAGGTAAGTGTTAGTGCTGAGTTGTGAATTTAAAATTAGTACTCTAAGAAAGTTGAGCTTTATCATTAAAATAAAATTGGTGTAGCGGTAACTCTTGCAGTTACCTCATTCAAAATGGCAACCGCAAGGGTTGCACCTACACCCCAAAAAACAATAAATAAGAACTCTGTCGAACAAAATAAAAACCTTCGTACAGTACTAGCTTTAAATATAGGATATTGATAATCAAAAGTGTAGCGGTAACGCTTGCAGTAACGCTTGGAGTTACCTCATTCAAAATGGCAACCGCAAGGGTTGCACCTACACCCCCAAAAAACAATAAATAAGAACTCTGTCGAACAAAATAAAAACCTTCGTACAGTAATGGTTTTAAATATAAAATATTGATAATAAAAAGTTTAAACTAAAAAATCAGCACTCATGCTTAATTCGTTTGTTCTGTTTTCATAGAACACAATACAGAGGTTGATATCCGCAATCTAAAATCCAAAATCACCAATCAAAATGTTATTTAATTCCAAAAACTATAAATGGCTCGTTGTAGCGCTACTTTGGGTGGTGGCCTTGCTCAATTACCTCGACCGACAGATGCTTTCGACCATGAAAGCAAGTATGCAAGTGTCGATTGTTGAGCTTCAGACTGCTACAAATTTTGGGCAATTAATGGCCATTTTTCTTTGGATATATGGTCTTATGAGTCCTATCTCTGGACTGGCTGCCGACCGTATCAACCGCAAATGGATTATTGTCAGTAGTTTGTTTGTATGGTCTGCGGTGACATTATTGATGGGCTTTGCTCAAAATTTTACTCAACTGTTGGCTCTTAGGGCATTAATGGGCTTTAGCGAATCACTGTATATTCCTGCTGCGTTGTCACTTATTGCCGATTATCATGATTCCAAAAGCCGTTCAATAGCCATTGGTATCCACATGACAGGCTTATATATAGGGCAGTCGCTTGGAGGATTTGGGGCTACTATTGCGGCTTCTTTTTCATGGCAGGCAACTTTCCAATTATTTGGCTTTGTAGGCGTTGGATATGCTCTTTTATTAATGGTTTTATTAAAAGAAAATCGGAAAAAAGAAGAATATAATATCACTGAAGTGTCAGAAAATAAGATAGTTCATAATTTAAAAAGTCTGTTTGGCAATACTGCTTTTATCTTGCTATTGCTTTATTTTACGATTCCTAGTCTGTCGGGCTGGGGTATCAAAAATTGGCTACCTACACTTTTTTCTCAAAGTCTAAAAATAGATATGGCTCAGGCAGGTCCGCTATCTACCATCACTATGGCTTTTTCCTCTTTGGTTGGAGTTCTTGCTGGTGGATATTTCTCTGATCGCTGGATACAAACACATATTCGAGGACGAATTTTTGTGAGTACCATTGGTTTAGGACTTACGATTCCTGCCTTGTTTTTGCTCGGTTTTGGTACAGAAGTTTGGCATTTGGTAGGAGCTGCTATCTGTTTTGGATTAGGATATGGCATGTTCGACGCCAACAATATGCCTATTCTTTGTCAAATCGTTTCCGAAAAACAACGTGGTACTGCTTACGGACTTATGAATATGTGTGGGGTATTTGCAGGGGCATTGATTACCAATATTTTAGGGAAATCTACCGACCAAGGAAATCTGGGATATGATTTAGCGAGTCTGGGAGGCTTAGTTTTTATCGCCTTAGGGATTTTTCTGGCATTAATAAAACCCAAAATAGCAAAGTGAAAATTGGATAGTTATGGACAAAGGGAAGAGCGGTTGATTACCTGATGTGTACATGCTTCATCAAGGTAAGGCTCTCCCTTTTCTTTCAATTTCTAAAAAATATGCAATCCAAAATGGACATCCAACTACTTACAACATTAAGAGATTTTTATAAAAAACAATTACTAGAAGATACCATACCCTTTTGGTTTCCTCGAAGTATAGATTGGGAATATGGCGGTTATCTGCTCATGAGAGACCAAGATGGTTCGCTCATTGATGACGATAAAGCCGTTTGGATTCAGGGACGAGCCGCTTGGACACTTTCGACTTTGGTAAATACTTTTGGCGAAAATGAAATGTGGCTCAATGGTGCCAAAAATGGCATAGATTTTCTGAACAAACATTGCTTTGATACCGACGGACAAATGTTTTTTCACGTAACTCGACAAGGAGAAGGTATTCGAAAACGTCGTTACTATTTTTCGGAAACCTTTGCTGTAATTGCGCACGCTGCCTATGCCAAAGCATCGGGTGATGAGTCAGCGGCACAAAAAGCTCGTGAGTTATTTGGCAAATGTTTGGAATATGCCAGCAATCCAACTTTACTACCAGCAAAGTTTACGAATACTCGTCCAACACGAGGAATCGGTGTGCCGATGATTATGATGAACACCGCCCAGCAACTTCGTGAAACTATTGGCGATGAGCGCTGTGATGTTTGGATTGAAACTTGGATTCAGCAAATAGAACAGTATTTTGTCAAAGACGATATTCGTTGTGTGATGGAAAGTGTGGCACTCGACGGCAGTATTATCGACCATATCGACGGGCGCACCCTCAATCCTGGCCATGCGATTGAAGGGGCTTGGTTTATTTTGCACGAAGCCCAATATCGCAACAATGATCCTCATTTGATTGAATTAGGCTGTAAAATGCTTGATTATATGTGGGAAAGAGGTTGGGATAAAGAACACGGGGGTATTTTGTATTTTAGAGATGTTTACGACAAACCTGTACAAGAATATTGGCAAGATATGAAGTTTTGGTGGCCGCATAACGAAGCCATTATTGCCACTCTATTGGCCTATTTGATGACAGGAAATGAAAAATACGCCCAGTGGCATCAAATGGTGCATGACTATGCCTACCAGCACTTTCATGACCCTGTTAATGGTGAATGGTTTGGATACTTGCATCGTGATGGAAGTCTTGCACAAACTGCCAAAGGTAATTTGTTTAAAGGACCATTTCATTTACCTCGCCAAGAGTGGTATTGCTATAAAATTTTGAATGACTTTTTAGAAAAAAGAGGATAGAACATCAGCTTTAGATATTTAACTATAACTATGAAAAAAATACTAGGAATCATTCTGAATGTCTTGTTAACAAGTCAATTGTGGGCACAAGTACCTGTTTTTACCTCAGGACAAGAGGGGCATAAATCTTTTAGAATACCTGCCATAATCGGTTTACCTTCAGGCGAATTATTGGCTTTCGCCGAGGGGAGAGTCAACGGAAGTGGCGATTTTGGAGATATTAATATTGTTCTGAAACGTAGCAAAGACCAAGGAAAAACATGGGGAAATATAGAAGTTGCTATCAATTATGATTCTCTTCAAGCGGGTAATCCTGCGCCAGTCGTTGACCTTACCGACCCAAAGTATCCCCAAGGGCGTATCTTCCTTTTTTACAATACTGGAAATAACCACGAAGGAGAAATTCGTAAAGGACATGGGATTCGAGAAGTTTGGTTTGTGACATCCGTAGATGCAGGACACACTTGGTCGAAGCCACAGAATATCACCACGCAAGTGCATAGACCCAACCAACCGAAGATTAATCCAGCCTATCAGTTTCAAGAAGATTGGCGTTCGTATGCCAATACGCCTGGGCATGCTACACAGTTTTTGAAAGGCAAATACAAAGGTCGCATCTATGTGGCTGCCAATCACTCGCAGGGTGAACCACAGGCACATTTTGTGGATTATTATGCTCATGGATTTTATAGTGATGACCACGGCAAAACCTTTCATTTGAGCGAAACTATCAATATCGCAGGAGGCAATGAGGCTACAGCCGCTCCTTTGTCGGGTGATAAATTGATGTTTAATGCTCGTAATCAAAAAGGGGATATTCGCCAGCGAATAGTAGCGATTAGTAACGATGGCGGACAACATTGGCACGATACCTATTTTGACCCAAACCTTCCAGACCCTGTATGCCAAGGCAGTATTTTAAGCTTTACAGAAGGGAAAAAGACCATTTTGGCTTTTTGTAATGCTGCAGATACCAAAAATAGAGATAACCTTACATTAAGAATTAGTTATGACGAAGGAAAAACTTGGGTGAAAAATTGGGTCATAGACAAAGCTGAGGCAGGACATACACGCGACAATGCCGCCTATTCGGATATTGTGCAAGTGGGAAAAAATCAAATTGGGATTTTGTACGAAAAAGACAATTACAAACAAATCATTTTTCATACCGTGTCATGGAAGTAAAAGTATTAATGGTAGGTTTGTTAACATTTTTGAGTCATTTTTTTGCATTGAGTCAAACGCCAACTTATCCAAGTTTAATACCCTTGCCCAGACAACTTACATGGACATCACGAGCATTTGACTTGACTCAGGCAAGGGCCGTTTACTACAATGATAGACGTTTAAAATCCGAAGCAATTTTTTTACAGAAACAGCTTTCAAAAAAGGGATACAAGGTAAAAGTGCTTTTTCAGAAAAATGCTCCTCTACAAGGCATTAGTTTGAGTTTAGGTCAAGTTATTACCAGCCATTTACCTGAAGAAGCTTATCAACTTGAGGTGTTTTCTCAAAAAGTGATGCTGAAAGCTAATACCTCGCACGGGGTTTTTAATGGCATACAAACCTTTTTACAGCTACAAAAAAACAAGGAGATTCAGGGTTGTTCTATCAAGGACAGCCCAGCTTTTGCATGGCGAGGCTATTTGGTAGATGTTGGTCGAAACTACCAATCTATACCTCAACTCAAAGAGCAAATCGACGTGATGGCCAGTTATAAGCTCAATGTTTTTCATTTCCACCTGACCGAAGATGTAGCTTGGAGATTAGCACTAAAAAAATATCCTCAACTTACCGATGCAAACACAATGTTGCGTCAAAAAGGGAAGTTTTATAGTCATGCTGACATGATGCAATTGATAGACTATTGCAAAGAACGACATATCGAATTTGTTCCAGAAATAGATATGCCAGGTCATAGTCAGGCATTTGAACGAGCGATGGGGGTATCGATGCAGAGCAAAGAAGGTGTACAAATTGTCAAAGAAATTATCAAAGAAGTTTGTCAAACATACCCTATCAACTATTTGCATATTGGTGGCGATGAGGTAAAAATTACCAATCATGATTTTTTGCCAGAAATGACTCAATATGTCAAAAGTTTTGGAAGAAAAGTGATTGGCTGGTCGCCTGGGGGGAATTTGCCCCAGGAGACCATCAGACAATTATGGATGGGACACGAGTCTATTCCTGAGGGAGAAGTTTACATCGATTCTCGACATTTGTACATCAATCATATCGACCCGCTGGAGGTTGTTACGATGCTTTTTCAACGAAATATTGGCGACCGTTCACAATCAGACAAACAAGTATTAGGAGCAACCTTATGTCTCTGGCATGATAGAAATATTCGTCAAGAAAAAGATTTATTGACTATGAATGCCTTATATCCTAGTATGTTAGCTTTTTCGGAACGAACGTGGGTTGGAGGTGGACAAACTCAGTGGGTGACCAATATCGATGCAAAAGAGGTGGATGCAGTTGCTAAATTTGACAATTTTGAAAAAAGATTACTTGTACAAAAAATACAAAACTTTAAGGATAAACCTTTTCCCTATCACCCGCAAGGACATATCCGTTGGCAACTGTTTGGTCCATTTTTTAATCATGGAAAACTTGATAGCGCTTTTGTCCCAGAACAAACCCATTTTCTAAATCAAAACCCCATACCTAACCAAGAAGCACTAGGCGGTACTGTTGTTTTACGGCATTGGTGGTCACCCGTTGTAAAAGGAGTATTAGCTAATCCACAAGAAAATACCACTTGGTATACTATCCAAAAAATCTGGATGCCCGCCGATACCACTGCCTATTGCTGGATAGGATTCAATAATATTTCTAGGTCGATGGCTACCGCTGTTCCGCCTTCATCTCAATGGGACACCCGTGCAAGTAAAGTTTGGGTCAATAATCAACTCATACAAGCTCCTTCATGGGCGAATGCAGGGCAGAATCCTACCTTGGAACAGCCCTTAACAGACGAAGGATATGAATATCGTCAACCGATTAGGATACAACTACATAAAGGCTGGAATGAAATAAAAGTTAAAGCTCCTGTAGGTACTTTTAAAGGAAGCGATTGGCAAAATCCCGTGAAATGGATGTTTACAGTTTTGCCATTTTTTGAATAACAATCATGAAAAAATATCTTTTTACACTTCTAGGCAAATTGCTGTGCTTGAGTCTAGTGGCACAAGCACAGCTTGAATTACCCGCTATTTTTAGCGATAACATGGTATTGCAGCAGAAAATGGCTATCCCTGTTTGGGGAAAATCATGTCGAGGTTGTGAAGTAAATGTTTCGTTTGATGGATTTTCACTAAAAACTAAGACAGATAAAAATGGTAATTGGAAAATCAATATGCCTGCTCACACCGCAGGAGGGCCTTTTCAACTACAGGTTAGCTCTCAAAAACAGCGCCTAGTTTTTCAAAATATTCTAGTGGGCGAAGTGTGGCTTTGTGCTGGGCAGTCCAATATGGAATTTCGTTTGGAGCAAACCAAAAATGCTAAACAGGAAATATCACAAGCGGATAATGCTCAAATTCGATTGTTTCGCATGACACCCCGTGCTAGTGCTCGTCCCTTGGCGAAGGTGGTATTTAGTGATACTCTTTTATCTGATTTACAAGCAGGTAAGTTTTATGAGCCTACGAGCTGGCAACTATGTACGCCCGAAACGGCTGCTAAGTTTTCGGCGGTGGGTTATTATTTTGGGAAACAGTTACAGCAAAAGCTCAATGTACCAATTGGGCTCATTTGTAATGCCGTTGGTGGCACTACTACCCAAGCCTATATCGATTCGGCAAGTTTGGCTTCGCATCCTCAATTACGGCAGTTTGTGGATAAAGATTGGCTACAAAAAGCTCAGGATATTCATCCTTGGGTATTGGAACGAAGCAATGAAAATCTGGCTCTTGTGCTACAGGATGCTACGCCCAATCGTAAATTATTACATCCTTTTGCGGGTTCTTTCTTGTTTAATAATGGCATAAAACCTCTAGCTCCATTTGCCATCAAAGGCGTGATTTGGTATCAGGGTGAATCCAATGCCACACATCCCGAAATTCATACACCTTTGTTTGAGACTTTGGTAAAAAGCTGGCGAAAAACATGGAATCAAAGTGATTTTCCCATTTATACAGTCCAATTGCCCGCCATTGCTAATCGTTCTGGCTGGCCTGCTTTTCGTGCGAGTCAGTTTGAGTTGAGTCAAAAAATCAGTAACGTTGGCATGATTGTGAGTATCGATACTGGGGACTCATTAGATGTCCACCCGACTGACAAAAAGCCCATTGGCGAGCGACTGAGTTTATTAGCTTTAGCCAAAACCTATCAGTTACCTCTTGATTATTCAGGACCGATTTTTAAAGAATATCAGCAAAAAGGCAATCAAGTTGAGCTATGGTTTGATTTTGCAAGTAAATTACAAACCAACGATGGCCTAAATCCCAAAGGTTTTCTCTTGCAAGGATTTAATCTGGGTGGTACAGAAGCATCTTTCTTTTATCCAGAAAAAATAACGCTCTTTTCTGATAAAATAATCCTTACTTTGCCCTCGGATAAACAGGTTACGCAAATCAATTATGCTTGGTTACCCAATCCAAAATGCAATATTGTCAACGAAGCAAATTTACCCTTGATGCCGTTTAAGATAGCATTAAAAGGAAATTTTTAAAACGTACTTTACGGTAGCAAAAAACTCATGTTTAACATATCTTCTATGAAAATCAAATTTGCAATAGGCTGTGTATTCGGCCTATTTTTTGCCTTTATGGCACAAGCACAACAAGTAAAGTATCGTTTTCCAGATTCTTTATTTTCAACCTATTACCATCAAAGAGTGGCGCTTTTTAAGGTTTTACCCAAAACTTCAAAAGACATTATTATGTTGGGCAACAGTATTACTGATGGCGGAGAATGGGCAGAAATGTTTCAAAATTCTCATATCAAAAATAGAGGTATCAGTGGCGATATTAGCGCAGGGGTTTTGAACAGAATCGATGAAGTGGCTGAACGAAAACCAGCTAAGGTATTTTTGTTAATAGGGACTAATGATTTGGCTAGAGGAATTTCGCCAGACAGTGTGGTCAAAAATATACGCCAGATTGTGACCATTTTGCATGAGACATCTCCTAAAACGCAGATTTTTGTACAAAGTATTTTTCCTGTGAATGAATCTTTTAAGAAATTCGGAGGACATACGAGCAAAAAGCCTGAAATCATCCAAGTAAATCAATCTTTGAAAAATCTAAGCAACTCATTGTCATTTGTGTATCTCGATGTATATACAAGTTTGGTAGACGAAACAGGTCGAATGAATCCCAAATTCACTAATGATGGACTTCATTTATTAGGAGAGGGGTATTTGGCTTGGAAAAAAGTGATAGAAGAGTATCTTAATTAGAAATTAAAAATAGCTCATTTATAAGTAATCGTGCAAAATAAGATTTAATCAATTGAAGATGTAAGACATTGATAATTAAAATTTTATATTCACAATTCACCACTCATAATTCAGCACTAATACTTATGTTGCCCGAAGAGAAAATTTATAATTATTTAAATAAGTGTTGTGTACCTCAACATCCCGATTTTATTTTGGTATTGGGTAGTAGCGATTTGCGAGTGCCGAAGTTTGCGGCTGAATATTTTTTAGAAAATCCTGTAAGCTACATCGTTGTTTCAGGAGGTTTGGGCAAAGTCACCAATGAAATCTGGACGGAGACAGAAGCACAAAAGTTTTCCAAAGTCATGATAGATTTGGGCGTTCCATCTGAGAAAATTTATTTAGAAGAAAAGGCCTCTAACACAGGTGAAAATATACTTTTTTCCAAAAAAATTATTGAACAATATGACTTACCGCACCGTGAAGGTTTGTTGATTGCCAAACCTTACATGACTCGCCGAGCTTATAATACCGCTGCTCAACAGTGGCCTGAGGTAAAATGGTCGACCTCAGCCGAACCACTGACTTATCATGAATATTTAGAATTGGTAGACAATCAAGAAACCTTTATTCACTTGATTGTCGGTGATTTGCAACGTATAAAAGTATATGGAGAATTGGGCTTTCAGATTCCAGAACAAGTACCTACGGATGTTTGGGAAGCATATAAAGAGCTGGTTGATAGAGGATATAATCGGTATGTGATGGCGTAATATATGTCTGAGTAACAATATTTGAAATATCAAGGCCATCAATAACAAAATAGCTATCATAAAGAGCAACTTTTGCCTTCAACTATGATAGCCATTTTGTTATGTGCTGGTCTATATTATGGTAAAACATTCATCGTGTACCAAGCTTCGGTACTCCACAGATTATTGCCATTTTGACTGACAATCGTTTTTCGGTTCAAATGGATATAAACGACGTGTTTACTTTTCATGCCAGCCAATTGTAGCGTTACTTTCTTGCGGTCGCTAGATACATTTACTGATTTTACAGGTAAGCTTTCATTATCTAATTTAGGGCCACCATAATCGCCAGTTGGCTTAAACCACCATTGACGAATGTCATAGTCTGACGCTTTTTCGCCAACACCTTCCTTCAATGGTTCTGTAAATTCAATTTCTACACCATCCGATTTGGCACGTACTGCCAGCATTTCAAAAGCTATGTTATTATTGAAAGTGAGTTTTTGTAAACCATAACTAAGTTTTCCAGCGTGTCCCCAGTTGCCAGTTGAACCCACACCGCCAATATACAATGTGCCGTCTGGACTCCACACAAGGCGATTTACACCAGCTTCTAAACCTTGCGTAAATCTAAATACTGCACCTTGATACGTACCGTTTATTTTTTCGGCAAATACTCTTTTGATTCCTCCGTGGGTTACATCGCCATGAATCATTTGGTTTTGATAAGGGCCAATATTAAGTTTAGCTGGCTGGCTTGGCGAATTACCAATTTCGTCTTGTGTAAGCCACACTACAGGCAGCGTTTCTTGACGATTGGCAGTACCTTCAAAATCTACCGAACGAGAACCATACCAAGCACCTTCTTGTAAATGAACAATTTTGTTGGCAGGTAACCAGTCTCCTTGATTATCAGCGATAAAAATTTCATTATCTACGCCTAAACCTATGCCGTTAGGTGTTCTTAAACCCGAAGCTACAAACGAGAATGAACCATCTTTCTTTGAAATTTTGATGGCTTTTCCACGGTCAGGAATTTGTGGTTTGGTACTTGCACCACCCGGGTTAATGGCTGTAGCGAGTGTTCCGTAGAAATAGCCATCTTTATAAACTAGCCCAAAAGCAAATTCATGGAAGTTGGCCGAGACTTTCCAGCCATTACAAATGGTTTGGTACTCATCAATAATCTCGTCTTTATTTAAGTCAACTAGTTTGGTGAGTTCTTGCTTTTGCATGATGTAAATTTCATCATCCACCACTTTCAAACCCAAAGGTTCGGCAAGCCCATAGGCAATGCGTTTCACTTGAATATCACTTGGCGAAGCCGCATTGCGTCCGTCAATAATATACACAGAGCCCAGAGAATCCCAAGTACTCACAACCATTCTACCATCAGATAGAAAATCCATTCCACCTACTTTGGGCTGAAAATTGTCTGGTCTTGCCTGCGATAAAGTAAAGCTTGGATGCACAGCAACCAATGGTGATTGGTCGCCCGGAATATCATTTTTCTGAACCTTAATAGCTGTTTGTCCTGTATTTTTAATGGCAGATTCTTTATAAGTAAACACAGAAGGCGGTACTACTACAAAAGCCTTGCTACCGTAAGGTCGCCATTGTAACGAAAGCCCTTTGCCGTACAAACCTTGGTAATATTCTAATCTGAATGGATGTTTACCCGGTTTCAAAATAATTTCGCCATCGGTAGGTTGCAGGCCGTGATTTACACCATTATCGATAATTAGTTTGTTATCAATAAAGAGTTTACCGCCATCATCACAAACTAATCTAAAGTCAATATTGGTTGTTTTTTTGATGTTGATAAAACCGCTGGCATAAATGGCAAAGTTATCTTTCATGTCACCAAAATCTTGTTCATCTAAGTGCAAAGCATTGATAGAACCAGATTTTATAGGTAACATTTCATCATTTACTTCAGGGACTTCACCAATAGCATTGGCAAATTGATACACGTTGATGGCGATACCTTGTTTTTCGGTTTTAGCGGATTGGTTTGGTTTTTCTGCTTTGAGAATAATCTTGTAGGCAGGTCTTGGCATCAGTTTACTTGCAGCTTGTTCTCTTTCTTTGGCTGCATCGAGACTCATGATGTAAGAAACCATTGCATCAGCATCTTCCTTTTTTAAAGTAGGGTGTGGCGACATCGGGATTTGTCCCCAATTACCAGCTCCGCCTTTGATTACCTTGGCAATAAGCGTATTGCGGTTTTGCTCATTGTTTTCGTAACGTTCAGCGATGGCTTTGTACGATGGCCCCACCGTTTTTACGTCCTGATTATGACAGGTATTACAATCACTTTTGGCAAAAAGATTCGCAATCATTTCTGACCTGCTCATCGTTTGCGAAGCTAGAGGTTGTTCTGGTTTTGGTGTTAGGTGAATAGAAAAAGTAGTTGTACCCGTATTGTTTAGCGTCAGTTTTCCATCAATTGCTTTAAAAGCCTGATTTTGGCTTTGCTCATCACGTTGATTACTTATTGTAAATTTCCCATCCGTTGAATAATCAGTGGTAGCCAGTAGCGAAGCCAAGTGCATATTTACAGATACTTTAGCATCAGTGGGTATATTTTTTACCGTAAATACACGTTCGTAACCCGCTTTGCCATTTCCAACCTCAAAGTATTCTGGTTTTTCTTCTACTAAAATTCTCTGACCTTGATAGGCTAATTCGTATTTCAGGATAACCTGATTGTTCAGAATAGTGTGACCTTTGTAGTTAACTTCGGGTGTAACTTGTTTGCCGTTTACTTCGATGCGCCACGGGTTTTCGTCAGGTTCTTCCATGTAGGTAATACCCGTTGAAATGGGTTGTGGGCCATGCGAAGAAGTGTAAACGGGGCCATTGAAATTGATTTTTCCAGACCAAGCTTTGTACAATGAGGCTGTTTTAGTATTGTAAGCAATCCAAAGATTATTGTGCAAGGAGATACTTAAAACTCTGGTTCTTGAATCAAGAACAGAGCGTAAAACCCATGCTTCACGAGGACGTGGAGTAGGGGCGATAGTTGGTTTTGTGGATGGTTTAAAGCCAGTAAAAGTACTGCCTGAACCAAGACTGGCCGTACCAAGTACCGCACATAAAAATGCGGTACTTAGCACAGCCATGGGCTTGTAAGATTTCATTAAAATTATATTTAGTAACCAGGGTTTTGCTTTAATTGTGGCGAAGCATTCAATACATTTTGTCCGATTGGGAAGATGTCTGTATGGTTATCTTTATCAGGATTTTTATCCCACCAAGTACCAGTGCTAAACACACCCCAACGTACTAAGTCGGTTCTTCTACGGCCTTCAGCCAAGAATTCACGCATCCATTCGTCAAGCATTTCGCGGTCTGTAAGTTCGCTACCGCTAGCACTATATAAACTTGAAGAACCCTCTGGATAGTTGCGTTTGCGGACAGTATTTAGTAATACCGCAGCACCAGCTTTGTCGCCAGCTCTGTATTTACATTCAGCTAAAGAGTAATAAATTTCAGCAAAACGAATTTCTGCATAAGCCGAAGAGATTTTATTTTGGTCGCTGCTTGGGTAATAAGGGTATTTTACTGGATAAAGCCCTGAATTATTATCAGCATTGTTCATATTTGAAACCTTATCGGCAATTTTTGTTCCTGGTTTGGCATCTAAGAACCGACCAACTTGATCTCTAAAGAAAAGAGGATAAGGGCCTTTAAAGCCTCTTACTGTATCTTGTTTCCCTGCCGAATTGATATAAGGCAAATAGCCATACAAGAACATCCCTTCACGCTTGCTATTTCCTAGGTTTTTGTATTTTTTCAAACGAAGGTCATCTTTGTATTTTTGGAATTTGATAAAAGGCTTACCCAAAGTGAAATTATACTCTACACTATCCACATCAAGGCCGGGTTGCATAGCATATTTAGGGTTGGCATTACCAAAATCAGTAAATCCAAAATAGCTTGGAGCTAGGTTGGGCAACATCCAAAAATACATACCGCCATCATACTGCCAGTGTGTTAAGCTGAAACTTCCCGGAAAGCCGAAAATAGTTTCTTTAGAGGTAGGATTGGTATAGTCGAATGGTGCATCCCAGCGGCTTTCAAGAGCATAAGTGCCATATTGTCCGCTGATTATATCCTGAGCTACTTTGGCACAATCGGCAAAGCGGTCTGTGCCAGTATATACTTTTGCATTCAAATAAAGCCTTACTAATAGTGCGGCTGCACCGCCTTTTGTCCAGCGTCCAGCTACGTTATTACCCAAAGTAGTATTGGTAGAAAGTTGTGGAATTGCATCTTTCAGTTCTTTTTCAATAAAGTTGAAAGCTTCCTGTGGAGGTACTTGTAGTCCACCAGCACTTTGTCCTTTTACTTTGGTAACGATTACGATATTTCTGTAAAAATCCAGTAAACGGATATTTAACCATGCACGAAGTACTTTTAGCTCGGCAATCATTCCGTCTAATTCGGCACGTGTCATCTCGAATTTGGCGGGGTCAGTGATACCCTCCAAGTCTTCAAGCGAATTCGTTGCTAGTGTTATACCGCCGTAAAGGGCATTCCAAGGGTCGCTAGTGAAGCCGTCGTTGGGTGTCCAAGTATGGTAGTGTACACGTTGAAACTGACCACCATCAAACCAGTCGCCTTGGCGGTTGGGTGTCATCATTTCGTCGGAGCTATTTTCTTGTAGCATAAATGTATTGCCACCTTGAATACTCCAATAACTATGCTCAAATGCACGCAAGAAATCTCGTGTTACGTCATCACGTGTTTGTAGGAAGTTTTCAGAAGTAATTCTATCGAATAATTCTTCGTCCAGATTGGTACAGCCTACCGTCAACGAGAGAATCGCACAGGCCGTAAATCGAGATAGGTATTTTGAAATAAGATTCTTTTTCATGGTTGGAATTTTAATCAGGAAATTAAAAAGTAAGTTGTAACCCCAGCAACAGTTGTGTTGTAGAAGGGTAGTAGTTCAACGAACTATTGACCCCTGGATATAGCCCGTTTACTTGTACAAGGTCAGGGTCGCCGCCTGTGTATTTCGTGAATGTTGCTAAATTTCTAGCAGTCGCATAAATACGTGCCGACTGTATAGCCTTGAGCTTTAGGGGTTTGGTATAGCTTAGTGTAACGTTATCAATCTTCAAGAATCCTCCTGGTTCTAAAAAGTAATCAGAAAGCGATGAATACGTTGAGGTGCTAGTCAGTTTTGAATATTTGCTACCATCATAAGCCGAAGAAAGTACATTGGCATTTTCCTGAGTGGCTGGAGTACCCAGATAAAAGGCATAAGTATTGAATAATTTATACCCAAATGCACCACGTAGGAATACACTCAAATCCCAATTTTTGTATTTGAAGGTATTTGAAATACCTGTTGTAAACTTAGGAAGACCATTTCCTACAAACTGCTTGTCATCGTTGTTGGCTTGGTTAGCAGGTATAATTTCACCTTTTTTGTTATACACCAACAACGCTCCGTTTTCATTCACTCCTGCAGATTTGAGTGCGTAAAAGCTTCCGATTCGTCTGTCTTCTTGCAAACGCTGAATCGTTCCTGGACTTCCTGGAGCGGGCATTCCTACGACATCAATGTAAGTCTGGCCTTTGAACAATTCATTAGAAAATGAAACAAATTTATTTTCATTATATGCACCTACTACGCTAAGGTTATAGCTAAAGTCGCCTTTGTTTAATACTGCGGCACTTAATTGTAATTCAATCCCTGTGTTTTTCATAGTACCCACATTGGCAAATGTACTTCCCTGAATATTGGGTGGATTAGGTACATTATATGAACCCAACAAATCTTTGTTGGTACGCTCGTAGTAGTTGATGCTACCGCTGATTTTGCTATCTAATAGCTCAAAGTCAACACCTGCATTGAAGTTGATAGCCTTTTCCCAGCGTAGGTTGTAGTTGGTATTCTGGTTAGGCCCCCAAACCTGAAAGGATGTTCCATTATAAGGATAATAACCATAGCCTCCGTAGGTGTCTAACGACAAGTAATTCCCAAAATCCTGATTACCTGTTTCGCCATAATCTGCACGTATCTTCAGTTCGTTGAGCCAAGAAATATTTTGCATGAATTTTTCTTGTGTCAAACGCCACGCCGCCGATGCCGCAGGGAAATAGCCCCATTTGTTGTCATAGCCAAACTTGGAAGAGCCTTCTCGGCGAAGACTTACTGAAAGGTAATATTTCTGGTCAAAATCATAATTGAGTCGGCCGAAGAAGGCAACTAATTTTGAGCTGTTTTTGTAAGAACCGACATTGTTAATACCTTTTTCTAAGTTCCATAAGCCCGTACCGAGTGAATTGTAGGTAAGTACATTGGATGGGAATTTTTCATTGGCAGCACTAAAACCCGATGATGTGAAATACTGGAATGAGTATCCAGCTAGCAACTTCAACGAATGCTTACTTATATCTAACGAATAGTTGCCAAGCCATTCTAAACTTTTCTGGTCGTTTTCGTCTAGCGATTGCGATGCCGTATTACGTCCACTACCATTAATTACAGGGGTAATGTTGGAAGGCGTGAAGTTCATGTTACGATACGAAGAGCTTACCTCTCCAAAAGTTACGCTAGTGCTAAGGTTATCAAGAATATTCAACTTAGCTGAACCATTGAAATCCAATAACTTAAATTCTTGGTCGGCCAAAATAGTATTGGCAGTTTCAACGGGGTTATTAGCAAAGAAACCCGACGTAATATAGTTGTATTTACCTGCTGCATCTCTAACCGAAAGGGTAGGGTTGAGCGTTAAAGCATAATTAAATCCGCTATAATCTGCTCTCTTTGTTTTGGCATAACGTGGTGCTGCATTGAATGTCAACGTAACCAAGTTGTTGGCAGTGGTATGGTTAATATTTACACGACCACCATATTCTGTTTTTGCCGAACGAAGATCAATTCCGTTTGCATCACGATAATCTATTGAGGTGAAGTAACTTGTTTGTCCATTCCCTCCCGAAAATTGTAAGGTATGCTTGTGTGAAAACGAAGGCTCACGACTCACTTCTTTCATCCAGTTGGTATTTCCGCCAAGGTCTACACCACGTTTGTTGGCCAAAAACTGGTCTTTAGAAAGAACCGATAATTGGTTGGCTAGGTAGTCAAAAGTGGTGTAGCCATCGTAGAATAGACGAGACTCGGACGAGCCTTTTTTAGTAGTGATTACGATAACCCCGTTACTACCACGTGTTCCATAAATTGCCGAAGCCGCACCACCTTTTAGTACGTCGATAGATTCAATTTCGTTTTGGTTGATGTTGTCGATATTTCCTCCAGGAATACCATTGATTACAAACAATGGGCCAAGGCCTGCACTACGTGAAGATGCCCCACGAAGCTGAATACTTGGCGAAGAGTTAGGGTCAGCACTTGCGGTATTGGTTACTGAAAGCCCTGCTACTTTTCCTTGAATAGCCATCAATGGGTTGTTACCGCCCACACGCAATAAATCTTTTGACCCTAAGTGGGTAATAGCACTAGAAACCTCTCGTTTGTTGAGCGAGCCATAACCGATTACCACTACTTCATTGAGGGTTTTCTGGTCTTCTTCTAGCGTAATTTCAATGGTTGTTTTGTTTTTTACATCTACATCTTGTGTAAAATAACCCACATGAGAAATGGTGAGTACCTTAGCTCCAGCCGAAAGCTGTAAGCTGAATTTTCCCTCCGAATTAGTAGTTGTACCGTTGCTAGTGCCTTTTTCTACTACCGAAACACCAGGTAAAACGCCTTGCTTGTCAGCCACTTTTCCCGAAATTAAGATGCCCTTCTGGGACTGGGCTACTCCTGATATAGCCACAAGCATACTTAAAAGCATAGCTATGGTCGTTGTGTTAGACCATTTCATCAGCGTCGACTTTTTTGCATCTTGTGCCAGTTTGTACAAGTTTTTTTTCATCAAAATTGTTGTTTAAACGGATTCTTTACATCCATTATTTGTTACTATTTGATTAAATTATTGGATTAATTTGAATTGGATACGAAGTTCAGGCTTTGTTAATTAATGGAATAATCTCTGAGTCTCAATTTTCAATCAAACTGTCTCAATCTTGCATTTTGTTAATAAACAGAGATTTTATAGAGATATATTTACAAAAGTTATTATGAAACTCCAGACTAGTATACAGAGGTCTGTTTGAAATAATTCAGTGAAAAATCTTCTTACTACGCTTAGTGGTTTACTACTTTGTCTGGCTTGTATGGGGCAGGCTGTTCCGTATTATTTCAAAAACTACAAGGTTTTGGATGGCCTATCGGGCAATGCAACCCATGATATTATTCAGGATAAAAAGGGCTTTATTTGGATTGCTAGTCGCAATGGACTCAACCGTTTTGATGGTAACTCTTTCAAAATCTTTAGAAATAAGCAAGGCGATTCGACTAGCCTAGGTAGTAATTCGGTAGCTTCATTGTATGAGGACGAACAAGAAACGTTATGGATTGGTACACATAAGGGGATTTATCTTTATAATCCTATCTCAGACCGATTTGCTCCCTTCAAGCCGATTCCGTCGGGGGATGTTCGTATGATTCGTGGAGATAAACAAGGAGGAATCTGGGTTATTTCCGATTATCAGCTATACCGATTTGATAGAAATACTGGCAAAGTTCAGTTATTTCCTTGGGGTAATAATATCGTTTCGGTTCATATTTCTCAACTTGGTAAGGTGTGGATTGCCACTAACAATGGTATTATGAGGTGTTATAACTCAAAAACAGACAGCTTTTTGGAGTATAATATTTCGGGCTTGACGGGTGGAAAAGAAATATTTACCAATATGGTTATTCACTCTGTTGCAGACTCAGCTATGCTAATCGGAAATATGAAGCGTGTTTGGCTATTTAATTACAAAACTGGTAAAATCGCTGATATTTCTGAGCAAACAGGACAAAAAGAGGGTATTCATCTTCATGCTATATTTGAAAACAATGGTCAATACTGGCTTGGCTCAGAATCAGGACTTTTTATTTTAGACCTTAAAAGGAAAAAAATGAATTATATTACCAAAGAAAAATATAATCCCTATTCGATTACCGATAATATTATCAATGCCATATTTAAAGACAGAGAGGGCGGAATTTGGATTAGTACACAGTTTGGGGGTATTAATTATTATTCTTCTGAATTTAACCGTTTTCAAAAGTATTTTCCACAACCTACCAACAGCATTAGCGGAAACCTGATTCATGAAATTTGTATGGATAAGTATGGCAAACTTTGGATTGGTACCGAAGATGCTGGCCTCAATCAGTTGGATTTGAAAACAGGGAGATTCAAATCTTTTCTGCCAGATGGTAAAAAAGGAAGTATTTCTTATCGAAACTTGCATGGACTAGTAGCCGACGGCGATTATTTATGGATTGGCACTTACGAGCATGGACTAGATGTAATGGATTTGAAAACTAATAAAGTTGTTCGGCATTATACCGCAAACTCACCACATTCTTTTGGTAGTAATTTCATCGTAACGCTATACAAAACCCGCGAGTCTGATATTCTGGTGGGTACTTGGTCGGGCTTGTACAAATACAATCGCGATTCTGACGATTTTTCTCGAATAGAGTTTTTCAATACTCAAATCCAAAGTATTCATCAAGATTCACAAGGAACACTTTGGGTAGCAAGTTATGGACGAGGAATATTTTATTTTAACCCCAAAACTAACAAAAAAGGTAGAATACAATACATTGCGGGTAATACCAATGGGCTGTTAGACAACTATATCAATAGTCTGTATCAAAGTAAAAATGGAGATTTTTGGTTTTGTACCGAACACGGGCTTTCGAGGTACAATGATATGACAAGAAAATTCAAAAACTATCGTATCGAAAATGGGCTTTTAGATAATCAGGTTTTTCGTGTGCTAGAAGACGATATGGGTAATTTCTGGATATCTACATCCAGAGGTTTGTGTATGCTAGATGACAAAACAGGAAAATTTACTTATTATAATGAAGCCAACGGACTTCCCAGTGAGCAGTTCAACTACAATTCTTCTTACAAAAATAAAGATGGCATGTTGTTTTTTGGCACTGTAGCAGGAATGATTAGTTTTAAACCCGATTCATTTGTCAAGAATACTTATATACCGCCCGTGTATATCACGGGGATTCAGGCCAATGGTCAAGGGCTTTCGATAGGAGATAAAAACTCGCCCCTCACTAGTTCACCGATTCATACAGCACGAATCAAGCTACCCCACGACCGTTCGAGCTTGAGCTTTGATATTGCAGCCCTTAGCTATGTTACTCCAACAATGAATAGCTATAAATATCAGATGGTAGGGCTTGATAATCAGTGGTATAATCTAACAAGCCAGAGGAAAATTTCGTTTTCTAAACTACCGCCGGGTCATTATGTGTTAAGAATTCAAGGGTCGAACAACGACCATATTTGGAATACCCGTGAAACAAGGCTGAATATCGACATTATGCCTCCGTGGTGGACATCTGTTTGGGCTTATATGTTTTATGTAACTTTTGCTGCTGTTATTACCGTTATTCTATTGAGGTATTACCATTTGGCAGTAGGTGAGAAAAGTAAACGAGAAATAGAAGCCATAGAAATTGGAAAAGAACGCGAGATTTATAATGCCAAAATAGATTTTTTTACAAACATTGCCCACGAAATTAGAACACCTCTAACATTGATTAAAATGCCGCTCGACAAGCTGCTGTCAGACCAAAGTGTTAACCCTGAAACATTTGCAAATTTGAATATGATTAATAAAAATGCCAATCGCCTTATTGACCTTACCAATCAGTTGTTAGATTTCCGAAAAGCAGAGGCGAACAATTTTAGTTTGAATTTCACCAAAACAGATATCAATGAGCTTCTTAGTGATGTTTTTGCTACCTTCAGGCCCGCAGCTGAACAGAAGAAGTTAGCCTATAAAATGGAACTTCCCAGAATAACCCTACATGCTTATGTAGATATTGAAGCCTGCAAAAAAGTTATCAGTAATCTAATCAATAATGCAGTTAAATATGCCGATAATACGGTTAAAGTAAAGCTTTTGCCTTTTAGTAGCGATGACCTGCTTTTTCATATTGAGTTTACCAACGATGGACTCATCATTGGTAACGAAAATAAAGACAAAATTTTTGAACCATTTTATCGATTAGATGCTAATCAAAAACAAGAAGGTACTGGTATTGGCCTTCCGTTAGCACGTTCGCTGGCCGAGCTTCATAAAGGTAAAGTAGAATTACATTATAGAAACGAGCAGCAGAATACTTTCCTGCTATCATTACCTATTCATCAGGATTATGAGATGGATTTGAAGGGCGATACCGATGATATTCCAACAGAAATCTTTCATAATGAAACCAATGACTCTGTAGATTCTGGAAAACCAATCATTCTGATTGCCGAAGATAATGTCGAAATCCTTAATTACCTGAGCCGTGAACTGAGTGTTTCTTACCATGTTATGCGGGCTTTGGATGGCAAGCAGGCCGTTGAGATATTGGAGCAAGAAAACGTACAGTTGGTCATTAGTGACATTATGATGCCTATCATGGACGGTATCGAACTTTGTAAAAGAATAAAAACGGATGTGCAGTTTAGCCATATTCCAATTATTTTTTTGACGGCAAAAAATTCTATCAATTCAAAGATTGAAGGATTGGAAGTAGGGGCAGATGCCTATATCGAAAAACCTTTTTCGCTCGACCACCTTGCCGCCCAAATCACAAACCTGATTAATAATCGAAATATTATTAAAGAGTTTTTTGCCCGCTCGCCACTGACACATATTAAAGGAATTGCATTTTCAACAGCCGATAAGCAGTTTTTGGAGCAGCTACACGCTATTATTGCCGAGCGAATTGCCGATACTAATCTGGACGTAGACTTACTGTCGTCTATGATGAATATGAGCCGCCCTACCTTATACCGAAAAATCAAGGGAATATCTGACTTGAAACCCAACGAGCTGATTAATTTATCTCGCTTGAAAAAAGCCGCAGAATTGCTGGCCGAAAATAAGTATAAAATCAACGAAGTGGCTGATATGGTGGGTTATAGTATTCCGACCAACTTTTCCAGAGATTTTCAAAAACAATTTGGCATTAGTCCGTCTGCTTATGTAAGTAAGCTACAAAATCAGACTCTATAATAATATTTACCATTCATGGTCTGAATCAATTAATCATATATTTCTCTTCATTGTTTTATTTTTGAGCTGTTCAAAATTGCTGCATTATTCATTAGCTAGCGAATTTATTCGCTAGCTAATACAAATTCTCCCAAAAAACGTCGTACTCGTAGTTTATCTAGCTTCCCTCAAGGTTTTTGTCTGAGCGATTTTTATCAATATCTGGATTTATTATTTTTTTATTTTATAAATTATATTAATGCTTTTCATTATAAATATAAATAAAAAATTATGAATAGGAATCCGCAACTTTGTGATGTTAATATAAAATCAAATATAAATATGACAAAAATAACAGTTGCAAAAGGCGATGGAATTGGTCCTGAGATAATGGACGCTACTTTGGAAATCATTCTGGCAGCAGGAGCCAAAATAGAAGTTGAAGAAATAGAAGTTGGCGAAAAAGTGTACTTGTCGGGCAACACATCGGGTATTGCTCCCGAATCGTGGGAAACAATCAGACGCAATAAAATATTCTTAAAAGCTCCAATCACAACACCACAAGGAGGAGGATATAAAAGCTTGAATGTTACTACACGTAAATTTCTTGGCTTATATGCCAACGTACGGCCTTGTACGAGCTTGCACCCTTTTGTAAGTACCAAACACCCAATCATGGATATTGTGATTATACGAGAAAACGAAGAAGACTTGTATGCAGGTATTGAACATCAGCAAACCGATGAGGTAGTACAATGTCTAAAACTAATAAGCAGACCAGGCTGCGAAAAAATTGTTCGCTATGCTTTTGAATATGCCAAACAACAAAATCGTAAAAAAGTAACCTGCTTTACCAAAGATAATATCATGAAACAAACAGATGGTTTGTTTCACCAAGTGTTTGATGAAATTGCGAAAGAATACCCCGAAATAGAAAACGAGCATTGGATTATAGATATAGGTGCTGCAAAAATGGCAGATACCCCCGAAGCTTTTGATGTGATTGTAATGCCCAACTTATACGGCGATGTACTCAGCGATGTAGCTGCTCAGATTACAGGTTCGGTTGGTTTGGCTGGTTCGGCCAATATTGGCGAAGAATGCTCTATGTTTGAAGCAATTCATGGCTCAGCACCAAGAAGAGCTGGACAAAATTTAGCAAATCCTTCGGGGCTGTTGCAAGGAGCTATTATGATGTTGAATCATATTGGACAAACCACCGTTGCAGAAAAAGTACAAAATGCGTGGCTCAAAACCTTGGAAGACGGTATTCATACCTATGATATTTTTAAGGAAGGAATTAGCCAGCAAAAGGTCGGAACAAAAGAATTTGCTAAGGCCGTAATAGCTAATCTTGGCAATAAGCCTGCTACTCTCAAGCCTGTTTCTTATGCCAATAATTCGGCCTTGAACCTACCAAAATACAAGCGTAAGCTCCCTGCCACAAAAGAATTAGTGGGTGTTGACCTATTTGTTCATTGGAATGGAACAGACCCAGACGAACTAGCAACCAAAATAAAAACTATTGAAAGCAATGGCGTTGAGCTCACAATGATTACCAATAGAGGTATTAAGGTATGGCCTGACGGATTCAAAGAAACATTTTGTACCGACCATTGGAGATGTCGTTTTAAGCCTAGCAAAAATACAACTATTCATAAAACCGATATTATTGAGCTATTGTCAAGGGGGGATGCCAACCAGATTGATATTATCAAAACAGAAAATCTTTATGCTTTTGATGGAAAAGCCGCTTACTCTTTAGGTCAAGGACAATAAATACACACTCATGAATATACAACTTATCCAAGGTGACTTTAGCTCTAGCGATGCACTAGAGCTAATCACCCAAATGGTACAATTAAAAATCAAGTATCACGAAAATGCTATCACAAAAGATGATACTGAAGAAACTATCAAATATAGTGAGTCAAAAATCAAACGCCTTCAGCAAGAACTTTTTGAGCTAAGAAACAGCATCAAGGCAAATCGTAAGAAGGTAACAGTCAAGGCCATTATTCATATAGGCTGATTTCTGAGAGTAGATATTAAGGTGTTGATAATAAATACTTTAAGTGTATTCCAAAAGTGCCATCCATATATTTATCCAGTAAAAAAACGAAAGCCATGAGCAAATTTGAAAAAGTAGAACTAATTGAAGGGATTTTTACACATGAAGATGCCAAAGAAATATTAATTAATATTTTCTCAACTAAAATCCAGTTTCATGAATTAAAAAACTTTAGTTCGCAAGAACGCTTTGGAGAGGACGATAAGGTAGCTCAAAAAAGAATCCCAGAACTAAAAAGAAGTGTTGGTAATATATTGAAAGTACTAGAAGAAGCTAAAAAACAAAATAAGTACTTAAAAATCACTTCTGAGATAAACATATCACTGATCGAACATCCCTAACAATGTTTCAAGGTAGGCGTTTGCTGATTGCGACTAAGCATCAAAAACAAAAAGTTATTGCTCCGATACTAGAAAAAGAATTAGGGGTAGTTTGTGTTGTCTTACCAGAGCTAGACACCGATAAGCTTGGTACTTTTACGGGCGAAGTCAACCGAAAAGACAACCCCTGCCACTGCCAGAAATAAATGTTTGATGGCAATGGAACTGGCCGATATTGATTTGGCAATAGCAAGTGAAGGTTCTTTTGGAGTACATCCATCGTTATTTTTTGTTCATGCAGATGATGAAATTTTACTATTTATTGACAAAAAGAATGGACTAGAAATTATTGTTCGAGAAATAAGTACCAATACCAACTTCAATAGGGCAACGATTACTAACCAAAAAGACTTTGAGTCTTTTGTTAATGTAGTACGATTTCCTTCTCATGGTGTCATCTTGAGAAAATCAGAACATGATTTTACTGACATAGAAAAAGGCATTTCAGACTGGAGTAGACTATGGCAGACTTACCACTATTTTATGAAGCAATATGGCAGCGTTTATGTCGAAACAGACATGAGGGCAATGTACAATCCTACCCGAATGACAGTAATAGAAAGTGCGACTCAAAAGCTTGTCTCTAAAATAGGCTCATATTGCCCCGCATGTGGCACCCCAGGGTTTGGTATTACCGATATTGAAGAGGGGCTTCCTTGCCAGCTTTGTCAATTGCCGACACGTTCTATTTTGAGTCATATTTATACCTGTCAAAAATGTTTTTATTCAAATAATGTCAAGTATCCCAACAACAGGTTTTTTGAAGACCCAATGTATTGCGATACCTGTAACCCATAATAGTAACATGATAACAACCGATATAAAACAAGCTGTACAATTACTCGCCAATAATGAGGTTATCGGTATTCCCACAGAAACGGTTTACGGTCTGGCGGGAAATGCCTATAGTAACGATGCCATCAAAAAAATATTTACCCTCAAAAATAGGCCTTTTTATAACCCTCTAATTGTACATATTAAATCTGTTGATTTTTTGAATGACGTAGCCTGCGATATTCCTGATATGGCTATCAAGCTTGCTGAAAAATTTTGGCCAGGCCCTTTAACTTTAATCTTAAAAAAACAGCCTCATATTTCCGATTTAATAACCTCAGGAAAAGAAACCGTTGCCATTAGAGTTCCCAATCATCCATTAACATTGGCTCTTTTAGCAAAAATACCTTTTCCATTAGCGGCTCCATCGGCCAACCCGTTTGGTTCTATTAGTCCTACAAGTGCCCAGCATGTTGCCAGCTATTTCAATGATAATTTAGCGATAATCCTAGATGGGGGTATCTGCGAAAAAGGTGTCGAATCTACCATTGTAGGTTTTGACAATAACCAGCCAATATTGTATAGACACGGAGCTATTGCTGTAGAAACCCTTGAACAAGTAGTTGGAAAACTCCAAACTCAAATCAGTAACGATACAAAGCCCACAGCACCAGGGATGCTCTCTCGGCATTATGCACCACATACACCAACTTTTCTAACCAACAATGTGGCCGAGCAATTGAGGGCGTTTTCAGGTAAAAAAATAGGTCTTTTATTGTTTGAAAAACAACATCTTGACCAACACGATATTCATCAAGAAATATTATCGCCAACAGGAGATTTGGAAGAAGCTGCCAAAAATCTGTATGCAGCTCTACATCGCCTCGACGGCAGTCGACTAGATGTTATTGTTGTTGAGGAATTTCCTGATAAAGGTTTAGGAAAAACAATCAATGACCGACTGAACAGAGCAACGAAAAAATAACATAGAACATCATTTTTGGAATCAGAATTTTAAGCATGATAGCGGTATAATACATCAGCTAGAAGGTGCATATTGAGGCAGAAGCTGGATTTTCAAAAAAGCGATCTTTAAAACCCAGATTCCGAATAGTATTTTAAAGAAGGAAGATTTATGATGAAAAAAGTTTAACTATTTCCATAAAAATAGCCAATCAGTGCCAAAATACATTGACACCGATTGGCTAAACTTCGCCCAAAACTTGAGATAAGCAATATGTTGATTATTAAGCGAATCTATTTGCTTATTTTTTTGGGCATTGATTTAGTTACCTACAACAAAAACTGCATTACCAAACAACAGTTTACCATTTTGCCAGAAACCTCTAAACAATGGATTATTGGCTAAATAAATGATATTACCACGTCCCATTTCTTGTGCTCCAAAAATCAAGGCGTTTTTGAGTTTTTCCTGAGCTTTTACACCCGCAAAACCCGCCACTAAATCTTTAGACTTGGTAACGCCTACATTCCAGCCATCAGAAAGATATTGATAGCCAGTACCTTCCAATACCAAACTAAAATAAGTGTTGCTATAACCAAAAGCCAAAGGATGCGTAGTGTCTAAAGTAACACGGTAAATACTACCAGGGGTATCTTCCGAAATAGATTCACGCTCGGCATTGCCATAGATTTTTAGTTTGCTTTCGTCAGACTCCTTCTTTTTATCATCCTCTTTGGTTTTTAGGTCAAAACCATCTTTTCCAGCCAAAGCCTTCAACGAAGTTTCGATAGCAATAAGCTTTCCACCAGCACGAATCCAATCTTTGATTTTATTAAGAGTACCATCTGTCAAGATTTTTCCATAATTGCCTGGAGCCAGAATTAATACATCAAACTGAGCCAAATTGGTATTGCCAAGGGTATTTTCACCCAAGACAGTGAGTGGATACTGAATTTGTTGGTCAAAGAAATGCCATACCTCGCCAAAGCCTGTTGTGCTAATACCTTCGCCAGCAATCGTTGCAATTTTTGGCATTTTCAAATAGGTAACATTTTCCGAGCCAAAATCTGACCCCTTGCTAGCCATACCCGTACTAACAGCCCCAAGATTTACCTGAAGCTTGGTAGCTTCCTCAACTAAAATTTGGTCAAACTTATCTCCGAGGCGTTCATTTCCTGTACGTGTAATCACTAGCGTTCCTGCGGGATACGTTTGGTTTTCAATTTCAAACGACTTGGCTGCATTACGTACCTTAATGCCCCTTTGCATGATATTCGATAAGAATTTTAGGTCTGCAAAAGACTGCCATCTAGCCAAATAAGCGTAAGGACGCTCGGCCTTGGTAATAGAATTAGCGAGATTTACTTTTCCATTAGGTGTTAATTTTTCTTTCAAAGCATAGGCCTTTAACCCATAAGCATACGGCAACGACCACGACGTAATATCGTAAGTCAAAGAATCTTCGACCATCGTTTTTGGTTCTAACAAGATTTTTAAGAACAAAGAACGAGGCTGATAAAGGTTTAAGACAACATCTTCAGGCTCGATTTTAAACGAAACAGCTTTGTCTTCAACATAGCTATAGCCATTGGCCAAATAGTCTTTTCCAGCAGTACCATATTGGAAGCCCTCTTTATCAAGATAAGCCAAAAACTCTTTTACACGAGCCTCTTCACCTTTGGTTTTGATAACATACGATTTATAAGGCCCTACAGGGCTTTTTTGTGTTTGCTCATGAAATTTATAAAACTCAGTAACCGCCTTGTCCGAATTGGCCGAGATAGCATCTAAACAAGCAAAAGACGTACTAAAATGATGGTCAATTCTTTGTTTAAGCGTAAGTGTATCGCCATCACGTTTGGCTATTCCCAAGCCAGCACGTCCCGAACCACCCTGTTCGTATGTCATACCAAAAGCACCATTATAAGTAGGGTAGGTGTCACCATAAGAAGGATAAAGTAAGTCAAAACGCTCTTTAGAGAAATATAACCAACCATTTTTATCAAAATCCTTTTTATTATAATCTCCAATAATCCTTTGGAACTCACGCTGCCAAGCTGTAATGTCCTCATGATAAGGCTTAGCTGCAGGCGAGAAATAATAAGGCGACTCTACCCCTTGCTCGTGAAAGTCGGCATGCAACTGTGGCATCCACTGACGATACAAAGCCATTCTTTCTTGCGATTCTTTTTGTACCTGCCATGCCCAGTCACGGTTAAGGTCAAAAATATAGTGGTTAAAACGTCCACCCGGCCAAGGCTCTTGATGTTCGAGAGCCGCAGGATTGGCATTAAACTTAGCACCTACCTTTTGGTTGTACCAGTTGGCATAGCGGTCGTAGCCATCGGGGTTGATAGAAGGGTCGAGAATCACGACAGTATTAGCCAAAATAGCCTTACTTCTAGCATTATTAGGATTAAGCAATTCATGAATTACAAACGGAGCGGTATTAGTACCACAAGATTCGTTACCATGCACATTGTAGCTCATCCAAGCAATAGCGGGTTGTTTTCGAGCAGTAGGTTTTCCATCGAGCAAACCAATAGCCTTCAAGTTATTGGTACGGATTTCTTCCAAAGCAGCAAAGTTTTCGGGCGAAGCCACAACCGCCGCCAACAAAGGACGGCCCTCGTTGGTAGCTCCATACTGAATAAGTTTCACTTGAGAAGGATTCTGAGCCGCCACATATTCGTAGTAGCTCACTACTTGGTGATGTCTTAGGAAACGTTCACCTTTTTTAAATTTCAAAAATTCCTCAGGCGACTGCGTTATTTGGGCTTGGAGGCCGCCACAAAGGAGCAGGAAGAACAAAAAGTTGATGAAAGTATTTTTTTGCATAATTAAAGCGTTTAATGTAAGAAACTCCAAAGATAAGGAATAAAGCCTATGAGAAAATCATTTTTTGGAGGGAAGTTTCTGCATCAATCAAGAAAATACAATACGGTTTTAGCTACTTGTAAATCAGGAAATTGTACAATATTTAGCACTAAAAAACAGAGAAAAGATAAAAAAAATCATAATTTTTTATTGAAAAGTTTGCTTAATAATAATAAACACTCTAATTTTGCATCACTAAAAACAAAAACAGCCTCAGTACTGTAGCAGTTTTTCCCCAATTGGTCCGTTCGTCTAGGGGTTAGGACACGTCCCTTTCACGGATGAAACACGGGTTCGATTCCCGTACGGACTACAAAATCTTTAGTTTTAAGCCATTTAGCACCATTTCAAAAGAAGTGGTGCTTTTTTGTTAGTAATGCACCTAAATAGTATGATTATGAAATGATTAAGTTGAAATTAATCCCTATTTTTTTGGGCTTTTTTTTGTCATTCTCCATTTCATTCTCCCTCATTCTCCAAAGGCCACCTCCATTCTCCATTTCTCAATCATGTGTATTTTTCATGAAGCAGAGTACGAATCTTCACTAAATAAATTTAGAGATTTGAATACTTCAACACCATGAATTCACACTATAACTTTAAAGTTATGGAAATCCGTTTCTGTCCAGATGGTAAGAAACCCAATGCCAAAGGACTCGTTAATTTAAAAGTAGGTATCCATTTAGAAGGCTTTAAGCCTATTTGGGCCGCAGCGGGTATACAAGTACCAGCCGAAACTTTTAATACCGATATTCAATTATGCTTAGAATCTAAGCATAATAAGTTAATGCCCCTTGGCCTCTACAATGATAAAATATCAAACGCTCGCAAAAAGCTAGAAGCAATAAAGATGGCTTTTGAATATGAAAGAGTAGAGTATTCACCAGAGGATATACTTGAACATTTCAAAAATCCATGTAATAAACCAATAACTTTTCTTGCATTAATAGAAAAAACCTTGAACGAATACTCTATTACACTAGAACCTAATACGCTTCGTAGTCATCAATCTACAGCCCGTAATATTAGAGAATACCTATTTACATCCAATCAATCAGCCATGCTAGCCAGTAAGATAAATAATGATTTTCTAAGGCGAATGGATTATTACTTTAGAAATGACCATGTACCTAAATCCTATACACATGGTGAAAAAATGAAATCCACCTCAGTAGAAAAAATTATCAAATTTGTCAAAAAGGTTATTGCCTTTGGAGTTGACAGCCAAATTTTACATTCAAAAAGTAGATACCAATGACGTATCGCATGATTATTCGCATTTAACACAAGATGAGCTTTTAAAATTAGAAGAGCTTTCCAATGTATCATCAGAAAAGTTTAGCCGCTTGATAGATGCCTTCCTTTGGATGTGTCATACAGGTCAGAGTCATGTTGATACCTCTGGCATGAGCGAAAGTCAGATCCATGCAATCGACGATATGATTATGCTTGATGGTAGACGAGGTAAGACCAAAATACAATACAATGTTGTTATTAACCAGAAGGCACTCGACCTAATTACAAAATACGACGGCATAGAGAATATTCCTTATATTCACCTCAAGGTTCTTAACGAAGAAATTAAAATAGCTCAGAAGATATTAGGTTTCAAGGTTAACCTCTCGACTCGTGTAGCCCGACGAACATTTGCCCAGTACTGGTACAAACATACAGATATACCAGACAAATTTGTGTCAAAAATGTTAGGCCATACCAAAGCAGATGCTTCAAAGAATTATACATTTGTAGGTATGGAAAGAAGGAGTCTCAAAAAAATGATAAAACATTAAATGCAATTATCCAATCTATTGATGGTATTAATATTAAAACTAGACTAACATGGAACACGTAAAAGCTTCTGGATTCTCTATTCAATCATATACAGATGAACATCGAGAAAAAATTGATGAGTCTTTAGTAAGTTTAAGGTTTATGAAAGAAGTAGACACCTTGCTAGATTATAAAAATCTAAGCAATAGGGATTTAGCTTCAAAATTGGGTTGCTCGGAATCTTATATAAGTCAATTGATGACTGGAGTAAAAAAAATAAATACTTCCTTCATTAATAAACTTGAGAAAAAATTAGATGTTAAGGTTGACTTTAGATTCTTTCTCAAGAAAGAAGAATGCTATTTACAGTCATTACCAAAGTCAGTTAACGTATCTATATCTTTAGATAAAGGCTTTCACCCAGCACAACCAATTGAATGCTTTGTATCAGTCAACAGCCCTACTACAGAAAGGGTTTTAGACTTAGATAGAGATACATATAAAAAATACTAGAGCTATATATGGATAATCCTAATTAAGTTATATTTCAGATGAGAATTTCTTCAATTCAAGTTCTTAGTTTTTCTCAATTTGAAATAGCAGGTCTTGACCCAATAGAGGATAGAGAAATAGAGTTTCAAACACAATATGACCTTCGACTTTTTGAAGAAACTAGTGAAATAGGGATAACGTCAGTTGTAGTGCTTAAGTTAATGAAGCGAAATGTAAATTATGCAGAAATGAAAACGCTTGTTAAGTTTAAGATAGACCCTCTGTCGTCAGTTATTCGGAAAGATTCTCCCAATTCCTTTGCACTACCTGATACACTTGTACTAAATTTAACTACAATAGTTACAGGTACTATCAGGGGTATATTGTCAGAAAGAATGAAAGGAACTGTTTTTCAAAATGAAGTATTTCCTTTAGTTGATTTAAATAGTATTTTACAACAACAAAATTAGATTAGGAATGACGCAAAGCATTTTGATTGCAGTATTCATAAAAAAACAGTCGGGCGGTGCTCCGCTTAGAAAAGCTATCAAAGCCTTTGATGATATTGTAGCTAAAATACGAGAAATCATAAGACCCAATAGAAGTTTACCCAGAAATCACAAGCCAAAAAAAGTATTACATGAAATACAAAAGGCTTTGATGGCTCTTAACTAAACGGCACTGGATGTAGAACTATATACTAAATAGCCCAATCGGTTTCTGATTGGGCTATTTTTTTGTTCTAAATTTAAAATCAAGGACGAAATATATTTACGCTTAAATTTACTTTTTGCTACCAAAATGGTGAGCCGTAGCCAACGGCCACAGTTGTATCGAAGTAAATTTTGCTACCTAAATCCATTTCCCAACGAAGAATTTCTACGCACAGACACCCAAATAGATGATCAAGGTCATTAATTTCAATAAAAATCAGGTAAATGTTTGATATTTATCTGATTAACCTATACTATTGCAGTATAAAATAACTAAATACATTCTGCAATCCATCAATACTTTTCTATGAAAAACATCTATTACGCCAGCCCTTTTGCTTTTCAAGATATTTACTATCTGTGTCAAATACCGTCGTAGCTATAGGCTATTGTCTGTCCATTATTCTTTACGCATCTGTTCTAATTAGTAGCCTTAATTTATCTACCGATGAAAACCCGTACTACACAAGTGATGAGGGTATTATTGTTTATACTACTTCATCCATTATTCAATTTTACACCCTTAGCTCAAATAGATTCTATCAAAGCCAAATTGAAGGAATTAAGAGCCAAACAAAATCAGGTTGAGCTTACCTCTCAAGATGTCCTCGAACCTAACCTCGTACCTCCTTCGCCTACGGCTGCTAGTTTAGGAAAATATACCGATTTCCCTGTAAACCTCTACAATGGCGTTACCGATATTAGTATTCCTATTTATGAGGTCAAAACCAAAACTGTTTCAGTACCCATTTCGTTGAGTTACCATGCTTCAGGGATTAAAGTTGGCGAAGTGGCTTCGTGGGTAGGTCTTGGATTTAGCCTGAATATTAGTGCTATCACCAGAAGTGTTCGTGGTTTGCCCGATGAGGAAACAGGCGGTTTTTTCTCAACCCGTTTGCATTACCCCAATCCTGACAATATTTCTTTTGCCACTACTAGCCCTTCTATTTGGCAACCCGAAATCGTTGGTGTAGCCAAAGGAACTATTGATTTTGAGCAGGATATTTATATGCTCAGTGCCATGGGGAAAAGCTATAAACTCCTTTTTAAATCTAATGGTACTATCCAAACGATTCCTCGGAGTGATTTAAAAATCACGGTTAATTTTAATACCAATACTTGGCAAGTGGTTTTGGAAGACGGCACAAGACTTGTTTTTGGAGGCGATACCGCCACCGAAATCACTGATGGAAGTAGCCTTGATTCAGCCCCCTTTGGTTCAACGTGGTACTTAAAAACCCTTACCTCGCACCAAGGAGATGTCATTACCTTTGTTTATAACAACTCGATTATACCAACAGATATAACCTTTAGCGAAAGTGACTTTATTAAGGTAATAGAACCGCCTTACAGTGGTGTCACCGATTCAGATAATAGTCGGATAACCCTCAAAACTCGCAATATTGGTATTAAACGTTTGACAAGAATTCTGTCGGATAACGTATCTGTTGAGTTTGTCCCAGAGCCTACCGAACGAGAAGACCTAGAAGGGGATTATGCTTTGTCTACTATCAAGGTAACGCCCAAGGGAGCTACCACCAGTACAGAGGAATATAAGTTTACCTATAGTTATTCTACAGCCGTAAGTAGTGTCGAGCATAATCCTAACAATAATACTACCTTTCGGAAACGACTCAAGTTATTGAGTATCGAAAGAAAAGTTGGCAGTACCCTATATCAGCCTTGGCGTTTTGAATACAACCCTGTAGGCTTACCTTCTCGACGAGCCTTTGCTCAAGACCACTGGGGGTATTTTAATGGAGCTGTGTCCAATCAAACTTTATTGCCCGACTACTACCTTGAGCTACCCAGTGTAGCCAATATAGACCCGATGAACTATGGTTTTTTTCCGCCCAAACACCGCATAGGCAATAAAGAGCCCGATGCAGTGGCCATGAAGGCCGAAATCCTTCAGAAGGTAACCTACCCAACAGGAGGCTATACACAGCTTTTTTATGAGGCCAACGCTTATACGACAACAGCTCCAGTCAAAACAGCTATGAGCCAAACGCTCAACCTCAATGCAGCTACGGTGACAGCTCTGAAATTACCCAATGGCGTTGAGGCTACCAATACCCTGTCTTTTTCTATCAATGATTCTCAATATATCAATTTGAGTTTTCAGGGTGAATTTAGTGCTGCGGCCCTAAGCGATGTCAATCCCACGAGTGTGGTAGCTACTTTGGCTTTAAGAAATACGAGTGGCACGATACTTTGGTCAATCAATTATCGTAAAAATCAGCTTGTCGACAACGCCTTTATTATGGGCTTGAAATATTTGAATATTCAGAATATTACCACTGCCCAAACATTTACTTTAGAACTCAGAACCAATATTATTCCACAAAATTCCAACGATTATAGTCTTAGCTCAACCGTCAAGTGGTATTCACTAGGTAACCCAACTCCCAAAATCCAGTTGGCAGGAGGCCTTAGAATGGCCAAAACCAAAACTTTTGATGGCTTAGGAGCAAAATCCTCTGAGAAGTTTTATCAATACGAAAACCCTTTTGTCATTTATCAAGCCTCTAACAGTGATTATTTAACCAACATAGACGACATTCAATTGGGAGAAGCAGGAGGCGTGAAAACGTCACATGCCTATACCCGCAACTCCAGTGCCAAATTCACCCTTGGCAGTATTCAGGGAGGCACAATTGGGTATGGAAAAGTCACGATTTTGTCTGATTCGCTAGGGGCTAATGGCAAAACGGTTTCTTCATTTCTCAACAATACCGATGAAGGGGTAGCAGAATCAAAGGTTTTTCCATTTCCACCCATCAATCCCAAAGACTACAAACGAGGCTTATTAACCCAACAAATAGATTATCGTAACGACGGTACAAAGGTCAGACAAATAGACAATACCTATTTGTTCGAGCCAAGTGCCAGTATTTCGGGTGTAAAAGCAGGTTATAATACTACTTACTGTAATACCTGTTGTACAAATGCTAATAACTATTGTGGTATTTTGTATTCAATCTATCTGTTGTCGGCCGACCAAGTAAAACAAGTTACCAGTGTCGAACAATCCTTTGAGCCAACAGGCCAATATGCCGTCGAAACCAAAACATCGTACTTTTACGATAATAGCAATTATACCCAAATTTCACGAACCCTTACCACCGAAAGTAAGGCCAAAAAGCTAACCATCAATTCGGTAGGGGTAGATAGCCGCAGCATCGAGACATCCATGAAGTATGCCTATGATTTTCCTTCCAATAGCGTATTGGCAGGAATGACGGCCAAAAATATGATTGCTTCACCCATAGAAAAGACTACCCGTTTGGTAATGGTAGCCGACAATGGTACAATCAGCTATGCCCCATTAAACTACCAGAAAACCAGTTATAGTCAATGGTCTTTGGGCGATTCGATGTATTATTTGCCTCAAAAGATAGAAACCCAGCTAGAAAATGGGCCACTACTTACCCAAATAGATTTTCTCAGCTATGATACCCGTACCAACCTGACTCGTTACCAGCTTCGCAATGGCATAAGTATGCAGCTAGCCTATTATACCACTACCGATGTAGGAAAAATAGATTTAGTCAAAACTCATACCATTGGAGGGGGCGTATTGGGCAATATTCTGGCCCGAACCAATACCTACAACTACTTTCCCCTTGTTGGACTAAGCTCTATCAACGACATCAATGGGTACAATACTACTTTTGGGTACGATAATTTCAATCGACTGTCTACCACCACCGACCATCAAGGGTATTTGTTGGCAGATTATTTCTATCATTACCCCAACGAATCAGCCCCCACCAACCGAGGAGTAAGCCCCACCAACACCATGGCTTACGTGATTAGTAGAACAGCCCGAACAGCACAAACGGGGAGTGTTTTAGACCCTGATATTACCAAAACCCATACCCAAGTTCAGTACATAGACGGTTTGGGTAAGCCTTTGCAAACCCTCAACTGGAAAGCTAGTCCAAGCAATGTTGATTTGGTAAGCACCAGTATTTTTTATGATAGCTATAGTAGAGTTAATACGACGGTTTTACCTTTTGCAAGCTCCCTTGCTACAGGACAGTTTGTGAGTAATTCGCTAGCCCAAGCCAATGCTTTTTATGCCGATACCTGTTCATTTAGCCGTTCTATTTATGAGCCAAGCCCCCTAAACCGTATAGGCAAACAATTTGGAGCAGGCCAAGCATGGCGTTTCAATGATAAGTTTACGGCTTATTCTTACCTAACAGCAGGTAATGAAGTGGTGATGTTTAATATCAATACCAACGGGAGTGTAAGTGCCAATACCCGTTATCCAGAAAGCTCGCTTCACAATACCCTATTAACCTCAGAGCGGGGTTTATGGACAATAGAAATAAAAGACAGACAAGCCCGAACCATTAGCAAATACCAACAATTAGAAGCAGGAACTTTTAATTTTGCCATAACGGCATACGTATATGACGACTTGGGTCGCTTACGCTATGTAGTTCCGCCCGAAGCCTACAAACTCTTTGATTCGGGGACAAAAACCACTTTTACAGAAACCGAAACGTTATTTTTGGAAGGCATCTACGGCTATCATTACGACAACCAAGGGCGTTTAACCGAAAAACATATCCCTGGCACAGGCTGGACACGCTATGTTTATGACAAACAAGACCGAATCGTCCTCGAAAACGATGACAAAGATGCCAATGCCAGTCCCAACTACTGGAAGTTTAGCCAGTACGATGCCTTGGGGAGGGTAATCCGAACAGGACTTATCAATAACATTGGTACGTATAGCCGTAGCCAATTACAAAGCGAGTTTGATGCCGTAAGCATTCCCTACGAAGAAAGAGGCTCAACCCTTTTGGGCTATACCAATCGCTCGTTTCCAAGCAGTTATACCCCTGCCGAGACCAACGTAAAAACGGTCAACTACTACGACGATTACACATGGCAAACAGAAACAGCCTACAACTTCCAGGCGGCCAACGCCTTCCATACACAAGCCAATACCAAAGGCCTCCAAACAGGAGCATTGGTACGAAACCTTGAAAGCAACGACTGGTACAAATCTGTCAATTATTACGATTATAAAGGGCGAGTTATTCAAGATTTCCAACAAACCATTCGGGGGAACATCATTAGAAAAGATTATCAATATCGTTTTAATGGCGAACTTCTAACAACGAGAATCACCAAAGGCTCAAACATTAAAATACTCAGCTATGAATATGACCATTTAGGCAGAAAAACTACATTTAGACATTCTTTAAACGGTAATGAAAAAACCATTGCCAAATATATCTACGATGAAATTGGACGGTTAAAAAGCAAACAATTTAGTCCTACATCGGCTATTGGGAGTTCTCAAACAGGCGATTGGACAAACTCCACTACATGGCAAGGAGGCAGTATTCCAAGCATCTCTGACAACGTCCGTATCAATACGGGGCATAATATCACCATTCCTACAGGCAAAATAGCCACCGCAGGAAGTTTATTCAATGCAGGTACATTACAGAATTATGGGACATTAAACTTAGGTAGTTTGTCGGTAAACACCAATACAGGAATATTACAAACTATTGATTACAAATACCATATCAGAGGTGGGCTAAAAGGTATCAATCTCGATGCCAATAACAACCTAACCAATAGCCTATTCAGCTACAAACTCGACTACGAAGAAGACGGTACATACTACGACGGAAATATCAGAAACCAATATTGGAAAAGCAATATCGACGGTATCCAAAGAGCCTACCAATACAACTACGACGGGGCTTCTCGTATCACCGCTGCCGCTTATGGAAGTACCAAAGCAGGAGAAAACTATGCCCTAAATAATGTAACTTATGATGCCAATGGCAATATCAAAACTCTTAGTAGAAATGGAGCAACGAATACCAATTATACCAGTTTTGGTAATGTCGATAACCTAAGTTACACCTATCAAACCAATTCTAATAAGCTCCTAAAAATTCAAGATGCCACCATTGGCAATCCAGACTTAGGCGATTTTAGAGATGCTACTAATACCGATAATGATTATGAATATTGGGAAGATGGTAGTCTGAAAAAGGATAAGAACAAAAAGATAGCCTCCATCACTTACAATTATCTCAAACTCCCCAAAACAATAACATTCGACAACGGAAGAACTATTACCACCCAGTATGATGCACAAGGCTCAAAACTCAAAAAAATAGATTCTAATGGCGAAACAACCGATTATGAAGAAGATGAGATTTATGTAAATGGTAGTCTCTACCAGATTTCGCACGACGAAGGGCGTATCAACGCACAAGGACAGTACGAGTATAATATCACAGACCATTTAGGTAATCTAAGAGTATCACTCAAAGACTCCGCAGGAATTGCCACACCTACCCAAAGTATTTTTTACGACCCTTGGGGTTTGTCGATGAAAGGGATGCAGATAAATAAAAATTATGCTAACTTTAACAAGCACCAGTATAATGGTAAAGAGTTTGACGAAGCTACTGAATTTATAGATTTGGGAAATAGAATACTAAATCCCACAATAGGTAAAATGATGTCAATTGATAGGTTTAGTGAAAAATATTATGGGATGAGTCCTTATCAATTCGCAGCAAACAATCCTATTACTTATGTAGATATAAATGGCGATAGTATTTCACTAAATAAAGACTTTAGTTCTAGTAAGTATGCAATGTCAGCATATAACACATTTATTGGTACCAATGCAGGAAAGCAGTTCTTAAAAGATTTTGGAATTGGAGGTAAATTTGAAAAAGTTAGTATTGTTTTTGGTCTAAAAAACATGTGGGCTACAGGAGGAACCAAACAATTTGCTATTGATAAAAATGGTTCTAAAAAAGAAATACGAAATGAAGATGATGGCTTGGGGAAAGGTGTAATAACATCATTACCAAGTAAAAGTACACTCGAATTCAACGTTAATTTACGATGGAGTTCATGGGAACAAGAAAGTGAGCAAGAAAATCCAGGGGAATTCTATAGTAACCTATCAAAGATTGATAGAGGGTTGGTACTGTTACACGAACTGCAACATGTTAGAATTAATACAGAGGCACTATTGTTTGGCAAGACAGCAATATCAGAAGAAAATCAACATAGATTAATGAAAGCTACAGATGGTTCATATTTTCAAGAAAGAGTGAACTATTATAATCAATTTAAAAACCAAATTCGTAGAATTTTTAAAAATGAAACAGAAACTAATAAGGTTATTCAGCAAAGGGTTAATGCTTTTGATATTAAGTAATGTTTTTATAAGCTGTCAACAAAAAGATAAACCATTCCTAATAGTAGATTTCCATGGAAATATTTTTGAGCTATACTTTAATAAAAAAGATACCATTGGTATATTAAAGGATGATAAACATAGTATTTTGCGTAGTGGTAAAAGTCACGTAATATTCAAAAAAAACACTATATACTTTACCTTGTTTGACTACCAGTTAGTATCCTATGATATAGCCAACCAAAAGGTATTATATCGCATTGAGTTAAATAATAAATTCAATATAGACATCAAACTTAGACAGATTGATAACAACTTTATTGGTTTAAGCTCAGATAATTCTATGTATATTTTAGATAGTACCTTAAACGTTATAATATCACCTTTGGATAGCATGTTTCGAGGCAATAGAAAGCTTAAAGAAACCTCAAAACCAGAATGGTACTATTACGTTTTAGAAAATCGGAATATCCAAATACATATACCTCAATTTAATGGGCAAGAAATCGTCAAAACTTTCAAGTTCTAGGTAATTAGGAATAATGTTTCATGTTATTCAAGGAGAAAAATAGACTATTGTCTCAATACAATAAGGAGTTGCTCCCTATTTTGTCTAATATAATTATTGATTGCTTTAAAAATGAAGTATATAATAGAGACTTGATATGTAAATTATTACTAAACAAGAA
Source organism: Flectobacillus major DSM 103 (assembly GCF_000427405.1). Taxonomy (NCBI): domain Bacteria; kingdom Pseudomonadati; phylum Bacteroidota; class Cytophagia; order Cytophagales; family Flectobacillaceae; genus Flectobacillus; species Flectobacillus major. The sequence continues at coordinate 1,262,625 of NZ_KE386491.1, forward strand.
CGTACTTTTATGGAACTGGGCTGAGTTTGGAGGACATATGATATTTCATAATTTTGAAGGTTGCCTTTTGAGTGAATATCTTAAAGCCTGTTTATCTGGGGTCTTCTATTAATGATATTCCACCGTGGTAATCTATAACCCTTTGTCAATACAACTGAGGCTATGTTATTGTAGCTTTGGTTGTATTTAGTAAAAAACTAAAGTCGTCTTGTAAACCATCAAGCCAAGTTTATCTGTTAAAAATAGATAGTCTTGGCTTTGTTTGTATTGGTGAAAAATCAGAAATAGAACATTCCTCACAATTAACTAGCCTAAAATATCACAGACCATCTAGGCAATCTAAGAATAGCGTTTAGAGATTCTTTGGGCATAGCCAAGATTACACAAGCTAATGCCTACGGTGTTTGGGGGGAAGATTTACCGACTCTGAAATACCTTAATACGCCTAAAATAAACAACTTTGGATACTTAAACCGTGAATTTCAATCTGAAACAGGATATACAGATTTAGTAAATCGCCAATTTGATAATATTATTGGAAGGTTCACAAGTCAAGACCCCGTAATAGAAGGACAAGAACACTTATCTTTATATCAATATAGTTGGAATAATCCGATTTTACGGTCTGATCCTGATGGTAAAGAACCATGTTGTGGGGGAGCGTCACCATCAAGTATTCTATGGTCATCAGCAGGATATACTCATAATCCAAATGAAGCTGAAAGTAAGCAGTTAGCAACAACTCTCTTAAAAGATGTAGGAAAAGGTTTGGCCACCGCAGCTTTAATACTTATGCCTGTGGAAGAACTTGCTGTAGAAGGGTTAGCTTTGATTGGTTTAAAAGTAGAATCAACGATATTGAAAGATGCAGCAGCTTCGCTTTTGAAAAGTGAAAGTACAATAGTGAAGGAAAGTGTTACAACTGAAAAAATAACGAAAGCTTATGAAAGACCAAACAGTGCAACCACTAAATCTGATGGATATGCTCCAAAAGAGGCGTTGCCCAGAAATACAGATGGTACGCCAAAGGCAGATCCAGAAGCTTTAGGACGACCACATACTCAGTTAGGAACAAAGGGTGGAAGTAAAGGCGATTATAGGCAAGCAAGAGAATTTGATGGAAATGGCAAACCTATTAGAGATATTGACTTTACAGATCATGGAAGACCACAACAAGGTCATACTAATCCACATCAGCATAGATACATTCAAAATGAAACGGGAGGTACAGCGAAAAGAGGTAAAGCTGAGTCTCTATAAATAAAAAATAAAATGAATGATTTAATAAAGCTTATTGGTAACGATGATTTTTACTTATCTGTAAAATTGTCAGATATCTTGCAAAAGATAAATAATGGTCAAAATTACCAATGGAAAATTATGCGTTTAGAAGCTATAATGAAGAATAATTCTTTTTATCACATTGTTGAATTGGAGGAAGAAATAAGTAATTCAATTTCTGGCTATATAATGCAATGGGAAGAATTAGTTGAATTATCAAACCAAATTTTTCAAACAATAGAAATTTTATTAGTTGGAGATAAGGATTTTAAAAATAACTTGACTGAAGAGGAAATGAGAGTTACTTATAACTATTATATAGAATTAATAGATTCTTCTTTTTGGGAAATTAGTAGTAACGACTTCCTTTTTTTAGAGAAGGTAAAGCAATTAGACTAATTAATACCTCTCACTTGGCTTAGAGTTCGCCAATCTCATTGTATGTTATTAACCCTTCTTGGGCTGAGTGTAGCGTAGCGGAACGAAGCCCAAGAAGGGTGTTTTCAATTCCTAAATAGGGAAACGCAATTTGAAACAGGCATCGACTTGATTCACAGGCAATTTGCCCCCCAAACGGGACGTTTTACCTCTCAAGACCCCGTAATAGAAGGACAAGAACATTTATCATTGTATCAATATAGTTGAAATAATCCGATTCTCAAATCTGACCCTGATGGTAAAGAACCATGTTGTGGAGGAGTAATAGATTTTGTTTCAGGAACTATAGACGCTATCATGGAAAACAATATTCCATTAGCGACAAGTTATGTAAACCCCAACGGTTCTAGCTCTTACCGTGCAGGAGCAACAACAGGTCATATACTTTCAATGATTGGAGCAACAGCCGAAATCATCACAGGTATAGGTGGCGATGCAACAGCAGCGGTAGGAGAAGTCGTGACATTAGGGGGAGCCACCCCAGTAGCAGTACCATTGGCAACAGGCAGTACAACAATGATTTTACATGGTGGTTCTACGTTTGCAAAAGCAGCTTATAATCTTAATTCCGAGGGAAAACACCCTAATTCAAACTCCACGAGTGGAAACAATAATGCTGCTCAAGTTGGAAAACAAAAACATAAAGAGCTGTCAGAAAAAGTGCTAAAAAAAGATGGATGGGAATCAGAGCCTGCATTGAAAGGTAAGGATGGCAAAATATATAAGCCAGATGTTGTAACTCCTAGTGGCAACATGCTTGAATATAAACCTAATACGGCAAGAGGAAGGTCAAGAGGAAAATCCCAAATGAAGAAATATGAGGAACAGACTGGTAGAAAAGGGCGTGTAATATATTATGAACCGTAAAATATAAAAACCATGAAAGATCTGATAAAGAGATTGTTCAAAGAAACAACTATACCTGGTTATAATAAATCTAATCTTACTTTCTTTAAAAGAAAGAATAACTTCACTTATATTATCAATATCCAACCCAGTAGAAACAACATAAAGGGGGAAGAATATTTTACAATAAACATAGGTGTATACTGTCCAGAAATCCATCAATTGATATGGGAAAAAGTGTCTAAAATTCCAGTCGAAACGGAATGTACATTTAGAACGAGAGTTAATTATTTTTTAAATTCAAAAAAAGATTTTTGGTTGGAATTATCTAATGACAATGAGGTATTTTATAAAACACAAAATTTTATTACATCATTAATAGAAGAAAAAATTAACCCTTTTTTTGATTTTGTAATTGATTATAATGCACTAAGAAAAATAATGATTGATTGGGAAGGTAGCGATTCTCAATATCCACTTTTTAAAATACAACTTGCGGTAATTGATTTTTTATGTAACGATCAGAGAAAGGCATTTGAAGCATTACAAAAAATTTCAGTTGATAAAGTGTGGGGAGAAAAAGCTATTAAAGTTATCAGTAATTTGCAAAAATATGTTCCGTAAGGCTATGAATATAGAGTTTAAAAATTGTCAATGACACTACAATATTCAAATAAACAATAGATTAGCCTTAAAGAAACCCATAGCTCGAATAGCTCAATTAAAAAACGATTGAGCTATTTTTATTCTGAATTTATGATTATACATATATGATACGAAAAATGGATTAGTATCGAGAATACCCAGTTACCATAAATTTTATATTTATGTACGATTATACCAACCCTATTGCTATAGGATGTGACACAAACTCCTGAGCAGACTTACCGTCTTTTTGACCATATACACTTCTACCTTGATTACAAATACCATATCAGAGGTGGGCTAAAAGGTATCAATCTCGATGCCAATAACAACCTAACCAATAGCCTATTTAGTTATAAACTCGACTACGAAGAAGACGGTACATACTACGACGGAAATATCAGAAACCAATATTGGAAAAGCAATATCGACGGTATCCAAAGAGCCTACCAATACAACTACGACGGGGCTTCTCGCATCATCGCTGCCACTTATGGAAGTACCAAAACAGGAGAAAACTATGCCCTAAATAATGTAACTTATGATGCCAATGGGAATATCCTTAGTCTTAGTAGAAATGGGAAAATATCGCCAAACTCTTGGGGAGATATAGACCAGTTAGCCTACACATACAATACTAATTCTAATAAAATAAAAGCTGTTAATGATGCTTTGTTACTCAATAACCCAAATGTAGGTGATTTTAGAGATTCCTCTAGTGCCGAAAATCAATATATTTATGCTCAAGATGGTAGTTTGATTTTTGATGATAATAAGAAAATTTCAATAGATTGGTATTATTTAAAGCTACCTAAAAAAATCACCAAAGCCAATGGTCAGTGGAAAGCATTCATCTACAACGCACAAGGGAAATTGTTACAAACTCAAACCTCTGAGGGCTTACGCTTAGATTATGTTGGTAATCTGATATATGAAAATAATACTCTCTATCAAATTAACCATGAAGAGGGGCGTGTTACAAATGGAAGTTATGAATATGACATTAATGATCAGGCAGGAAATTTAAGGCTAAGTATTAAAGATAGTTTGGGACTTGCCAAAATTGTCACCAAATTAGATTATGACCCATGGGGAATGCGGTTAAAAGGTTTGGATTATTATAATCCTGGAACTTACAATAAATTCAAAACCTTTTCTGGAAAAGAATTACATGATACTTTTGGTTTTAACCTATTATCTTATAAATATCGGTTTCATGACCCAATTTTAGGACGCTTTATTTCAGTTGACCCACTCTCAGAACAATATTCCTACAATTCACCTTTTGCTTTTGCAGAAAATAAATTAGGATTGGGAGTCGAATATGAAGGGTTAGAGTTAGTCCCTTATAATTTAGGAAATACTTTATGGAAAGAAGCAGGTTTTTCACATAATCCTAGCCAGGAAGAGAATGTAGATATGGCTCACAAGGGAGCTGTTTATGCTGCAAAAACTACGGTTAATGTATTAGCTACAGCAGTTTTGGCAGAAGTTGGCATAACACTCCTTCGTCCACTTTTGTCAGGAACAGTGGTAGGAGAAGTATTAGGAGTTGCTACTGAAACTAAAAATGTTTCTAGGGCCTTAGATGCAGTTGAAAAACTCCCAGAGGAAATTTCTCAGAGGAGTATGTACTCAAAAATGGGAGAAAAAGAACTCCTTAGTTCTCAAAAAAGCTATACTAATCTAGTAAAAGAACATCAAATTAAATTGGAAGAGTTTAAAGCAGACCCAATTGGCAAAACAAGTCCTGAAAAAATGGCTCAGGCTCAAAAAGGGGGAGATAATGCGATAAGAAAAGTTATAGAGGGGCGTATAAAGTCGTTAGAACAACAGATTAGAAAACAAGAAGGTGAATTAAAAAAGATAAATCAAGAAATTGAAAACAGAAAAAAATAGAAATTATGACAATAGAAACAAACGCTATAAAAGAAATATCTAGTAAGGTATTAACATTCATAAATGATAATATTTCGCAAGTAGATATTGACAAAGATTACTACACTATTATTAGTAGTGATGAATGGTATAATATAAATACTGAAAAATATACTTTAGTCGTAGGATCATTATCTGAAGACTTAGAATTCCTAAAGCAAATTATAGAGGATAATAGGACTGTCTCTATTTCTGATTTAGATCGACTTTCTGCTATATTCCGAGCAATAAGTCAAGCAATTAACCCCATTTAATATAAATAGTAATATGTTAGATACCAAACCTTAGAATAATCTTATAAAGAAGATGACGCAAAAAACAGGTCTTATATGCATTAGTATCTTATCTACTCTTTGTATCGGGTGCGTAACTGATTTTGATGAGCATGAAAACAATATATTAGAACAAAAAATTGTAAAGGTTTTTGATGAAGCCCAAAAAATCAAACAAGGGGAAGCCTTTTTGTTTAGGATGGATACTCTTACTAATTTCCACTGGGACAAAATGTACGCCTTTGTACATCTTGATACAAAAAGAGATGTTGATCAGAAATTGGGATTTGATTGGAATTGCTACAACTTTCCATATCTTAATGAAAAAGATAACCTTTTTATCTTTGTCAAAGACAATAAAGTAGTTTCATACGTATTTTTTGAAGCTAATAATTATGACAAAAAAGATTTGTACTTTCAGTCAAAACTACATAATGAAAAATATTATACCCCTCAGAACTCATTATTTAGGATAAGGAAGATTTATTCTATGGGGGGACCATTAGCATTGGATGGATTTGGCATAGTACACTCTGGTCAGCGTAGTGTCCAATAAAAGGTGAAAAATGTTGTAAGTATATTAGCCGTGTCAGGTGATAACACCTTGCACGGCTAATAAATTTACGATGCTATAGGACGGTTAAAGAGCAAACAATTTAATCCAACATCAGCTATTGGGAGTTCTCAAACAGGTGATTGGACAAACTCCACTACATGGCAAGGAGGCAGTATTCCAAGCATCTCTGACAATGTTCGTATCAATACAGGGCATAACATCACCATTCCTACAGGAAAAATCGCCACAGCAGGAAGTTTATACAATGCTGGTACACTACAGAATTATGGGACATTAAACTTAGGTAGTTTGTCGGTAAACACCAATACAGGAATATTACAAACCCTTGATTACAAATACCATATCAGAGGTGGGCTAAAAGGAATCAATCTCGATGCCAATAACAACCTAACCAATAGCCTATTTAGCTATAAACTCGACTACGAAGAAGACGGTACATATTACGACGGAAATATCAGAAACCAATATTGGAAAAGCAATATCGACGGTATCCAAAGAGCCTATCAATATAGCTACGACGGAGCTTCTCGTATCACCGTTGCCACTTATGGAAGTACCAAAGCAGGAGAAAACTATGCCCTAAATAATGTAACTTATGATGCCAATGGGAATATCACCAATCTATCAAGAAACGGATGGAAAGCTAACAATACCTTTGGGCTAATTGATAATCTCAATTATACTTATAATACCAACTCCAACAAAATACTAAAGGTAGATGATGTTTCAGGAGAAGAGTCAAGTTTCAAAGATGTATCAGGGAATGATTACACCTACTGGCAAGATGGTTCTTTAAAATCAGACAATAACAAAGGCATTACGCTTATTGAGTATAATTATCTTAAATTACCTAAAAGGATACAATTTGCAAACGGTAATTGGATAAATTATGAATATAATGCAAGTGGAACAAAGTTAAAAAAGACTTTATCAACGGGTAAATATACGGATTATGAGGAAGATGATATTTATGAAAATGGTATTTTATATCAAACTACACACGACGAAGGTAGAATCGTAAACGGAGAATATGAGTACAGTATCACAGACCATTTAGGAAATTTACGAGTTGCGTTTAAAGATTCACTAGGAGTTGCCAAGATTACACAAGCTAATGCCTACGGTGTTTTTGGGGAAGATTTACCAACTTTGAAGTATGTAAATTCTTTAAAGAGTAATAGGTTCACTTTTCAGGAACAGGAATTACAAGGTGATTTTGGATTAGGATGGTATCAATTTAAATGGCGAATGGAAGACCCTATTTTAGGGCGTTTTATTTCGGTTGACCCAATGGCGGAAAAGTATTCACATTGGACACCTTATGCTTTTAGTGGTAACAGAGTTATTGATGCAAGAGAACTTGAAGGCTTAGAGCCATATATAGTTACTGGACGCTCTTTCATACCCAACAAAACAGTAGCAAACCCGCTTGCTCCAGTTTCGAATACAAAATCGTTTAAAGGTGACGACAGACAATCATATCAGTCAAATGCAACATCTTTTAGAACCGAACAAAAAGTCCGAGTTGATTTTGATAATAAAAAAGTGACGACTTTAAATAATGTAGCGGCCGGGTCTGCTGGTCTTAATAGCCAGGGTAAAATAGTAGAAACATCCCAAGCTTCAAAAGCAGGTCCAAATCCCACTTATGATAAGACTTCGCTTGAAAAAAGCAATTCTACAACAATAAATATGCAAGTTGATGCGTCAAATAAACTTGTTTCAGGAGCTCCAGCAATTAATTACGACGTAAATATTACAATAACTCCTCAAAGTGACGGGTCTGTTGATTATAAAATTAGTGGTTATACTGATGGTTTCCCTGCATATGAATTTTTTATTACTAATGAAGCTAATGGACAATCCACTTTAATATATGGGAGTAATCCAAACCAAACAGGTAATTCTCCTAACTCATTATTCCCTCCGATGGATAAAAAAGTTGATAATTCAGGAAATACTAATGATAAAAAGAAAACCCACAACAAAAATAATTAATTATGAAAAACAAAAATTTGATGCTTAGGTATTTCGGCTTGACCTCTTTAATTATTGGAGTTGTTCTAAATATAAAAATGTATTTGTATCAAGAATGGCCAACATACTTATTCTATGTACTGTGCTTTATTGGGATAGTGCAAACAATACTGTCTTTTACGCTAAAAGACATAAAAAAAGGCTGGCAAGTATTTTGGATACTAATCCCTTTCATTTTGGTTTTTGTGTGTTTTCGTGGAAACTAATAGTAAAGTAAAAAGACAAGGATAGCACATTTTCGCAAGTTGGTGAGGCAGAAGGACCGAAACTAAAAGACTTTATCGATAGGTAATATGAGGAAGATGATATTTATGAAAATGGTATTTTATATCAAACTACACACGACGAGGGTAGAATCGTAAACGGAGAATATGAGTACAATATCACAGACCATCTAGGCAATCTAAGAGTAGCCTTCAAAGATTCACTAGGAATAGCCAAGATTACACAAGCTAATGCCTACGGTGTTTGGGGGGAAGATTTACCAACTTTGAGTTATCAAAATAACTCGAACTTAAATAATTTTAAGTTTACAGGAAAGGAAAGCTTACAAGGAACTGGCTACACAGATTTTGGAGCAAGATGGTATGATAATATTGTGCCTAGGTTTATCACTATTGACCCACTGGCGGAAAAATTTACCCCATATTCACCGTACAGTTTTAGCTTTAATAACCCTGTTAGATTCATAGACCCTGATGGTCGTGCACCAGTTGATATTACCCTTTTAGGAGCGAACAATTCAAGTGTTACGGTAAAAACTGATTTGGTAGATTTAAAAATAAATGCCAGTGGTTTAGGTGTAGATTTTGGTGGAAACTATACACTTTCGGGCAATGACATTTTACAAGCTGCCGTAGATGTTGGAGGTGTTTTTGACCCTACTCCAACCTTAGATATTTTAGGGGCTTCACTTTCTGCTAAGAGTGGCGACTATTGGGGAGCTGCAGCCAGTGGTTTAGGTGCAGCTTTGCCATACGTTGGAGATTTAGCGAAAAGTGGCAAAATTGCAAATGGTATTCACAAAATTGAAAATGCTATTGAGGCAGCTCAAACAGGCTTAAAAGAAGGTGATAAATTAGCAGGTACTTCAAGAGCGGCACGACGTGAAGCTATGAGAGATGCAGGAATTCCAACAAGTCAACAACCTCTTTCACAATCAAAAAATGCGTCAGGGCGTGAATATACCTATGAAGTTCCTAAAAATGGCGGTGGTAAGCAGACCAAATCGGTTCAACAACAAACATTAGATAGTAGTCATCCAGGTCAAAATCATTGGGAAGCAGGTAAAGTTAGAAAAGATGCTGATGGAAATGTTAAGATGAATAACTATGGAAGACCAAGATTAGACAACGAAAAATCAAAAGTGAACTACTGATGGAAACAAACGAACAAAAAAAACGAAGATTATACGGAAAACAAGATTTACCTCTTTATTTAGGGGAACTTCATAAAATTCTGAAAAAGGAAATAACAGCTTCTATGTTATTGTCAATTATAGAGACTGATAAGATTCGTGAACAAAATCAGGCTAAACAATTAAGATATTCTTCAAAAATCCTTTTTACTGATAAGGATAAGTTAGAAAATATACTTTTAGAAGACCTTGACGAAGTAAACAACAAGTACTATGTATTTACCTCATATTCCAAAGATTGTGGAACTATTTTAATAAACTTACTTCGAGAGTTTAATTTTGACTTTTCTTTCAAAGATGTTCCTTCGGGAATTATAACGCTTACAAGAGAAGATTTACTAAAAGAAATAGTTTTAGACTTTTACGAGGAAAATAAAATACAATATTTAGATATTGAAATTTTGCATAAATAATAAAAAAGCCCCTATTTGGGGCTTTTTATTGACAAATATATCCAAAGTGGTAGGATAAAATTAACCAAAAAAAATTATTGAGCGACTGCCAAATTTTGTTCAAAGAAACTTTGGAAACGCTGTTTAGTGAGCATAGTATCAATAATATTCATTACAATATCTATCTCTAAGCCTATGCAGGAGCATTGGTAATGAATGCCAATAACAACCTAACCAATAGCCTATTCAGCTATAAACTAGACTACGAAGAAGACGGCACATACTACGACGGAAATATCAGAAACCAATATTGGAAAAGCAATATCGACGGTATCCAAAGAGCCTATCAATACAACTACGACGGGGCTTCTCGCATCACCGCTGCCACTTATGGAAGTACCAAAGCAGGAGAAAACTATGCCCTAAATAATGTAACTTATGATGCCAATGGCAATATCCTTAGTCTTAGTAGAAATGGGGCAACAAATACCAATTATACCAGTTTTGGCAATGTCGATAACCTAACTTACACCTATCAAACCAATTCTAATAAGCTCCTAAAAATTCAAGATGCCACCATTGGCAATCCAGACTTAGGCGATTTTAGAGATGCTACTAATACCGATAATGATTATGAATATTGGGAAGATGGTAGTCTGAAAAAGGATAAGAACAAAAAGATAGCCTCCATCACTTACAATTATCTCAAACTCCCCAAAACAATAACATTCGACAACGGAAGAACTATTACCACCCAGTATGATGCACAAGGCTCAAAACTCAAAAAAATAGATTCTAATGGCGAAATAACCGATTATGAAGAAGATGAGATTTATGTAAACAACGTTTTATACCAAACCTCCCACGACGAAGGACGAATTGTCAATGGTGTGTATGAATACAATATCATAGACCATTTAGGCAATCTAAGAGTATCACTCAAAGACTCCGCAGGTATAGCCGTGCCTGTTCAAAGCCTATTCTACGACCCTTGGGGACTTTCCATGAAGGGTATGCAGATAAACAAAAATTATGCTAACTTTAACAAGCACCAGTATAATGGTAAAGAGTTACAACTAGAAACAGGATGGAATGATTTCGGAGCAAGGATGTATGGAGCTGCAGAAGGACGCTGGTTTGTTCCTGACGCTTTGGCCGAGAAATTTACTGCTTGGTCGCCATACAATTACGCCCTAAATAATCCTGTTAATATGCTTGATGAGGATGGAAATTTGCCAATCCCATTTTTTATTATTAATTATTCCAATGGGAAACCAACTTTTGCAAGCTTATCTAACATTGGGGCTGGATTTGTAGCTGGTGCTACAGGAATATCAAGAGCGCAACTAATGCAAGTAAGGTGGGTGAACCATACTTGGAATCAAGGACGTGCGACTTTCCCTTTTTCGGCAAAAAGTCAAAATGCAATGACTCTTTCCAATGACAAAGTAGTTTATGATGGGAATCTAGAAAATGCCTCTGTAACCTATTGGGCATCACTTGCTGGACATGAATCAATACATACCCTCCAGTACAGCAATTACGGAACTCTACCATTTTTAGCAAAATATATATATGATTACCTAGATTCTGAAGAAAGTGGGTATGAAGCTTACTTTAGTATTCCTTTTGAAAAACAAGGACATGAAATGGAAGATGATATTACCCAATTTTTTAAATCAAATAGTGAAATATTCAATTCAATCTATAATAACTCAAGCTTAAGTAGTAACCAAAAAGCTGATAAGCTACAAGCATTGGCTATTAGAGAAGTTGCGATTACCAGACTCCATAGAACAAAAGGGGTAATAAATGATGCTTTGAATAGACTTAGTGCAGATAGAAGTTATGCTCGCCGTCAAAGAGGTATGCTTTCTAAGGTACTGAGAGGTTTAATAAATAAAATAGATGATGAAATTAAAACCAAAGAACGTGAAGCTAATGAACTTGACTAATAATGTTTCCAAAAGAATATACCTCTTATTGTTCGTTGTAGGAGCATCAGGATGCTTTAATTGCGAAGACCATATAAATAATGATATAAAACCAATGTTTTTAAGGGCAAAGATTACAGCAATCGACACAATAGAATATCGTCCATTAAAATTATATTTTTCTTCACAAAAACTTGGAGAACGAAGTATCCAGTTCAATGGCTGCAGTTATCTTGATGTTTTTCAAATAACTGATAAAATTCAAATCGGTGATAGCTTGATTAAAGAAGTTGGAACTGACACATTCAAAATAAAACAAAATACAAATAAAATATACTCTATAAGATACCATTGTTGTGTTAGATAGAATTGTTACGATTTAAAAGTTAAAAATTAGTGAGAATATCTAACTTTAAAAACGTAATATGAAACGAAGAGCCAATTTAGCCCAACCGGAATTGCCAAATATGTAAATGGTAGTCTCTACCAGATTTCGCACGACGAAGGGCGTATCAATGCACAAGGACAGTACGAGTATAATATCACAGACCATCTAGGTAATCTAAGAGTATCACTCAAAGACTCCGCAGGAATTGCCACGCCTACCCAAAGTATTTTTTACGACCCTTGGGGTTTGTCGATGAAAGGGATGGCAATTACACGAAATCCTACTAATTTCAATAAATTTCAATTCCTAAATAGGGAAACGCAATTTGAAACAGGCTATATAGACCTGATTCACAGGCAATTTGACCCTACTATTGCAAGATTCATAAGTCAAGACCCTGTAATAGAAGGACAAGAACACTTATCTTTGTATCAATATGGGTGGAATAATCCGATTTTACGATCTGACCCCGATGGTGATTGTCCTTTTTGTCCGAACTTGATAGCAGAGGGAGAGACTCAATGGAATGCTTTAAAAACAACAGTCTCTAAAGTAGCAAATGATGTTGGTGATATTATTGAAAAGGCTTTAACTTTTACTGATGTAAATGATGCTACGGTTTTAGTAACCTCTCTCACAAGAGGTAAAGATGCTATAAATATTGACGGTCAAAAAGCGACAACAGGCGATAAAGCCATGGCTGGTGTAGGAATAATAGTACCTATAGTTAGCGGTAGTGTTGCAAAGAAAAGCATAAGTTTCATTAGCGACAGAGCAGTTGGAGCGTACAAGTCACTACAAGGTAAATTTAATGAGGCTCATCATATTATTCAAGATGCAGCAGTCAAAGATATTCCAACATATAGCAAACGAGAAGCCCCCACAATTCATTTAAATGGTTCTTCAAAAACAAAAGGAACTGAACATAATTTAGCAACACAGGCTCAAAATAATAGGAGACAGTTAGGAGATGGTGGAACTTATGGAGCGGAGAGAAGAATTGCCTATCGTTCTCTAAGAGCAGCAGGATTAACTCAAAATGAAGCAAAAGAAGCTATAAAGCAAGCAGATACATATTTTCAAAGTTTAGGTGTGACAACGAGTACAACTACTCGTATTCCATATAAGAGACCATAATTATAATGAACATAGAAATGATTAAAAAAGTGATTAGGGAGTTGCTAGAATCTCTAATAGAAGGACATTTTGAACAAGTCTTTAAGAAAGATTTTGTAAAAAAAATATCAATTGAAGATATAAAAGATGAAATTTTAGCATATCCAGGAGTATTGACTCTTCCTCCAATTGAAAAACTAAACAATTTAGATTTATATGATACCAATTTTGAGAACCAACTTTGGGTTGACATTCCTCTTTGGTTTAACAATGAGGAAAGCGATCTAACGTTGAGTTGTTTAGTATATAATATTGATAATGAATATCATTACTCTATTGAGGATATTCATGTACTTTAGCAAGTGTTACACATATACAAACAAAACATACTAAACTACAAGTACTTGGAGAACTCAAACGATTTACAATCAAACAGAAAACCTCTTTTCCGTTCAATATGGCTCAATAAAAGAAGGAATAATCTGGCTATATTCTTACAGAGTGAATACCCTTGACTCCTAGCAGGTCAAGGGTTAAAAGTGAACGAACTTGTACTAGGGTTTAATGTGCTACCATTGATAATAATTCCCTTGTTTATAGACAGGTGTGCCATCATATAAGTATCCATACTCAGTGGTCTTGTTAGTATCCATTTTATAAGCATAGATGTCATTGCCTGCATAAACAGCTAAAACCGTATTGGTATCTACTCCATATTCATTGTAATTGTACATATATGATGCAGAAAATGGTTTTGTATCGAATACCCAGTCATCATAAATTTTGTATTTAAAGACGATTTCACCATTTTCTAAAAAGCCTATTGCCATAGGATGTGATACAAACTCCTGAGCAGACTTACCATCTTTTTGACCATATACACTTCTACCATTCCAATCATCGACTACAATTGCCGTATTAACTCCATACTGATTTGTGGTGTTGATAGTATCATCATTTGGCGCATCTAGGTTTCGTTTTTTCGTTGTTAAATCCGTCACTTTTTTAAGCGAAGACGTAAATTTATTCTCCTTTGTGGTGGTTGATGATGAGGCTACACTCCACCATCCTTTTGCTTTTCCGATGAAATATAGTATAGTGACTACTATAGCCAATACGACTACTCCAATATATTTTTTCATGTTGTTATTGTATCTGTATATGTCCCTTATCATAGTCGGTTGCCAACTTTGCGGCTGCTTGTGCTTTTAAGCTTCTCAAACAGCGGAGTGTAGCTAATTTCATTCAGGTGTTTGTTATCACAAATCAGTTTGCAAAGAATGAAAAACAATACTTCAACTCAATCACAATCACCCTACCCGTTGCGGATAGCGATTCACAAATAATAAAAAAAACGCCTTATTGGGATTATCAAAAATATATAAAGATTATTATAAATATAAAAAGCTGGAGTAATAGTATAGGGTATCGTGCCAGAGGATGAGTATCAATTATCTCTGTTTTCTCCCAATCCTGATAATAATGCAAGAAAGGTCATGCAAGTATTGGATGCCATAAACCATTCGAATGGAAGAAACAAGTTGAAGTTAGCTGCTCAGGGTTTTGATAGAACATAGAGGGTGAAAAATGAGAGGCTGTCACAGCGGTTTACTACACGATTTGATGAGTTGTTGGTTATAAAAATTTGATGCTAACCTAATTCAATTATTTCTGTTTCATTATATTTAAACTCAGTAGTTCTGGTATTAAAATAGTAACTTTGTAAAAACTTTATTTTAATAAAATAAAGGGATTAATTTTCATATTATTCAAATTTAGTTGTTTAATAGCAATTAAAAACAATAAGTAAAACTATAAATCAATAATAGAATGACGAACCTTACGAATCTACACAAGGAAATTGGAACAGCTAAAGATAATAGAACAAGTCCGATACACGATTGGTATAGATTTACGGCAGGATTCTCGTACAAGTTAGTAGATAAGATAATTTTAGAAGAGAAGCTAAATAGCAAATCTGTTATATTTGAGAGTTTTGCAGGATGCGGAACAACTTTGGTATCTGCTCAGAAACATAGTATACCTGCGGTAGGAAATGAGGGCCAAGAATTATTGATTGACATTATAAATGCAAAATTAAATTGGAATGTTTCTCTGGATAATCTGGATTTTCACTTTCGTGAGTTATTCAAACTTATAAACGATTTTTCTAAGAGTTATACTTATCATAAACTTTTAGAATCTCTGTACACAAAAGAAAATTTATTTCAACTTTATGTTATTAAAGATTACATAAATTCTATTGATTCAGATGTAAGAATTTTTCTTAAGTTGGCACTTACTCAAACCTTACATAAGGTTAGTATTCATCCAATAGCAATACCTTATATTTCAAGGAGCAAATATCTTAAAAGTGAGCTAAACGCATACGCGACGTTTTGTATAACTGCTCAGAAAATGATAGTCGACCTTGAAAAGTTTAGAGGTATCGAAAGGAGTTCGTTCGTGTATCACCAAGATTCGAGATTATTAAACCCAAGTATACCTGATAATCATTGCTCAATTTGTATAACGTCTCCTCCTTACCTAAATAATTTGGACTATGGGGAGGTATCTAAAGTTTGTTCACATTTTTATGGAATTACAGATACATGGAATGATATTACAGAAAATGTCAGAAAAAATCTAGTAACAGGTGCGACAACACACTATAAAGACGATGATTTTGAATTTGCAAAATGGATTGAGCAAGATTTTTATCTTCAGAATAAGCAAATTGTAGATGAGTTATTGCCTGATATTCAAAGAATAAAAGAAATTAGTTATACTAAGAAAGGTAAAAAATCATTTGATTTACTAGCTCTGTATTATTTTGAGGATATGTATAGGGTTTTGGTGGAAATGAGGCGTGTTTTAAAGCCTAGAAGTAAGGCTTTTTTGGTTTTGGGTGACTCTGCTCCTTACGGTATTTATATTGATACCACTAAAATTCTAGGAGAGATTGCTTTGAATATAGGTTTTGAAAACTATGAAATTGTTAAAATTAGAGAAAGAGGTACAAAATGGACATCTCTAAAACACAGGCACAGTTTGACTTTATCGGAAAATATATTGATTTTACGCTAGGTTTATGAATATTACACAACGAATGATAATACCATTGCTATCTGATGAGGATGCAGGCAGAGATTATTATAAATGGTCTTTCGTATTTGTATATTCTTTAGAGAGCATCAAAGATTTATATTTACTTGTAAGAGAATATCCTAATGAAAACCTCAAACAAATCACAATTAGATTTAATGAAAAGCTGACAACATCTGATAAGTGGAATGAACGTAAAGTACTGGAGTACTTAAATGCACTTGTAAAATTTGATTTAGTAATAAAGGATGAGAGTGGATATAGCTTAGCCTCAAACTTATTTATAAACTCTAAGCTTTTCGAGCCACTTACTGAAAGTGATTTTAATGATTTACGTTCGGTTTTTTTTTCCTATTTTCGATTTAGAGAGTGTTCCTCTTTTTTTACTAATATTGGTAATTTAGAATGGTTTAATTTTGAATTATTTTCCAAAAAAAACTTTTTAAATGATTCCAAGCCCTTGTATTACTTTAGTGATAAGCATAAGGCAACCAATTGTTTCTTATCAGACGTAAATGGAAATGTTTTAAGTTATGTTCTGGAAAATGAAGCTGCGATGAGATTTTGGGATGTTTTTGTAAAATGGGGTGTATCTCTAAGGGTTCTAGAGCGTTTCAATATTAATAACATCATAAATCATGGGATGCCAAATGAGGTATCGATTTGCTATTTTATTAATGAACCTGTTAATTTTAATTTATGTGAATTTATTATTAATAATTTTACGAGTAGACATATTTGGATACCTGAATTGATATATAAGGTTGCTCTGAATTACAGATTTTCTGTCGAAAAAATTAAAGAGTTAATAATCAGAGAGATTACAAGTAATAAAGATTTAACTTTTGAAAGAACATCTGAAATTTTTCTGATAAAAGGGAAAAATAATATTAAGCGAATAAATTCTGCGACTTATTTATTCCCCAAATTAAATAATAGTTTTATTTCACATCTAATTATACGAAAATGATAGACTTTCTTCAACAAAAACGTGAATTAAACACCGAAGATAAATATAAGGTTTTTAATTTAGAGTCAAATCCTTTTCCAAAATCTGGGACAGCTAATATAAATGAATCAACCGAAAGAACAATAGGGCTAATGCCCGTTGATAAAAATGTTCTGAATAAGCTTATAGATTTTATCGGAGATTCTCTGTATTCTGAAGACACAGAAGACCAGAAACTTATCGGGACGATTTCTGGAGATTATGGTACAGGAAAAACTCAGCTTTTACTTTTTGCTAGGTCATTGATTTTAAATGAACCCAAAAAATCATATGTGCTCTACATTAATAATCCTGGCACTAAGCTTTCTGAATTAGTGGGTTCTGTAATTGAAAATATAGGTCATGAACAATTTAAGAAATTTATTTGGGGCCAAATATTAGAGTCAATTAGTAAAAATGAAGAATATATTAAAAAATTAAATGTACTTCCTCTGAGTAAACAACAATCACTTTTCGAAGACAATAATAATGCAATAAATCAGCTTGATATAGAGAGTACCGTAAGTTATAAATTATTTATAGATAGATTTATTGGGCTAGTTGAGAATAAGAGTACAAGGAAATTATTTGAAGAAACACTAAAGCCTATTGTTTTGGAAATTCTTCGAGTTAAGAATGGAGATGATGCAGTTATTGCAAATTATTTTTACCAACTAATTGTTGATGAGTTTGGAGTTAACAAAACTTGGGAAAGTTTAACTTCTGGAAGTGGCATAGGCCTTGATAAGAAAGTTGTAAAGTTATTGAATGCTATAATATCTATTGTGAGAGACCAAGGATTTCAGAGGTTTTATTTATTGGTAGATGAATTTGAAGATATCACTTCTGGTCGATTAAGCAAAAAGGAACAAGATAACTATACCCAGAACTTAAGAACATTGATTGACAAAGAGAGACGTTGGTGTGTACTTTTTGCTATGACAAGTAATGCACTTGAAGATATTGCCAGATTATCTCCTCCTTTATATGATAGATTAACTGATAGGAAAATTCTAATTCAAAGGATAACAAATGAGCAAGCTAGAGTTATTACATATAGTTATTTAAGTACGGCACGGAAAGATGAAGCAGACTCTATAGTTGACTCCAATATGAATTTGTATCCATTTACAATTGATGCTATTGATGAGGTGAACAATAAGTCTCTGGGTTCTCCAAGAATTTTCCTAAGAAGTATGTATCAAATACTTGAAAGAGCCGTAGAGTTTAAAAGTACTATTAAGCTAATTGATAAAGATTTTATAACAAAACACCTAGACTGGATATAGAATGATACCTGAAGACTTTAAAATTAAAGTAGCATTAGATACAAATGTGTTAGCATATTTAATTGATAATACCTATCCCAATTTAACTAAATTCATTAAGAAGTTGTCTGAATCTGATTTTATTGAGTTAATCTGCTCAAGATTCTCGATATATGAATTTATAGGTGTTAGAAAGCTTGAAAACTATCTCCGAGAATTCGTTGCTCATAGTCATCAACAAAATGGTGTTGTTAATTTTAGCTCAGCTTTAAAATATAAAAATGATTTCAATTTCCCAGAATTACCATATTCTTCTGTTTCAAATACTGTAAGGGATAGTGTTGAAAATGAATTAAATAAGCTTTTGGATGACTTTGGAATAACCTATGAGAACGTCGACATTCATGCAGGACTATGGAATCCACATAAAGATTTGGTACTACTATCTAAAATATCAAAAGAAGATAGTCTATTGATTCTTTCATGCTGTTATCCTGAATTAATGAAGAAACAAGATTATGTTGTTTTTTTTACAAATGATAATCAGATGAAGAGAGCAATCGATGAAAATATTGTCACTGATGTTTTTGAGAGTAACGCTATAGCTCGACCACAAACTATATTATTAAGTAATATCGTAAGTGGAATAGATAGTGATTTAACTAAGACTACAGAAAACGATGGGTTACAAATCGATGATATAATAAAGTCATTCATCATAGAACATGTACAAAAAAAATGTAAAAATCTTTTTCTAGGTTCTATTACAAAGCCATCCAGTAGGTTTAACGGAGAACTTCTATGCTTTAAAATATCCTCGGATACTATTACCTTACCTAATGATGTATTTTTATCGATATTGGATGTTGAAAACTTAAAGTTTTATCATCATAACCAAAAATTTAAAGATTTTCATTGTGACGGAAAATCGATTGATAATTATCCTGCAACTTTGAATAATAATAGTATTGTATCAGTTAAATATATTATTCCACAAGTCAATACTGATAATCAACAAGGCAATACTTATAATCAATATGTAAAAACAGGAAATTATGTTTTTCTACATCCAGACAATTGATTTTTGTAATTTAATTGGAAAAAAATAATAATACACAATTCTATTCTAATAATAGAAATTAGAGATGTGTCAATCCTTTTATTTTAAGTTAACTCTAAATGAAGTGATTGACACATTTCTTGGTTCAAGAGAAATAAGAAAATTTATTTTACCCTATTCGAAATACAATTTTTAAAAACTATATCTATTTTTAAAGTTTTGATGATTTCTATTTCTTTCAAAATATCTTACATCATCTTGGTAAAGCTGATGATTTCAGAATGTAAGGTACTACTGTCCTAGCGCAGCTACCATTGATAGTTATCCCCCCATTTATAAACAAGTCTACCATCATACAAGTAACCATACTCAGTGGTCTTATTGGTATCTATTTTATAAGCGTAAATATCGTTCCCTGCATAAACAGCTAAAACCGTATTGGTATCTACTCCATATTCATTGTAATTGTACATATATGATGCAGAAAATGGTTTTGTATCGTATACCCAGACACCATCCGATCGATATTTATATACGATTGTACCGTCCTCTAAAAAACCTATTGCCATAGGATGTGATACAAACTCTTGAGCAGACTTACCATCTTTTTGACCATATACACTTCTACCTTGATTACAAATACCATATCAGAGGTGGGCTAAAAGGCATCAACCTCGATGCCAATAACAACCTAACCAATAGCCTATTTAGCTATAAGCTCGACTACGAAGAAGACGGTACATACTACGACGGAAATATCAGAAACCAATATTGGAAAAGTAATATCGACGGTATCCAAAGAGCCTATCAATACAACTACGACGGAGCTTCTCGTATCACCGCTGCCACTTATGGAAGTACCAAAGCAGGAGAAAACTATGCCCTAAACAATGTAAATTATGATGCCAATGGCAATATCAAAACTCTTTCAAGAAATGGAGCAACGAATACCAATTATACCAGTTTTGGCAATGTCGATAACCTAACTTACACCTATCAAACCAATTCTAATAAGCTCCTAAAAATTCAAGATGCCACCATTGGCAATCCAGACTTAGGCGATTTTAGAGATGGTACTAATACCGATAATGATTATGAATATTGGGAAGATGGTAGTCTGAAAAAGGATAAGAACAAAAAGATAGCCTCTATCACTTACAATTACCTCAAACTCCCAAAAACAATAACATTCGACAACGGAAGAACTATTACCACCCAGTATGATGCACAAGGCTCAAAACTCAAAAAAATAGATTCTAATGGCGAAACAACCGATTATGAAGAAGATGAGATTTATGTAAATGGCAGTCTCTACCAGATTTCGCACGACGAAGGACGTATCAACGCACAAGGACAGTATGAGTATAATATCACAGACCATTTAGGTAATCTAAGAGTATCACTCAAAGATTCCGCAGGCATTGCCGTACCTCTTCAAAGCCTATTCTACGACCCGTGGGGCTTGTCGATGAAAGGGATGGCAATTACACGAAATCCTGCTAATTTCAATAAATTTCAATTCTTAAATAGGGAAACGCAATTTGAAACAGGCTATATAGACTTGATGCACAGGCAATTTGCCCCCCAAACGGGACGTTTTACCTCTCAAGACCCCGTAATAGAAGGACAAGAACACTTATCATTGTATCAATATAGTTACAATAATCCGATTTTACGGTCTGACCCTGATGGTGATTGTCCTTTTTGTCCTGCTATTCCTTTCTTACCTGAAATTGGTGCAGGTGCAATTGCTGTAGGAGAATATATAGCAGGCTCTACTTTAGGTTTAGGAGTGGGAGCAGGTTTAACCAAGTTAGCAAACTCTGGTGTATTAGCATGGCGGAAATAGTGTTGTGCCATATTATGCTCAAATGAAGGCTAAACAAGCCGACAAAGGTGTGCATACGTCACATTTGCAGACTGTGCCAAAGCTTGGAACTTGTCAATGTCGTAAAACAAAGCTCTCTTCTAAATATTACTGATATGCAAACGCCCGCCAATTGCGAATTGGTGGGCGTTTTTGTATTACTAAAGGTAAATAAATTAAAAACTTAATAAACTAAAAGCTACCATTGACTAACCTTCAAAATATACTTTTAAAAGAGAAGAGGACTTAATCTCAAACAATTTATTAATGCTAATAGGTTTTTGGATAAAATCTATAACACATGGATATATTTGGGCTCTGAGTTTATCGCTTTCATCAATAGAAGACGATACAATTATTACATATATTTTACATGATAAATTATTATGTGTGATGTACTCTAAAACACCCCATCCATCTAACTCGGGCATATTTAAGTCCAAGAAGATAATATGTATATCCTCAGAGTGGTTATTTTCTGATATGTACTCTACAATACCTTTTCCGTTTAAAAATTGATTAGGTGATGGAGTAATTTCAGCTTTTTTCAATAGTAATTTATGAAGAAGTTGAATGGCACTATCATCGTCGACAATTGAAAAATGTATTTTAGTAGAAATAGTGTTGAAGTTTGGAGTGGTATTACGCTCCATATCTTGAATTATGTACGTTTTTTGTGTAATGTCCTTAATTATTTGATCTATCTCAAAAGCTGAAGATACAATGTGTTCAAGACATTTGTTTAGCTCTCTTGGATTATCGAAACCATCCTGAATCAACATGGCTAATCCCATCAGTCTAGAAAGTGGTGCTCTTACTACATGAGATTGAATCCAAGCAATTTCTTTTAGTGATTTATTTTGAATTTCGACAGCCTTAAAATACTTATTCCGTTCTGTGATATTGTGTGCAATTTCAAATATTAGGTTTTGCCCACCTACATTCAACATACAACAATATACCTCCATATCGAATATTTGACCAGTAGACGTTCGATGTTGTACCTCAAATTTTTGACGTTCTAATCTACTTAGTACTTCAAATTTACGTGTAAGATCATCGTGTGAAATATTTACATCAAGGATATTAAGTTTCAGAAAATCATCTTTCCCCCAACCGTAAAATTGAACGCAGGCCTCGTTGGCGTCGATAAACTGTCCGTTGTCTGGATTAATCAGATACATTATCGATGCACTATCTTGAAAGATGCTTCTGAAGCGATTTTCACTCTCTAATAATGCTCTCTCAGTATTTTTCCGCTCAGTAATATCTACAATTATGGCAATAAAAATTGGACTACCGTCGATTTCGATGTATTGTAAATGAACCTCTACATCATACTTAGTCCTATTTTTTCTCAAGTGTATTGTTTCAAAGATAAGTTTATCTTTTTGATGGTTTTTTAATGGCTCTATCAAGGAAAGAAACTGCTCATGACTTATCAGAGGTTTTAGATCAATAGGAGTTAGTTTTCTTAGCTCTTCTAATGTATAGCCTATATTGGCTTGAGCAGCTTGATTGACATCAATAAACTTTAAAGTATTCGCATCAAAAATAAAAATTTCATTTAGTAGATTTTCAAAAATATAGCTAAACTTAGAAATCTCATTTTGAGCAAATTTTTCTTTTGTTATGTTTTTACTAAACACAGCAACACCGACAACCTCTCCATTCACAATAATTGGGTTCATGGAAATTTCTAAGTAGAAGATTTTATCAATGGTAGGAACTGTGTCGTTAAAGTGTAAAACCTTATTTTGTAAAACTTGATAATACCTATCTCGCCAAAGATTTTTAAGGCTCTCAGGCAAGCAATCTAAGATATTAGTTCCTTTCTCTAAACGATATCCAAATGAGTAGAGAAAATCTCTATAAACAATCTCATTGGCATAGATTATTTCGTAGTCTTTGTTAATTGACCAGATACTTTCAGACGAACTATCAAGTATTGCTTTCAAATTAGCCTCACTATCTTTAAGAGCCTTTTCAGTTAATTTTAAATGCGTTATCTCAGTACTTTGACCACCTATTCCAACTATTAGGTTATTTGCATCTCTTATAGGAAATTTGACTGTCAAAAAAAGTTTATGATTCTCGCCTTGAGTAACAATGTCTTGAACACTCAGTGTTTTTTGTTCATCAATCACTAGTTTATCTAATTCAGAAAATTTCTTGGCTGTTTCATGAGGAAAAAAATCAAAGACAGTACGTCCTAAAGACTCTTCTTTTTTTAGACCAGTAAGTAACTCCCAATTTTTATTAACATTTATGTATCTACCCTCTAAATCTTTTACGTAAATAACAGAACCACTATTTTCTATTATACTTTCTAAAAGTAATTGTCCTTCTTTGATTGTGTCTAGGTCAAATTGTCTGTGTTTTATGTTCTTTAACATTTCGCCTATCAAGGTGAGTATTTGAAAGTCAAAGTCCTTAGTTCGATTAGTAGTATTGAGAAATGTAAGTCCAACAAAACCAATACATGATTCTTCAGCATATATTGGAACAGTAAAGATATTTACGTTATTATAGTTTGTGAAATATGAGTCTCCTATTTGATGCTTCTGAAAATATGATTCTATTTCGCTTATGTTACCATTTTCACCAATATTATAACTATCTAAAGGACGGTCTCCCTTTCTCCAGTGATATTGCTTTCGATAAGTACCATTTTTCGTGTCATAATAAACAACAAATAAACATTCAGCCCTCATAAATTCTCCAACTTTAGCCAATGATTCCTTAATCTTCTCTTCGACAGTATCCAATGAAATATTGATAAATGTTAAGAAGATGTGCATTAGCATCTCTTGGAGTTTATTCGAAAAGTTAAGTTTATCTATCATGACCTTTATTTCAGTAACGTCACGACGGATGCCTTCTATAGCAATAAGATTTCCTTCACTATCTCTTACTGGAACATTTCTTTGCTCTACCCAGATAATACGACCATCCTTTCTTTTCCAGCGAACAGTAACTGGGGATTGTAAATTAATATTTCCATTAATCAATGACTGAATGATTGACTTATCATCCTCATGGACGATTTTTAAACCGAGATTGGGGTCATCATAGTACTCTTTTGGAGTGTAGCCTGTGATTACAGTTACTGATGGGCTTATGTAAGAAAATTTTCTTTCAGGTAAGAGTTCATACCTGTAAATGACGTCTTGTAGATTTTCAGTGAGTCTTCGATATTTATATTCACTTTCACTAAGTGTATCAATAAATTCTTTTCGCTCAGAAATATCTGTTAATGTTGCAAATACCCTATAATCATCCTTGTCATCTGTTAAATACTCTATTTGTGTAGATATGCTCATCCATCTAATTTCTGAGCTTTCTTTGTTTTGTAGCCCAACTACTTTCTCTCGAATTTCTTGTTTTTTAACAACTGCCTGTATGATTGGAAGTTGATTAAAATCAAGTAATTGAAACGTTTCATCTACTATGTTGACATTCAAAACAAGCTCAGTCCAATATTTTATACCTTTGTTCTCTAACCCAAAAAACTTAAATGCACTTTGATTAGCCTTCAGGATCTCAGCGTTCTTATTAAGATATACTACTCCATCTGTCATGCTTTCAAAAATGTTATGATACTCTTGTTCACTAGTTCTGAGTTGATACTCCATTTGATGCCTAACTTTGACATTTTGAATTAAATCTTTCGTCAAACGGAGTAATGCAATTTCATCTGTTTCATAGACCTTTTTTTTCTTATCCGATAGCATAGACAGAAAACCAACAAGACTTGTATCTTTCTTTATAGGAAGTATTAGAATATTCTCAATTTCTAAAAGCTGTAGGCTCTTAATAAGTTCTGTATTAAAGTTAAGAGTTTCTATGTCTTCAACAAATAACAAATCCTCTTCTAATGCTTTCGGAATAAGATGTTCAATGTCAGAAACTTTAAAGGTATCAAGAATCGTGAGGTTTGTATGTTTTTCAATAACTGTTGAGGATGTCCAAGCATTGACCTCTCTGTAGTGTAACTGTGTGTTATCTATTTCGTAAAGTAATACTTGTAGGCAACCTACATAATTACCAATTGTCTCCAAAATCAAATCAACCCCATCATTATTAGAAAAAGGATAATTCATGAATTTATTCGATAACTCAATTATCGTTGTCTGAAAAAGTTCATTGCGTTTTTGTTTCTCTGCAAATTGTATTTGAATTGTAATATCTTTGGCAAGACCAACATGTCTATAAACATTTCCTGCTTGGTCATGTAATGGAAATTTTTTCAAGTTAAACCAACGTTCATTCTTTTGGACTTTAACCCTGAAGGTTTGATTGAATGGAATATAACTAGTTTTAAGGTAATTCTCTTGAGCTTCTTTTAGGGGAGGTATATCATCTGGATAAATGTATTGAGATATATGTAATAACTTACTCTCATGATTATTGATATCTTCAAAGATGTCTTTGAATTTCTTGTTACTATACAGCAACTTATCATCGTTTTCATCTCTTATCCATAAGATGTCGTTCACATTGTCTGAAATCTCTCTAAAATTCTGGAGACTTTCTAAATAAGAATTTTGAATTTTTATCCGCTCCGTTACATCTAAAAATGTGATAATACAAGTATTCATCGCAAGCATAAAGCTTACCTCACATATCTTTATCTCTTTATTTTTACAAGTTATCTGACATTCAAACGGTTGAACAATATGTTCTTTATTCAGTGTTGGATAAATATTTTCATACCAGTTTAGGTCTGCAAAATTGCGGTCAGTATCCGATGGAAAAGCACAATTCAACCAATCTGTGACACTCGAAATATCATCAGAATTATAGCCGAAAAAATTAATGAATTGATCGTTAAAAAAAAGATTATTACTTTCAAGGTTGGAGACAAGCATTGCGACTGGTGCTTGCTGAAAGAGCTGTTTACAGTCGGAAATTGTAAGCTTGTCGGAAAATTGTAATTCCTCATTATGTGGAGAGCGCATTCCTAAATCTTTAACAAATAGAGCGTAGTTCTCCTCAAATTTGTGTAGATATATTTCATGAACTCTTCCTGTGAGAATATACACTGACTCTGGAATATGAATGCATGATTTTGAGGCTATTTCAGAATTTATTTCATCAAAATTAATTCCTCTATAATCCTCAATGAGTTCGTGAAGGTTTTTGTAGTCCTCTTTATTTTTCCAAGCATTAATTTGGAAAAAACTTGACCTATCTTCAATGATTAAGTTCTTATTAAACTCTACGTACTCATAATTTAATATACTCAATTGTTGTCTATAAAAATGGTTAGTCATAACAAAATGGCGGTTTTATTATATATATGCTGAAATTATGTTGTAATTTATAATAAATATAAAATAAGTATAATTAGTGATAGGTGAAAAATTACTGATTGTTGTCATTGAATGGATATGTTCGGAAGATTTCAAAGAAGATTTCTGACTTCCAATTTAAAGCCTACCTGAGTTATTAAGTATCCATCGAACTGACCCGATATTTTATAGAGAGTACATGAAGAGGGTTTGCCAGACTCAAATTTCTTCAAAAGCTTAGCAAATTACGATTACTGTAAATTTGTGATCTTTTTAAAATAAACTTTAAGTGAAAAATATTACGTTTTTAAACGTTTAATCTGTACATATAGTCAAAACAAAAATGTAAAGTCATGCTAACCATTTCAAAAAATCAGCAAAAATTTATTGATTTATTCATACTTGATACATATCATTCATTTTCAGATGAAGAACAGCTTGAACTTGACGATAGTGAAGATGCAGGGGAGAGTAAAATAATCAAACGATAATTAGAAAGTTTTCATAAGCTTAACTTTTCTGAGGAATTACATTATTTAATGAAATCTTGGAATTGGGACGATGGTAATGAAATCCCGACTTTGGTATTAAACCATTCAAAATGCGATTATGGAACGGCTTTAATGGTTTATTGGATGTGTGACCCCGACTACTATTTAGAACATGAGGCTAAAAACAATATTCCTGATTATCAACAAGAGGATTTTGAATTATTGAAAACAATAGAGAATCGATTGCTTAATGGATATTTTATGATTTCAAAAATCAAATTTGACCCAGCTTCTTATGCTTCCGAAAGAGGGCTAGGACATTCTTTGATTCCCAGAGAATTAAAAAAGCCATCAAATGGAGAAGAGTTTGAAAACTTGATAACATTCTCGCTTTTTTAATTTTTTGCTTAACCTACATTGTAAGCAGTATCAGCTTTTAAGTGGTTACACGCTGAATATTCCTACTTGTCAGGACTATTTTTTAGCCTCACTTTCAAATTGTTTGCCAATATTGGCATAATGTTCCGAATTATTTCTTTATTACTTTTCAGGTCTAGGGCTGAGCTTGTGGCTTAAAAACTAGGTTTCCGAAAAATTTTGCTTGTATAGTTTGATTTTGCAGGTTTCATCCAAATATATATTTACTTTGTACTAATATTATGGAGATAAAAACATTTGATACCGACCAAGAAATTCTTACATCGCTTGCTGCAAGTGATGCAAGAGCCTTTGATTTTTTGTATCAAAAGTTTTTTTCAAAATTGTACGCTGCAGCTTATAAACGATTACAAAATCGAGAACTGACCGAAGAAGTCATTCAAGATTTGTTTATTTCCTTGTGGGAACGCAGAAAAAAACTTGAAATCAATACGACTATCGAAGCCTATCTGTTTTCTTCGGTCAAGTATTTAGTCATTGCACAGTACAAAAAGAACAACTTGTTTGAACAGTACTCAAATACCATTTTTCCTGCCGAGGATAGTAATTTTACCGAGCAAATGGTTGCTTTTGATGAATTAAATGAAGCTTATCAACAAGCCTTACAAGCTTTACCTGAAAGATGCAGAGAAATATTTTTGATGAAAAGAACGGGACTATCGCAAAAAGAAATCTCTGAGCGTTTAGACATTTCAGAGAAAACCGTTGAAAACCAAATGACTAAAGCCTTAAAAATTTTGAGAGAAGCCTTGAGCGATTATACAGCTCTTTCTATTTTTTTAATACCTGTATTGCATTAACTTCAAATAGATAAAGCGATTATGTTTTATTGAAAATGTCCCCAAACAAGCTCAAAAGGCTTGTTTTTTGTTTTTTAGCCAACTGATATTTCTCACTTGATTCATAGAAGAAAAATTATTCTTAAAAAAATATTATTTCTGCATAGGGGAAAAAGGTGTGTTGTTTCACTTAGTATTTGAAAGCAAGAATAAAATGAGAATAAACCAAGAAATAATAGAACGTTACTTGAGCGACGAAGCCTCTGAGGGCGAAAGATTCTTTGTTGAAAGATGGTACGCTTCGTTTGAAAATAAACCTGACGGCTTGAGTGATTTAACCGAAGAAGAGCGAGCCGAACTTAAAAATAAAATCAAGGAGGCAATCCAAGAGCAAATTAAACACAAGGAAAAATACCATCCTCCTCGTTGGGTTTGGGCAGTGGCAAGTATGGCGGCTGTATTGGTGATTGTAGTTGGGCTATCGTTTTATTTCCTGCCAAATGACAAGGAAAAAATCAGTAAAATCAAATCGGATATTCCAATTTCCGATTGGGCAAAGTATGAAAACTCTTCTGCTAAAATTCTCAAAGTTGTTTTACCCGATGGAAGTATCGTTTTATTACAGCCCAAAACTCAATTGAGCTACAATCAATCAGACCGACTGTACAGACAAGTAAACCTAAAGGGAGAAGCTTTTTTTGATGTTAAACGAGATGAAACTCGTCCATTTTTGATTTACTCAGGCAAAATGACAACCACCGTTTTAGGTACTAGCTTCAACGTAAAGGCTTACCCAAAAATGGAAACTTTTGAGGTGTCGGTCGTTACAGGAAAAGTATCAGTGAAAAATGAAACAGAAAAAGAGATTATTCTACTACCGAAGCAACAAGTTGTGTTAGAAACCAAAACAGATGAAATGCAAGTAAATGTTTTGCCACCAGATAAAACCTTTTATTGGGAATTGTCATCGCTACAATTTGACGATACCAATATGGAAGATGTCGTAAAAAGCATTGAACACAATTTTAATGTACAGATTGAGCTATCACCAAAACTCCAAAAATGCCGTTTGAGCGGAAATTTTGATAACGTACATCTCTCTACGATTCTTGAAGTCATTTGCCGTTCCATAGAAGCGGAGTACGTAATTGATGGGCAAAATATTTCCCTGAAAGGAAACGGATGTCCATAACCTAGCAAACAACAAATCTATAAAAACCCCTACTGCACTCAAATCAACTTGAGTGAGCTGGGAAAACTATGTCCCAAAAAAAATTAAACAATCTAAATTTAATTAACCAATGAAAAAAATTTTAGCTTTAAAGCATAAGATGCTAACCATTATGAAAATTACGATTAGTCAATGTTTTTTATTTGCTATCTTTTCGGTGATTGCTTTAGGTACTCCGAGCAAAGCCCAGCAAATTCTTAGCAGAGAAGTATCTATCAAACTAACAAATGCAAGCTTAAAGACTGTTTTAGTAGAAATAGAAAAACAGTCGGGCGTACGTTTTGTGTATAGCAATAATACGATTCAACTTGATAAGGATGTAAGTATAGAGGTCAACCGTGAGGCCTTACATTCAGTTTTACCTAAACTTCTTTTCCCTAATCAGATTCGTTATGAAGTGGTAGAAGAGCAAATTATTTTGAAGAAAAACAAAGAACAAGCCAATGTTTTTCCCAGTGAAAAAGAAGTGGTGGTGGAAGACGAAAAAGTATCAGGCAAAATTAGCAGTGAAAAAGGCGAAGCGTTAGTGGGCGTAAGTATTTTGGTAAAAGGCACAGCAAGAGGTACTGTTACCGATGCTGAAGGAAAGTTTAGTATTGTTGCCAATGAGGGAGATGTACTTGTGTTTTCCTTTATTGGATATAAAAAAGAAGAAATCAAAGTTAGTGCCAAACAAGTAATCGCCCTGACATTGAAAGAAGATAATGCACAATTGAGTGAAGTTGTAGTCATTGGTTCACGCTCTACGGTGGCTCGTACCAATGTTGAACGTCCCGTTCCCGTAGATGTGATTAGTGCCAAAGAATTGCAATCGACTGGGCAAACAGAATTGTCGCAACAAGTACAATTTATGTCACCTTCGTTCAATTCAGCCAAAAATGGTATCAATGGCGTTGCCAATTATGCCGACCCTGCATCTTTAAAAGGCTTATCTCCCGACCAAATGTTGGTACTCATCGACGGCAAAAGACATCACCAGTTTGCGGCACTCAACAACAACGTAACCGTTGGGAAAGGAACAGTCGTAACAGATTTAAACGCAGTACCTTCTTTGGCTTTGGAAAGAATGGAAATTTTACGAGATGGTGCCGCAGCACAATACGGCTCAGATGCCATTGCAGGTATTGCCAATTTGGTCTTGAAAAAATCTGTAAACAATGGTACAGCACAAATCCAGTATGGCGTTACTGGCGAAGGGGACGGCGGAGGCTATTCTGTGGGTTTAAACTACGGTTTTGCTTTAGGAAAAAGAGCCTCATTAAATATTACGGGTAATTATCAGGATGTAGCAGGAACAGACCGCTCAGACCCTTACAATCCTCAACCCGTCGCTGGCGGAGCTTATACGGGGATTTATACCAATGTAAAAGCAACGGATGAAGCAGCTTTAAAATCAAGAGGATATTGGGGCAATGGTACTTATGGTTCGTTTCGCCCAACAGCTTATGGAAGTAATGCCATGAAATCGGGACAAGTATTTTATAACCTCGATATTCCTTTAAAAACTGATTGGACGCTGTATTCTTTTGGTGGGTTTTCTCAGAAAGATGTATTTGCTCGTGCTTTTCTTCGTACAGCTTTGCCCACAAGTGCTACGTCTAATGTTGATTTGTATCCCGATGGTTATGTGCCAGAACTGCCCGGTACTTCGGTCGATTACTCTTCTTTTGTAGGCATAAAACGCAAAACTTTTACAGGTTGGAATTGGGATTTTAGTACAGGTTATGGTAGAAACTATTTAGACCAATCGGCTAAAAACTCTTCAAATGCTTCGATGGGGGCGGCTTCTCCCAAAGATTTTTATATCGGTAGAATTTCTTTTGGACAAAGTTTGACCGAAATCAACGCTTCTAAAACGGTGCTGGGTTTATGGAATACCAAATCTGTCAACTTTGCTTTTGGAGCACAATACCGAGTTGATAATTTTGCACTTAGTGCAGGTGATGAAGCATCGTACTTAGTTGGGCCATTAGCCGCTACCAAAAACAAAACGCCTGGTTCTCAAGGAAGGGTAGGGATTGATAAAACAGATGCGAAAAGCGTAAATCGTTCAAATATTGGGGTGTATGCCGATGTAGAAAGTGATATTACCAATCGTTTGTTGGTTGCTGCTGCTTTACGCTATGAAAATTATAGTGATTTTGGTAGTAATATTTCTGGAAAATTGGCTTCAAGATTG
This sequence comes from Flectobacillus major DSM 103, assembly GCF_000427405.1. Lineage (NCBI taxonomy): Bacteria > Pseudomonadati > Bacteroidota > Cytophagia > Cytophagales > Flectobacillaceae > Flectobacillus > Flectobacillus major. The sequence goes on from NZ_KE386491.1 coordinate 1,294,606, forward strand.
AAAATTACAGAAGCATTTTCAATCAGAGGTTCGATTAACAAAGGTTTCAGAGCACCGCTATTGCAACAAATTGCCAATGCTGCTACAACCTCTACGGTGCAGAATGGAATTATTAGAAGTACCAAACAATTGCCTTCTGACGACTCACGCTTAAAACAAATTGGCATTGAAGACCCCAAACCAGAAACTTCTTGGAACTATAATTTAGGTCTTACGGCTACTTTGGGCAAAAATCTTTTATTGACAATTGATGCTTATCAAATAGATATTTCTGATAGAATTATCATTACCGAAAACCTAAATGTAAACAATATTACCGCTTTAAAGAACCTGTTTCCTAATTTTCAAGAAATCACGTTTTTTACCAACGCCATCAACACAGGAACAAAAGGGATAGATGTAGTAGCTTCATACAAACAAAACATTGGTGCTAAAAGTAAGTTTACCGCCAGTGTTGCCCTTACGGTCAATAAAACAGAAATTACCAACATCAAAGCAACGCCTACGGCTTTGCAACAAGATACCAAAGCAACAGTGGTGCTAATTGACACGGTAAGTAGAGCTTTGATTGAAACCAGTCAGCCACATAGCAAAGTATTGGTATCGTTGGGCTATCAAGTAGGAAAATGGAACATCAACTTTAGAAGTTCATATTTCGGAGAAGTGACAGCTTGGGAAAAACCATCTGGACAAAACCACCGCAGCCAAACTTTTGGTGGTAAAAACCTTTTCGATGCCTCGGTTGTCTATAATTTCAACAAGCATTTAAGCCTTACTTTGGGAGGAAACAATTTTACCAATGTGTATCCAGATAAAGTGTTTAGCAATTACGCTTCGTATGCCAACGGGCAAGTACCATATACCAGAAATGCGAATCAGTTTGGATTCAACGGTGCATATTATTATGGTAGCTTAACGATTAGGCTTTAAAAATTGTAGTTTAGACAAAATTCAAAATTTGTCTAAACTACCAACTCATCACTCACCATTCGCAACTTTAACTTACCGAGTACAACTAATATATAAATATTTATCATTTGACTAATCTATTATTACTTTTTATCTGCCTAACCATTGGCGTGCTCCTCAGAAGGCTGAAAAGTTTTTCTGAGGATGCTCCAACCGTTTTAAACACCATTATTATTTATGTTTGCTTACCAGCCATTACACTTCTAAATACTACCGAAATTCATTTTAGTAGCAATTTATTCTTACCGATTTTAATGCCTTATCTTATTTATGCGGGTGCTTTTGTGTTTTTTAACCTGATAGCACCTTTGATAAATATAGATTCAAATACCAAGGGAGCATTGATTTTGACGGCAGGCATCAGCAGTATTTCATTTGTCGGTTTTCCGATTTTCGAGGTGCTTTTTGGCAAAGAAGGTTTACAAACGGGTATTTTAATGAGCCAAGCAGGTTCTTTTGTGGTGTGCGGAACATTGGGGATTTTTACGGCATCTTATTACTCTTCGGCCGATTTTTCGATGAAAGCCGTTGTGTTGAATATTTTTAAGTTTCCTCCCTTTTTGGCTTTTTGTGTAGCAATAATCTTAAATATTTCAAATTGGCATTTTCCTTTATGGAGTCAACAGCTTTTAGATAAAATCGGAAATCCTTTTGGCTTTTTAGCTTTACTCTCTATTGGTTTACAAATCAATTTTCAGAAAAAACAATTAGACTTGAATGCTCTTTTTTATGGGTTGTTATACAAATTAATTTTGGCTCCTCTTATCATTTTTTTAGTTTATATCATCATTCTGGGCGAATACACGCCTTTGGGAAAGCTTTGTGTAATTGGAGCAACGTTAGGTTCGATGAATACCGCCACTATTGTAGCAATAACTTATAAGCTCAATCCAACTTTAGCCATACAAATGGTCAGTATAAGCATCCCACTATCGTTGATTAATGTCGCTATTTGGTATGGACTAATGCTTTATTTTTAATCACTCAATTTCTAATTGTAATAATCATTGTCAAACAATAGATAATTTCCATGAAAAAAATATTTCAAAACTTAACTTTTTGGGTACTTACCGCAATAACAGTTGGGGTCTTGCTGGGGCATTTTGCTCCTGCCATTGCCTTGCAACCTATTTTAGAAAAGCCAATCAAATTCAGTTTATATTTATCTGAATTTGAAATCAAAACCACCTTTAGCGAGTTTCTGAGCAGTATTTTTATCAGTATTGTCAAAATCTTCATTTGTCCTATCATTTTTATCACCATCATGTTGGGGATTATCTCGATGGGCGATTTGAAAAAAGTAGGCAAAGTAGGAGCGAAGGCTCTTTTGTATTTTGAGGTCGTAACAACACTAGCTCTTTTTGTAGGTATTATAACGGCCAATATTATTCGTCCTGGCGATGGTGTGGTGACTTCTGAAATTAAAGGCGGTGACATTTCTAAATATACCAAATCGGCAGAGGCTTTTAGTTGGTTGAAATTCCTTTTGGATAACGCTACCTTACAAGTGCTGATTGTCGCTATTATTTTGGGGGTGGCTTTTAGTAATTACTCAAAACGCAGTGACATTGTAGCTTTTTTGCAACCCATTTCTAAAAAAATATTTTGGGCTTTGCACAAAGTAATGCTTTTTGCTCCAGTCGGTGCTTTTGGCGGCATGGCATTTACCATTGCCAAGTACGGCGTGCATACGCTTTTACCTTTGGGAAAACTGATGGTAACGGTTTACAGTACTATGGCGATATTTGTTTTTGTGGTATTGTACTTTATTCTCAGGATGTACAAAATTAATCTTTTGAAATTCTTGAAATACATTCGTGAAGAGCTTTTGATTGTGTTGGGTACTTCTTCGTCTGAGGCAGCTTTACCTTCTTTGATGGAGAAATTAGAAAAAATGGGGTGCTCAAAGTCCGTTGTGGGCTTGGTCGTTCCTGCAGGTTATTCCTTTAATTTAGACGGTACGACCATTTATTTATCGATGGCGGTACTTTTTTTAGCACAAGTATTTAATGTTCACTTAGATTTGCAACAAATCTTAACGATAATCGGTATTCTTATGATTACTTCAAAAGGTGCGGCTGGTGTTACAGGAAGCGGTTTTATCGTTTTGGCGTCTACACTTTCGGCAGTAAAAGTTATACCTGTGGAAGGGCTAGCCTTACTTTTGGGTGTCGATAGATTTATGTCGGAAGCAAGAGCCATCACCAATTTTATCGGAAATGGTGTAGCAACAATATGGTTAGCCAACAATGAAGGCGAATTTGACCGTGAACAAATGGAAAAAGTGTTTTGAGTTAAGAATTTTTTATAAACCGTAGCGGCAATCCCTTGCGGTTGCCTTTGGTATTGTAATGATTTTCTGGGGCAGTAACCGTAAAGGATTGCCGCTACGAGATATTTATTTTACGAAAATAAAATTACAAACTGGTATATATCAATAAATTATTGATAATCAATTTCTAAAAGGCAATCCCTTGCGGTTGCCGTTGGTATTGTAAAGATTTTCTGATGCGGTAACCGTAAAGGATTGCCGCTACGAACAGACCAATATATTCTTGCGTGCTTGGTCGGTATTAGTTCGATAATATTTTATTTTGAAATGTTTCGACGATGGTTTTTCTAATCGAAGAACTATCTTTATTTTTCGTCGGGTCTCAATACTCAACGATTGCCTTAGCTTATCAAATACTTAGCTTACAGTTTTGAAAACCAATCATTGTTGTACCAATCATTATGAGTCATCAATCCTCGATTAGAAAACAAGATGCTTTAGATTATCACGCTAAAGGTCGCCCAGGCAAGATTGCCGTTATCCCTACCAAAGAAACCGAAACGCAAAGAGACCTTTCTTTAGCATATTCTCCGGGTGTAGCAGAGCCATGTTTGGCTATTGCCGCAAACCGTGAAGATGTTTATAAATATACAGCAAAAGGAAACTTGGTAGCTGTAATTTCAAACGGAACAGCCGTGTTAGGACTCGGAAATATCGGGGCAGAAGCTTCAAAACCTGTGATGGAAGGGAAAGGCGTTTTGTTTAAAATTTTTGCGGATATTGATGTTTTTGATATTGAATTAAACACCGAAGACCCCGAAGAAATTATCCGTACTGTAAAAATCTTAGAACCAACTTTTGGTGGCGTAAACCTCGAAGATATTAAATCGCCAGAGTGTTTCGAGATTGAAGAAAGATTAAGAAAAGACCTTCATATTCCTATCATGCACGACGACCAACACGGTACGGCCATCATTTCGGCAGCGGCTTTGTTGAACGCCTTGGAATTGGTAGGCAAACGCATCGAAGAATGTAAATTTACCATTTCGGGTGCTGGTGCTGCCGCTCTTTCTTGTGCCAAGTTATACTTAGGTTTGGGTGCGAAAGTAGAAAATGTATTGATGTTCGATAAAGACGGTTTGGTATCGAAACAAAGAACAGATTTGAACAAGTACGTTCAGCCTTTTGCCACCGACCGCACAGATATTCACAACCTCAAAGAAGCGATGGTTGGAGCAGATGTATTTTTAGGTTTATCGGTTGGTAATATCGTTTCACAAGAAATGATTAAGTCGATGGCGAAAGATGCTATCGTTTTTGCGATGGCAAACCCAACGCCTGAAATTTCGTATGAAGATGCCGTAGCCGCTCGTGAAGATATTATTATGGCGACTGGTCGCTCGGATTATCCCAACCAAGTAAATAACGTATTGGGTTTTCCCTACATTTTTAGAGGAGCGTTGGACGTGCGTGCTATCGAAATCGACGAAACCATGAAACTGGCAGCCGCAAAAGCCTTGGCAGAATTAGCGAAGAAACCAGTGCCAGACATCGTAAACTTGGCTTATAACGAAAAGAACCTTTCGTTCGGAAGAAATTATATTATTCCAAAACCCGTTGACCCACGTTTAATTACTACCGTAGCTCCTGCAGTGGCACGTGCGGCAATGGGAGCAGGTTTGGCACAAAAACCTATTACCGATTGGGACGCTTACGAATTGGAACTAAGCAAACGTTTGGGCTTGGATAATCAATTGATGAAGTACATTTTCAACCGTGCAAAACGTGCTCCGAAACGGGTAGTTTTTGCTGATGCCGAAAATTTAAAGGTATTAAAATCTGTTCAGCAATCGAAAGACGAAGGTATTTGTATTCCGATTTTGTTGGGCGATAAAAATAAAATCAGAAGAATTATCGAAGAAAATAACCTTGATTTGAACGAAGTACAAATCATTGATACTCGTGCGGCTGAAAACCTTGAACGTTTGAAAGAGTACGGCGATATTTTCTTCAACAAAAGAAAACGTAAAGGTTACAATCAGTACGAAGCCCATAAACAAATGCAAGTACGCAGTTACTTCGCTTCGATGATGGTAGAAACGGGCGATGCCGACTGCGTGATTTCAGGTCTTACTCGTAATTATCCAGATGCTATTCGTCCAGCTTTACAGATTATTGGTCGTGAAGATGGCGTGAAGAAAGTAGCGGGTATGTACATTTTATTGACGAAAAAAGGCCCAGTATTTTTCTCAGATACAACTGTGAATTTCAACCCAACCGTTGAAGACATTGTTGAAATTACAGAATTAACTGCCAAAGCCGTTGAGCGTTTCAACTTGAAACCAAGAATTGCTTTATTGACCTACTCAAACTTTGGCACAGCCAATGGAGAAGATGCCGTAAAAATGCGTGAAGCGACGGCTATTTTACAGAAAAAACATCCAGAAATGATTGTAGAAGGTGAAATGCAAGCACACTTAGCCTTTGATAATGAGTTGATTAAAGAAAATTATCCATTCTCTAAATTAGCGGAAGAAGGAGCAAATACCTTAATTTTCCCTAACCTTTCTGCTGCCAATATTGCTTGTAATTTATTGAAAGAAACCAGTGATATAGAGTACATCGGGCCAATCCTTTTAGGATTACGTAAACCTGTACACGTATTACAATTAGGTTCATCAGTACGCGAGATCGTAAACATGGTAGCCATTGCTGTGGTTGAGGCACAAGGGTAAATAATTATCAAAATTGAGAGGAAGCGTTATGTATCTTAATATTTTTTAACGAAAGCCCACTTTTCGATGTAATGACTATATTTCTTGTAGGGAATTTTTAGTAATTCGTATAATTGAATAGCTTCTACTTGATTGCACATGATTACTTGAGATTGAAGTCAAAAATAAATTCAGTATTATACGATAAAGCGTTTACGTATAGTAGTTATAGTAAAGCCTAATTATACAGAGTAAGATTGTATAATTAGGCTTCACGAAAGTACCACTTCAAAAGAAGTGGTGCTTTTTGTTTGTAATGTTACCTCCAGTTGTGCAGAGTAGTTACTTCTACAAAGTTCTATTAGATGAAATAGATGTATTCTAATAGCATTTGAGGAAACTGTAGTTTAAGGGATTAACTAATTGTTATTCAGTATATTATTTTTAATATCTACTTTTTAATTCTTTATTTATAGCACTGACCTGCTTATAACAAATAATCAAAATGGGGACAAAAGCAAATGGAACAGCAAGGAAAGGAGTAACCCCATCATTGATTGTCTGAAATATAGTAATAATAAACAGCCCAATCAAAGCTCCTGCCAATACTCCTGTACTAAGCGTTATCGTTTTTTTCTTTTTAATTAAGTCTTCTGTCGAAAGCTCGCTAAAATTCTCTTTTGTCATTTTTTTTCTATTTTAACTGTAGTTGTTTTTTATGTTTATTACCACTAGCCACAGCCGCCACTTATTGGATAGGTGTTGCTGCCGTTCTATTATGAATACAAAACGGTGTTTGTCCCAATTTACTACTTAATGTTATTGAGGAAGGATTTAAGCGGTTCACCCAGTTGGCTGTTGAGTAAATAATTGATGTCGGCTTCAACTCCTTCCAATTGCGAAGTATCACTTTGCCATTGTAAAATGTCGTCTTTTGAATTGAGAAATGAATTGTCATCTCCTATAATTTCGTCTTCGTTAAAATGGGTCAATGAGTGACGAACATTGTTGATACCTACCTTTATTATATCGCCAATTCTCTCTTTCATGTGTTCAAACCAATATGATTGATAATGCCAAAAAGCAGACTGCAAAATAATATCCTCTTGGCTGTCTCTTAGCAGGTTGGCAAAGTCAGATAAAAACTGAATATATTTGATGAAACCCCATAAAGCACTATTCAAGGGATGATTGTTACTACTGTCTAACTTATATTTGATACTATTCCTGTCAGAAAGAATATTCCAAAAGTCGACTATTGAGTAGCCGTCTGTCCAACCATCATCAAAAAACCAAAGAAGCTGGTCGATATCCTCATCGTTTTTTACTATTTGATTTAACATGAGAAACCTGTCAAACAAAGACGCAGAATTACTCAGGCTATCACGAAAAAAATATTTTTCGTTTCCATTTTTTGAAACCTGTCGTAATAAAAGTTGCGGTAACGTAAGTGGATAATATTCTGTAAAATACTTATTTACAAACGGATTATGTAAGATAAAATCAATTTCTTTTTCGGTTTCCAGAGGGAGTGGGTTAGGAAAATAATTGGCGATAAGTCCAATTTCTAGAATGCTAAAATAGTCAATTAGAAAATCTATGTTGTCTCGTTCTTCAACTTCAAAAGAGGACTCAATCGGACTGTCCATGTGATTCCTAAGTAAAATTTGTAAACTGACAAACTCATTGTTTTTAATAAGAGTATTTAAAGTTCTAAAACCTTTTGCAGCAGCCCCCTTTTTACGATACTGCTCTATAATAACCTCAAGGTTGATGTCTCTGTTGTCCATGGTAGAATAATTATAAAGCGTTAATTACGATTTGATAAGGGTCAAGATAATCTGCTTTTGGCTTACAAACAGAGGTATGTGATTTGTTATTAATCAAAATGGCAACGGGGTCGCTACAAAATGGCTCATTATGCACTACGATTTCATCATTTGCCCAAACAACCTTATGGGCAATGGTGAACTGTCCTTTGTTTTGATTTAAGTAACTTTGTGTGTCTGCAATTAGGTTGAGAATTGTTTGAGATGTTGGCTGTAAATCATCCAAAACAGGAATAGCAATAAAGCCTAAACCTGCAAGAATCCTCCCAACTGTCGGAAGACTTTCAGTAACTAACTTTTGAATTCGTGCTCCTTTGTGTGCTGGAGCAAACAAAACCATTCTACAGTTTGCAAGCCAAGGCTTATTTTCAGTCTTTGCGTTTAACAACGCCCTGCGAACAATCACAGCCCCTAATGAATGAGCTACTACAACTATTCTCCGATACTTGAAATCATCAGATACGTGGCCTCTCCTGTATCCAAGTCTGTTGGGACTGTTCTCACAAACAAAAGTTAAGAGGCTATATAACGTAATGGCATTATTGTTGGCTTGTCCTTTTAGGCTGTCATAACCATAAAAAATAACATCAGAGTTTCTAAAGTCATTATTTTTTCTAATTAAGTCAGGAAACTCATCCCATGTTCCTGTTGCTTCACCATTAAATCCGTGAACAAAAATTACCAAACTATTAGGGGTGTCAAGTGTCAGAAAAGCGGATGAGTTCTTTCCATATTGGGTAAAAATTGGCGGTGTGTGGCTCATTTATTTTTATTTTTTGACTGTTTGTTCAATAATCTATAGCATACTAGGCTTGGTATTTGGGCAGGTTTCGGAGTACAAAACTGCCAACCAACACTCAACTTGATACCAAGAACAAAGCTTTATTTAAGCACCGAACCTGCCTTTGGACAAACATATTTTAAAAATTAACCGTCCATATCAATTTTGTCTGTTGAGACTATTGGGCTTAAAACTGTTTGTCCAAATTGTGATATTCAATTTTTGCCATATAAGGAAAATAAGGTAAGATTTCTATAAGTTGCTTTGTTTTTGCCTCATCTACATTTTGAAATATTAAGACAGCATCTTTTTTGGTCACTGATATAAAAAAGCTTTCTAAAATATTTTCTTGTTTCCATTGATTTACGAACTCCATTTCCTTTTTTGGCAATTCAGGAGTTGATTTTATAGTATCAATTCCGCTGTCTGATAGAGTGATTAAAACTAATATTCTGTTCATATTATCTTGATTTAAAGTTGTTCTGCAAAGTTAAAATTATACGGTGTGTCCATGGATAAGAAGCTGGAATTTGAAATACAAAAGTTCAGTATTTATCATCTGCCCAATAGTATTTCAAATACTTAATAGCTTATATCAGCCAGTTTTTCATAAATACAATAAGCCTATTGCACAACTCAAATATATAGAAATAAAAATAGATTATCATACTGTTGAGGGGCATAAATTTCAATCGGGGTAATTGCCTAATAATAAGTTCTTTAAAGGTGTGTAAGGACATAAAAATTATTTTGTCTAGTCGACTTTGATAGCTTGATAAGTCCAGATAATTTCTATCGAAAACTCAATAAAGTATTTGATTTATCGCTAAATCAGTGCCTATCAGATAACCATTTAATCATAATAGGAATACTTATAGCTTTTATGAATATGAAGCGAGTGAAAACACGAGGTATTGAAGGTGCAAACAAACCTATAACTTATCGAAATATTTACTTTTTAATAAGAAAACCAAACTGCATTTTTGAGTCTTCACAAGCCTGTTTTTATGATATTCAAACTAAAAAAACAAACCTCCTTTAAATCACTTTAAAAGAGGTTTGTTTTTTAGTTTTCAAGAGTATTTTTAGAAAAAATGCGTTGTGCAACCTACCAATGTAGCGTGATGTGCTTTTATATTTCAAATCTTATATCACACACTTTTGGGATATTCTTATTTTGCAAACTAGCTGCTAACCTAGCATACTATGCTTAGACAATGCCATATTACAAGAATATCTTTTTACAGTAGTCTTATGCAAGACTTTGTCCTATCAGTAGGTGGGTGCTTAGTACAACTCTGTTCCACAGATTGATGGTAATTACAGCCGTTATAATATCTGCAATTTGAGTTTCGCTAAAAAATTGTAAGGCGTTTAAATAGGTTTCGTCAGATAATCCATTTTGATGGATTAAGGTTATCTCTTCCGTTATTGCCAACACCACTTTTTCTTCTTCCGTAAAAATACCCTCGGCTTCTCTCCAGGCATTCAGTAAAAAAATACGCTGATTTGTTTCGCCATTTTTAATTGCGTCTTGCGTGTGAATATTGATACAATATGCACAACCGTTGACTTGTGAAGCACGAATCTTGATAAGTTCTTTGGTCGACTTAGATATGGAACATTTTGAAAGATAGGTTTCTAAACCAATCATCGCTTTTAGTGCATTTGGGGCAGCATCCTTAATGTTTAATCGTTTTTGCATTGTATTATTCTTTTAAAATTGTTCAAGGCAAAATTGGAGAATAAGAAAATGAAAAAACTTAAACTAGTTTAAGAAAGAAGCCTCTTGCGGATTTCGCTTAAATATTCGGGAGTGAATCCCAGATATGAAGCGATTAAGTATTGAGGAACACGTTGCACAAATTCAGGATAATTGTTAATGGCTTGGAAATAAAATTCTTCTTTTGAAAATGAAAAAAGAAATTTGATACGCTTTTGAGCTGCTGCATAAGCCCGCTGGTAAACGAAACGGAAATAGCGTTCCATTATCGGAAATTCCTCTAATAGCCTTTCCTGTTTCTCATGTGTGATATAAAGTATCATAGATTTTTCTACAGCCTGAATATAAAATTCTGTAGAGACTTGACGTTCGTAGGCAAAGTTATCGGTAAGCCACCAGGTTTCTATGGCAAATTCGGTGGTTTGTTCAATGCCTTTTTCGTTGATATAAAATTTTCGCAACAAGCCGTTCAAAACAAAATAATGATGTCTGCAAAGCTGTCCTTCCTCTAATAGGTTTTCTTTTTTAGCTACCTCTTTCGTGTCAAAGAATTTTTTGATTTCTTCAAATTCATCGTCAGAGACTTGTGCGAATTTGGCTATATGTTTTTTAAATATATCCAACATTTGTATTAAAAGAGTTTTTGGTTTTTAGATTGTAGGTAACGGATAGGGCTTTGTAACGAGTGGACTCCCAAGCACAAATACCCAATTTATTATTAAAGTTCATTAGATGCACAACGCTCAAGGTTTGGACGTCAACCCGCCTGAAGCAAAACTCGTGTGCCTATTGCAAAACTCAAATATATAGAAATAAAAATAGAGATTCATCGAGCATCGACCCTTTAATTTAGACTTGGGGAATCTCCTGAAAATATGTATATTAAAGATATGTGAGGGTGTAAAACTTGTTTTGACAAGTCAATATTGATAGCTTGGTAAGCCAGATTCAATAAAGTATTTGATTTATCGCTAAATCAGTGCCTATCAGATAACCGTTTAATCATAATAAGAACACTTATAGCTTTTATGAATATGAAGCGAGTGGTGCCTATAATCGTAGTAATTAGATTAAATATCAAAGATTTTATTTACGGATAAGTCTTAACGTTTCATTCAAAAAAACTTTAATATCATCCAAAAGATGCCTATGGATGCAGTTTACACCCCTATTTTGCAGTTGACAAGAAACTTGTTCTTGCCAAACAACGATTGTAGTTCATTTGTGGTATAAACACTTAAATTTACAACCATGAAAAAATTACGCTACTTATTAGTCTTTCTTATTTGGGGAACAACTTGTTTTTCTCAAGACTCAGAAAAACTTCCTGCAAAACCTTGGGAGGAGATTGTCGAAATAAATTATAATTTTCCGAAAATAACCAAATGGGAAACCAATATTTATGTTAGTTTAGTAGGAAAATACACAAAAGAAGATTCGATAATCATCGGTAATGTTTTGAGAAAATTAGATGCGTTAACAGAAACAATTTCAATTCAATTTTCAAAATCAGAGAAATCAAATTTTAAAATTAATGTTTTAAATACTGTTGTCAAAGATGGCAATAATTATACAACTGGTATTTTTGGGCCTCAAAAACCAAGACAAGGATATACAAGCTGCGAGCTTTATATTTATAGAATTGAGGATATAACGACGGATTTAGAAATTAAAAAATCTTGGGAATCCCGAATAGCCAAAATGTTGGTCGGAGGTAATTTCGCTTATCCACCGATAGAAGAAAAAAGGAATAGTATTTTTAATCCAGTATATATACAGTCAAACCACACTGTTCCCTTAAATGATGAAGACATAGCAATTATTAGAGAAGTTTATAAAAAAGGCTTTGAAGAAAGACTGGTAAAAGCAGAAAATCAATTTAAAGATATCATCTTAAAAAAGATTGATAATGCTAAAATCGAAAGTAGAGATACTTCTTTGTGGTGGGTAAAAAATCCCGTGGCTATTATATTTTTACCTACACTGATTTTTGTATTATTAGGTCTGTTTTTTATTCATAGAATTTATCAATTGGTAAGCGTTAAAATTAAGAAAGACTGGCTTCTGTTCAGTATTCTAACCATAATAGCATTGCTATTATCAGACATAATAATCGTATTCTTTATTTCTTTTTATAATTTTTTAACGATACCTGATGATTATCAAAAAGTCCCTATCATTAGATATGACACTATCAGATCAACTACTCTATCGCTGGCAATTTTATTTCCGTTTCTCTATTTGTTTCGTTTTATTGAGTTGAAAATTCAAAAAACAGTAAAAAACTTATTGGCAAAGACTGGATTAATCTTTTTATCAACGGGATTTTTGCCTTTTGGATGTTTGTTGATTTTCTTTTTTATCTTGAAAAACACACTCAATTACCAGCAAGATTATTTAGGTTTATCTCAAGTATTTTTATTCTTAATGGCAATTGCCTCACTCAGAGCATTAATAGGCTACTTTATCTTTAAGGAAAGAAACTTAATCATAGAAAATGAAACAAAGCTTGCCAATTTGAGAGAACTAAAAGCGAAAGCCGAATTAAAATCGTTACAATCTCAAATCAATCCTCATTTCTTGTATAATTCTTTAAACTCCATTGCCAGTTTAGCACCTGTAGATGCTCAGAAAACCCAAAAAATGGCTCATTCATTATCGGATTTGTTTAAATATTCTATCAATCGAAAAGATAAAAAAACAAGTACCGTTCATGATGAAGTGGAAATGGTAAAAGCGTATTTAGACATCGAGAAAATTCGTTTTGGTGAGCGTTTGCAATTTACGGTAACGGTAGATAATGATTTAGAAAACCATAAAATTCCCTTATTTTTAATTCAGCCTTTGGTAGAAAATGCCGTGAAACATGGGATTTCAAGAAATGAAGGCATTGGTAAAATTGAATTACAAATTGTGAAAGAACAAAATGAGATGAAGATTTCGGTAACTGATAATGGCCCTGATTTTCCTGAAGGTTTATTAAGTGGTCATGGCTTACAAACGGTTTTTGATTTGTTGCGACTAACCTATGGAGACAATGCCACTTTAAATTGGACAAATACGCCGCAAAAAATGATTATTATTACGATTCCAGAAACTTTGTAAAATGAATAAGAGGTATTCCACTATTGTTATTGACGATGAAGCACCAGCCAGATTAGGGTTGCTTAATTTACTAAAAGAATTTCCCGAAACGTTTGATGTTATTGACACCGCTCAAAACGGAACGGAGGCACAGCAAAAAATTGAAGCATTCAATCCTGATATTATTTTTTTAGATATTGAAATGCCTGGTTGTACTGGTTTTGAATTATTGGCACGGTTAAAAACTATACCGATGGTTGTTTTTTGTACGGCTTACGACCAGTATTCTTTAGAGGCTTTTGAAACCAATAGTATCGATTATTTGGTTAAACCCGTTAAATTAGAACGTATTGGGAAGACCGTTCAGAAATTAAAAAATTTTCATATTAAAAGTTCTTCCGATGAGTTTCTAAAAGTTTTAAAAGAGATTACCAATAGAAAAGAGCATAAAAAAATGACTTCTATTACGGTTAAAAAAAACGATAAAATCATTTTTATAAAACTAGATGATGTATCCTATTTTGAAGCGGATAGTAATTATACAAGCATCCATTCAGCAATGGGGACGTTTTTAAGTACAGAAACGATTGCAAGCTTAGAAAACAAATTGCCCGATAATTTTTTACGGATTCACAGAGGAATAATTCTTAACAAAAATTATATCAAAGAAGCCCAGAAATATTTCAACAGTAAATACATCATCTCGCTGAATGATGCTAAAAATTCAAACCTTACCTCTGGAAGAAGTTATTCAGAAAGTATAAAAACGAATCTAGGATTTTTTTGATAATGTCTATTATTGGATGAACTCTGAACGGTTTTTCCAAGTAAAGTGAGATGAAAAAGTTATATTGATTAACCAAACACCATCGTAGATTAATGGAACTAGAAAAAGTAAATCATGATTGGTTTACTTTTTTTGTTTCTCAACCACCTGAGCCTTTCACCAAACCAATTTGGACTTTTCAGAAAACCTCGACATTACGACATCTGCCTAATTTTGTATCATCATTAAAAAACACACAATCATGATAAAGACAGTATTAGTAACAGGGGCTTCGGCAGGAATTGGTAAAGCTACCGCCATTTATTTGGCACAAAACGGCTACAATGTATATGGTGCCGCTCGCAGAATAGAAAAAATGCAAGACTTAAAAAATTATGGTATTAAGCCTATTGCGCTGGATGTTACAAAAGAGGAAAGCACTCTGGCATGTGTTGAGCAAATTTTTCAAGAGGCAGGAAGCATCGATATTTTGGTAAACAATGCAGGTTTTGGCTCGTCAGGTGCTATTGAAGATGTTTCTATGGAAGATGCTCGCTTCCAATTAGAGGTAAATGTGTTTGGAGCAATGCGTTTAACGCAATTAGTTTTACCCAAAATGCGACAAAACAACTATGGAAAAGTAATCAATGTTTCGTCCATTGGTGGAAAGATAGCATTTCCAATGGCAGGCTGGTATCATGCAAGTAAGTTTGCGATTGAAGCTCTGAGCGATAGTTTGCGATTGGAAGTGAAACCATTCGGCATTGATGTAGTTGTGATTGAGCCAGGTGGCATAAAATCGGAATGGGCCGACGTTGCCAATAAGACACTAAAACGTACATCAGCCAATACTATTTATAAAGAAATGGCCGATAGTTTAGAAAAGTTGAATACAAACGGTAATTTCCCTGAACCTATTGTAATCGCCAAACTAATCAAGAAAAGTATTGAAGCTAAAAGCCCAAAAACACGGTATTCGGGAGGCTTTAATGCAAAACAAATTTTGGCTGCTCGGAAAATCGTTTCTGATAAGATACTGGATAAAATCATTATGAATCAATTTAAGGGATAAATACGATGAGAGAGTTAGTTCAGCAAAATATTGTTTTATTCTCCTCTAAAACAGGAGAATTTACCCATGACCCGTTTGTATCTGAACATTGGTTGGTCTTTATAGTATCGGGCTTTTCAGAAATATTTTCACCCGAAGGGGGCATTTCGTACCCAGCTGAAACATTAGTTTTGGTTCGGAAAAATCAATTGGTAAAAACTGTAAAAAAAACCGATGGCGAAAAACCCTTTATGTCTATTAGTATTTGTATTGACCAACAAACCTTGAAAAAATTCAGTGCTGAGTACGACATAAAAGCAGATGGCGTTTACTCGGGTGAACCCAATATCCGAATAGAAAATGATGAGTTTATGAAAGCCTATTTCAATTCGCTGATGCCGTATTTTTCCCAACCCGAAAAACTAACACCTATTTTGGCACAAATAAAAACAGCCGAAATAATTGAAATGCTGCTTCAGAAACCAGCTATGAAAAACTTTTTGTTTGATTTTAGCGAACCTCATAAAATAGATTTAGAAGAATACATGAACAGGTATTTTTCATACAATGTTCCAATTACCCAATTTGCTCAGCTTACGGGTCGCAGTATCTCTTCATTCAAGCGAGACTTTACGAAGACATTCAATGCTACACCCGAAAGGTGGCTACAAAAACGCAGGTTGGAAATGGCCTATTTTCTTATCGCTCAAAAGGACAGAAAACCATCTGATGTCTATTTGGAGGTTGGTTTTGAAAACTTGTCGCACTTTTCAACCGCTTTTAAGAAAGAGTTTGGCGTAAATGCTTCTTTATTGTAGCACAAAAACTTGGTCATTTAATAGCAAATGCTATGGTTTTGAACTTCACAACAAAGAAAAATTGAACTTCACAACAAAGTGTCATGCTGTTTTAATGGCAAACTTTGCATTGTTAATTTAAAACAATCAGCATGAACAATCAAATAGTATTAGTAACTGGAGGCACTGGTTTTGTGGGTATCCACTGCATTTTACAATTATTGCAGAAAGGCTTTTCTGTCAATACCACCATTCGCTCTTTAGCCAAAAAAGAAAGCATCATTGTAGCCCTGAAAGACGGCGGAATCGATGATTTTAGCCGTTTGTCTTTCTACGAAGCAGACCTCACAAACGATGCAGGGTGGACAGAAGCGATGACAGGGGTGAGCTACGTATTGCATGTAGCGTCGCCTTTTCCTGCCCAAAATCCAACCGATGAGAATGAACTTATTATACCAGCCCGAGACGGAGCTTTACGGGTGTTGAAGGCTGCCAAAAATGCTAGTGTAAAACGTGTGGTGCTTACGTCGTCTTTCGCTGCTGTTGGTTATAGTATCAATCCTAAAGACCATATTTTTACGGAAGATGATTGGACAGATGCCAACGTTCCGCTTCCTGCCTATATCAAATCTAAAACCCTAGCAGAAAAAGCAGCTTGGGATTTTATAGAAAACGAAGGAAAAGGCTTAGAACTAACCGTTATTAATCCAGTAGGTATTTTTGGCCCTGTAATTGGCGATATTAGTTCTGCTTCACTAGATATTGCTGTTAAGGGCATATTGAATGGAACGACAACCGAAAGTCCTAATTTTACGATGGGAGTTGTTGATGTGAGAGATGTCGCAACAATACACATTTTGGCAATGGAACATCCTAAAGCCGCTGGCGAGCGGTTTATTGCCAGTGCCGATGGTGTTATGAGTTTTTATGACGTAGCAGAATTGTTTAAAAAAGAAAGACCCGAACAAGCTGAAAACATTGCAACAATGCAACCAACAGCCCAAGATTTTTATATCGAAATGACTAATCAAAAAGCAAAAACAGTATTAGGTTGGCAACCCAAGAGCAAAGAGGAAGCCTTGCTAGCAAGTGTTGACAGCTTAAAAAAATAACTAACTTTGCCAGTATAACTAATGCAATTAAAAAATTGAAATTTAACAACATACAATCCTGTCATTTGGGCCCTGAAATATCGCCTGAACAATTCATACCCGAACATTTTTTCTTGTACTTGCTTCGAGGTTCTATGAAGGCTTTTGATGGGAAAGAAAATTATATAATGCAATCGGGCGATTATTGTATCGCCCGAAAAAATCATTTGGTTCGCTACACAAAGTTTAGAGACGAAGACAATGCTTTTGAAAAAATAATCATCACTTTCGATGAGCCTTTTTTAAAAAACTATTTGGAAAAACATCCAACATCCGTTGGCGTATTTAGCAACGATAACTCTTTTCTGTTTGTACAAGAAGATAAATTAATCAAAAACTTCATTCAGTCTTTAGAGCCATATTATAATGGTAATGACCAAATTAATCAGACTTTTGCCGATGTAAAGCGAGAAGAGTTATTGCTGATTTTATTGAAAAATGACCCTCAATTGGCAGGCGTTTTTTTTAACTTCGGTATTCCTGAAAAAATCAATTTGGAAGAATTTATGAACCGCAATTTTAGGTTCAATATTAGTCTGGAACGTTTCGCCT
The DNA here is from genome assembly GCF_000427405.1 of Flectobacillus major DSM 103. Taxonomy (NCBI): domain Bacteria; kingdom Pseudomonadati; phylum Bacteroidota; class Cytophagia; order Cytophagales; family Flectobacillaceae; genus Flectobacillus; species Flectobacillus major. The sequence continues at coordinate 1,312,295 of NZ_KE386491.1, forward strand.
TTCTTACAGGCAGAAGTCTATCAACTTTTAAGCGAGATTTTCAAAAAACTTTTGGAGCTAACCCAGGAAGTTGGCTCAAGAAAAAAAGATTAGAAGAAGCCTATTTTCAAATCAGTAAACAACACCAAAAACCCAGTGATGTATATCTGGAAGTTGGTTTTGAAGATTTATCCCATTTCTCTTATGTCTTTAAGAAAGAATTTGGTTTCGCCCCAACGGAAGTATTATTAAAAAAACATAAGAGTAAGTAATAGGCTGTGCTGAAATATGATAGAGTATTTAATGAAAAAAACACGGCTTTCTGATTCAGTAGATTCATATTCCACCAAAACAGGTGTATCTGGGAACGGTTAAGATAAAACAACTTTAATCAAACGTATTTTAGGAGAATTGACACCCAACACGGGTGTTATTTACAAAGTCGATAATAAAACCGTTTATATAGACCAAGAGTATTCGTTGATTGATAACCAACTGAATGTTTATGAGCAGGCCCAGCAATTCAACATCTCTGCTTTGCAGGAATACGAAATAAAAGTCCGTTTAAATCGCTTTTTATTTACCAAAGATGACTGGGATAAGTCTTGTAGTGCCTTGAGTGGCGGCGAAAAAATGCGTTTGATACTATGCTGTCTTACCATCAAAAGCCAATCGCCCGATATTATCATTTTGGACGAACCCACAAATAATATAGATATTCAGAATGTAGAAATGCTAACGGCAACCATAAACGAATACCACGGAACGTTAATTGTAGTGTCACATGATGAGACTTTCTTAGCACAAATAAACCTAGAAAGAACCATTGAACTCTGACCAAAAATGCGATTGTCCAAAGAGTAACTATTGCCCTGATAATGGCAAGTATTATTTAATATTATTTAAGCGAGGTTGTTGATTATATTGGAGACTTAATAGAATACCCTTAGCTTGGCACGACTCCCGTATAAACTACTAAATCCGTTATAATTGCTTTTATAATTCTTACCCAATATATCTTATTAAATGGATTGGGAATGATTAGGAAAGTACGTAAATTGCAGCAATCTTGTGGCGAAATTATTAATTACTTTGAGGAGGAAATCAAACAACATAAAGAGCTTTTTGAAGTGAGATAAGTATAGTTTTTGCCTATTAGAACAATGGTAAAAGTAAGAAAACAGATTACGACATTATACAGTAAACACTTACAAAGAAAAACTTTTGTATCAATTTAGGTACATTTTCAGTATAATAAATCAATGATACGATATAAAATATCTAATATGATAACAGATAGAGCCCTGATTATTAGATATTTAAAAAGTGATGCTGTCAGAGTGGTACTTCCAAAAGAACAAGGATTGAGACTTGTCAAGTATATACTTGACAAAATACTCTCTCATATTTGTCAGAGTGGTACTTCCAAAAGAACAAGGATTGAGACGGTTGTTACCATCACTGATGTGAGCAATCAAGTTACGTCAGAGTGGTACTTCCAAAAGAACAAGGATTGAGACTGAATTTTTCCAACTTCATATTTTTCACCAATATCTGGAGTCAGAGTGGTACTTCCAAAAGAACAAGGATTGAGACTCTTGTTTTCCAGTTTCCATTGAATAAACAAATGGTTGTCAGAGTGGTACTTCCAAAAGAACAAGGATTGAGACTTCAAGACCGTTAGCGAAATAAGCGGGGGATTCTGAAGTCAGAGTGGTACTTCCAAAAGAACAAGGATTGAGACTCCTACAGGACAACCCCATTCCACATGGTAAATAGCAGTCAGAGTGGTACTTCCAAAAGAACAAGGATTGAGACCTTCTTCACGAGATTTTCTTTCTGCTGAAAGACGAATGTCTTTTGGTCAGAGTGGTACTTCCAAAAGAACAAGGATTGAGACTTATAAACACATTGTAATTTTTCCAAATAGTTTCAATCAGTCAGAGTGGTACTTCCAAAAGAACAAGGATTGAGACATGTATTTGAATTTAAAGAAGAGGGATGTTGAAATAATGGTCAGAGTGGTACTTCCAAAAGAACAAGGATTGAGACTTTTGCGATGGTTGCCACCAACCCAAAGACTTGTAACGTTGTCAGAGTGGTACTTCCAAAAGAACAAGGATTGAGACATTCTTTAATTACTTCACTATAATCTTCTAAACACTGTGTCAGAGTGGTACTTCCAAAAGAACAAGGATTGAGACTCTTCCAGTAACCTGGACTTGTAGACAGGGTAATTACATTGTCAGAGTGGTACTTCCAAAAGAACAAGGATTGAGACTTCGTGTTTCAATAGATATTGCAGTTTTTCAATATCCTTGTCAGAGTGGTACTTCCAAAAGAACAAGGATTGAGACCACATTGTAAATTTGCGGAAATTGCAAGTTTACCGCAAAGTCAGAGTGGTACTTCCAAAAGAACAAGGATTGAGACATGAATATCGATTTGTCTTCGTGAATTTTTCCAACTTCAGTCAGAGTGGTACTTCCAAAAGAACAAGGATTGAGACAGCTCTACGGTATTTATTGAGTTGCTAGAAGTAGCAACGTCAGAGTGGTACTTCCAAAAGAACAAGGATTGAGACCTTGCACTGAGATAATGACAACATCTTGTTTGCCTGTCAGAGTGGTACTTCCAAAAGAACAAGGATTGAGACTACCAGCTACTCTGGATTCATAAGACACTTTTACAATGGGTCAGAGTGGTACTTCCAAAAGAACAAGGATTGAGACTATCCTTGAGGACTTAATTGCATATCTGGATTACTACCAAGTCAGAGTGGTACTTCCAAAAGAACAAGGATTGAGACTTAAAGCCTTGTGGTAGGAGCATTACTTTAATGCCCTAAAGTCAGAGTGGTACTTCCAAAAGAACAAGGATTGAGACCATACAAGTAAGTATGTTTCTTCATCAAGTCCAGAATAGTGTCAGAGTGGTACTTCCAAAAGAACAAGGATTGAGACATGTCTAAATGGAATTAAGTTTAAATCACCATAGGCAACAGTCAGAGTGGTACTTCCAAAAGAACAAGGATTGAGACTAAATTGAGATATTTGTTTGTAGTCCATTTTTTATGTTTGGTCAGAGTGGTACTTCCAAAAGAACAAGGATTGAGACTTCTGCTTCTGTGACATTTGCCAGACGTTTTTACAAAACTCTGGTCAGAGTGGTACTTCCAAAAGAACAAGGATTGAGACTAAATTGAGATATTTGTTTGTAGTCCATTTTTTATGTTTGGTCAGAGTGGTACTTCCAAAAGAACAAGGATTGAGACCTTAACGACAACCGATAAAGTTTTTTGTCTGCTATTCTGTCAGAGTGGTACTTCCAAAAGAACAAGGATTGAGACAAGTAGTTCCTTTGGATTCTTTATTTCCTCCTCCAAAAGGTCAGAGTGGTACTTCCAAAAGAACAAGGATTGAGACTGGGATTTTTCTAAGATTAAGGCATATCGTTTGTGTGATATGGTCAGAGTGGTACTTCCAAAAGAACAAGGATTGAGACCTCTTCACATAAGCACTGAGATAGGTCAGAGTGGTACTTCCAAAAGAACTAGGATTGAGACTCATTATATACCATTTTAGTAGTGCTTGATGTATCTACAGGTCAGAGTGGTACTTCCAAAAGAACAAGGATTGAGACACTCACAATATACATCGCTTCCTTCAAGGAGAATATTAGTCAGAGTGGTACTTCCAAAAGAACAAGGATTGAGTATCATGAGAGAGATTTATCCGAAAAATCAGATTTCTTAAAATAGTTTTATTTTTACTATTTTTTTTCTAAATTTGGTCAAATAGTAAAATCTAATAATTACCTAGAAACTTGATAGATACTTGTATAAATATGATTTATTGAAGTCTAGCTAAGTGTGTATAGCACTTAGCTAGACTTTTTTGTTTTATGACCTTAAAAATATTATCCGCCCATTATTCACCGTCAATAGAGGCCCTTGAATTGCCTGCATTTCGAGGAGCTGTAATACATACCTTAGGAAAGGAAAACCAACTTTTTCATAATCATCAAGATGATAAGTCGGTGTCTTACCTATACCCTAAAATACAGTATAAGCGTATCGCTAAGTCGCCCGCATTAATCTGTATCAATATTCCCCAAGAATATACCCAACTTTTGTTTGTTCATCCTACAATACCCTTAGTATTGAAGGCACAAACGCTTCATTTATCCTTACAGCAGCTCAAACTTACAGAACATCAACTAGCAATAGGTAAAGTAGAATCCTACAGCCTCACAAGCTGGATAGCCCTCAATAGTGAAAACTATCAGAAATATTTGGCCATGAGCGATGAGCTGAGCAAAACAGCATTTTTAGAAGCCATATTGAAAGGGAACATTATCTCTTTTGCCAAAGGAGTAGGCTGGGAAATCGAGCAGACTATCCAACTAAGAATAGACGACATTCAGCGAGTAAAACTAGTACCCTTTAAAGGCCAAAGGCTTACAGCATTTGATATAACCTTCCGAACAAACGTTTCTTTACCAGAGTACATAGGCTTAGGAAAAGGGGTTAGTTTGGGGTTTGGTACAATTGGAAAACATATATAATCAAGTCTTGATAAATTATGCAAAGTATAACCTTTACATGCGAAGTAATTACGCCGATGTTTCTGGCAGGAGCAGACGGCACTACCCCCGAACTCCGCCCTGCGTCTATCAAAGGAGCATTACGCTTTTGGTGGCGAGCAATGAATGGGCATTTGGTTGTTGATGAAATGCGAAAAATTGAGGGCGAGATATTTGGAAGTACTGAAAAGAGGAGTAATATTATTGTAATATGTGAGCAAAAAAAGCTTGAACCAGTAAATCAATTTAAGCTTATTGCTCACAAGGGAAAAACGTCGGAATCATTCAAATTAAATGAAACGTTCAAAATTACTTTGAAAATCCAAGGTAATATTTGGTTTAATGACTCTGTTATTTTTGATTTTGAAAAATTAAAAGCCCTTTTTGAAATCGTGTGTTATTTAGGAGGACTGGGGAAAAGAAGTCGTAGAGGAAATGGTTGCCTAAAAATAACACACTATGAGGAAGATAATAATTCTAAACAAAGATACAATCAGTTGACCTTTGGGGATTCCTTATTACAAAATCTTAATTTAGTAACATTAAACACAAATAGCACCGAGAACAGTACATACATTATTGATAATTCAAATACCAATGTAATTAACAGTAATTTCTCTAACACTAATCAACCTATTCCCCATATAATTACAATTGAACGAATTGCAAGCAACCTTACACTTGAAGAAAAACGTTTGATGATTAGTAATGCAACCCACTCAGTAATTGTAAATGAGGCTAATCTTAAATCAAAAACGATGAAGACTGAAAAGGGATACACTACTGTTGAACTTCATGATAGATTTGATTTAGATTATACAAGATATTTAGGTGCAGGAAAACCAAGATTTGCATCCCCAATAATAGTAAGTGTTGCACCTGATGAAAGTATTATTATAACTACTCTGAAAACGGTCAAATTAATTAATGAAAGACCAGCAATTATTAGATTGAATAGATTAGATATTCAGGCAGATTTAATAACAGAAATAAAGAACAATCTATGAGCAAGCACCTCTTCCTTTTCACCATTGGCCCCGTACAAACTTTTATTGCTCAGGCAAGGAAAACGCAAGATTTGTATGCAGGGAGTAGTATTTTAGCAGATATAATACACTATGCTCTTGGATATATAAAATGCAATCAAGGGAAAATAATTTCCCCTTATTATGAAGACTTTACATTCTCAACAAAAATTGATGAAACCAATGAACGCTCTTTTCCAAATCGAATTGTAGCCTCATTTGATATAGATAAAGAAGCTGTAAAAAACCTTGGCAATACCTTAGAAGCTTTAGTTAAAACACAATTTGAAACACTTGCAAAAAACAAATTTGACCAAGTTTTCCAAGCCAAAGACAAACCCTTGGGGCTATGCGAACAAATTAAAGATTTCTTGGAAGTGTATTGGGTTGCAGTAGAGTATCAGGAAGACAATTACCAAGAAGCATATCAATCACTTATCAAAAAAATGGCGATGCTCAAAAGCATTCGTCCAATGAAATCTTTTGCAGAAAAAGGACGAAAATGCGATTTGAATGGGGTTTATAATGTGAAAGTATATAGAAAAACGGCTGAGGAAGAAAAAGAAAAGAAATCGTGTGATTACATCAAAAAACATAAGCTGTTTGCCACAGACAATTTTATTATTAAGTCTGATTTTTATTCAATTAGCCCTAAACAATTACAAGCTGGAGAAGGGTTAAGTGCTATTTCTTTTTTGAAAAGGCTTTATAAGAATAACCCAGACGAAGAAAAGGCTTTTCCATCAACCGCTAAAATTGCTTTACTTAATCTACTGAATGACGCTACAATTGCAGGATTAGTAAAGGAATATAAACAAGTATTCAAGAAAGGTCATTTTGACGAACAATTATTATTTGACGAATTAACAGAGGAAAAACTTATAAAAAAAGGGATAAAACTAAAAGACGAATATTACGAATCAGAAGAAACGCTTCAAGAAGCTATAAGGCAATTAAATAAGCTTAGAGATAAAATTGTAGAAAGTGCTAAAAAGGAAAACGATAGCGAAAAAAATGGATATGCGATGTCAAAATACTACGCTATTCTTTCTTTTGATGGCGATGATATGGGAAAAAAGTTAAGTAGTTTATCTTTAATAGAGCAAAATGAATTAGCTAAAAAATTATCCAAATATTCAGATGAACTAAGAAAATACATTGATGACCGTAAAGGCAAGACTGTGTATGCTGGTGGAGATGATTTTTTAGCATTAGTAAATCTTACCTATCTTGAGGAAGTACTGAGGGCGGTCAAAAGTATCTTTACTGATATATCGGTTTCTATCGCCATTACCATTGCTCATTATAAAACCCCTTTACAAAAAGTACTTCTACTCAATCGAAGTTTATTACAAGAAACTAAAACATATTTTAAGGAAAAACGCAACGACTTTGATATATCCAAGAGTGGTACAGGTATTTCTTTTGTTTCTCCAAGTGGCGTATTAGGTACAACATATATTAAGGGTAAGGAGGATACAGAAATCTTCTTTAGGTTGCTCTGCAAATTTCAAAATAAAGATTTAAGTCCAAGTATATTATTTAAGTTTGAGCAGTCCATAAAGAATATCATTGGCACAGAACTCACCTACGAAGCATATCAAACACAGTTAGCCATTTTGCAATCAGAGCTTAAAAGGCTTACACTACGCTCTTGTAATAAAACTAACGAAAATAAGGTTCTTGAGCTTTTGCAAGATGCGTCGGGTAAACCTACTGGATTGCCTACATTTTTAAGCAAGCAAGCCAAAGAAATAAAGGCAAATACTTGGACTATCGACACCGATAATTTTTTTGGATTTATTAAAGTTGCCACCAAAATTGCACAAGAAATCAGCTAACTATGAAATACTTACACGTTCAACCACACGACCCCTTATTTTTTAGAGATGGTATGCCTTTTGGCATGGGTGAGGATTTATGGATTCATTCCTCTGTGATGCCTGCACCGTCGGTTTTTTGGGGTGCGATGTTTACTACATTATATGCCACAGATAAAGTAAGCTTAAACGACAAGGATAAACTTAGAATCAAGGCTGTTTATTTATACAACCACAACACCAAACAAGTATATATTCCTGCTCCTTTGGATATATTTGTTGATGACAAGAAAAAGACACATAGCCAAAGCTTTATCCAAGCTGATTCGTTTGTACACAATGCTTCTTTACCCAATTTTATTGCTCCAATACATGACCATGAAGTAGAACAAGCCGAAGGGTGTTTTATACCCTTGACTGATTTACTCAGGCATTATCCTTTTAAAGACAAATACCCCTATATCACATTGCTTGATACCAGTAGCTTTAGTAAGTCCTATAAAAAACTGGGTATCAAGCGAAATAAGCAAACCCTTACTACCGACGACGAAGCTATTTATCGCATTGAAATGATAGAATATGGCGACGATTGGGGGTTTGTAGTAGCCTATGAATCTGAGGAAGATTTACCCCAAAAAGGTTTTTTTAAATTAGGTGGCGAAGGAAAAGTTGCTCAATATCAAGAAATTGCAGAACCTTATTACATTCATGTTTTCAATGAAGAACAAAAGGCAATAGTAGATGAGTTTGATATTTGTAAAATTTATATCCAAAGTGCAGTTGTATTACCCAACAGCTTTTATGAGGATTTAGGCATAGAAGCAGCCGTCATCGGTAAACCAATAAATATTGGTGGTTTTGATGCCAAACTACGAGAACCTAAAACAATGGAAAGAGCTATACCTGCTGGTAGTGTATTGGTTGCAACAAATGATAAAAACCTATCAATAGAAACATGGACACAACTGATACAAAAAAAGCTTAATCACTCCAGCTTTAACCACAATGGATTTGGCTGTTTTCAAGTACTTCCTATTTATGAATTTAACTAAACAGACAACATGAGCAAGATTGATAAAAACCAAAAACAATATAAAGAAGCGATAAGCTCAAAGCAAACGGAATACAGCAACTATATTTACGTATTTGCTTCTACCTTAAACCAGATGGTCAATTATATTCCTTGGAAGAAATATAACTTTAAAGAAGCTTTTGCTTTGACGGTTACGGATAATACCGAGTTTGATAATGAGAAATGGAATGAGTACTTAGAAAAAGTAGTTAGCCAAAATACAGAAATTCAGTGTAAGAAAGCAGTGCCAATTGAGATAGAACAGAAAAAAGCATCTTCAATTGAAGATATTAAAATAAAAATATCAGGTCAATTTTCTAATACTACAGATGCTATTTTTTGGAATATTACAGGAGGGCAACGCACCTTTGTTTGGGCAGTTTTTCAATTTCTACAAGAACAAACGGCAAAAGGATTGAGAAAACACGACCGTATTTGTTATTTGGAAGGAAATACCAATCGTTTAGTTATCATGCACCCCAGCGGAGTAGAGATAGAAAAGAAGAATGCCAACTATGATAAATATGAAGTAGATGAAAGTATGAATATTAAATCTGCGTTGAATTTAATGGGATTTGATAGTAAACAAGCTGATGAAACATCCAATTTCTTGAAGACTTTTAAACAGTTTGATGAAATGGACTTTTATATCAGAAAATTTCATCCAGAATATAAAAAAAATAAAGCATTTAGAACAGCACTAACAAAATTCAATATAAACGTATCTGAAGAACAGAGAGACAATCCCAAAAATCGTCTGAAGAACTTTGATTCAGTTATTGATGAAATAATAGAGAATACTACCATTTTTACTAAAGATGAACTACTCAAAATTTGGAAAAACTATGAAACCCGTAAAGCTTTTGGTTACATTTTAGAAGACCTTTCAGCTTATCTTATCTTGCAAACACTTCAAAAAGAAGAGTTTAAGTCTAAAGTCGTTGATATGCAAGCAAGTGTAAAAATAAATGCAACTTATTACAATGACAATTCTCAGATTGATGAATTTGACATACTACTTTTAACTAAATCGGGGCAGATAATCAATTTCGAGTGTAAAAGTGGCGGTATGTCTGGTGATAATGCCAAAAGTACCAAGTACTCAACTTATGCTATTGCTGGCGTGTATGGACTGCCCATATTGATTTCTCCGAAAATAGATGGAGACACTATAAATGACGATGTCGAAAGTGCTTATAGAGCGGCTCAAAAAGCAAATTTGAAAACTTGGTGTATTGATACTCTACAAACAGAACTAGAATTAAAACTCAAGCAATTTGAATAAACTTTGGTTTTCAAAAACCTTTATATAATCTTTTTGCAATAACATAAGCCCAACAACACTATGTATCAAAACGCCAAACCCCTATTTTTTATCTGTGAAACACCCTTACACGCTGGCAGTGGCTCAGATTTGGGTATAGTTGATTTACCTATTCAACGAGAACGACATACTTCTTTCCCTAAAATCGAAAGTTCTTCTTTAAAAGGAGCTATTCGTCAGGCTTTTGAAAGTGTTGAAGGAGAAAATACACTTATTACGAATGCTCTTTTCGGGACAGAAGATGCAGGTAATGATGCTCATGCAGGAGCGTTAGCATTTACAGATGCTCGTTTATTACTGTTTCCCGTTAAAAGTATGAAAGGCGTTTTTGCTTGGATTACCTGTTCTAAAGTACTTCAACAGTTTGAGAGAGATATGAAGCTTACAAATACTTTATTTAATATTACTGGTGATTACCAGATGGGTATTGCAGAAGGAGAATGTTTATTGTTAAATCAAGATAACTCTAAACTTAAAATAGGCAACTCAATTGTATTAGAAGAATATGCTTTTACGCATAAATCAGTGTCTTTGGCAGTAGATAGCAAATCGTTACAAGATTGGCTTTCCTCTAACCTACCTACGTCTTGGGAAAATAAGCTAAAAGAAGATATTGTAATACTGTCCAACGATGACTTTACCGATTTTGTAAATCTAAGTACTGAGGTTATTACAAGAATTGGCATTGATAATGATAAAGGAACGGTTAAAAATGGAGCTTTATTTACCGAAGAGTTTTTACCTGCTGAAACAGTGATGTATAGCATGGTAATGGCAGCACCTATCATGGTTGATTCACAAAAGAAAGATGAGCATGGGAAAACTGTAAAAGACCTTACAATTGAGGAGTTAGACAAGACGGAAGAGTGTAAAAACGAAACTGACCTATCTAAAAAAGTAATGAATGCGTTTGTTAAAAAGCTACCAAGTATTTTCCAAATTGGAGGTGGTGCTACATTAGGAAAAGGAATTGTTAAAACAAAAAACTCTAACACTTAAAACTTACAAACTATGACAACAGTAAAAGGAATAGAGCAAGGACGTGCTGATTATGCTTATAAATGTGTCAATCAAGTATTGAGTTTAGATACATTTGTTTTTGAAAGCAAATCAATAAATTTTTCTGATTTATTTAAAAAATCATACAACGATAAATTCGAGAAAAAGCTTGAAAAAGATCAACAAAACAAGAATTTATTAGATGCTTTCTTAGAAGATACAGAAACTAATCTTAACAATTGGAAAGATGAAAAAGATAACTTTAAGGCTGACTTAGTAAATTATTACCATAAATATGGAAAAGAATATAAAGCTTATTCTCGAAAAATTCCAATGTTGATTAAAACAAATGGACTTGGAGCTACTTTTGCCTATATGAAGGCAAAAGGGAAATCAAATGGAACACCTTATCATTTGTTATATGAACAAACGCAAGCATGGATACAAAGTAGAACTTACTTAGACGGCTACATTCAAAAAGATATATTAAAATCAATTGTTGAGTTGGATTCTAATAAGTATCGAGCCTTAACAAGTGAAGTGATTACGCTATTCGGCTGGCTTAAAAGATTTTCGGAAGGTTTAATTGAAGGGGAAGATGATGGAAACTAATGAAGCACTAATTGAGAAATCAGGAAGTCAACTAAAGTTTATCGTTGATGGCTATCCCAACATTTACCTTTTTGATGAAAAATATTACGATTTTTCGCAAGTTGATTTTAATGAACTATTTGAAATCCATCACTTTGGGGATTTTATTTATAAAATACTTCAAAGTGGGAAAGAGTTAAAAAAAGTATCAAAAGATGTATGTATCGACTTTATCGAAAATAGGAACAACCAATACTTTTTGAAGGAAAAAGGTATTAAAATGCCTAAGAATTTCAACTTTTCAAATACAAATTTAAACCTTCCTTTTGTAGCTTTCCTAAATCAAAAGTCTGGTATTAGGCTTTTACAGAATGGTAATGAAATTGAGAAATATGACGCTAATTCTGTTGTTAATACTTGTTTAATTTCTGAAAACAACATTTCTAACGATTTAAAAGAAAAGAAAAAAGATGATATTGTAGAAGCGATAGAAAAAGACCCGTTAAGTATTTTTAAAGTTGGCTTGAACTATGATAACAAGCAAATTACCATTGAAAGTATATTTTCAAACCAACGACTACCTATTGATACATTAGAACTCATAGGCAATCTTGATTCTGATAATTTTAGTTTGGAGTTGAACAAAAAGCCATATATAATTAAGCAAAACGGTAAACTTAAATTTCAACTTGACATTAAAAAATTGGATGGATGGAACAATTATGGCTCATTCATCGACTTTAACAAGATTTGTGAACGTCATTTAAAAAATGTAAAATCCATATTTGGCAAGCAATTTATTGAAAATTCTTTCAAACCCGACTGGCGAGTAATTGTTGGTTTAGGCACTGATAGTGTGTACGAAACAGGTATCACCTTACACCATGTTTACGGTTTTCCTTATATTCCTGCCAGTGCAATTAAGGGAATTACGAATCATTATGCCCAAGATTGTGGTTACAAGGAAAAGGAATCAACGAAAGGGACTTACGAGAGTATTTTTGGAACAACTGAAAAGCAAGGAAAAATCACTTTTTTTGATGCAATGCCTTTAACTCCTCCCAAAATAAAACCCGATATAATGAATGTACATTATCCTGATTATTACGGAGAAGGGAAAGCCCCAACAGATACACAAAATCCGAATCCAATTTTCTTTTTAACCGTTGAGGATACAGAATTTCAGTTTATCTTGGGTTGTAAAGATAAAGAAAGTGATGAAAGTAAAGATTTACTGAAAACAGCTTTTGAATGGATGAAAAAGGCATTGTCTGATAAAGGCATTGGTGCAAAAACAGCTGTAGGCTACGGATATTTTAGTGAAACCTAACTCTATACAAATAACCTTACACTTTCGTCCTTATCAATTGATTTTTCATCAACTGTCGTTAATTATAATGCCAAAAATCAACAAATGACAAAACTATTATTATTCGGTGCAACAGGGAATTTGGGAAAAGAAATTGCCAAAGCTGGAGTCAAACAGGGGTATGACGTAACCGCTGTTGTTAGAAATAGAACTAAGGCAGAGAAACTAACAGACATCACCGAGAGGGTGATCGTTGCTGACATTACCAACCCAAGTGCATTGACTAATATTTGTGATGGTTTTGACATCGTTATTTCGGCATTAGGAAAAAGCGTATCTCCCAACGATAATAGCAAGCCATCATTTCATGATATTGACCTTATTGCCAATTCAAATATTCTTGACGAAGCAAAGAAAAGTGGTGTGAAAAAATTTGTTTACGTTTCTGCATTTCATTCAGAAAAATATTTGCACTTAGCCTATTTTAGGGTTCATCATGAGTTTGCAGAACGGCTGAAAGTGTCTGGCATAAACTATTCCATAATTAAACCACCTGCTATTTTTAGTAGTTTTTTAGATATGGTTGATATGGCAAAAAAGGGGTATCTTTTTACGATTGGAAAAGGCGATAAACAAACAAACCCTGTTTATGAAGGCGATTTGGCTAATGAATGTATTAGTGCTATCAAAGAGGAAAATGTTACGAAGGAAATAGGAGGGGAAACGATTTATACAAGACGACAATTAAATGACATTATCCAGAAGGAAGTTTGCCCAACAAAAAGCACGAAAAATATTCCTTTATGGCTTTTCAAAGTTACGTTACCAATACTAAGAGTATTGGCACGAAATATGTACGACAAGTTTGCATTTTTTGCGGCTGTATTACAGGAGGATACTATTGCTCCACAAGTTGGGCAAATGAAATTTGAGGAATATATGAGGCTGAAAAATAAAAACTAACCTAAGCGAAAAAGAGATGTCGTAAAGACTCCATGTTGAATGTTGTTACTTGCTTTTTGAAATAATTAGCTATATTTGAATTTTACAAATATACCGATGAGCTCAATAACAATAAGACAGTTTTATGAAGGAATTCTGGGAGGTAATAATCCAGATTTAGATAATATTTTGAGTGCTAATATCAATAAAGACATTGGGCATTTTAATGTTTTTGATATAGCCGAAATGTATAAAGTGGCTAAAGGTAAACCCGAAATGCCTTACAACAGAAGGACTTATTACAAGATAAGTTTAATTGCTGGTAAGAATAGGGTAGAATATGCCGATAGAACCATCGAAGTACTGGAGTACGGAATTTTATTTGCAACGCCCAAAATACCATACAATTACACTCCTCATGACAACAATCAAGCAGGACATTTTTGTGTTTTTACTAAAGAGTTTTTGGCTAAATCAAAAATAGGAATAGATATAGACCTACTTCCTATTTTCTCTAATCAAAGTGAGTTTATTTATCAAATAACGAAGGAACAGTTTGAGCAAGTTGATTCGCTTTTTGGTAAAATGCACGCAGAAATTAATTCTGATTACGAATATAAATATGATTTGTTGCGTAATTACTTGATGGAGTTGATTCATTATGGGCAAAAACTAAAGCCTATTACTCCTGTTGGAAATAGCAAAACTGCTTCTGCCAGAATAACATCGTTATTTATTGAACTGTTAGAGCGTCAATTTCCCATAGAGAACACCACGCAAATGTTAGTACTAAAAACCCCCAAAGAGTATGCAGATAATTTAGGCATACACGTAAATCATCTCAATAGGGTACTGAAAGAAACTACAGGGAAAACCACTGGCGAAATCATTGCCAGCAGAATAAACCAAGAGGCGAAGGCATTACTCAAACAAACCCATTGGAATATTTCTGAGATTGCTTATACTTTAGGTTTTGAGGAAGTGGCTCATTTTTCTAATTTCTTTAAAAAACACAGCGAAAAGTCTCCTTTGACTTTTAGAGAGTAGTTGTTTGATTTTTGCAAACAATGCTTTGATTCTTACAAAGTGTTTTTATCTGGCTATTTGCAACTTTGCATTGTAAACAAAATCAAAAAACAATGACAAATAATGCAAATAAAATCGTCTTACTAACAGGCGGTAGTCGTGGACTTGGTAAAGAATCAGCACTTCAATTGGCAAAGAGTGGCTTTGATGTTATTATCACTTTTCAAAATAATCAAGCAGATGCTGAAAATGTAGTAAATGAAATCAAAGCACTGGGAAGAAAATCGTCTAGTCTTCAATTAGATTTGGGAAATGTGGCTTCATTTGACGGGTTTGTTTCAGCATTGAAAGATATTTTGGACAAAGGCTTTGGCACAACTAAAATTGATTCATTGGTCAATAATGCAGGAACGGGCTATTACGCTTCTATCGAAGATACCACAGAAGCGGGCTTCGACGAAATGGCTACTACTCATCTGAAAGCCCCTTTTTTCCTTACCCAAAAATTACTTCCATTCATTAATGAAGGCGGGAGTATCGTCAATACTTCTTCGGGTTTGGCTCGTTTTAGCTATCCAAACTATGCAGCTTATGCCATCATGAAAGCAGGCATTGATTCATTAACACGTTATCAAGCATTAGAATTTGGTGCTAAGAAAATCAGGGTTAATTCAATCGCTCCTGGGGCTATTGCTACTGATTTTGGTGGTGGGGCTGTCAGAGACAACCAAGCTTTAAATGATATGATTGCAGGCAATACAGCATTAGGAAGAGTTGGCTTGCCCGATGATATTGGAAGTGTTATTGTATTTCTATGTTCGGAAGAGTCAAAATGGATCAATGCCCAAAGAATTGAAGTATCGGGTGGTATTCATATTTAATGAATGGGGTTCAGTGCCAAAGTATGTTGGGTACTGAACCCCATTCAACATTCATCTATTTCCCAATTAATAAAACAGTACTTTTAAAAAGTAATAGGGCCATTTACGCAACATCGCAAAAGGAAAACCCAATGCAAGAAGAAACAACAAGTAATTGTATTTTATGCTGTGGTTTCTCTATAAAAAAAGCGTAGTTGTTTTACTCTCTTTTTTACTAATTTATTCTTCATTGGTTCAAATGTGGCGACAATCTTACCTTTTTCTTTCACAGAAACCACAAAAGGTTGCTTTAGTTGATTGGTCAGATGGTAAATAGACAACAGTTCTGCAATATCTTCGTGCCATGAAGCCATTCCATAAAGAGATGGAAAGGGGGTTTTCTTGAGTGCATCATATACTTCTGAAGCAGCTGAAATAGGTTGAGTTTTGCCACTTCTAAAACGTGTATTTTCCAGTAATGGATTGGTGAACTTTGCTATTGGTTTATTCATTTTACTCCAGATATCTCTGGTAAGTGCTGTAGGTATTTCCAACGAGTCTTTTTTGTCTGGATGTGCGGCAAGGTTCAAAACGGCATCCACAACATGTGTAGCCTCATGCAGTAAAACATATTGGATGGCATCTAATTTTCCTGCATCTATTAGTATTTCAAATCCTGAATTTGTAGGATTGTTAAAAATGGTTTTTTCTTTCCATGTCGCCCACTCAGAAATGGTTTCGTTGAGAATGCCTGCTCGAAAAGTAATATTAAATTGTTTAATAGCATCACCTGCTTCTATGGGCGAAGTCAAAGCCGTATTGGGCATATTGTCCATAAAACTAATACTCTTCAAATGCCCTTTCAAGACCTTTTTATACAATGGAGGTAATATAGCAAAGGCTTGCTCAACTTTCTCTTTTTCGAGGGCTGTCAATACATGGTTTGAAGGCTTCATTCCAGCTTCAATAAACATGTTAAATACACTTTCGGGAGCTTTCAAAATACGATTTTTAGGAAAGGTATTCTCATCAGTTTTGGTGGACTGAGCCGTAAGTTTATTCAATAATAAAGAGAAAAAAAGTACAATAATTAGGTTTTTCTTGAGCATATAAATAATGACTTTAATTACTGAGGAGGAAATATATAAGGATTTGAGTCAATTAAAAACTACTGATTTTCGACATCTAAGCGTTTCAAAATAACCGACCGCAAATATGCTTCATGGGTATCGCCCCACTGCCCCAAAGCTGCAAGTATTGGTATTAAAGTTTGTCCAAATTCGGTAAGACTATACTCCACTTTGGGCGGAACTACAGGGTATATTATTTTAGAAACCAAGCCATGATCTTCTAATTCTTTCAACTGAATATTTAATACCCTTCGGGTCGCATCGGGTATTTTGCGTTGCAGTTCGCTGGGGCGTTTGTGGCCTTCATTGATAAACCATAACAAACGGATTTTCCATTTGCCGTACAGCACCTCGCCAATCAAATCGAGACCGCAATTGAGGTTTGGTAAAATTTTTCTTTCATACATAAAACAAAAGTAAACCACAGTTCCAAAATGTGCAATAGGGGATAAATTTATCCCTATGTGAATCGTATTTCCGTAATTGTTTCATGTCTATGTATGTCAGAAATTTGTACAAAAAACAACAGAAATGGGACAACAATTTAATTTCAACAATGAATTATCGGGCAAGATTGCCTTGGTAACAGGCGGTACAAAAGGTACTGGAAGAGCCATTGCAGAAAGGCTTTTTCAAGCAGGTGCAACGGTTATTATTACCGCAAGAAACCCTCCCGAAAAAGAAAACAGCAATTTGCATTTTATTCCTGCCGATTTAAGCAATGCAGAAGATGCACAAAAAGTAGTCAGCGAAGTGCTATCGACTTATGGGACACTAGATATTCTGGTGAACAACCTTGGTGCTTCAGTAACACCTGCTGGTGGTTTTGCTGTATTAACTGATGACGATTGGGTGTCAACCCTACAAGCTAATTTGCTTGCTCCTGTTCGACTAGACAGAGGATTTTTACCACAAATGTTAGCTAAAAAAAGTGGTGTTATTATTCACATAGCTTCTATTCAAGGTAAGCTACCGCTATATGATTCTACATTGCCCTATGCAGCTGCAAAAGCAGGATTGATTAATTATAGCAAAAGTTTATCAAATGAAGTTACCCCAAAAGGAGTTCGTGTCCTAACAGTTTCGCCTGGCTGGATAAATACAACAGCATCTAAAGCTTGGTTGGGCGAGATTGCAAGAAATGCCAATAGTACCGTAGAAGAAGCTCAGCAAAGCGTAATGGATGCCTTGGGCGGAATTCCTTTCGGTCGCCCAGCCGAACCCGAAGAAGTGGCCGAATTCGTTGGCTTTTTGGTTTCTCCAAGAGCCAATTATTTAACAGGAACAAATTATGTCATAGATGGCGGCACAGTACCAACTATTTAATCATTTAAAAATCAAGAATATGAACTTACCAAATGTAATTGTAGCTTTAACAAATGCTCAAAACAGTTTTGACAGTGTGGCTTATGCCAATTGTTTTTCGGAAACTGCCGTAGTTTTTGACGAAGGAAAAACCCATAAGGGTAAAACGGAAATCCAACAATGGATTGAAAAAGCCAATGAAGAGTACCAAGCCGTTATGAAACCTGTGGAATATGCCGCAACAGAAGAAGTCCTAAAAGCCGAAGTTTCGGGTAATTTTCCGGGTAGTCCCATTGTATTATCCTACCATTTTAAATTACAAGACGGACTCATTGAGTCTTTGAAAATTACGGGCTGATAAAAATATAAGATAATGTGCTACTGATAAATAGCTGAAGTCCACGCTTCAGGTATTTATCAGTTTTTTTCTTAACTCATTCTGGATATTTCGAATTGTTCCCTCTCTATCTTCTCTCAAGGCGTTCATAAGTTCATTTTTTATCCCAGGAGGATTATATTTTGAACCCCACAAGCCAATTTCTATCACAACAGGTACTAAATCTATCCCTTTTTCGGTAAGAGTATAAACAAACTTCGACTTTTTATCCTCGGCAACCTGTTTTGTTACAAAACCGTTGTGCTCCAACATACTAAGGCGGTCAGCCAAAATATTCGTAGCAATCTTCTCTTTTGAATTGAGAAAATCCCCATAAGTCGATTTTTCTTCCAACATCATATCACGAATGATGAGCAACGACCACTTATCTCCAAAAAAATCTAATGTATAGCTAAGCGGACAGTCTGAACGCTGTTTTATTTCCTTCATAAAATGAATATGAAAAATATTTTAAATTTTACTTGCAATTTGCAAGTAAATAATTTTACCTTTGTTTTACTTTTAAATTGCAAGTAAAATTATAGAGGATATTTTTAAAAACAAAATGTATGTCTTTGGTAAAATCATTAGAATGGCGTTACGCTACCAAGAAGTATGATACTTCCCGACAATTGAGCGATGAACAATATGAAGATTTGCTTTCATCGGTACAATTAGCTCCTTCGTCTTATGGCTTACAGCCCTATCGTTTTATAACGGTGACAGACCCTATCAAATTAGAACAAATTAGCAAAGCAGCTTTTGGTCAACCGCAAATTACTACTGCATCCAAAGTATTGGTAGTAACTGTGGAGACGAATATCAGTAACGAAACTGTCAAAAACTATATTGACAATGCAGCAATTGCACGCAATACTGACCGTAAAAATCTTGAAGCCAGAGAAGAATTTGTCAATGCCCGTTTAGCCTTATTATCCTCTGACCAAAAAATTGAATGGGCAGAAAAACAGGCATTTTTAGCAATTGGAATTTTGGTAAGTGCCGCTGCCGAAGCAGGTATTGATGCCTCACCAATGGAAGGATTTGACCCGAAACAAGTAGATAAAATATTGGGATTAAAGGAGCAACATTTAAAATCTACCTTACTTTTTGCCTTAGGTTTTCGCTCTTCAGAAGACGAATTTGCGACTATTCCGAAAGTACGTAAAACCAAAGAGGAGCTTTTTATAACCGTTTGATTCAATGCCATGAGTAATTCAAAAATCATTATCCATGCGGAAGTTCCCGTCAAGTCAGAGCATTTTGAAGAAATAAAAACACTGTCATTAGCCACGTTAAAACCTACATTACAAGAACCTGGGTGTGAAGTATTCTATCAAACAGTAAAAGCGGATGCTCCTAACACATTGGTATTCTTTGAGGTATTTAGCTCAAAAGAGGCACTCGACCTGCACATGGAGGCAGATTATACAAAAGCCTTTTTTGAAGGATTGAAAGATAAAGTTGCTGGCAAGCCAGTAAGTACAATGCTAAAACAATTATAAATTCTAAAAATGAACGTCAGTAGAAAAACAGCACTCGTAACGGGTGCAGGGTCTGGTATTGGCTATGAGATAGCTAAACTATTAAAAGAGCAAGGCAATACGGTGATTATTGCAGGTCGTAATGCAGATAAAATCAAAAAGGCAGGTGAAACTTTAGGCGTTACAGCAATAGCCTGTGATGTAACAAAAGAAGCTGATATTGAAGCCCTTGTAACAAAAATATCCGCTGAATTTCCTGAGCTAAGTGTATTGGTTAATAATGCAGGCGTTGCCAATCTTTATAAAGTAGGTGAAAATGCCAATGCTTACCAGAAAGCCAAACAAGAATTTGAGGTGAATTATTTCGGTCCAGTATTACTCACCGAAAAGCTTTTACCAGTGTTGAAAAAACAAGCAGAAGCAGCCATTGTCAACATCACCTCCAATGTTACTTTTCATCCGCTTGTTGTACTACCAACCTATTCGGACACCAAAGCAGCATTGCACTCGCATACCGTTGCTTTAAGACACACTTTGGCGAAAGATACCAACATTCAAGTGTATGAGGTAATGCCTTCGCTGGTGAATACCGAAGCAACCAAAGACATGGGTGGAGAAAATGGAATGCACCCAAGTGTTGTGGCTCAGGCAACATTAAACGGTATTCAAAACGACCAATTTGAAATCTACGTTGGCGATACAGAAGCTCAACGCAAGGCATATTTTGCTGACCCAATAGCGGCTATTCAATCATTTAATAACGGATTATAAAATCAAAAACAAACTAATAAAATGAATATCAATAACAAAACAGTTTTAATCACAGGTGGTGGTTCTGGCATCGGTTACGAAACCGCTAAATTATTAAGCCAAAAAGGTAATAAAATCATCATTATCGGTAGAACAGCCGATAAGTTACATCAAGCAGCAGCTTCGTTAACCAATACCATCGCCATTCCTTGCGACATTACCAACGAAGTGGACGTTGATAAATTGGTTGCCGAAATAAACGCTAATCATCCAGAGTTGAGTGTCTTAATTAATAATGCAGGAAAAGCATTTGTATATACGCATGCTGAAACGGCGGATGCAGTAAGTAAAGCGAGACAAGAAATGGAAACCAATTATTTTTCATTGGTTAGCCTAACAGAAAAGCTGTTACCGCTATTAAAAAAACAGCCAGAAGCGGCTATCGCTAATGTAACCTCTATCGTTGCTCTTTCGCCAGCTGCTGTGATTCCGACTTACTCAGATAGCAAAGCCGCCGTACACTCTTATACGTTAGCGTTGCGTCATGCTTTGGCTCAAGATACCAATATCAAAGTATTTGAGCTAATGCCGCCAACAGTAAACACGGAGTTTTCAAAAGAAATTGGAGGCGAAGAACACGGTATGCCAGCAAGTGAAGTTGCGGAAGGCTTAATTCAAGGCATTGAAAATGACCAATATCAAATTGGCGTTGGCATCACGGTTGGGTTTCTCAATGACTTCTTCCCGACAGAAGAGCAGGCTTTTCAGGCTATTAACCAACGTTAAAATTTTAATTTTTTAATAAATCACTTTGACACTTTACGATTATGAACACAAAATTAGAAATCGACTTATCACAACTTGATTTTATTCTTGATAAAGCCAAAGAACAAAGCATTGCTTATTTAAAGAACATTTCAAACCGTTCAACATCAAAAGGTGTCAAAGTTGAAATCTCCAATCAATTGGCAGAAAATGGTCTTGGGACATTGGATGCACTTCGATATTTTAATGAAAAATTTGAAGAGATAATTGTTTCAGCTTCAGGGCCAAGATATTGGGGATACGTAGTGGGTGGGTCAACGCCAGCTTCTATCGTAGGCGATTGGCTTACTACCATTTACGACCAATGTCCATTTGTGATAGAAGGACATGGCGATACTTCTGCCCAAATTGAACTTGAAACAATCCATTTACTATTAGACCTTTTCAATCTCCCCAATGATTTTATGGGTGGATTTGTTTCGGGAGCTACTGTCTCAAATTTTACAAGTTTGGCCGTGGCAAGACAATGGCTTGGAAAACAGTACGATAAAGATTTTGCCAAAGATGGCATTTCAGAATCCATCAAAATCTTTGCTGCCACGCCACATTCTTCGGTAGTAAAATCTCTAGCCATGTTAGGAATCGGAAGTAACAACTTTACTCGAATAAAAGTGGAAGAAGGCAACCGAGAATCCATAGATATGGAAGATTTGGAGCGACACATTCAACAACTAAACGGGCAACCGTTCATTCTCATTGCCAGTGGTGGCACCGTCAATACGGTAGATTTTGACGACTTTAAGGCGATTGCCGCACTAAAAACGAAGTACAATTTTTGGTGGCATATTGATGCAGCCTTCGGGGCTTTTGCTGCTTGCTCAGATGAATACAAACATTTAGTAGATGGGTGGGAATTTGCCGATAGCATCACGATAGACTGTCATAAATGGCTGAATGTTCCTTACGACAGTGCTGTGTTTTTTGTCAAAGAGAAATATAAATACTTGCAAGTTGACACTTTCCAAAACTCAAATGCTCCTTATTTAGGAAATCCACTTGAAAACTTCAACTATACCAATTTATTACCCGAAAATTCAAGAAGACTGAGGGCATTACCAGTTTGGTTTTCTTTGATGGCTTACGGTAAAAAAGGCTACAAAGACATCGTGAGCAATAGTATTGCGATGGCAAACCACTTTGGTGAATTTATAGAAAACTCAAATGACTTTGCTCTTTTAGCACCTGTTAGGTTAAATACAGTCTGTTTCACACTCCAAAATCAAGCGGATAATGCGACGTCTGTTTTCTTGAAAAAGCTAAATGATACGGGAAAAGTGTTCATGACTCCCACCGTGTATAATGGTTCGAGAGGAATTAGAGCCTCTTTTGTTAATTGGCGAACAGCTTTGGAAGACCTTGAATTAGTCAAAAAATTGATGATTGAACTTATTGAGCATTAAAATATTATGGAAAAATCTTTAACAGAAAATCTTATAGCCAACAGATGGTTGCAGTTTTTCATATTACTATCTGCACCCTTACTGACGGTCATAGATGTGTTTATTGTAAATATTTCTATTCCATCTATCAAGACGAGCTTAAATACCACCGATGCACAAGTCGAACTTGTCATCGCTTCGTACCTTTTGGGTTATGCTTCCTTAGTAATTACAGGTGGGAGAGCTGGGGATGTATGGGGCAGAAAAAAAGTATTTATGTGGGGCATGATGGCGTTTATTTTGACTTCATGCGTTTGTGGAATGGCATCAAGCCCAGAAATTTTAATTATTGCTCGATTTTTTCAGGGTATCAGTAGTGCATTTATGTCACCACAGGCACTCTCTTACCTTCAAGTACTTTTTCCTGATGTGAAAGAAAGAACAAAAGCAATCGGTTATTTAGGTATTACTCTCGGTACAGCTTCTACATTAGGACAGTTCTTAGGGGGCTATTTTTCCTCCATAGAAACTTCAATTGAGGGCTGGCGGTTTATCTTTTTTATTAATTTACCCATTGGATTACTCGCTTTCTGGGCTTCGGGCAAATACCTTATCGAAATAAAATTGACAAGTGACAAAAAGTTTGATGTATGGGGTGTAGTATTGATTATTCTGGCACTCTCTACTTTCACGTTTTCGCTCACCGAAGGGCGAGAATTAGGTTGGCCTTGGTGGATTTTTATGATGTTTATCGTATCGCTGCTTACCTTTTATCTATTCATCAAAGTACAAAGAAGACGAATGATTCTCAATCAAGAACCTCTTATTGATTTAAGTTTGTTTCAGATAAAAAGCTTTTCAGTCGGACTTTTAGCGGCTGTTTTTTATTTTATGATGCACACTTCTTATTTGTTAATCTCTACAATTTTTATCCAAAATGGACTGAAAGTTAATCCTTACGAAACAGGTTTATTTTTTGTTGCTTTCGGCGTATCGTTTATGCTATCTTCTTTTCTTTCGATTAGACTGGTGCAACGGTTTGGGAAACTTCCGGTGCAAGTAGGTATTTTGTTGATGATTCTCTGTTTTATCATTCAGGTAAATTTGTTCAATATAAATGTAAGTCCCGCCATACTTTATGTCGTTCTTTTTATGACTGGTTTCGCAGGTGGATTTGTATTGCCTTCGTTGATTAACCTTACTCTCAAGGATGTTCCCAAGCAATTTGTTGGAGCTGCTTCTGGTGTTTATAATACTTCACAGCAGGCTGCTTCTACGATGGGTATTTGTTTTGTGGGAGGTGTTTTCTTTTATTCTCTTTCGGTAAATAGCGACTTCGTAAAAGCATTTCATATTGGGTTATATGGCGAAATAGCCTTGTTGATATTGGTATTTATTATGCTTTCAGTATCACCCAAAAAATTAAGTAATTGAAGACAGGATAATTTAAAATATAAAACAGGAAAATGATAACTAACTCAAGCCTTCACTATCAAATAATCAAGGGAATTATTGACAAAGGTTTCGCTCCTACCGTTGATGACCTTTCAGAAATTTTTAACATAAACTCAGAAGAAGTAGTAAAAGGACTCTACGAACTTCAAGATTATCACGGAGTTGTATTGCACCCAAACGAACCAAAATTTGGGCTATACACCCGTTCTCATTAGCTCCTACCAATTTTTATGTTCAATCCCCAAAGGGTCAGTGGTGGGCAAATTGTGCTTGGTGCTCGTTGGGTGTTGCGGCATTACTCAACGAAGATGTAAAAATAACGACCACAATTGGTGCTGAAACTAAACAAATTGAAATCAATATTGTGAACGGCGAAATACAGGAAAAGAATTACTTTATCCACTTCCCTATTCCAATGACAAATGTTTGGGACAATGTGGTTTATAGTTGTAGCAATATGTTAGTGTTTGAGAACGAAGAACAAATAAACAATTGGTCAGTCCGTCATAATATTCCCAAAGGCGATATTCAGCCTATTGAGAAATTCTTTGAATTTTCAAAAAAATGGTACGGGAATCATTTGAATCCCGAATGGACCAAATGGACAATTGATGAAGCAAAACATATCTTCAGAGCATATGAACTGAAAGGGAATATTTGGAATTTAGGTGACTTAAAGGGGAGGTTTTAGTTGGATAAACTAAAACCCAAAACCAAGTACTCCTTTCTCTCATGAAATCCATATAAGATTTTATGCAGGCTCTTTTTCTCCTCTAATCACCTTTTGTCTGTGCATTTCTCCCCACGAAACAAGAGCCGAAAGTACGTCTTGCAAGGTATCTGCATAAGATAATAGCTCATATTCTACTACCACAGGTACACCGATATCCACTTTTCTTTTTACGAAACCATTTTCTTCAAGGTCTTTTAGTACACCTGAAAGCACCTTTGCCGATATGCCATCTATGGTTCTTTGTAAGTCATTAAAGCGGGTATGCCCGTCTTTTAGGGCAAGAATTACCCGCAAAGTCCATTTGCCACCTATTACATACATAGCGTCTTCAAGGGCTTTGATAGAGTTTCTACATTTTTCTGTGCTAATTACGTTTTCCATATTTGTATAGTTAACTAACCTAAAGGTTACTACTTACCTTATGTATAGTAGTAACTTTTGGAAAGCAAATGTACATAGCTTTGTGGCATCATTAAAATAAATTATCAAGAAATGTCAACAAAAAAAGTACTTCACATCAAAGCAAGCATCAATGGCGATGCCTCAAAAAGCAATCTGCTATCAAATGCAATCATTGAAAAGCTCAATAATACGTATTCAGAATGCACGATTGAAACCCTAGACTTATCCAAAAACCCTCCGCCTTTTCTTACTGCTGAAATGCATCAGGCATTTTTTACTCCGAAAGAGGCACGTAGCCAAACGCAGACAGCAATTATTCAGCCTTCCGAAATCGCCATAAAACAAATCAAGGAGGCAGATATTGTAGTGCTGGCAGTTCCATTCTACAATTTTAGTATTCCTGCCAGCCTAAAAGCGTGGCTCGACCAAATTGCTCGTGCTAATGAAACTTTTAGCTATGCAACAGGCTCTCTACAGGGTTTATTGATGAATAAAAAAGTCTATCTGGCTATTGCATCTGGTGGTATATACACCGAAGGAATGATGAAAGCCTATGATTTTACGGAAAACTATTTGCGTGCTGTTCTCGGATTTATGGGCATGACCGACATAAGCACTTTTCGCCTAGAAGGTATTGCTGTGCCAAATTTGGGCGAACAAGCAGTTACAAAAGCATTGGAAGCTGTAGAGGCTTTCAGTTTTTAAAATCTTAACCAATTGGGTAGTATCGGCTTGGCTGTTGATAACAACACCGCCAAGCCGATGAATATCATAGATAACATCCAAAAGTCATTCTTATATATTAAGACTATGGGCTTAAAGTTGACTTTCAAGAATTTAGTCTGGTACATAATTTTTATTTTTAACTACATTTTTTAACTTTGAATACATATTTTATTCATAATGTAAAATAATATTCAAGTTGTATGACAAAACACTCCTTACTTGCTAAGAAATTTCAGATTTTTACCATTTGTAGTCACGATGGAACACAATTGGGCATACCCCTTTTTAATTCGGTTATTAGTGCGGGTTTTCCTTCACCTGCAAGCGACTATATCGAGCTGGAGCTAGATTTTAATACCCTTTTGGTAGCTCGACCGTCGTCTACATTTTGTGTCAGAGTATTGGGCGAATCTATGATGGATGCTCATATTCATACAGGCGATATTTTGGTGGTTGACAAATCCTTGCGTGCCAAGTCGGGAGTTATTGTCGTGGCTATTCTCAATGATGAGTTTGTGGTAAAAAGATTAGAGATAAAAGGGAGGCAATATGTATTAGTACCCGAAAATCCATCGTATAAAACCATTGAGGTAGGGGCAAACGATAACTTTGAGGTATGGGGTGTGGTTACGTATGTTATTCACAAAATGCTATGATTGCCTTGGTAGATTGCAATAATTTTTACGCTTCTTGCGAAAGGTTATTTGCCCCTCAGCTGAGAAATAAACCTATTGTTGTTTTGTCCAATAACGATGGCTGTGTAATAGCACGCTCGGATGAAGCGAAGGCTATGGGTGTCAAAATGGGTGTGCCAGTTTTTCAGATTAAGGGTTTGATAGAACAACAACAGCTTGTTGCTTTCAGTAGTAATTATGTCCTTTATGGCGATATATCTAATAGGGTAGTGCAGGTATTGACACAGTTTACAGACGAGATAGAAGTATATTCGATAGATGAGGTATTTCTAAATCTTCAAGGTTTTTCAAACTTCGAGCATTATGCAGCTCAAATACGTGCAACTGTTAGGCAGTTGGTGGGTATTCCGACTTGTGTAGGCATTGGTTCTACCAAAACATTGGCCAAAATCGCCAATCGGTATGCCAAAGAAAATCATAAAGATACAGGCGTGTGGGTACTAGACACACCAGCAAAAATTGAACAAGCACTTAAAGGTACTGCTATTAAAGATGTTTGGGGAGTAGGTCGGCGATATGCCAAACTACTTGAAGCAGATGGAATACATACGGCTTTTGATTTTGCCCAAGCAAGTGAACATTGGGTAAAAGCCAAAATGTCGGTAGTGGGTCAGCGTATGCTTTACGAGCTTAGAGGAATATCATGCCTAAGCTTAACATTGATGTATGAGTCAAAACAAAATATCTGTACTTCACGGAGTTTTGGTGTGGTGCTTACTAATTATAGCCCACTATCTGAGGCAGTGTCAAACTTTGCGGCGGCTTGTGCCTTCAAGCTCCGAAAACAACGAAGCGTTGCCAATTTTGTACAAGTATTTGTCACGACCAATCCTTTCGCCAAAAATGAAAAGCAATATTTTAATTCTATCACCATTACCCTACCTGTTGCCGATAGCGATTCACGGGTAATTATCAAAAACGCCCTGATGGGTCTATCCAAGATTTATCAAGATGGGTTTAAATATAAAAAAGCAGGTGTTATTGTGTCGGGTATTATCCCAGAAGATGAATACCAATTGGCCCTATTTTCACCCATGCCCGATGATAAGTCAAAGAAAGTGATGCAAGTGCTAGATAGCATTAACCATTCAAACGGACAAAATAAACTAAAACTGGCAGCACAAGGATTTGATAGAACTTGGAGACTGAAAAGTGAGAAAATGTCTCAGCGGTTTACCACTCGATTTGATGAGTTGCTGGTGATAAATATTAAATAATAAAAAGGTTGGAAATAGCTAAGCTTTTAACGCCAAAGGCTATATACCAAAGCTGATTTAACACAAAAACCCCGATTTTGAGTTTGCGGTTATCTCTTACTGAAAAGTAGATAGGTTTTCTTTAGTCCTCCCAACTGAGTTACTTGTCGTAAAAACCACTATTTGTTTGGTTTCTTTGGGGTTTGCCCTTATTTTTAATAGTCAATCAACAAAACATAGTGTTACATGAAAAATACTTTACGATTTGGACTTGCCTTGGCCTTGTTGAGTACCCAAGCACTTGCTCAGTCCTTCAATAATTTACCTGTTTTGACCCAAAAACCGCCTCTTCATGGCAGGCATTGGATGGCCGTAACAGGAAAACCTTTGGCCGCTACGGCTGGTGCTATGACTTTCTCGAAAGGAGGAAATGCCATAGATGCAGCTTGTGCAATGCTAGCTGCCACTTGTACAATGTGGGATGTATTGAGCTGGGGAGGCGAAACCCAAGCCCTTATTTATAACCCCAAAACCAAAAAGGTTATTGCTATTAATGCCCTAGGTGTTGCCCCAACAGGAGCAACTGCCGATTTTTTCAAAAATAAAGGCATGAAATATCCCCCTGAGTTTGGTCCATTAGCCGCAATTACGCCAGGAACTCCAGGTGGGCTCATGACTATTTTGGCCGAATACGGAACTATGTCGCTCAAAGAGGTATTGTCACCAGCTATGCAAATGGCCGAAGGCTATCCGATAGAAGCCCAAACGGCTAATTCTATCGAAAAAGCCAAAGAACAAATCAAACAATGGCCTTATTCTAAAAAAGTATTTTTACCACATTTAGGGGCCAAATATGAAGCCCCCGAGGCAGGAGAGATTTTTGTACAA
This sequence comes from Flectobacillus major DSM 103, assembly GCF_000427405.1. Classification (NCBI taxonomy): domain Bacteria; kingdom Pseudomonadati; phylum Bacteroidota; class Cytophagia; order Cytophagales; family Flectobacillaceae; genus Flectobacillus; species Flectobacillus major. The sequence goes on from NZ_KE386491.1 coordinate 1,341,170, forward strand.
AAAGATTTATTGGAAACATTGGGCAAGCTAGTCAAAGCTGAGCAACAAGCTCTTGCCAAAGGTAAATCTCGCAAGGATGCTATTTATGCAGCTTATGATGTTTTTTATAAGGGCGAAATTGCCAAAGAATTTGTAAGAGGTTGCCAAGAACAAGGTGGCCTGATTACCGAACAAGATTTGGCCAACTGGAAAGTAAAAATCGAAGAGCCAACCATGACAACCTATCGAGGTATCGAGGTGTACAAATTACAACAATGGACACAAGGCCCCGCTATGCTTCAAACTTTGAACATTTTAGAAAACTTCGATTTGAAAAGTATGGGCTATAATTCTACTCGTTATATTCATACTTTGTATCAGGCGATGAATTTGGCTTTTGCCGATCGAGATTTCTATTATGGCGACCCTGCATTTGCCCCAGAAGAACCCATGAAAGGTTTGCTTTCTAAAGAATATGCCAAAGAACGCAGCAAGTTGATTAATCCCGATGCCAACGACCCTAAGATTGGCCCAGGCGACCCGTATCCTTATGAAGGTAAAATAAATCCGTATCAAGATATACTGAAAACGTGGATGGGAGCTAGTACTTTTTTGCCCAAAAACAATGCTGTATATACAGCACAGTTCGAGGAGGAGTTTACCGCTGGTACTACTTCAGTGGAGGCCGCCGATGCCGAAGGTTGGGTGGTTTCGATGACACCTAGCGGCGGATGGGTGCCTGCTTGTATTGCAGGAAAAACAGGGGTAGGTATGAGCCAACGTATGCAGGCATTTGTACTAGACCCCAAAGAGAACCCCTTTAATGTGGTAGAACCTGGCAAACGCCCTCGTGTAACACTTACGCCAAGTATGGCACTCAAAGACGGAAAGCCTTATTTGTCATTTGCAAAGCAAGCAGGCGATGAGCAAGACCAACTGCTCCTTCAATTTTTCTTGAATATGGCCGAATTTGATATGACTGTTCAGGAAGCTTGCGAAGCCCCAAGTTTCAAAACTATGCAGATGTATTCTAGCTTTGGAAAACATGAACGTATCAATGGCGGATTGACCCTCAATGAAGCAACACCAAGCTGGACACGCAAAGATTTGGGCAGAATGGGATACAAAATCAATTATCAGGAACGTACCAGTGGGCCTATCAATGCAATTTATTTTGACTGGAAACATGGAAGTTTTTGGGGTGGCTCTAGTAATCACGGCGAAGACTATGGAATAGGTTGGTAATTTACTTCCTGTGTTGTTTTGATAGAATATCCGTTAGAAGTCGTTGGATGGCTTTTGGCGGATATTCTGCTTTGAGGGGCATAACCCTATTCTTAGAACAAATCAGTAAGCATAAGTAGGATAACAAGGATAAAACTTGAAAGTTTTTTGTTTAATTTACTTTTCTGTAATGATTATGTTACATATTTATATTTACCTCACCCAATTTTGATGATGCTTTTAACCTATATTGATACCCCAAACGACAAAACTTCTGTCGTCCTGACATGTCGCCACTTGGTACTTTTCAGTTGGTTTTTGTTAGGATTTTGCCAGGCCAAAATTCTTTTTGCACAAACGCCATTTGCCCATTGGAACAAAGAAGAATTAGTACTGAACAATGGCTATGCTCAGCGTACGATTCACTTGCCCAAAGGTTCAAGTTCTTTTGGTACAACTCATTATAAGCCTGTTAAAGGTGATTTTAACTATTTTGAAAATACCAATCCAGAGTTTAGCTTTGAACTCAATCACCAAGGTTATTCGGGCTTGGATTTGTGGACACTGGTAGATATTCAAATTGCCAAGGATACCCGACAAGGCAATGGTGCTATGGTCAAACTATTGAGTGCCGACAAGCTTGTAGAAGTAAGTTTACAATATCTGCTATATCCGCATCTGCCCATCATTCGCAAAAATATTTCTATTAAAAACCTATCAGACAATACCATAACCCTAGAGTCGGTCGATGTCGAAAAATTGTCCGTTACGCATTATTATGCCACTACATATAGTTGGATATGTCATGATTATGGACGTAGGCGTTCTATAGGCCCTTATGATGGCAATATGCAAGATGCACTTTTGACCATACATAATAGCGATTGGCAACAGGGGATTGTTGTTGGTAACGAAGCCTCTGGCATACTCAAACATACTTCTGCTTTTTGGGAAGAAAGAGCAATATGCAGTGGGCTAACCCATAAAGATGGGCGTTATCCTTTTCGTAAATACCTAAAATCGGGCGAAAGTTTTGTGTCTCCGCAAGTATTCACGGTGGTTTATAATAACCAAAAAGACCCTGACGAAATTTTGAATACGATTGTTCCCACCTTTGTAACCAAGCACCTGGGTATTCGCTTTTCCGAGCTTGCTCAAAAGCCAACGTTTGTGTACAATACTTGGGAGCCATTCAACAAAGCCATTGATGAAAAATTGGTAAAAGAATTAGCCAAAAGTGCAGCAGATGCAGGCATGAAAGAATTTATTATCGACGACGGCTGGAGCGATAATTATGGCGATTGGACAATCGATAAAACCAAGTTTCCTAATGGGTTAAAACCACTTTTCGATTATATCAAATCATTAGGAATGAAACCGGGCCTTTGGGTAAGTGTGGGTAGTGCCTCTACCGAAAGTCGAGTTTATAAAGAGCATCCAGAATGGTTTGTTTTGGACGAAAAACAACAACCATATAATCTACATTGGGACGACTCTACTATGGTAACAGCATGTTTTAGTACTGGCTGGAAAGACTATATCAAAAAGGTATTGATGAAAATGGCACTCGATTACGGTCTTGAATATATGAAACTAGATTTTACGGTAGTAACGAGTCCATATAAATTTGGGCATAAAAATGCAGGATGTTTTGCCAAAAACCACCCCAGCCATCACGACAGAGAAGAATCTTATTATGTCAATTACGAAGCTGTTTGGGAATTATTTGATGACCTGCATCAAGCCAAACCCGATTTGTTTATCGACTGTACTTTTGAAACAATGGGCGGTTTACAGATGATAGATTATGCCATGTTAAAGCACGCAGAAGGCAACTGGCTATCTAATTTTGCAGGCCCCCCACAAGAAAATGTAGATTTAAGAGTCCGAAATATGGCTTGGTGGAGGTCGCCTGCCATGCCAGCTACCGCATTGGTGATTGGTAATCCAGCCATGCAAGACGAGGGTTGGGAAATGCACATTAAATCATTGGCAGGGGCATTGCCCATCATGCTTGGCGACCCTCGAAAACTCCCCGCAAAAGATTTTAAAACCTACCGAGCCTATGCCGATTGGTTACAAAAAATGGAAAATACCTATCAATTTATGAGTTATCGACAAGATTTAGAGGGCTTTGACGAACCCAAAGAAGGATTATGGGATGGCTTTCAACGCATCAATACAACCACTAGGGCAGGAGGAATCATTGGCGTTTTTAGGCATGGAAGCCAAGAAATAGAACGCCGAGTTTTTGTGAAATATTTAAAACCTGAAAAATATTATAAGATAAAAGAGGGTATTTCGGGGAAAGTTATCGGCTTGATGACAGGAACAAACCTCGCACAGTTAGGTTTTACCATAAAACTTCTCCAGAAATACGATGGAAGACTTTTGGAAATAGCCGAGGTTTCAAACAAATAGACAAGCAAGGAGGGATTTATATTATTCCATTGGGGGTATCAGCAACACCCTCGCCACGTCCTATTTAGCAAATGTATTTATTTACTAAATAGGAAAAAATCAAACAGGTCATTACAAAAAATATTTTACATAAAAATGAAATTATCTGAGTATATAAAAAAGAGAAATGGAGTACCAATCGGACATTCAAAGTCTCTTCAAGATAATTTGCAAAGGTCGCTTGGGGCCAAAAACTTTTCAACCTTTTGGCATTTTTGGAATCCAATTTTTGGATATTATTTAGGTACAAAAATATTTAAGCTATTAAAAAAAGACTCTTCCTAGCGAATTGGCCGTGATTTTAACTTTTATTTTCTGTGGTTTAGTTCACGATTTAGTTACTACTTTACTAAGAGGTAAACTTTCGTTGTTTTTTGCTGTTTGGTTTCTTTTCATGGGAGCAGCAGTTACGGTTTCAAAGTATACTAATTATGACCTATCTACTAAAAAATGGCTTTTTAGAGCCTTTGTCAACTTGTCAATAATTGGGTTTTGTTTATTCCTGACCAATTATTTGAACAGTATAGTACATCAGCGATAAATTAAGTTCACGTCTTTTGAGAAAAGACGAATAAAGGCATATAATTTAGTTAAAAAGTTCTTAAGAAAATTATTAGGAATAATAATTTTCTTTTTAAAATCTAAATTGACTTATTCACATCACTGCAAACAACACCATGAAAAAAGTTTACAAAGTATTGTTCTCCTATTAGGTGTTATTTCATTTTGGGGGTGTATAGCTACAATCAATGGGCGATAGTTGAAGGTAGAATGTATTTGAAAAGGGAAGTTACTCTTGTATTTGACCCCCAATAAGCCCGACTACTTCCCGTTCTTGACCCATACCCTTTTTGTATTGATTCTTTAGTTAATATAAAGAGTAAAAAAATAAATACATATATGCAATTATATGGTTGCGTATATGTATATTTGCAACCATATAGTAGCAAATAAAAAAATGCAAACAAGACGAGATATTTTTCAGGCGATTGCCGACCCAACAAGACGGGCCATTATTATGCTTTTGGCAGTGGGTGCTTTGACACCTAATGCTATTGCTGAACATTTCAATTCAAGTAGGCAGGCCGTTTCAAAGCACCTTCAGATTTTGACAGAATGTGAAATCCTGAGACAAGAGCAACAGGGTAGAGAAATCCACTATCACTTAAATGCCGAAAAAATGAATGAAATTGAAAAATGGCTAGAGCAGTTTAGGCAGTTGCTCGCCCAACGATTTAACCAACTGGATAATGTATTGGAACAACTCAAATTAAATAAAAAATGAAAAAAGCCTTTTTATTCAACTTCGATGTTGATAAACAAAACAATCAAATCAAAGTAGAACGGTCTTTCAATGCACCTATCGATTTGGTATGGGCGGCTTGGACCGATGCCCAAATCCTTGACCAATGGTGGGCTCCACAACCTTGGGTAGCCAAAACCAAATCTATGGACTTCAGAGAAGGGGGGCATTGGTTATATGCTATGGTTGGCCCCGAAAATGAAGAGCATTGGGCAAGGGTAGATTATATCAAGATAGTACCAGAAAAGTTTTTTTCGGGGTACGACGGCTTTGGCGATGCCGATGGAAATCTTAATCCTACACTTCCTAGAAACAAATGGGAAAACAGTTTTGTTGAGCAAGGACAACAAACAACGGTAAATATCTTGCTGATGTTCGATACTTTGGATGACCTAGAAACAATCATTTCGATGGGCTTCAAAGAAGGTTTTGAGGCAGGACTCAAAAATCTTGACCGATATATTGCCTCTCAGTTTTATCTCAGAAAACAGAACAAACCCAACAACAGGGCAAGAGTTTCGACTTACTTAAACTTTCCAGGGAATACAGAAGATGCCTTTCTTTTTTATAAGTCTGTATTTAAAACAGAATTCATCAATGGAATTCGTCGCTTTGACGATATTCCTGCAGACCCTAACCAACCGCCAATGGCAGAATCTGTTAAAAAGATGGTATTGCATGTTGAATTGCCGATTCTTGGTGGACATATATTGATGGGTACAGATGCCCCCAAAGAATTTGGAATGACAGTGAGCAAAGGAAACAATATTTATATCAACCTAGAGCCTGAATCAAGAGAAGAAGCAAAAAGACTCTTTGATGAACTTTCGGCCGATGGGAGTATCCAAATGCCCTTGCAAGATATGTTTTGGGGAGCATATTATGGGAGCTTCACAGACAAGTTTGGTATTAGTTGGATGATACATTTCCAAAATAAAGAATAACATGAAAAAGGATAAAGTTATATTTTGGTCGGCCACTATCGTGATTGCGTTATTGGAGGGTGTTATGCCAGCATTGACCTCACATACCGAATTAGCTAAACAAGGCATAAGGCAATTAGGATACCCCGATTATTTTGGGACTACTCTGGTTGTTTGTAAAATAGTAGGGGTACTAGCCCTTACCATTCCCCAAATACCCCCAAGGGTCAAAGAATGGGCGTATGCAGGGTTTGTATTCAATTTTGTTTTTGCTACTGTTAGCCACCTCAGTGTAAATGGTGTCAATGCACTATCATTTTTTCCTTTAGTAATTTTGGGAATCTTGGCTGTGTCGTATATTTACTATCATAAGTTATCAATAGCAAAAAATAGATAACTATTTGATTTCAGTGATATATCGACAAGAACCCGTTTAAACTTATTGTAGGGTAGAAAAACAAAAGTAGTAATAGCTTTTGTATGAAAAGATATGGTTGATAAAAAAATCCACCCATTTGCTGAGTGGATTTTTGCTTAATCATAATAGGTATTGTTTAGTGAAATTTTAAAGGTTAAGAAGCATTATAATGACTTTTTATAAGTAATGGATATTAAATATCTGATTTTGGAGTAGGCTGTCGTAATTGAATAATTTTGCATAGAGGTTATCTTGAAAAACTTCTTGGGCTAAGGTCACGGTCTTTTTGTATCTTATATATCAGTTGAGTATGAAGAAACCTTTCTTTCCTTAATTTATTATTTAAGATTCTGATTTTGCTACTGCTTAGCCAAATTTTTAATTTTTTCGTCATTTATTGTAGCTATCAGTAAACCTTTCTCAAATTTGTCTATTATTTCATAGGTTGTTGCTCTCAAAGAGGTAAGTTCTTTTTCGGTATAGACTAACGATTTTGAGAGCCTATCTTTAGAAGATTGAAGTCGCTCGTATTGGTTTCTACTAACACAAGGAAGAAGGTTTATAAAAATGAGTGATATACAGCCACTGATTAATATTTGTGTCATAATACCAATTAAATTTTACTTGATTGTGAGGTAAATTCGATAGCTATTATCAATAGTAACTTCTGTTCAGAAATGCCCTCGATTTTATGCCCTTACGTTGTCGCTATTTTCTGGTCTTTTGTCTTTTTTCATTTGGCTGATACTGTAAGTGAGGTGATGGATATTACCATCTAGCTCATGAGTAGATACTTGAATCTGTTTCATAAGCCAATTTATATTTAGGGGTGTACCATGATAGTTAAGCTCTATTAGCCCCAAGATTCTAGCAACCGATGAGCGAATATCGTGTGACAAAGTCCATAAAATAGACTCGTAAAAAGTGTATTGCGTTTTAATTTCGGCCTCTAAAGACTTTTGATAAGAATTATCGTAAATGATTTCATACCAGCAGTTTGAGTTGGCCAGTTGTATGAAATTACAGAAAACGTTAACATCCTTAATAGTACCATTGGCCAGAATATGTTGAGCTTCGTAATAAAACCTTTGTTTTTTTTGTGATTGATGACTAATCATTTGTTGGTTAATATTTTGAAGGTGCATGCTCTTGAATTCTTTGTTATTCCATCCATAAAATTTTTCGCAAGCATGGTTTACAGCTACAAATTGCATGGTATTGCCATCAACGATATACATCATTACGTTGGTTTCATGGAAGAAAGGATAGATAAACTCTAAAAAATCTTCAATAGTGTGTTTGGAAATAACCTTATTATATGAATCAGAGAATTTTTTATCAGTCATAAATCAATTGGTTAAACTATTTTTTGAAACTTCAATTCTATTATCAATAGAAAGCTAAGACGTATATTACCCAAAGGTGATAACCCTTCGTCTAAACGTTCTTGATTTTTCTGACAAACCTTACATCATAGAATAGACTACTTTACGCTCAAATCTTAATAATGACTCAGTGCTTCAGTAGCATTCAAAATACCATCAAATGAATACAGCAATGTTACTGCATATTTCACTTTTGTTTTTCTCAATACCGTGAATAAACATTTGTTGCGTATCTTTGTTTTCTTTTTGATGTAGTCTTTTTTAGACTAATGTTTATGTAGCAATGTCCTTATTTTGAGTCAGTTACATGAATTCTTTGGACTTGTCGCAAGAGTTGATTCGTTGGATTTTAGTACCCGTTAAGTTTTGTAAAATGTTAAAAAACAAAAAGTTATTTTGAGTATATGCGTTTTTTTTATAAATTTGACCGACTAATATTAGTCTAAAAAAGACTAAGAAAAGAGTTAAATTAGTTGGAAATTAGACCTTTAATTTCCTATGATGACTTATTCCTTCCTTCTTAAAAACATTCAAAACTCTATTGGAGTTGTTTACGTATCAATTAATCTTGACGATAAAGAGCATCTTTTAAAAACTCCTTTACGTATTTCAAATGAAATGTGGGATAGCCAAAGGCAATCTCCCAAAAATATTTATTTAAAATTCAGTAAGAAGTTAAATGTATGCTTAAACCGCTTGCGTGTAGCATTTGCGATTTATGTAAAAGAGTGCCAAGTTGGCAAAAAGAAAACGTCGATTGTAACGCTAACTCGGATTATAAAGAAATGTACAGCCCATGAAAGTTATCATTATCCCAATAATAGCTTGTTGTTTTACATTGATAATTATTTACAATCTCGACGACACCTGCTCAATGAGTCTACTTACAGACGATACCTTGTATTTATTCGATTCTTAGAAAGGTATGAAGGGTACATTTGTAAAAATTTATTTATTGAAGATATAAATTCAGCTTTTGTTAAAGATTTTTTAGACTTTGGAAGAAAAGAACTATACAGTGATAGCACCCTGTTTAGAACCATATATTTTGTAAGAACTATACTTAATTACTTGGAAAAGCGAGGGATTCGGACATACGTATATGAGCTAGAGTTGCCCAAAGAAAAGAAAGTACAAAAATTAGTTACCCTTTCAGAGGATGAACTCATCAGAATCAAGAGAATGATAGTTCCTGAAAATTTAAAGGCCGCAAGAGACTGGCTCATAATTAGTTGTTATACAGGACAAAGAATATCTGACTTTATGACGTTCAATTCAGATATGTTTGAATTGATCGAAGACATTCAATGTATTGCATTTGTGCAACAGAAAACCAGTAAAAATGTATTATTGCCATTACACCCAGCTATACAAACCATAATAACTAAATATGAGGGGCGATTTCCTCCCAAAATTTCCTTTAATACTTACAATAAAAAAATTAAGGAAATTGTCAAGTTAGCTGGAATAATCAAACTTGTTAAAGCCAGAAAGCGGAAGGGTTTTCGTGTTTGTGAATCCTATATTCCAAAGTGGGAGGTTGTATCTAGTCATATAGGAAGGAGAAGTTTTGCTTCCAATTTTTATGGTAAGATTCCCACTGCATTGCTTATGGAAACAACAGGGCATTCATCCGAGCAAATGTTTCATCATTATGTTAATCAGGTGGATTATGAGAGAACCAAATTTTTAAGCTCTTATTTTGATGAAGCCTACAAAAGAAAATTTTTAGTAACTTAATTGAAAGGCATTCTACTTCAAGCCTTTTGCCACTTGCAATACTCCACAAAATATACAATCCCCTTCAGATAGTAGTGTTTATAATGAAAATAAGATTATCCTTTTGCTTAAAAAGCTAAGGATACTATAGCATTGTATTGCCCAAAAATCACAGAAGAATTTTGTAGTTTATATCATTTTTTTAGGGTAACATCTTTACTACAAGATAACCAACGATATATTTCTAAAGATTAATTTAATTGTTAGTTATCAGGTTAGAACAACTAACGAGAACGCCTCAAATAGAGTTAATAAAAGAAAAATGCCAGGATCTTATGAATACCAGCCTTCACGTGCTTGTTTTTTCTATTAGCAGGCGAATTAATTCGTTTGCTAATAGAAAAAAAGTAATTTTAAAAGCTAACTTGGAGAAATAGATAATGGAATTAAAAACCGTTGTTACTTTTATCAGCGTACAAATTATTCTAAACACACTAAAACAACCATCACAATGAGAAAAAGCCTCTTTATCCTTTGCCTATTGATTATCAATTGTAGTTTTGGACAAACCAAACAAACCCTTACAGACGAACAAAGGCTCAACAAATGTATTGCTGAAACTCCCTCTAGTTCAAGCCAAAGACCTAAGCTAGTGAAGTATACTTATAAGTCTTCTAAAGTTTCAACATCTAGTAAATCATTTTTTCTTCCACTGGACTTTTTGTTCTGGATTAAATCAGACAAACTAATAAAATTTACCAACAATTCATCTATTTGAATGACTTGTTTATGAATGAAAGCTTCTGTAAATGATACGCCATCAATAGAAGTAAGAATGTCAATTCTTAAAGGAGGATAACCAATTTGATTAATAATATTTTCTTTAAGGAAATCTTCTTTTTGAAATCGTAGCGATGAAAAGCCAAATTCTGTCAAGACTATCAACATTTTACTGGCATTGATTTCTGAAATGTTAATCCAAATATCTAAATCACCTGTATAGCGTGGTTTGCCGTGAAATGCCATTGCATATCCTCCAACTACTAAGTACTCCACTTGATATTGATTCAAGAGAGATATAAAATCTTCAAAGTCTGGTTCAAGTGTCATTACTTCATTTTTTTTTGAGAAGAAATAGTTTTATCCATTCTTTGAAAAGGTTTTAGGTTTTGATTCACCAGAAAGGTAACCGCTGCTAAACGCTCTTGAGGTGTTTTACTTTGCCAAAAGCTAAAGTCTTCAAGAGACTGATTATGGTTTTTTAAATTAGTTTGGTTAAAAACCATGGCTATTTTTCTTCGCATAATTCTTTATATTTGATAAACAAAGATACAAAATTTACCAAGCTGTTTCAATCCTTGCTTGCCTTTGGGTTCAAAGTCAGCGTACAAATTATTCTAAACACACTAAAACAACCATCACAATGAGAAAAAGCCTCTTTATCCTTTGCCTATTGATTATCAATTGTAGTTTTGGACAAACCAAGCAAACCCTTACAGACGAACAAAGGCTCAACAAATGTATTGCTGACAATACCAATTACTTTACTTTCGACGGACAAAAACCCAATGGGAAAGGATGGACAATCCTTGAAAATCTTTTTGCCGAAAATCAATTTGTTGCTTGGGGCGAATACCATAATTCGCCAATGCTTTCTCAGCTGACAAGCTTTGCTTTGGAAAGTGCTTCAAAAAATGGCTATAAAACTTGGTGTGTTGAAACAAGCCCGTTTGTGGCATCGGAATTAATGAAAATCGCTAAAACCAGTAACCCTTTAGAAACGATTTTAAGTTTTTCAAAAGACAACCATATCAGACCTACCTTTCCTTTTTTTGACAGCAAGGAAGACATACAGATGCTACAAACTGCCAGCAAATTGAATTATACTATTTGGGGAATCGACCAAGAATTTCAAATGACATTTCCGTATTGTATCAACCAACTCTATAGTGGCGTTCCGAGTTCGTTAAAACAACAGTACAAACCCGTTGCCGATAGCCTATTGGCCAAATGGTGGATGCCCAAAGGCAAGCTCTTGGATAGTTTGACTAAAGTAGTGAAGTCGCCAAGTTTAAAACAATTAGCCAACGAAATTAAAATCTCAAAAGAGATTTATTACGAAGGTGACAATGCCAAAAGAGCAAGCCTGATGAAAAGTAATTTCTATAAATATTATGATGCCTTGAAGACTAAAGATGAAAAAATATTTTTCAAAATGGGAAGTAATCACTTAGCAAGAGGAATGAATTTGATAACAAAAGTTTATGATATAGGAAATGCTGTTTTTGAAATAGCAGAACATAACAAAACTAACTTCACTAATGTGTATTGTATGGTACGATACACCACCGACAAAGGAAAAATTATTGATGATTTTGAAAGTGATGACAATGAAAATCCCAAAGTGTTTTCAAAATTATACGATAAAGAAAAATGGGTTTTGGTAGATATCAGAAGCCTTAGACCTAGAATTAAATATGATGGTTCGCTGACACTTGATACCTACCGCTTAATTGAAAAGTACGACTTCGTTTTAGTTTCATCAGAAGTTATGCAGTAGTACTACTTAGGCGGTTTGGGTATATGATTTATCCTCAGGCATTAGCGAGTAGTATCAAGACAACACAGCTAGGCCTGAGGAAAATCTATCAATCTTGTTATTCAGTAGGAGGGGGGCATCAACTTTTACCCAATGATAAATCATGCTCAATTGTTATTATAAAAGAACTTATCGACTATATTTTGTAGTTTGGAAGCTTAAATAAGCCTAATTGAAAAACAAAAACTAGAAATAGAGTCAGTGAATTTGATTTGGAACTTGCCCAACTCTTATAGTCAAGAGCTGGGACATTATTCCTTACCAACACCCCTGTTTTTTCATCTGATAATCGTGTTGTTTTTGTTAAATAATCTCCTTATTTCCATTTATTTAGACACTTCTTTCCTAGAAGGTTGTAGTCGGGTTTCTGAGTGTACCAATGGTGTCTTGGCAGAGTACCTTTTTAGTTGTTAAATCTGAAAATTCCCTGTATTTCGTTGACTGTCAGTGGCCTATCGTAAAACTTGACATCATCCAATTTACCATTCCAGAATCTTATTTTTTGAGCATGGGCTCCTAAACGGAGATACACCCCCAATGTATAGTCTGGATTACCGCCATAAGGAGAATCGGCCACTATGTTGCCATTGATATAGATACGGATACGCTCAGTAGCCTTCACAATAGCCAAGTGTTGCCACTGATTTGCTAGTAAAGAAAAAGGAGGGACACTCGCTGTATTACCTGAAATGCCAGCATAATAATTATTGGTTGAATTGGCATCCTGCTGAATCACCCAACTCGTATTGTAAGCATGATTGTTATCCATGATGTCGGCATAAGTATTTTGTTGAATATCAGCAGGGTTAACCCACATCATAATCGTGAAATTATTATAATTGAACCAATCACCAAGCCCAATACTTTGATCATTACCATTAAAAGAATAGGCCTTGTTTTGGCGGTTAAGCCTATCTGGTACAAGAGTAGCATTATTATCTTGTGCATGTCTATTGTTGTTAGACACATCATTTGTGTTGCCATCAAAAGGATAATGAGCAACCAGTCCATTCTCTGCACATCCTCCAATTTCGGCGTTAAATACAGTACCTTGGTAGGCAGTAAAACCACCGTTAGTTTCTGGCGTAAGCAAGATAGTTTGTTGGCTTTTGTAAGTAATATTGGCTGTTCCAGAAATTATATTTGAAGCAGCAATACTGTAATTGCTTTGCTTTACTTTACTACCCGTCGAAAAATTACTCGTTGAATTTAAAACCAGTGGTGTGTAACAATGGCTAATGGTTACGATAACGGGCTTGGTTTCAATTGGGCAACTTGTCGAGGTAGCTCTGATATAATAAGTGCCAGAACTGGTAAGACTCGTTGGCGACGGTAATACCCGCAGGCTATCGTCCAAATAACTAATGACTGTCCTTGGTGGCAACAAGCTTCCACTAATTATTGCGGGGTTGGTTAAATCAATTGTTGCGGGAACATCAACGGGTACTGGATTGGTAATCGTTAAGGTAGGTTTCGCCACTTGTACTACATTTATAGTGGCATTTTGGGGACTACAACCAGAAGACGTGCAAGTAGCTGAATAAGCTCCTGCTACACTAGCTACAAGCTGTTTTCCACTCAGGCCATTAGACCATGTAACCGTACCGAAGCAGTTGGTTGTAGTGAGTGTAACTGAGCTTCCCGTACAAAAATAGACAATTGGTTGATTATCATTTATTTGAAAAACACTACTACATGGAATGGCGATACAAGCGTTACCCGAGTAAGATGAGTTACTAACACCAATGCTTTTCACTCTAAAACAATACCGCTGGCCTCCAAGTACTCCATTTATAACAACAGATGTATCTGTTGTGGGTATCTCACTTTGATTACTAGCACTCAGTTCTGATATATTTCTGAACGATTGTCCGCCGTCCACTGAATATTCTATCTCTATATGACCAGTTCCCACGGCGGGTGTGCCAAAATACGCCGTTACATTTCCAGCATTACCGTTCAAAGTTAAATTCAAGTTTCTAACTGGTTCGGGAATTACATTCACTTTTATTGGTAAATAAGTATCTCCACATGGGCTCGCACATGCTACATAATATATTTTTGTTTTGGTTAGTGGGGGAGTCAAATACGTCCTACCTATTCCCAGTTCTTTTCCATATCTACCATCGAACCAATGTAAATTATTTTCTCCTCCAGTAAGGCTACAGCCAGATGCCTCTAACAAAGCAGATTCTTTAGGCCTAATCGTTATTTCATTGATAACAGTCATGCCCGAAGGTGCTTCGTAAGTAGAAATCGTAAGATCCCTTAACCATGTGGGGGTACTTAGTACACCATTTCGATTACACACAACCCAATATCCACTTAATTCGTCACTTACTCGGAAACCTGCTCTAATAGAAACAGAAGGAGCAGGAACGGGTGGTTTGTTCCAATCTGTATACCACTCAATTCTTCCATTAGTACAACCTCCAATATAATCAAAACGTACAGTAGTCCCAAAACAATTAGAATGGCTTGTACTTGTATAAAGCATTGGGGGGGGATTAGGACCAACCGACCAGCCTACCAGTCCATAATTATGGCTAAGACATCCATTATCATTACGTAATCTGTAGGTAAAATATAAAGCACCATGTTGATTGTGCATGGAAGCGTCAACCGAATAACTTTTTGCATTACCAGTTCCTAAATACGTTCCATTAGGGGCATACCATTCTACAGTCCAAGGCGACGAATAGCCAAGTTGCATTTCCACTAGGCCTGGTGACGTTAATCCTCCTCCTATGGTATAAGCTGGTGGTACTATAGAAGGTTTTGAATGCACATTTATTTCTAAGTACCCCGAAATGGCCATTGAGCTGTCTGACAGATTTTGTACCACAAGCTGATAGTTGCCAGAATTTTGGGAGGTAGCATTGATAATTACCGCAATAGAACTATCTCGCAAATCGGGCTGCCAGAATGTATCCTTCACCCAATATAGCCTTGTATTGGGTGACTTACGAACATTACTGGTAAGTACGACAGAATCTCCTTCGCAATAAATTTGTTTGATACTCCCTATCTGAGGACTAGTAGGAGTATTCTGTGCCAATATAGAGGCCGAGTAGATAGATAATAATAAAAGAACGAGTTTTTTCATGGGATTTGTTTATACAGCATAGAGTAAACGAAAATGTTACACAAGTCGCAGTTTATATAACCTCGTATTCATCTAACTACTACTTTTTCTTTCTCTTTTCTAGTGCCAATACCTTTTTTTCTAAAGCTATTGTATAGAGTGTAAGTTCTTCTATCTTACGTAATAACGTAGCTTGCATTTCAGCAAAGTCAATTCCATTTTGGGTTACTTCTTCGCTAGAAGGAACATCGGGCAGGTGCTTGTGTAGAGTAATATATTTTTCTACCGATTTGAGCGAGGGAAGCTTGTAGTTTTTATCAAAAACATAGTCGGCCCAGTAGGTAGAACCAAGCACCGCAACTCTTACTTTTTGAGTTAAGATACCCTTCGAAACATATAATCCATAGGGGTTTCCTCTTGGAATACTCACCCCTCTACCAATCACAGCGGCAGCAACAGTAGTAGTAGCAATGGTATCGGTAAGTGACCATATTGAAGCACCCGAAGGAATAGCTGGTACTTGTGCTAAAATTACATTGCCCTGTGCATCCAAAGTTAAGGTTTTGCCTGTCACGGTACTGGTTGTTGTAGAAGAGTTGATACCAGTGAATTTAAGCCCGCTTCCATTCCCTTCTGAATCAACTATTACTTGCCGTTTGAATGTTAAACTATTTTGCCCATAGATTACATTGCTTAATATGAGCACAGATAGTGCTAGAAGATATTTTTTCATTTTTAGAAACAGTAAAGTGTTAATAATAGGACTTACAAGTACGCATTACTCAAAGGGTATTTTTTGAAATTTAACCTTCAACTATTTAAGTAATAGTATAGCTTTGGATAGGATTTGTTTTTTGTTATAAGGGGCTGATGAAGAAAGTATTATGCCGATTGCTACTTAATAGCTTTTTTACGTCTTCGTGCTAATGTCAATTTCAGGCCATTGGTCAAACTCACACTCATATCATCCAAATTAGTGGATTGAATGTATAAATTGTTGACGAGATAAGAGCGGTGAATTCTCACAAAACCTTTCTCTAAAAGCTGAGTTTCAAAGTACTTCAACGTATGAGAACTCATGTATCCTCTTTGACAACGAAAGCTAAAACGAGTATAGTTTTTATCTCCCTCCAACATAATAATCTCATCAGTAGCTATTTTCATTCTTGTTTTGCAATCGAGGACTAAGTATGATTTTGCTTGTTGTGTCATCGTATTTTGAAAGGATTTTTCTTTGTAGAAGCAATCATATTTATACCCAAATCATTATATACCCATGCACACCATATATCAGTACCTATCAATAATGGAGATTTCCCATCTATGTAGCTCTTTCTTATTTCTACTATATTTTTGAGAGGTGCCCAAAAGCTATTTTGCTGTTTCATTATTTAAGGGTTTTGGTAAGGTTTATTTATTCTAAAAAGGCAGTTAGTCAAAAGCTTTAATAGGGTGGTGTTGCAATGAATTTGCATTACAAAGTTGAAGATTTCCAGAGAGTTTTTCCCTCATTGTAAACCACGATTTTTTCTCATGGTTTACAATGAATTGGGCCTCATGGTTTACCATGAGGAATAATTGAATTTTAGGATAGTTGTTGGCAGAAACTATCATGATCCCAGTCAACTGTCAGGCTTGAAACGTTATCGTCATCATCAAATTGGAAGATAAAGATATGGTCATTTTCAAATTTCAAGCCTTTCGATACAATTCCTGCAAAATCTTTGGCTTGTGTTCCAAAAATATTGACCTTACAAACAATCGTATTATCCACTGTCTCAAATGTGTCTATTGTATTATCTATGTCGGGAAAACAGTCCATTAATGCCATCCAAAGTGTTTTACCCAGCTCAGCTACTGTCCCTTTTCCTCCATCTCCCAACGGACTAAATTCGATAGTGGCATCAGGTGCGAAAAGTGTGAGCATTCTTGAATATTCATGTTCTTGATAGGCCGAAAAAAACTCAACGCAAGTTCCTTTTCGTGTTAGCTCTTTGAAGCTTTCTTTCACTATTGTATTTTCCATGATATTATCTATTTAAGTTTTTGAAAAATTCCTATTTGATTAGCATTTTTTTGTGTAAACATATTCCCTTTAATCGAAACCTGAGAATATAGCACGTTTCCTACTTGTGTAGAATCATCTGAATTTGCTTGGCATTTTTCAGAGAGAATATTCCCGTCAAACTGATATTCATGAATTGTTGCACCATAATAAGCTTTTCTGGCTAAATCATAATGAGCCATCGCTACTACTGGATACTGCACAATACGTAGATATTGGCCCTTGATTTTTTCTTTTACTCCTTTTACATATTTTTCTTTCAATACCCAAACACCCTCTAAAGCAGAATTTTTTAAAGGAACGAGGCTTGATATACGTGCAAATTTTTCTATGACTTGATAATTTTTGTATTTATCAGAGTTTATTTTTCCCATACTGTTCAAATCCATTTTCATTTGCTTTATAATCCATTTTCGTCGATTGGCCTACGTGTGTAGTATCCCACGAATAAAAATCATGTCCTTCTATATATTTGCCATCAATGATTTCAAAAGTTCCTCCACACGCACCTCCAAATAACTTACGATTGGGGCGATGGTCGTCAAAATAAACACACATCCAATATAAATACTTTCACTACCTTGCGTCGATTGTCGCTACTCCATTCTGTAGCATCGCCATATTTGAAGGCTTTAAGAAGAAAAACTCCATTCAAATACTTTTCAGTATCACTAATCAAAAGAAATGTAAATAAGCTAAATAAGACTACTTTCATAATATCTGTTGTTTAGTTGATAAAACAAAGGTCTGGTAATAGTCTTACTTATGATTGTAAAAAAACGACATTTAGCTAATTTCGGAGAGGTATTTAGCTAATTCAACGTTTCTTTTTAAGTACACAGAAGGCGTTTTACCAGTAAATGAGGTAAAATCTTTGATAAAATGAGCTTGGTCGTAATAGCCCATCTGAAAAACTAAATCGTGCCAATCACTAATATTCCATTTTTGAGTTGCCAATACGCTACATACGTACCCAACTCTACGTAAACGGGCATAGTATTTTGGGCTAACCCCTACTTTAGTTAAAAACTGACGCTCAAACTGCCTTTTTGATACATATAAATCATCCATTAAGCTGTTGATATTGATAATACCTCTTTTTGCTATAATCAAATTGGCGGCGTAATCTGTTCGGTCTGGGCTACAAGTACCACTCAGAAGCCTTTTGTTAAGAAATTGTATTAAATAACTAATCCGCTCTTCAAGACTTCGAGCATCTTCAATTTGATGTTGCAAGGTATCTATTTCTTTGCCTAGAACCGCCCTTACATCGTAGCGTTCATCGGTAAATTCATACATTTCTAACTTAAAAAGTGTAGCAAGTGCTGCAGGTCGAAATACAATACCAACTAATCCAATAGACTGACTGATTTTTAAAAAGTAATT
Organism: Flectobacillus major DSM 103; assembly: GCF_000427405.1. Classification (NCBI taxonomy): domain Bacteria; kingdom Pseudomonadati; phylum Bacteroidota; class Cytophagia; order Cytophagales; family Flectobacillaceae; genus Flectobacillus; species Flectobacillus major. The sequence continues at coordinate 1,359,716 of NZ_KE386491.1, forward strand.
TTTAGAAGCTTGTCCAGTAATAAAAGATTGAGATATTGGCAGAAAACTCTTATTAGCAGATGCTACTTCATAAACCGTCTTGTAATTAAATACAACCGAAGCATAACTACTAGGAGGGGATTCTACTATAACAGATTCTGAAGAATCTAACATCATCTCCCAGACGTAGAAACACTCAACGAACGGTCGAAGATGATTAGGAGGATTTATCTTTTTATAATACAACATAGCTTAGGAATTTATTTTAGACAAAACTCCTAAAAAGTTTGAAAAAAAACACTCATGGTTTACCATGATTTTCAACGCCATCTCTTTGTTATTCAGTATTTTGTTTTGAATTTCGTTAAGGTATTTCTGTTTATACCTCACGAATATAAGGATATTGTGATATGCAAAATTTTCGATATTTAATATGTTTTACAAAATATATAAAAGCAATCATCTGGATTGTTACTCTATTTATCATACTAGAGGTAAAAGCTCAAACACAGGTATCTGACAATATCATTGATACATTTAGAAAGAACATCCACTCTTTGGAAAAACAGAAAAATGGATATGTAAAAGACACTAGTTTGGCTGTTGCTTATGCAAGTATTGCTCGGATATTTGTAGATGAAAGTGCTGATAGCCTCATGTATTATCAGCGAAAAGCAGAAAAATTAGCACAGAAAACCCAATACCCTAAAGCAATCGGTCTTGTAGAGGTCTGTAAAGGTGTATATTACCGAGAACAAGGCTATTATGACGAGGCTATAAAATCGTTTAATAATGCCCTACTTATTTGGAACAACAATGATGTGTCGGAAAAAGCCCATACCTATATTGGTATGGGTACTGTATATACCTATGCAAATCAATACGATAAGGCAATCGAATATCACAAAAAATCATTGGCCTTATTTCGGTCTATTAATGATTTAACAGGTATTGTTGATAACCTTGCCAATATAGGTAATGCCTATCTTGAGAACGGTTTTCCCGCTAAGGCACTTCCTTATTTTAAATCATTAGAAAAGCGATATAGAAGCCTTCAACAGAAAGATATTGAGGATATTGCGGGACATAAATGTGTTAATTATATTAACTTATGCACGACGTATTTACGACTCAACGATTACGTAAACGCAATATCTTATGAAGATAGTGTTTTCTATTATTGTAGAATCACTAATGGAATAGCCGAAAAGCAATACATACTTACAGAGTTCTCTGAATACTTTATTAGAGTAGGAAAATTGACCGAAGCTTTACAAACATTACGTACATCAGATACGCTCACCGATTTATTAATGTCGGAGGAAAAAAAAGCTAAAACCCAATACTTAAAGTATAAAATTTTCAAGGGACTTACCATAGCAGATTCGGCTTTGTATTATTACGAAAAGTACAGTCAACTGAACGAAAAATTCAAAAAGGAGGAGGCCCTAGAGGAAATACGATTTGAAGTAGATGCCAAAACCAAAAAAATCGAAGAACTCAATTTTAATAGTCAAAGACAAAAACAGCTTGGCCTGTCTGTCTTGTCTATGATTTTGATTATTTCATTAATTTATTTCTACTTCATTAATCAAAAGTTACGGAAGAAAAACAAGGCCATAACAGAAGCATTATTACGTGGACAAACAATAGAACGTAAGCGTGTGGCAGCAGACTTACACGACACCTTGGGCTCTACGATGTCCTCCCTTATCTGGACACTCGATTCTATCAATACCAAAAAGCTCCATCAGCAAGAATTAGAAATTTTTGAGACGTTAAAGAAAATGCTAACAAATGCCTACGATGAAATACGTTTGCTCGCTCACAATCTGCTCCCCGAAGAACTAGAACAAAAAGGACTGGTCTCTGCTTTACGATATTTTGTTCGGAAGATTAATCAAAATTCAACGATTAAGTTTGAGCTGGAGTCTAAGGGTGAGTTTAATAATATGGACAAGAAAATGGAGTTTGAGCTTTATAGTATTTGTCTCGAATTGGTCAATAATATAATAAAACACTCTAAAGCGAGTCGTGCTTCAGTTCTATTATTGAAGGACTCTAAGCAAATTATACTCAAAATTGAAGACAATGGAATAGGTATTACTCAAACCAATAGCGAGGGACGAGGATTAAAAAATGTAAAAAATCGAGCCGAAAGCCTAGGGGGCAGTTTGAAGTTTTTAGGGATTAGTCCGCACGGCACACTAAGTGAAATACGGATTCCGATAACTAAATAGGGTTCTTTTATGATTGGATACCGCAAACAACACCTGTATAAGCCATAATTGAACCATAAATAATTAGTCAACCAACCCGTTTTGAATGGCAAACTTTACAAGCCCAATCACATTTTTTACATTCACTTTCTGAAATAAATTTCTTCGATGTGTTTCAACAGTGGATAAACTGATAAAAAGTTTTTCGGCTATTTCGTTGCTAGAATATTCCAGCGAAATCAGACGTAGTACCTCTATTTCTCGCTCTGTCAAATGTTGTATTGTGCTTGGATGATGGTTATTATAATCTTCGTCATCATCAGCAGCTAATTCTTCAATGACGGCTTGGCTAAAATATTTTTTTCCAGACATAATGGTATCAATTGCTTTTTCAAGCTCCTGTCGTCCTGATTTTTTTAGAATATAACCACTTACACCTAGTTTTATGGCCTGTCTAATATGATGGGCCTCTTCTGACATCGTAAGTAAAAGTACTTTGATACGCGGGTGTTGCCGTCTCACTTGTAAGGTCAATTCTAAGCCATTTACAAATGGTATATGAAAGTCACAGATAATCAAATCTACTTCATTGTTTGCCAGAAAATTCAGTACTTGCCTGCCGTCAGTGATACTACCCACTAGTAAGACAGAACTCATTGTATTTAACAATAAGGCTAAACTATCAAGTATAATCTGATGATCATCAACAAGCAATATTTTGCATTTAGAATCCATATATATTGTAAGTGGTCGAGATAGTTGAAGATAGAATAATATGATGATACTTATTAGCACTTATCTCGCAAATGTAAAAGTTTAGTACTCTTAATTACCAATATCAAAGCCTATTTCTTTGGTTCTTTATCTATATAATTATTAAACGGTCGTACATATTCAGGTGCTCTTTTTATACAAAAAGTACAATTAAAGAAGTGTTTTCGGTTAGAATAGTACAATTTTTGGCCAGAAAAACACTTGAAAACTCAAAAAAGTAATATTTTTCAAGTAATTGATTAATGGTAATGGATTGTAATTTACTGATTAACAGTGATTTGTATTTTTGGTAGTGCCTAAATAGGTGCAACTGGTCATACACATAATATGAAAATAGGTCTAAAGTAAATGAAGCTATCAAAAACCAAGATTTGAGGCGATTGGAGCATATTTCAACTCTGACAAGAACCTTCACTAATAAGAATACTTTTGTCAAGGGGATTCAAGTAAAAACTTTTTTTTATTCAAAAAAAAACAATTTTTGTTTTGGAACGAATGGTTTAAATCATTTACCTTTGTACTTGTTATGCCAAGACAAAAGAATTTCGACTACGACACTAAGCTCATTGAAGCCCGTGACCTTTTCTGGGAAAAGGGGTATAATGCTACGTCTCTCAACGACTTGGTAGATACGCTAAAGATTAACCGAAGCAGCCTTTATCTTACTTATGGCGACAAACATGAGCTTTTTTTGAAGTGTTTAAATAGCTATTTACAACTCAAAGAAAAAGAATACAAAGATGCCACTAATAGTAGCGAAGACCCAATAGAGGCCATCAGAAATGTTATTAATGCGGTACTCGATGTTATTTTGCACGATACCAAAACCTGTATGTTTGTCAATTCTACATTTGAGTTGGCACGTATAGACAAGGATGTGAAAAGAATGCTGAGCAAACAAACATTAATAGCCGTAAAATTGGTTGAAGACCTTCTAAAAAAGGCTCAGGAAAATGGACAATTGAGTGCCAATACAAACCCTAAAACTATGGCTTTTTATATGATAACAAATGTGGTCTCGATTTGGCAAACACAGATTTTGTTTAGCAATGAAACACTTACTCGCCAAATGGCAGATATTTTATTGAATACCATAGTAAAATAATTTTTTTTGCCCCTATTTGGAACGATTGGTTTAAAACGATTTTATTATAAAAAACACTTCATTTCTTATTTATTTTAATTATTAAAAACAAAAAAATGCAAAAAGTAAAACTGAACAATGGTATAGAAATGCCCTTGATGGGCTTTGGTGTATTTCAGATACCCGACCCAAGTGAATGCGAAAAAAGTGTGATTACAGCCATTGAGGCAGGATACCGCCTTATTGATACCGCCACACTTTACCAGAATGAAAAAGCAGTAGGTAATGCCATAAAAAATAGTGGTATAGCAAGAGAAGAGCTTTTTATCACTACCAAACTTTGGATTCAGGATACGGGCTACCAGAAAACCAAAAAATCTTTTGAACAATCCCTAAAAAAATTGCAGGTAGATTATCTGGATTTATATCTTTTACACCAGCAATTGGGCGATTATTATGGCTCATGGCGTGCTATGGAAGAGCTTTATAAAGAAGGCAAAATTCGTGCTATTGGTATCAGTAATTTTTTTCCTGACAGAGCCATTGATTTGGTAGTTCACAATGAAATTACACCTGCGGTTAATCAAATAGAAGTGAATCCTTTTTACCAAAGAAAAGAAACGATTGAATTTCACCAAAACAATAACATATTGGTGCAATCTTGGGCATCTTTTGCAGAAGGACAAAAGGATATTTTCAACAGCAAAATATTGTCTTCAATTGGTGCCAAATACAATAAATCCATAGCACAAGTAGTATTGCGGTGGCTGATTCAACAAAATGTGGCCGTAATACCAAAGTCGGTTACGCCATCAAGAATCTTTGAGAACAACGATATATGGGATTTTGTACTTTCCGACGAGGATATGCAAGCAATTGTTGTATTGGATACCAACAAAAGTGTATTTTTTGACCATCGTGAACCTGATACCGTAAAATGGCTAGCAAGTCTTCAATACGAGGAATAATAAAGCCGTAGGCAATAATCACCTAACCATCATACTTATTTATTAATAATGCCAGCGTAAACTCGCCCCGCCAAGTCCAATGACCTGACTAGGCGGGTTTTATGCTAAATAGATAGGGCTAAGTATTATGCTGCATCAATTACCCCTAGGTTTAGTAGGAAGAACAATCTACGAATGGCTTTTGTAGACAATACCTTATAGGCAAGATGATAAACAACATGCTATAAAAGGTCAATAGCAATACCAAATGCCTATCTTTTACCTTCCCTAAAAAAACCTATTTATATCCCACAAAGGAGTTTTAGCTACATCAAAAGTCGTTTTGGATAAATCTGTCTTTGAAAGTTGTTGCAATTTTGTATCAACAAAAAAGACAGACAAATGGAATTGAAAAATAGCACAATCTTGATTACAGGTGGTACAAGCGGCATAGGGCTGGCGTTTGTAAAACAACTTACTGAACTAGGAGCAAATATTATCGTTACTGGACGTAGCCTTGAGGCTCTTAGGCAAACCCAACAACAGTTTCCCAGTATCCATATATTTCAAAGTGATGTGAGCAAGCCAAAAGATATTAAGCAGCTTTATAATGATGTTATACGACAATTCCCTGAATTGAATATTATCATCAATAATGCAGGAATAATGCGATTGATAGATTTGCAGCATACACGCGATGATTTGGACAGTATTATTAGCGAGATTACGACCAACCTTGCAGGTACTATTCAGATGGTACACCAATTTTTGCCACATTTGCTACAGCAAAAATCATCGGCAATCGTCAATGTTTCCTCTGCTATTGCATTTATGGCATACTCCTCAGCACCTATTTATAGTGCTTCAAAAGCGGGGGTTCATGCTTATTCAAAGGTATTGCGTATGCAACTTGAGCATACCAGTGTAAAGGTGTTTGAGGTAATACCACCAGGGGTTAATACCAACCTCCAAAATGATTGGGTATTACAACCCAACCCACGCCAAATGATGAGTGTAGACAAAATGGTGAGTATTGCTGTTGAAGGATTGCTAAAAAATCAATTAGAAATTAAACCAGTTTTAGTGAAAGCAATAGAAGTAGCAAGCAGAGTTGCTCCTGCAGCTTTGATGAAATTTGGACATAGGGAGTTTGAGAAATTTAAGCGGAACAATCACGAGAAAGAAAGATGAAAAAGCTAATTTTAGAGGTCGTTATAGGCTGAAAACAAAGCCAAACAGCTATCTATCGCTTGGATTTTTGAGGTTATGTAGGTTTTTGGCTATATAGGAATAGAATTCAAAAGAGTTTATAATAAACAGTTAACAAGCGATAACTATAATGACTATAGGATTTTCCTGTATACCAAGCACAAATCAACTCCTCTATTTTCCCCTCAGGGGGTATTGAAAGGTACAAAAAACCATAACGGTGATTGGGTTATGTGCTTGGATGTCATTATTTTAGATACTTAAATATTGATTTATCTATAAAAAAACTATTTTCTAAAATGATAAAGAGCATACTTTCATTAGTGCTACTGGTAATTTCAGTGGTGCTAAGTATCAAGCACGGCTGGGATACATTCCATTACAAAAAGAATCCCGAAACGATAAGAATGATGTCGGAATTGGGTATCACCGATACTTTTGTTCCGTTCTTCGGAATAGTAACTTTTGTTATAGGTATCTTGCTACTGATTCCCAAAACGTATTTCTTAGGAAATGTTATCAATGCAATGTCTATTGTGCTGATTATGGCGTTGGCACTGAGAGCCGAAAACTATAAAATGGCATTGATCGAAATACCCTTCTTGGTAATGCCTTTGGTAATGATATGGCTGAAATATCCTTTCAAAAACTAACGTGATTTTATGGCAAATACCAAACCATATAGAATACAATCTATAACAGAAATACACCGATTGATGGGGCTTCCAAAACCTCATCATCCACTTATAGGTATCATTGATTTGACAGGGTTAAAAAACAATTCGGGTATCGATACCGTATTATTTGACTTGTATGTTGTATCGCTGAAAAGGGGCTGCGACAAACTTCACTACGGACAACAGAGGTACGATTTTGATGAAGGGTTAATGGCATTTATGTCGCCAGGGCAGATACTGCGTGGCGAAGAAAACGGTGTGCCTTCACACTTGGAAGGTTGGATGTTATTTATCCATCCCGATTTTTTGTGGAATACATCGCTTGCCAAAAAAATAAAACAATACGAGTTTTTTGGATATTCTGCCAATGAAGCCTTATTTCTTTCTGATAAAGAAGAAACCATCATCAATGCCATCATCCAAAATATTCAAAATGAATACCACTCAAATATTGATAAGTTTAGTCAAAATATTATTATTTCGCATCTTGAGACTTTACTGAATTATGCCGAACGTTTTTATCAGCGTCAATTTATTACACGAAAAATTTCTAATCATCAAATTCTTGACCGATTGGAAACATTACTTTCAGATTACTTCAATAGCGATGACTTAGTGACAACTGGCTTACCAACAGTGCAGTATATTTCGGATACCCTCAATGTGTCGCCAAGTTATTTAAGAAGTTTACTCAAAACCTTGACTGGACAAAGCACTCAGCAACATATACACGAAAAACTGATAGAAAAAGCCAAAGAAAAACTATCGACTACTGATTTGTCGGTTAGCGAAATTGCGTATGATTTAGGGTTTGAACATTTGCAATCGTTTTGTAAGTTGTTTAAAACAAAAACTAAACTTTCGCCTTTGGAATTTCGGCAGTCGTTCAATTAAAATTAACTTTTATTGCCCTGTATATCAGCACTGTATCTTTAGCTGTACAGTGTTGATAATACAAAGAAAAATGCTGGAATATAGCTATTACCTCAAGGCCAATAGCTATTATAATATGTTTGGTACTAGCACTTCAATCAAACTAAGCTTATTTGGCTATAACAAGGGTACTACAAAAGCAAATCCTGAAAGGCAAATACATTTTTCAGGAATCATACAAAGGATATATTGCCAATCAAGTTGACGAAAAATACTATTTGGAAGTATCAAACCAATAAATCATTTATTAAATAAAGATTAAGGTAAAAACAACAACTCGTATAGATATAGAGCGTTATGAGAAAATTACTATCGGCTTAGCAAAATAGATTTGAAAAACTAAACTACTCGGCTTATATTTGTCCAAATATATATTCGCTCTTTGCTATAAGTTTCACGATGAACAGTAGTATTTTTTCCCCAGAACCACTAAAAAAAATATTTTCATACTTTATCATAATCCTATTGATTGGTTGTTTTGAGAATATAGCATTTTCTCAGGTATCATTCAACGAGGTAGCCTTCCGAAATATGACAGAATCGGAAAGGTATCGGTTTGTACACGATTATCCGTTTTGGAAATTGGTAGAGGTAAAACAATTAACAACTACCCTCGATAAAATGAGGGAAATTGCCGAAACTAACAAAGATTATCATACTCAACTGGCCTTACAATACTATACCTTTCTAGTAGCAGCAAATGTGGGATTTAAAATCCCCAATGGTAAATCATTCAATGATGTTTTGATTGATATGCAAAAACTTGCTACCCAAAAAGGCTATGAAATAGAAGCTCTAGCAGCATCTTTTTACCTAACCAATAGCCTATATTTGGGTAAAAAAATTGCGGTTGAGCAGTATTATGTAGATGAACAACATTGTTTAGAAAAAATACAAAGCATTGGTTTTGAGAAATTTCGTGATTATAATGTGGTAGCAATACTGTTTGATTTTAGCAAAGGACTTTGGGATCTAGGAGACCTCGACAAGGCGTACCAATACCTGCATATAGCCGAACGTTTTGTAGAACCTACCACCGAGGGAGGTTTTTATTATACTCAGGTATATAGCTATCTACAGGCTTATTGGAAAAGTAAAAATGATTACAATAAGTCGATTATGTATGCCAAAAAAATATTGAATTTTCATCAAAACCTCCACCCAGATTTGCCCGAACATAAGCACTGGAACTATTTTTGGCGACACTTTTCTTCGATTGATATTGCTTCATTGCTCATCGACCAAGGGAAAATTGAGGAGGGTGAGTTTTATGCCAATAGTGGCTATAAGCTTATCAAAACCCAATTATCTACCGACACGACTGTGTCGAAACAGGCCGAATATGATGCCTTGATGGTGCTGATTCCTATTAAATTAAAATTGGGTAAAACCAACGAAGTAAGTTCTTTGCTCGATCGAGCAACTGCCATCAAAAATAACCTAGAACCCAAAGGATTGCTTGACTATTTTAAGCCTTTGAGGTTATACAAATATTCGGCAGAATACAATGAAAAAAAAGGGAATAATGTAACTGCATTGCGTTATATGCACCTTGCCCAAGCACTAGAAGATAGCCTCGATAGCCGAAATGACTTGCAAAAAGTGTCGCAAATGCAGCTACGATACGAGGTCGAAAAATATGCCGAGCATCTCAAAATGATAGAAAATGAAAAGCAATTACAGAAATACCTACGCAATGCTGTTATTGTTATTTTGTTGCTGAGCCTTGTACTGGTGTATGTCAATCACCAGCGTTTGCAGCAGAAACACCACCAAAAAGAAAAAGAGCTAGAAACGGCTCAGAACGAACTCCAATTTCAGACCCACCACTTCCGAAAAATGTCGGAATTAGCAGAAAATCTCCGTCGTGAAAATGAAAAACTCTCTACCAACGGTACTCAGAGCGAGTACCTACAGCAGCTTATTACATCGACTATCCTAACAGAAGAGGGCTGGACAAACTTTAAACGGATGTTTGAAAAAGTATATCCTGGTTATATCCAAGCACAAAAAGAAAAATACCCCGACCTCACCAATGCCGAGACCCGATTGTTGATGCTTGAAAAACTTGATTTAAGTGCTCAAGAAATGGCCGATATGATTGGTGTAAACAAAAATACAATTCACCAAACAAGGCTACGTTTACGCCGTAAGATTAGTGATAGAACATGATGTGCTATATGTAATAAACCCAGAAAAGTAAAAGGCTTTGGACGTAAAGTTGTAGAATATAATGATAAGCTTTGGAATGAATATAAGTTGGGAAATCGCAACACTAGGTAACATCCACAAGTTTAATCAATCCAGCAATAGTTGTGTGCTTAGGGTTTTATGATGAGGCAAAAGATAGAAAATAGTAAAACAAATTTCTATTTTGAACTTATTGAAAACTAACTGAATAGAAAGACAACAAAACGTATTGCTGTTTTTTTATTACAAAATTTATAGGGTAGAGTACCGTGATTTCAAATAAATTGTCATTTATTTGAAGCTATAAACCTTAAAACAGCTACTTCTGCCGCCCAATTATGGATTTTATTCAACATCTAACTGGTAAAATTATCTTAACCGACGTTGAGAAAGAAAAAATTAATAAGGCATTCAAAACCGAACGCTATACCAAAGGAACGGTTTTGATGATGCCCGGTACAAGTTCGCAAAAAGCAACTTATGTCGAAAAAGGATTATTACGGACTTTCTATAGCCACAACGATAAGGATATTACACATTTCTTTTTTGAAGAAGGCTTTGTTTCTATGAATATTGATAGCGTTTTTTATAACCAACCTACACCTTACGGAACAGAAGCATTGGAGGATGTTATTCTGCGAACTATTCAATATCGTGATTTTATTCAATTGTCCGATACCATACCTTGTCTGAAAGATTATGTTTTTCTTACATCTGTTCACATGGTCAAGCAGTTTTCAGATAGGTTATATTCTTTACAGTTTCATACCGCACAAGAACGCTACACCGCTTTGCTCAATGATCATCCTTCTATTTTGATGCGAGCTCCATTGGGTCATATTGCCTCTTATTTGGGCATTACCCAACAAACCCTCAGTGTGATTAGGGCTAAAACCAAGTAATTATTGCTGTTTTTTGTTTGGAAAAGGAAATGAAAAGCAAGTTCCTTCAAAATCGAAGCATTTTTTAATATAGATTAAAAATTCCCATTTTTCTTTTGCTCAACTTTGTCACATCAAAAGTAAACGCCATAACGATGGAGACAAATTTAGACAATGGTATTCACTGGGTTTACATTACCGACGAGTCGGGAATGGCCACTGTGTTTCCTCAGCTAAAAGCTAAGCTAGTAGGAAAAGAGCTGCATCATGTTTCGGTAGTATATTATGCTCCGACCAAGGTTTTTCATTTTCAACGAGAGCTTGAGATTTTGCTCAGGCATTATCCAACAGTATTGTTTGTGTATTTTATAATAGCCGAAGTTGCTGATAACTTTTTTCAGGAACATCCTGAATTAGAGTCAATTATTAACGCCAATACAATGACATCCATGGAGTTTGTGGTATGCGGAAGCGATGCCTTTTGTCTGAAAGCGACAGAGCTATTACATTTTTTGGACATTCAACAAATTACGATTCAAAATCCTTTATTCATATAAAAAATCCCCCAACCAATGAAGTACGCTAATATTTATCTCGGTGTGCTTACAACGTTGCTATTGGCAAGTTGCAAACACAATGAAACTACAAATAAAGAAAATCAATCGCAGGCTATTACCATAAATGTAACCAACCTCCAAGCTTCCAAAATTAATAAAGAGGTGTCGGTAAGTGGCAATGTCGATGGTAGTACAACCGTCCGTTTAGGATTTTTGGTGGCAGGCCGCATCAATTTTATTTCGAGCCGTGAAGGACAAAATATAGGGAAGGGGCAATTAGTAGCCACAATCGAGCCTACTAACTATAACATTGCCAAAGAGTTGTCGGATATACAGGTTAACCAAGTAACAGACGAGTACAATCGGCTTAAAATTATGCGTGAGCGTAATAGCTTGTCGGAAAGTGATTTTTCAAAAGTGAATTTCACCCTACAGCAAGCCAAACTACAACAACAATTACAGCAAAAAAATCTATCAGATACCAAATTGTATTCGCCTATTAGTGGTGTTTTAATCAAGAAACTAGGTGAAGTAGGCGAGATTATTGGTACAGGAACACCCTTATTGGTAATTTCGGATATTCGGAAAGTAAAGGTGCTTGCGTATATACCAGAGGGTGAATTACATCTTGTTAAGCTCGGCCAATTAGCTGAAGTAACGATTTCGGCATTAGATAAAACCTTTAGCGGACGAGTAACCGAGGTAGGCTCAGCTGCCGATGCCACATCCAGAGCATTCACGATTAAAATAGAAGTAGACAACCCCCAGCTTTTGATTCGCCCAGGTATGATTGCCGAAGCTCGTATCAATACCAATACCTCTGGCGAAAGTATTTTATTACCCTTGGAAGTTATTAGCCACGATTTAGATAACCAAGAGTTTGTGTATGTAGTAGATAAGGCTCAAAACAAGGCATTCAAACGCAAAATCAGTGTTGGTAAAATCATTGGTAACCAAGTAGAAGTAATACAGGGGCTCAATGTAGGCGATGCTGTAGTAACTGCTGGCCAAAACAAACTTACTGATGGTTCTCTAATCTCAATTAAATAATGGCATTATGAATATTATACAAGCAGCCTTAAAATATAAGCACGTAACATTGTCTGTTTTGTTACTGTTATTTGCTATCGGGGTCAATTCTTTGCTAAATATGCCTCGTCGTGAAGACCCCAAAATTACGATTCGTCAGGGCTTGGTAATTGCCTATTTTCCGGGGGCTAATTCGGCACAGGTGGAAGACCAAGTTACCAAAAAACTCGAACAATATTTGTTTCAATATGAGGAGGTTAACAAAACCAAAACGTATTCTACTACCAAAGATGGTATTGTAGTTGTCAACGTAGAACTAACCGAAAGCGTAAAGTTACCAGATATATTTTGGAGCAAACTTAGGCATCAGCTATTGGTATCTAAGCAGTTGGATTTGCCCGAAGGCGTAAAAGGCCCTATTGTCAATTCCGACTTTGGCGATACCGAGGCTATGGTAATTGCTTTGGAAGGAAATAAGGCAAGCTACGCAGAACTAAAAACGTATGCTCAAAAACTAGAAGATTACCTCAGAACGATTCCTGCGGCATCTAAAATAAAACGTGTTGGCGAACAAAAAGAACAAATTGTGGTGGCATCAAGCTCTGAAAAACTATCACAGTATGGGGTAAGTTTACAGCAAGTAGTAAGAGTATTGCAGTCGCAAAATAGTATTAATGCTACAGGTTCTGTCAAAACCGAACAAAGCAAAGCTCCGCTTTATACCAATGGTTTTTATAATACCGAAAATGATTTAGCTAATCAAATAGTAGGGGCATCGCAAAGTGGCTCAACGGTAAAAGTGAGCGATGTTGCCACCCTAAAACGAGACTATGCCGAGCCTCAAAGTACTATTACTGTAAATGGTAACAAAGCAATTTTACTTTCTATCCAAATGCACGAAGGTAATAATATTGTGAAATTTGGAGATGAAGTAAACAAAAAGATTGAAGCCGCAAAACAAATACTTCCTTCTGAAGTAAAAATTACGACGATCGTCAACCAGCCTCATTTGGTAGACGAAAACGTTTCGCACTTTATTCATGAATTTTTTCTAGCCATTGTATCGGTTATTATTGTAGTAGTATTGCTATTGCCACTGCGTATTGCAGCTGTAGCCGCCACCGCCATTCCAATGACTGTAGCCGTGACGTTTGCTATTATGCACGCTTTGGGTATCGAGCTACACCAAGTATCGTTAGCAGCTTTGATTTTGGTACTCGGAATGGTCGTCGACGATGCTATCGTAATTGCAGATAATTATGTCGAGCTGCTCGACGAAGGCGTAGAACGCTGGACCGCCGCTTGGCGTAGTGCCAGTGACCTTGTCGTACCAGTATTGGCAGCTACCATAACCATTATAGCATCGTTTATGCCAATGGTAATGTTGAATGGCTCGGTAGGCGAGTTTATTTTTGCTTTGCCCATTACGGTGGCGGTAGCTTTAGCATCGTCGTTTGTAGTAGCTATGTTGCTCACTCCCATGTTATGTTATATGTTTATCAAAAAAGGGCTACATCAACCTACTGAAAAGGAGGAGAAAAGCAGAAAAAGCCTTTTAGATTATATGCAAATTGGCTACAACAACCTGTTGGAATGGTGTGTGAAACATCCAGCAATCACAATTATTGGCAGCCTTATTCCTATTATTTTGGCGGGCTTGTTGTTCAAAGCGGGTGTTCGACAATTATTCTTCCCTGCTGCCGAACGCAACCAATTTGTCGTAGAACTTTGGATGCCAACTGGCACTAAGCTCGAAAAAACAAATCAGGCTATTCTAAAAGCAGAGGCTTTGATTAAAGGCGACAAACGAGTATTGTCTTATGCAACATTTACAGGAACAGCCGCCCCAAGATTTTACTATAACTTTTCGCCTGAGTTTCCGACTACCAATTATGCTCAGATTTTGATTAATACTACTACCGACAAAACAGCCGAAGAATTGGCTACCGAGCTGAGTAACAAAGTAGAAACAGCTATTCCCGAAGGAACAACCTTTGTGAAACTGATGCAACAGGGTTCTCCATTGAAAGCACCTGTCGAGGTTCGGGTCATTGGCGATGATATAAATCATCTCAAAGACCTCTCTAATCAAGTTGCGGCTATTATTAAAAAAGCACAAGGAAGCAAATTTGTAAGAAGCGATTTTGGCGAAGATTACTATGGCTTTGGTATCAAGCTCAAGCAAGAAGCCAACCGACTAGGTTTTACCACAACCAGTATTTCGCAAACAGTATATACAGGCTTTAGCGGAGCGGCTATTTCGACCATGTACGAAGGCAATAACCCTGTTGATATTGTATTGAGACTGGATGAAAATAGCCGTAAAGACATCGACGATTTACAAAATACCTATATGAAATCGCCAGTAACAGGTGCTAATGTTCCATTACGACAAATTGCCGATATTGTGCCACAATGGCAAGCTGGCAAAATCATGCACCGCAACGGCGTAAGAACCCTAACCGTACAAAGCGAATTGGCCGAAGGTGTTTTGCCTGCTGAGTTAGTCAAGATTATTCAGCCAGAAATCAGCAAACTTCAATTGCCAAGTGGTTATCGTATCGAGTACGGTGGTGAAGATGCCAACAAAAAAGAAACATTTACCCAATTAGTAACCGTATTGATGGTGAGTTTGGTATTGATATTTTTTATTCTACTATTTCAATTCAGAAATTTGAAAGAATCGGTAATTGTTATGTTAACCATTCCATTGAGTTTGTTTGGGGCTATTTTGGGGTTGTATGTTACAGGTAATAATTTTAGTTTTACGGCCTTCATCGGTTTGATTTCGCTATCGGGTATTGTGGTTCGGAACGCTATTATTTTAGTAGACCACACCAACGAGCTAATGAAACACGGCATGGGTATTCGTTCGGCTGCCATTGAAAGCGGCAAACGTCGCTTGCGTCCTATTTTTCTAACAGCTATGGCTGCGGCTATTGGGGTAGTGCCTATGATTATTTCGCATTCGCCTATGTGGGCTCCTTTGGCAAGTGTGTTGGCTTTTGGGGTAGTATGGAGTATGCTAATGGCCTTATTGTCGGTACCAGTACTCTATATTGGCTGGATTAATGCCCAAGACAAAAAAGATATTTTAACGCAACAAAACGCATAGACCGATATGAAGTCGTTCCTAAAAAATATAATTATGTTGGCGATTGCTTGCTCATTGAGCAAGCAACATGCCACTGCCCAAGCACCCACGTATTCTTTACAACAGTTAAAAGAGGTTGCTCTAAAAAATAATCATATTTTGGCTGTTAAACAGTGGCAAATTGCTGAGAGAGAAGCCAAAATTAAAGAAGACGAAACCAAGCGTTATCCAACGGCAACGCTAAACGGTAATTATCAATATAACTTTAATTTGGCCAATATTACGATTCCTGCAGGCTCGATTGGTATACTGCCATTGAGTAGCACTACACAAGTACCGCTGCCTAACGTAGACAAGAATATAGAAATAGGTAACAAAAATCTGTACAATATTGGTGTAACGGCCTATCAGCCTATTAGCCAGCAAATTAAAATCAAAACGGGCTTGGAAGTAAACCGTATGGATGTGGCTATTACTGAAAAAGAAAAGCAAAAAATTGCCCTACAAATTAGCCAAGGGGTTGAGCAATTGTACTACGGAACACTAATTGCCCAAAAACAACTCGAAGAGGCTCAGGCCAAATTGGCGGTGGCACAAGCCAAACTAGGGGATGTCGAAACGGCTATTGCTGCTGGTAAAACTATCGATGTTAATCAGGCTGGTTTGATGGCTAATATAGCCGATGAAGAACAGAATATTTTAAAGTTAAGTATTCAGACACAAAATTATAAGTCTGATTTAGTAAAATTGACGGGTATTGCCGAGGAGGATTTTAACCTACAAGAATTACCGTTGGTATTAGAAGATATAACGGGTATTGAAAGTTTTAAAACCTCAGTGTCTTCCAATCCCGATATTCAGATTGCTAGCCTGACCAAAGAAAAAGCTGACTTAGGTATTAAAGCTGCCAAACAGAGCACTCTGCCCGATTTTGGGGTAGTAACAGGGTATGCTTATCAATCTGGGAATCCTATTTTGCCAAGTCATAACCCTTTTGTGGGGCTAAACCTCAAATGGAATATCCAAGATTTATTCTCTAATAAGCACTTACTCCAACAACGTGAAGCACAAGCGAAACAGGCCGAAGAGTATATCTTGAATCTTCAACAGCAGGTCAATAGCGATATAGAAAAAGCTTATCGCAAGGTCAACCAAAGCAAGGCGTTGATTGCTGTTGCCCAAAAAGTATTGGAGTATCGTAGCAAAGAATTGAAAGTTCAGGAAGACAAACAGCTGGCTGGGCTAAACCTAAAAACGGATATGCTGAATACCAAGGCACAAGTAGCCAAAGCCAATGCCGACGTTTATGCAGCACAATTGGCATATACCTTGGCCGTGTCTGAATTAAAGAATTTGATTGGACAATAAATAACTTGTGGTTCGTTCAGAAAATCTGAATACAGAATATTTTCAGGATTTACCCAACGTTGGCATTATGGGATTTTCGTAAAAAAGAAGCTGTGATAACTTCCCATTAACTGGCGAATTGATTCGTAGTTAATGGGAAAATACTAGTATATATCCCCCAGAACACTTCTGAAAATCTTGATAATAATTAGTATTGTAGAGCTTTTAAAGCTGTTTTCATGAGTGTTATTGTTAGGTTTATTTTCTTCTCCACCAAAGCAAAAAACCTGTAATAGCCAATACCCCTGGTGTAAGTCCAATAATAACATACAATAGCTGGACAAAAATACCACCATAATTTCCGACGTGCAATGGATAAAAAAGAGCCTCTAGCTTTTCGCCAAAAGCTAACTCCGAAAAGCGTTTAATATTGATGAAAAGCCCTGTTTGTGCATCAAAATTAACCCTATTGCCTCCTGCAAATAAGGGGTTTTGGTTCTGGAGTCGGCCTCTTACGTTAAATTTTTTGTTAGGTTGAGTTGGCAAGTACACATAATTAGGTATCAAATCAGGCATTTTTGACAATGCCTCTTTATACATTTTATCAAGCGATACTTTTACCAAAGTATTAGGCTGGGTTGGAATAACTTCATTGTGCCAAGTGTCTGCTTCAAAAGCAAATAGGTTCATCCAGAAGCCCGTAAAAAAGATAATGGCATTGAGCAAAAGCGACCATACTCCTATGATTCTATGCAAATCTGACGAAATAGTTCTCCAGTTTTTGGTTTTGACACGCACTTTGAAGGTTAACACTTTCCAAATAAACTTTCGGTATACCAACGCCCCTGTAAGCATAGACAAAAGCATGATAATACCCATCGAAGCCGCAAAGGCTGCCCCAGGCATACCCCAGTGAAAAGAGAAATGAAACTGAAAACACCATTCTAACAAATCTAGCCGCCAGTCGTCGCTTCGGCCATGACGAATAATTTGTCCTGTATATTGGTCGATTCTCAGTAAGCCTAGGTCGTAGGTCAACAATTGGGCGTCGTTGAGATACAGCCTAAAACAATAAGCCTGATTAGCAGGAGCTTCGGGATTTATCCACGAAAGACCATCTAAATTAGGATACTGTCGAGTAATAATCTGATAAATACTGTCCAAGGCTATGGGCTTAGACTTTACAGATACAGTATTAATATCGGTATAAATAGAGTCTTCTAGTGTATCCTTAAATACTAATATTGAGCCACTTAGCCCCAATAGCAACAGAAAAATACCCGTTGTTAATCCTAACCATTTATGGACACTATAAAGTTTACGATATAATTTCATACAATTTTTTTTAAAATTAAAGGAGTTGATAGGAGAGGTGAAACTTCTGGTTTAGTTGTGAATTAGTGAAGAGCGATATTATCCTTTTGATTTTTCGCCAAACTATCTTTGTAAAAACTCACTAATTAACAATTCACCATTACTAAAGAGCCAATGGCGAACCACAAAAATAGGCTAAAATGCCTAGATTTCAATAGTTGATGTCACCAGTCTCTACGGTAAAAACCTCAATCTTACAAGAGAAAATGCCCTATTATAAGCATCCATGACAAATATATTTCCTTTTTGAAAACCTGTTGCACTTGTTTTTAGCCTACATTTGCCCCATGAAAATATTCTCAGTCATATTCTCTTTGTATATTATTTTGCTTGCATGTCTGCCTTGCGGAGATGCCAGCGACTGTACAAAGGTGACTGATACAAACCAATTTTCATTTTACCAAACTGAACATTCGGGACATACTGATGATGCTGAAACCTGTTCGCCTTTTTGTATCTGTGCCTGTTGTGGCACAAACATCGCTTTTAGTTTTCAGTTTCCTGTGGTAGCTCCCGACGTTGAGTGTCCATTTCGTCCCGAAAAAGCAACAATTGCGTACCAAAATGAGGCTTGGATTTCCAACTTCTACGGTAATATCTGGCAACCACCCAAAATCTAATTTTCCCAACTTTATGGCCACTGTTCCCAGCTGATAACGTATATCAGCATGGTTAGCTATTTGTGGCATTCCATAAGTTTTCAACTATTAGATTTTTATAAAATGTTAGATAAAATCATTGCATTCTCGATAAAAAACAAATTTATCGTGGGCTTATTTACTTTGGCTTTAATCTTAGTGGGTGTATATAATTTAAGCCGACTACCTATCGATGCCCTGCCCGATATTACCAACAATCAAGTACAGGTTATTACTACCGCTCCGACTTTGGCAACCCAAGAAGTTGAGCAATTTATTACTTATCCTATCGAACAAACGATGAAGACGATTCCCAAAATTGTAGAAATGCGGTCGTTTAGTCGTTTTGGTTTGAGTGTAATTACCTTAGTTTTTGAAGAAAATGTAGATATTTATTGGGCAAGACAACAAATCAGCGAGAAGCTCAAAGATGCCGAACGGATAATTCCAAAGGGTATCGGGATTCCAGAATTAGCTCCTATTAGTACAGGGCTGGGCGAAATTTATCAGTATGTTATTTTTGCTAAAAAGGGTTTTGAAAATAAATACGATGCCTCAAAACTGCGTAGTATTCAGGATTGGCTAGTAAAACCCCAGCTTTTGGGAACGGCTGGTATTGCCGAAGTAACTACCTTGGGTGGTAATCTGAAGCAATACGAAATTGCGGTTCAGCCCGACCGCCTCAAAAGTATGAATATTACAATTACCGATATTTTTATGGCTCTTGAAAAAAATAATGAAAACACAGGAGGAGCTTATATTGACAAACAGCCTTATGTATATTTTATCAGGGCTTTGGGGATGGTTAAAAATATCGCTGATATTGAAAAAATAGTGGTCAAAAATAATAATGGTATTCCTATTCTTATTCGAGATGTAGCCAAAGTACAGGAAGGTGCCGCCTTGCGATACGGTGCTGTTACCAAAGACGGAAAAGGGGAAGTAGTTGGCGGTATGGTGCTAATGCTCAAGGGCGAAAATTCTTCGGCAGTGGTAAACCGTACCAAAGCCAAAGTAGAACAAATCCGTAAGTCGTTGCCTGAAGGTGTCGCTATCGAGCCTTTTGTTGACCGTACCAAACTGGTTGACAATGCCATTGGTACTGTCGAAAAAAACCTTCTTGAAGGTGCTCTCATTGTTATTTTTGTATTGGTATTGTTATTGGGTAACTGGCGAGCGGGCTTAATTGTAGCTTCGGTGATTCCTTTGGCACTACTTTTTGCTGTTATTATGATGAACCTCTTTGGGGTAAGTGGTAATTTGATGAGTTTAGGAGCAATAGACTTTGGGCTGATTGTGGATGGAGCAGTAATTATTGTCGAAGCCGTGATTCATCGCCTTCACCAAAACAAAGAAGGGCGGTTAGACGCTCAACAAATGGATAATGAAGTATTGCACGCCGCCACCCAAATACGAAGTAGTGCTGCTTTTGGCGAAATCATTATTCTTATTGTGTATTTACCTATTTTGGCGTTGGTAGGTACAGAAGGTAAAATGTTCAAGCCAATGGCTCAAACCGTTTCCTTTGCTATTTTGGGAGCGTTCATTTTGTCGCTTACTTATGTGCCAATGGCTTCGGCTCTGTTTTTGAGCAAAATGATTAGTCATAAAAAGAATATTTCCGACAAAATTATTGATTTTGTGTATCGCTTTTATCAGCCTATTTTAACAAAAGCTTTACAGTACAAAACCTTTATTTTGAGTATCTCTTTTGTTTTATTTCTGGGAGCTTTTGGGGTATTTAGTCGTATGGGAGGCGAGTTTATTCCTACGCTAGAAGAGGGCGATTATGCCATTAATTTCAGAAGTGCCAATGGCAGTTCTTTGAGCATGAGTATCGAGATTTCGACCAAATTAGAACAAATCCTAAAAGCAAAATTTCCAGAAGTAGTAGAAGTTGTAGCCAAAATAGGGTCGGCCGAAATTCCTACCGACCCTATGCCTATCGAATCGGGGGATTTGATTATTATTCTGAAAGATAAATCTCAATGGACAAGCTCCAAAGATTTCTATCAGTTGGCCGATATGATGAAAAAAGAAATGGAACAAATTCCAGGGGTATCTTTTGAAGTATCACAACCTATTCAGATGCGTTTTAATGAATTGATGACGGGGGTAAGAAGCGATATTGCTATCAAGATTTTTGGCGAAGATTTAGAAAAATTAGCCATAACCGCCAACAATGCTATTGGTCTTATTGGCAATATCGAAGGTGTAGCCGACATCAAAGCCGAGCAAGTAACTGGAATGCCTCAAATAACGGTACGTTATAATCCCGACAAAATGGCTCTTTATGGCCTCAATGTTGGCGACCTCAATAAAGTTGTACGCACTGGTTTTGCGGGTGAAGCCACTGGAACAGTGTATGAAGGCGAAAAACGCTATGACTTGGTTGTTCGTCTCGACAAAGATTTCCGTCAGGATATTTCTAATGTAAAAAATATCTTTATCAGTTTGCCATCGGGCAATCAAATTCCACTTGAACAAGTAGCCGATGTGAATTTTGAACAAGGCCCCGCTCAAATAAGTCGTGAAGATGGTCGTCGCAGAATAGTAATTGGTCTCAATGTGCGTGGACGAGATGTAAAATCGGTAGTAAATGATATTCAAGCGAAATTAGATACCCAACTGAAGCTTCCAGAAGGCTATTATATAACTTATGGCGGACAATTTGAAAATCTCGTCGAGGCCAATAAACGCCTTTCTGTGGCTGTTCCTGCGGCTTTATTACTGATTTTTGTATTACTTTATTTTACTTTTCATTCTGTCAAACAATCCCTTTTAATCTTTTCAGCGATTCCACTTTCGGCTATCGGAGGCGTATTTGCACTTTGGTGGCGAGGAATGCCCTTTAGTATCTCGGCAGGTATTGGGTTTATTGCACTTTTTGGAGTGGCAGTACTCAATGGTATTGTATTGATTGGCTATTTTAACCAACTCAAAACAGAAGGTTGGGACGATACTCTGGCTCGTATCAAAGAAGGTACAAAAGTAAGGCTTCGCCCCGTAGTTATGACGGCCGCTGTAGCCTCGTTGGGCTTTTTGCCAATGGCTCTGAGCAGCGGTGCAGGGGCTGAAGTTCAAAAACCTTTGGCAACAGTGGTTATCGGTGGACTCATTACTGCTACCTTACTCACCCTGATTATCCTTCCGATTTTATATTTATTACTAGAAAAAGGGATAAAGTCTCCTTCAAAAATAAGTACTCTTAAAGTTTTTGTACTACTATATTTCATTGGTAATAGTACTAACGTATTCGGGCAACAAAACCTTAGTTTATCGCAAGCAATTGAAATAGCTACGCAAAAGAATACGCTCGTTCAGGCCAGCGAGCTGGCCGTGAAAGTACAAAATCAGCTAAAGCCAACGGCTGTAGAATTACCCAAAACAACTATTAATGCCATGTTGGGGCAGTACAATACCAAAAGTTTTGACCATAATTATAGTATCTCTCAAGGATTTAGTCCTTTCCAAATTCAAGCAAAAAAGCGACTCATCAACGAGAATATCAAGTACAGCGAACTCAAATTAGCTGCAACCAAACACGATGTTACTTTTCAGATTCGGCAATCATGGAACATGATTCTGTACTGGTCAGCTATGAATCAAGTATTGCAAAAACAAGAAGAATACCTGCAAGGATTGGTGAATGCTACTGCTTTGCGGTTCAAAACAGGCGAGAGTAATTTATTAGAAAAAACAACCGCCCAAACCAAACAGCAAGCTTTGGTACAGCTAAGAAAGCAAAATGACGGATTGATTATAAGTGAAAAAATTAAGCTAAAGCACCTTCTGAATTTACAGGAAGATTTTGTTTTGGCTGAAAGTAGCTTTCTGCCTTCAAAAGCCCTTTACACAGATTCGGTTTATATTCGTCAGAATCCTGTGCTTCAAATTGCTATTCAACAAGTACAACTTGCCCAAGCTACTCAAAATCTTGAAAAAGCCCAGAAAAAACCTGAATTTTTGGCTGGGTATTTCTTGCAGTCACTTATTGGCAACCAAGAAATGGCAGGAAAAACAACTCATTACAATGGTTTGCCACGCTTTCAGGGTGTCAATTTGGGTATAAATATTCCTCTGTTTAGCAAGGCAAGCAATGCCCGTATTCAGGCAACTAGCACCGAAATATTGGTACAACAAAAAAATGCTGAATATCTCAAAAATCAGCTCAGCAGTCAGTTACTACTACAGCTCGAAGAACAGAAAGTAAACCAGTCTTTGATAGATTATTATGTTCAAACGGCCTTGCCTAATGCAACACTGATTGGTAATAATGCCCAAAAAGCCTTTCAAAATGGCGAAATAGGCTATGTCGAATATCTACAGGCTTTAGAAACTGTACTAAGTATTCAGCAAAATTACCTGAATGCCATCAGCCAATTCAACCAAAATAATGTCAATATTCAATATTTGTTGAACAATTAAATTTTTGAAAAATGACTCTCAAGTATCATAAAATAACAAAATATATGACGATATTACTTGTTCTTCTAACAATGTTATCGTGTAATAAAAGTACAGAAGCTACCGCAACCGAAGAGCATCATGAAGGCAAAAAGGGAACAGTTGAGCTTACGCCAGCTCAGGTAAAGGCTTCTCAGATTGTTTTTGGGAATTTTGAGCGAAAAAACCTCAGTGAGGTAATTACCGCCAATGGCTATACCAAGCTACCCCCTCAAAATCAGGCAGATGTATCGGTTTTTATGGCAGGTATTATCAAAACAATTACAGTAATTGAAGGGCAATACGTAAAAAAAGGACAAACATTGGCTACATTTCAAAGTGTAGAATTTAATAATTTACGATTGCAAAAGGCAAAGCTAAAAGATGAATTGCAACAAGCAAAATCCTCAATGGATTATTTAAGTGCTGATTTTCGCCGTCAAAAAGAATTGAGTAACGAACATGTTACTGCCCAAAAAACGTTTCAGAAAACCAGTGCCGACTTTGAAGCGTTGAAAAGTAAAATCGAGAATTTGACACAGCAAATCCAGATTGTAGAACAAACTATATCGCTAAGTGGCAATGAAAATAAGGCAACAATAGCCATTACCGCACCTATATCGGGCTATATTACGGCTGTAGAAGTAAAGATTGGCAGTAGTGTTTCGCCCAATACGTCTTTGTTTTCTATTGTTGATAATGCGAAAATGCACGTCGATTTGTTGGTGTATGAAAAAGACCTTTTTAAAATAAAAATTGGGCAAAATGTTCGTTTTGTGCTTACCAATCAAGGAAATCAGGAAATCTTGGGAAAGATTTTTAGCATTGGAAAGGCTTTTCAGAATGAAACAAAATCGGTGGCTGTTCATGCCGATATTAACAACAGCAAGGCAGGACTAATATCGGGTATGTATGTAAGTGCCTTGATTGATATTGGGAATAATGATGTAAATACACTTCCTATCGATGCCGTTGTAAAGGCTGAGGGCAAAGAGTTTATTTTTATCCGAGAAGAACATGACGAGAAAAATGAAAAGGAAGCCCACGATGATGGTATTCAGTTTAAGCGAATTGAGGTAAAAACAGGTACAACGCAATTGGGTTTTGTACAGGTTACTCCTCTTCAGGATATACCTGATGGGGTAAAAATTGTTATCAAAGGTTCATATTATTTACAATCATCTATTGCCAACGCCGAAGGCGGCGATGACCATGGACATTGATTTATGGAGTTGTGAGTTAGTGAACGAGTAAATAAAGAGATAAGAAGTTTATGGATTGATAATGAATAGATTGTGTGCTATGTGATGAGAATTTGCGTATTACAGCCTGTTAAGGCGTTGATTAGAAGTTTAAAATAATTGTTTAAGAACCTTTAACTCGCTAATTCACAACGCACACAATCACTCATGATTCCCGCTACCTAAAATAAAAAAATATGAAACATCAGCATATTTATGACAAAGATGGCAAACAGCTTTGTTGTACCGAAGAAGAAAAAATTAACCAAATGGCAGCTACTACCCTGACCCATAATGCCAGTTGTAGCTGCTGTGATGGCGACGAGCATCATGAGCATCAGCATGATGATGACGAGCATGACCACGACCACGACCACGACCATAACCATAACACTGGTAGCACTAGTACTATCCAAATGTTTTTTCCAGCAATAGCCAGTTTTGTTTTATTGCTAATCGCTATTGTGATAGACAATTACTATCCACAATCGTGGTTTACAGGCACGGTACGAATAGCTTGGTATGGTATTGCTTATATGCCTGTGGGTTTTCCTGTACTCAACGAAGCCATACGAAGTATTGTTAAGGGCGAAATATTTTCAGAGTTTTTACTGATGAGTATTGCCACAGTAGGAGCTTTTGGCATTGGCGAATATCCCGAGGGAGTAGCTGTCATGTTGTTTTATTCCGTTGGCGAAGTATTTCAAACGTTGGCAGTAAGACGTGCGAAGGCAAATATCAAATCGCTGTTAGACCAGCGTCCCGATGAAGTAACCATTTTGGAAAACAACCAGCCCAAAACTATTAAAGCAATTGCTGCCAATGTAGGCGATATTATTCAGCTAAAAGCAGGAGAAAAATTAGGTTTGGATGGCGAATTACTTTCTGATTCTGCCTCTTTCAATACGGCTGCACTCACTGGTGAAAGTAAACCCGATACCAAAACCAAAGGCGAAACCGTACTAGCAGGTATGATTAACCTCAATACAGTAACACAAGTAAAAATCACGACTGCCTACAAAGATAGTAAGCTTTCAAAAATTTTGGATTTGGTTCAAAATGCCACAGCCCAAAAAGCTCCAACAGAATTGTTTATCAGAAAGTTTGCTAAAATCTATACGCCAATGGTCGTTTTTTTGGCACTGGCAATTTGTACATTACCCTACTTCTTTGTCGAAGATTATATTTTTAATCAGTGGTTGTACCGAGCTTTGATTTTCTTGGTTATTTCTTGCCCTTGTGCCTTAGTAATTAGTATTCCTCTAGGATATTTTGGAGGTATTGGTGCTGCTAGCAGACATGGTATTTTGTTTAAAGGAAGTAATTTTCTGGATATTATTGCCAATATCCAGCAAGTCGTAATGGATAAAACAGGTACAATGACCGAAGGTATTTTCAAAGTTCAGGAAGTGGTAATAAAGCCTAATGTCAATAAAGATGAAATTCTACAAATGATAAATGCCTTGGAAAGCCAAAGTACACATCCAGTAGCTACGGCCATTCATGATTTTGTAGGAAAAATAGACAACGGTATCGTTTTGGAAAATACGGAAGAAATAGCTGGGCAAGGGCTTAGGGCCAACATCAATGGCAAAGAATTACTGGTTGGTAATTTCAAACTATTGAATACTTTTTCTATTGATTATGATATAGACCCAGCTTCCATTGTTTATACCGTCATTGCTATTGCCTATAACAAAGCATTTGTAGGATACCTAACCATTGCCGATAGCATAAAGGACGATGCCAAGTTGACGATTGACCAGCTAAAAGCATTAGGGGTAAAAACAACGATGCTGAGTGGCGATAAAACCAATGTAGTAAAATTTGTGGCTGATACTTTGGGTATTGTCAATGCTTTTGGCGATTTATTGCCCGAAGATAAAGTCAACAAAGTGAAGGCACTAAAAGCCACTAACGAAACAGTATGTTTTATTGGCGATGGCGTAAACGATGCCCCAGTAGTAGCACTCAGCGACGTAGGAATTGCAATGGGTGGATTAGGGAGCGATGCCACCATCGAAACTGCCGATGTGGTGATTCAAGACGATAAGCCATCTAAAATACCAATGGCAATTAATATCGGCAAACAAACTAAGAAAATCGTTTGGCAAAATATCACCATGGCTTTTGCCGTAAAAGCAATTGTATTGATACTTGGTGCAGGCGGACTAGCCAATATGTGGGAAGCCATTTTTGCCGATGTCGGCGTAGCATTATTAGCAATTCTCAATGCCGTTCGTATTCAGAATATGAAGTTTTGATACAGATATTGGTTACACACCCATTGAATTAGGTATTTAACATTATTTCCTATTAACTGGCGATTTCATGTGCCAGTTAATAGGAAGTCGTTGAAAACAATCCTGAAAATTCTGGTTTCGAGCTGTTTTAAAACAGAATTAAACACCTTTTAAAATGTTGTATCCTAAAAATATACCAAGGTGATTTTGTTGTAAATTAGTAACAAGTAGCTATTTCTCTTATGGCAAGTTGTTAGTTCTGTATTGTTTCTTCTTCCCAAAGTCTAGTCTGAATAACTCTTCTCGTTGTCGATTAAATTGTACGTATGGTAGAATAATTCAAAAAAGTAAAAAGTTTCCTGCTTGTTTTGTTGTTACAAAAGCCCTTGAATACTATTTCAAGCAAATAAGTATGGCTCTAAAAGGCTACTGAGGCTTATTATTCACTCTCTTCCCCACAACAATATTGTATGAAATATACTATAGTTTTTTTATGCTTGCTGATTACCAATATTTTTGGACAAACTCCCAACAAAACGCATGAAATCAAAGGTTTGGTAATGGACGCATCTACCAAACAGCCTTTACCTTTTGCCTCTATAACGGTTTATAAAATAGTAGATACAAAAGAAACACTGATTGGTGGCGTAAATACTCCTGAGTCTGGGGTATTTGTATTGGGAGGCTTGCCCGCGGGGAATCTTATAGTGAAGGTATCTTTTATTTATTATAAAACAGTATCTCAAGCTATCATGGTGAATACCCCAAGCCTTGATATGGGTACAATAGCTTTGAGTCCAGATAACACTGTTTTACAGGAGGTTGAGGTAAAAGGAGAAAAAGAAGCCGCCAGTTTTAGCATGGATAAAAGGGTATTTAATGTAGCTAAAAGCTTGACAAGTATAGGTGGTACAGCCGAAGCTTTGCTGAGAAATGTACCTTCAATAAGCCTTGACGAAAGTGGTAATGCCAGTATCCGTAATTTGGCTACTACTATTTATATCAACGGAAAACCAACGCAGTTGACGCTTGCCCAAATTCCAGCTAATCAAATAGAATCAGTAGAGGTAATATCTAATCCTTCTGCTCGGTATGATGCCTCTACATCGGGTGGTATTGTTAATCTTATTTTAAAGAAAAATCGTCAGGCTGGATACAATGGTAGTGCTAGTGTGGGTATCGGAAATAATGCAAGGTATGATGCTTCAATTAACTTGGATTATCATCAAGACAAGTGGACTTTTAATGTGCTATATAACCTTAATGCAACCAAAAATCCGCTTAATAGCTATGTGCAAAGAACAACTTTTGCCGAAAATGTACCATCAACATTTTTTAACCAAAATACATTAACCAATTTAGATAACTTATTTCAGAACGGACGCTTGTCGATAGAATATGCTTCTGATAAGCATAATACCTTTACTTTGGCAGGAAATATGGTAGGAGGGGCTTTCAACACTATTGCCAATCAAAGCTATGATTACAAAAATGCTCAACAAGTTATCACCAGTTTTGGAACAAGAAATACCGTACCAGCCAATAATTATACCAATGTTGGGGTAGAGTTAGACTGGAAACATAGTTTTGCCCAAAAAGGTAAAGAATTGTCGGTTATTACCTCTTTTACCCGAAACAATGTATCGAATGCCGCCGATTGGTTTACAACAAGTTTGAATGCTGATGGCTCAGAACAAGTTAATTTTCCTGAAACCGACAAAATTACGGGTCGTCAGATTGGTTCACAGTATTTATTTCAGGCAGATTATGTAAAACCACTTAACGATTCTAGCAAAATTGAGATGGGAGTGAGGTCGTTTACTTACCAAAGAGATATTCAATATTTTTTTAACAGATATAATACAAAAACGCAGTCGTATGATTTTTTGGAAAGCTATTCGCAGGATGGCACTATTCTCGAAACCATCAATGCTGCTTATTTTTTGTATAGCCAAAAATTAAAAAAGAATATTAGCTTACAAGCAGGCTTGCGATTAGAGCAGTCATTTTTGCACGGAACATCCCGTTTTGACAACTCTACGTTTGGCTACGATTATCCATCAGCAGGTGGTAGCAACTGGCTGAGGGCGTTTTTCCCTTCGTTTTCAGTCTCTAAAAAACTAGATAACGATTCAGAACTAGGCTTAAGTTTGAGCCGAAAAGTAGGCCGACCTAATTTTAGGCATTTATTTGTCGGTATTCAAGCAAACGACCGCCAGAATATAACGGTAGGTAATCCTAAAATACAACCCGAGTTTATCAATGCAGCCGAGTTGAGCTATAACAAAACTTTTGGCCGATTGAGTTGGCTATCAACAGCTTATTATGTTTATGAAGACCATACCATCAAGCCTTTTACACAACCTTCGGCTACCGACCCAAGTATATTGGTAACAACTTTTGTAAATACCAAAGCAGATATTCAGTACGGCATTGATAATACCTTGAAATACACCGCTGGTCCATTTTCGGTAGTTGGTAATCTTAATGTATATCATTTCCTGATTCAGTCGGTCGACACACAAAACGAGATGTTCACTTATCGTTCAAAATTGACATTGTCGTATCGTTTTCCAGCCAGTATTGTAGCCCAAGTAAATATGAATCGTGATGCCAAATCGCCAACTTTGCAAGGATACCGTTTGGCTGTTCAGGCTGCCGATTTTGCTGTACGCAAATCGTTTATGAAAAACAGAGCAAGTGTGGCATTTACCATCAATGATATTTTTAATTCTCGAAAATATATTTCTATTTATGAACAAGGCAATACCTATCAAACAACCATGAATAGAAGAGATGTACGATTTTATAAAATAAGCCTACAATTACCAATAGGCAAGCCCAATGCGACATTCCGTAAAAAAGATCGAGGTTTAGATAAGCCAGATGTAGATTTTGGAAGCTAACAAATTGTGATAAAAAAGCTGAAAAGCCTTTATGCTGAATGAAAGTATAAAGGCTTTTTTAGGTAAAAAGAGATATCTACGCCAGATTATTGGAAGAAAGTCATAATTGTACAAATAATGGTAAAAATTAAAGCAACAATTGAGCCAATTTAATAGAAACTTTACGGCTTTCATTTTAAACAAATAACTATTATGCAACCAGAAAAATATTTAAGACATGTCGTGATTTTTCAGTTTAAAGAAACCTCGTCCGATACTGCGATTCAGCACGTAGCCGATACCTTTTATGCTTTAAAAGACCAAATTCCTCAGATTGTAGCCATGGAATGGGGTATCAACAATAGTCCAGAAAACCACCATCAGGGTTTTACACATTGTTTTGTACTGAGTTATTTGTCAGAGGAGGATTTGGCTAGCTATCAGTTACACCCAGCACATATAGCTTTTCAGGAGGTGCTACAGCCTCATTTGTCTAAGGTGTTTGTGGTAGATTATTGGGTAAAATAATGGATATGAAAAGTAGGTGATTGGCCCTTAGGAAGAATTTAAAATAAAGCCTTAGGCTGATATTTCAGCATACAATACCTTGGTTACTAGAGGTTTGATGCTTTATTTTGCATATTTACCAAAAACCTTTCCAAATCTTGATAACATCATTGATGATAGCTGTTTGTGTTTTACTACGAATTCTATCCAATCCCTTAGGCAATGTATATCAAAAACAATTGACGGCAAAAGGGCATAACCCTTTGCTGGTGAACTTTCTAACCTATTTCTTTTTATCAGTAGGATGTGTCGTTGGGTATTGGGTATTGCCCACCCCACATTTGTATACAGGCTTTTGGGGTTATTCATTGTTAGGAGGAGTGGTTGGGGCAATGGGCAACGCCTTACTTGTCAAAGCACTAGACAAAGGCGAACTTTCAGTGTTGGGGCCAATCAATGCCTATAAGTCTGTTATTGGTATGCTAGCGGGTATATTTGTACTCCACGAAATACCCAATATATGGGGTATATTAGGTATTATCACCATTATTTATGGAAGCTATTTTGTACTAGATAGTACCACCGAGAAGTTTTCGTGGAAATTATTCCAGAAAAAGGAGATTCAATTTCGGATAGGAGCTATGATATTAACGGCAATAGAGGCCGTTTTTGTCAAGAAAGTCATACAGGCATCTTCTCCGCCTATAGCCTTTATAAGTTGGAGTGTTTGTGGTGCTTTTTTTTCGTTTATCTTACTCGGTTTTTCTAATACAGACCTCAAAAAAAGCCTTACAACCCTTAACCCCTCCATTTTTTGTAAATACCTCTTGCTTACAATTTGTGTTGGCACAATGCAATTTACCACCAATTATACCTTCAAGCATATTTCGGTAGGTTATGCCTTGGCTCTGTTTCAGCTATCTGCCATAGTTAGTGTATGGCTAGGGCATACTGTTTTTCAGGAACAGGGCATTGGCAAGAAGCTATTAGGAGCTATCATTATGGTAGTTGGCTCATTGATGATTCTTTTACTAAGAAATTTTCCCTGAAAATCAAACAAAAATGCCAAAAGGTATATTTAGGATTGAGTGTGTTTTTTGATTTTGAAAATAGGCAATATGCTCAGGCTAATCTAATAGATTCTTCTGTTGAAGGAAATCAAAGATAATTTTATCTACTTCCGAAATGATAGCTTTATCTGAACAATTTAACCACCTAACTTCTGCTATTTCGGCACTGGCTTTTATTTCTCCTACATAATTGGCACTATAACAAGTCATTCTAACGATAGTACCTTCTGGATGTCCGTGAGCTTGGGCTTCAAAAATACCTACCAATTGTAGTGTTGTGGTGTCAAGACTTACGCTAAGTTCTTCCCTAATTTCACGAATTAAAGCTTGTTCATCGGTTTCGTTAAGTTCTCTTTTTCCTCCAGGCAAATAGAATTTATCTTTTCCATAAGATTTGGCCGAAAGGATAGCCTTATGCTGGATTTCAATCCAAGCTAATTTATCAATAATATTCATTGTAATGATTAGTTTTTGAGTAAACCTAAGATGCAATCCATGAAAGTAAGAAAATATTCTATCATGTTTGGAATATTTGTTGTAGAAACTTCAAAACTCATTTTAGAATAAGTTTAAATACCCAGAAACAGGATTTTTAGGGGGCTAGAATTTCAGGATTATATTCTGTTAGCGAGTGGATTGGTACACCAGCTAACAGAAAAAAGCCTATTTGTCAATTATTTTTGAATAATATGCGTAAGGTTTCCCGAATCAAAAAAGTACAAAGTACCCAATAAATTAATGGTTGAAAAACGAGCTATTAGGTTATTTCCAACCACCACTTCATGTCCGCCCAATATCGTGATTTTATCGAGCGAGGTTGGTACTCTGCCACAAGTCCAAGTATTGGTATCGTGCCAATAGCCCGACCGAACACTTTGTATAGGAAACAGCCCTGCAAAATTATTGGGTACAGCCACTTGGGCTGAAAAAAGAATATTATCGTATTCATCTTTGATTTTTGCCCTTATTCGGTTGCTGCTAGGAAGGGTATATCTATTTTGTCGAGAAATAACTTGAAGGCCAAAAGGGTCGTTGCTCCAATGAATTTGTGGGAAGGCATTAAAAGTAGTGAGCGAAATAGATGAAATAGTAGCACATTGACTTTGAATAAGTGGTAAGTTTTGGTGAGCTAAAGGAATAGCATTCTGGAAAAAGCTACTATTCAGTGATTTATTCCATTCATTGGCTAGTACAACAATTCCGTGTCCTTTGAAATGGACAGAATCTATGGTACGAATATTAGGGCCAACCAACGAGTCGGTAAAGGGGCCTACAAAGGTATTTGGCATATAATTAGGCTGTGTGTTTCCATTTAGGCCAATTATATCATTTTGTGCATCAATCACAGGCTGCCAGTTGCGAGAATTGACGAGGGCTAGTCCTTTGAAACGAGTAGCACGCGATACCACCCATGCCAAGGACGGATGTCGTGCATGTATCCTACTTTTTTGGATAACCAGTTTAAGTTTTTGCCCATAAGTATTTCTATCTGTCTGAAAGAGGTTGTCGCTTTCTCCCTGATGCCATAGAACGGCCCTCATCCCAAATTGAGCTGCATAAAAACGAAGTGTTGAACGTAAGTTGCCATAAGGTAGCCCTTTAGGAAAAGTAATAAACTCTTGTGGGGTAGCAGTGGTATCTTCGGCGGTTGTAGCCCATGAGCCAATACCCGAGCCAGACCATCCAGCATTGAAAAAAGCAATAGGAACATTTAGTTTTTTGGCCAGCGAATCGCCCAATACACCCCAACACCAAGCACTATTGCCCATTGGCGACATTCGGAATGTAGAGTCGATATTTTCAAAAATAGGCAGTGGTAAATTGGTATTGCTATAAGTAGTAGAAGCACCATTAAAATAATTGACAGTATGTACCCTGTCGTCGGTAGAGCTAGGGCCAAAGATATTTTGGCTTCGTAGCTCACTGTCACCAGTAGCATTAGACTGCCCCGCTACTACAAATAGCTCGCCAATACCTACTCGTTGTAAAGTGTCGATACCAATAATAGTATTATCTTTTAAAGCTCGTACAATTAGGTCGTACCAGCCTCCACTAAGCATTATCGAGCCTTGAAAAATTCCATTTTGAGGATTCTCTTGCAAAACTTGCCAATCGGTAGACGTTCCCTGTCTGGGTGACATATTTCTGGCGATAGCTCTTGCTTCAATTTTATCTGCAATAAGGCTATAATTACCAGCAATAGGTACCGAGGCTGTATTGTTTATATTTCTTTGGAAAATGTATCTACTTTGTGGGTATGTTATCTCTATTTGGGCTTTGAGCTTGAGGGGTAGTAACATAACCAAAATAGCTAAATAGCCAATATTGGGTAGTGATAATTTCATGTAAATTTCTTAGGCAAAGGTTGAAAAACTAAAGATAGGGGTAATTTTTTAAAATAGGGTATTGATGTCAACTATTTGATTAATAGAATAATATGTCAAGACTTTGGAGTGGGTAAAGTCCTGACATATTATGGATGATACTATTGATAAATAGCGTTTTTGGCAGAAAGAAGTGTGTTTTTCATTAAAGAAACAATGGTCATTGGGCCAACCCCTTTAGGTACTGGCGTAATAAATGAACATTTTGAGGCAACTTCATCAAATTTAACATCACCTTTCAAGGCAAAACCAGACTTTTTCGAGCTATCTTCAACACGTGTTAAGCCTACGTCGATAACCACAGCACCCTCTTTTACATATTCGGCTGTAATAAATTCAGGACGACCTAACGCTGCAATCAGAATATCGGCAGAAGCACATACTTCAGCTAGATTTTTGGTTTTTGAATGTGTCAGTGTTACTGTACAGTTACCGATTTTGTGGTTTCTTTGCATCAAAATAGACATTGGTAAGCCTACAATTTGGCTACGGCCTACTACCACACAATGCTTGCCAGAGGTTTCGATATTGTAACGTTCCAGTAGGTCCAATACACCTTGTGGGGTTGCCGAAATATAGGCAGGCAAACCTTTGGCCATACGCCCAATATTGATAGGGTGGAAGCCATCAACATCTTTTTTAGGGTCGATAGTTTCCATAACTTTATCGGGATTGATATGGTCGGGAAGGGGAAGCTGAACAATCAAACCGTCCATATCATCATTTTGATTGATTTTCTGAACTTCTGCTAATAGCTCTGCTTCTGTGATTGTTGGTTCAAAGCGTAATAAAGTTGACTTGAAGCCCAATTCTTCACAAGACTTCACTTTGTTGGCTACGTAGGTTTCGGAAGCACCATTATTTCCCACTAGAATAGCCACCAAGTGTGGTGTTTTACCACCTGCTGCTTTGATAGCCTCTACTTCTGCTCCAATTTCTTTTTTAATTTCGTCTGCTACGGCTTTACCGTCAATGATTTGCATTTGGACTATTGGTTTAAAATGTCGAGTGTCATTTATGAAGTCTCAAAATTACGGAATAATTTAGATTAGAACAACCTTGTTGACCGATAGCACCCAAGGATTGGTATGGGTAAAGGTGATAAAATGGCTCTGGATGTTCTGCCGTTGTTGGCGAGTACTTCTTCTTTCCTGTAAACATGAGTCATCCTTAATTTTGGAACTAGGATTATTCTCTAAGCTGTATAGGAAAAAAGCGGCCGAAAATTGTTTTTCGGCCGCTTTTTGATATTAATCTACTAGATAACTTATTTTTGAGCGTTAATCCATTTTCTGGCATTAACAAATGCCTCTAACCATGGCGACACTTCATCTTTTTGGGCTTTTTCTGGATAATGAGCCCAGTTCCAAGGGAACGTAGAGCGTTCGATATGTGGCATCATTACTAAGTGTCGTCCTGTGGTATCGCACATCATAGCAGTATTATAATCCGAGCCATTTGGATTGGCAGGATAGCCAGCATAACCATATTTGGCTACAATATTGTATTGCTCTTCGGCGTATGGCAAATGGAATTTTCCTTCACCATGCGATACCCAAACACCCAAGGTAGCACCTTCCAAAGTTGAAAGCATTACCGAGTTGTTTTTCTGGATTTTTACAGAAGTAAAAATACTTTCGTGTTTGTGCGAAATATTGTGGTGCATTTTGCCATGTACTTCGTGTTCTGGATTGATTAATTCAAGCTCCATCAACAACTGGCAACCGTTACAAATACCTACCGAAAGGGTATCTTCACGTTTGAAGAAATTTTTGAGGGCTGTATTGGCTTTTTCGTTGTACAAAAATGCTCCAGCCCAACCTTTGGCAGAACCCAGTACGTCTGAGTTAGAGAAACCACCCACAGCACCAATAAATTGAATATCTTCGAGGGTTTCACGGCCAGCAATCAAATCGGTCATGTGAACGTCTTTTACATCAAAGCCTGCCAAATACATAGCATTGGCCATTTCACGCTCAGAGTTACTTCCTTTTTCACGGATAATAGCGGCCTTAGGTCTTGGCTGAGAAGCGTCGATTACTGGCTTTTTACCATCAAAATGACTTGGGAATACATACTTCAAGGGTTGGCTTTGGAAGTTATTATAACGTTCGGCAGCCATTCCATTTTTCGCTTGTTTAGTATCTAAAAGGAATGATGTTTTGTACCAAGTGTCTCTTAATAGGGTAATATTGAAAGTAAATATATCGTCATGGTTTTTGATACTAATAACATTCTCTTCAACTACTTTACCGATGTTGAAAATCTCGATATTATTAGCAGCAAATACAGCTTCTACGTCTGTGTTGGCTTGGAATACAACCGCAATATTTTCGTTGAAAAGAGTTTTCACGGTATCTTCTTCACCCAATGAAGTTAGGTCGTATTCAGCCCCTAAGTTGACATCAGCAAAACACATTTCTAATAAAGTCGTCACCAAACCACCACTTCCTACGTCGTGGCCTGCTTTAATTTTACCTGCTTTGATAAGGTCTTGTAATATATTGAATGCTGTTTTGAAATAGGCCGCATTGGTAATACTTGGTACTTCTTTACCTACTTTATTAAGGATTTGAGCAAAAGAGCTACCTCCCAATTTAAACGTATCTTGTGATAAGTTGAGGTAATAGATATTTCCTCCTTGGCGTTTCAAAACAGGCTCAACTACTTGTGTAATGTCTGAGCAATGGCCTCCTGCCGAAATAATCACCGTACCAGGGGCAATCACTTCGTCGTTTGGATATTTCTGCTTCATCGAAAGCGAATCTTTTCCTGTTGGGATATTGATGCCTAATTCGATAGCAAAATCAGAACAACCTTTTACCGCTTCGTACAAACGAGCATCTTCTCCTTCATTTTTACAAGCCCACATCCAGTTGGCCGAGAGGGAAACCGATTTCAAACCATCTTTCAAGGGGGCAAATACAATATTGGACAAAGCCTCGCCGATTGCATTGCGTGAACCTGCCACGGGGTCAATCAAGGCCGAAACAGGCGAATGGCCTACCGTTGTAGCAATACCTTCTTTTCCTTTAAAGTCGAGAGCCATTACACCAACGTTGTTTAATGGCAATTGTAATGGACCTGCACATTGTTGCTTAGCTACACGTCCACCCACACAACGGTCAACCTTGTTGGTCAACCAGTCTTTACAAGCAACCGCCTCTAATTGAAGTACTTGGCTAAGATAATCAGGGATGGCCTCGCTAGAATAGCTCAACTCGGAATAATTACGAGTTACGGTTTTGTCCTCCATAATCATTTTTGGAGAGCTACCAAACATATCTTCAATGGCAAAATCCATTGGTTTTAACCCTGTCGATTTTGATTCGAATGTAAAACGATGGCTACCCGTAATATCACCTACAGCGTACATTGGCGAGCGTTCACGTTCGGCAATACGTTGAAGTGTGGCCAAGTCTTTTTCGCCAATCACTAAGCCCATACGTTCTTGCGATTCATTTCCGATAATTTCTTTGGCCGAAAGGGTTGGGTCGCCAACAGGTAATTTATCTAAATCAATCAAACCACCTGTTTCTTCAACCAACTCAGACAGACAGTTGAGGTGTCCACCCGCACCGTGGTCATGAATCGACACAATAGGGTTGTGGTCGCTTTCTACCAAGCCACGAATAGCATTGGCAGCACGTTTTTGCATTTCGGGGTTTGAGCGTTGAATAGCATTGAGCTCGATACCTGAGCCAAAAGCACCTGTGTCGGCCGATGAAACGGCTGCACCACCCATCCCAATACGGTAGTTTTCGCCTCCAAGAATAACAACTTTGTCGCCAACATGAGGTTTTTGTTTGATAGCCTGGCTTTCTTTGCCATAGCCAATACCACCTGCCAACATAATTACTTTGTCAAAGCCTAATTTACGAGCCTCTTCTTCGTGCTCAAATGTTAAGACAGACCCTGTAATTAATGGTTGCCCAAACTTATTACCAAAATCAGAAGCTCCGTTTGAGGCTTTAATCAAAATATCCATTGGGGTTTGATACAACCAATCACGCTCGTTCATGGCATTTTCCCAAGGACGATTTTCTTCTAAACGTGAATACGAAGTCATATAAACGGCTGTTCCTGCCAATGGCAACGAACCTTGTCCACCCGCCAAACGGTCACGGATTTCGCCACCCGACCCAGTCGCTGCTCCGTTGAATGGCTCAACAGTTGTAGGGAAATTATGCGTTTCAGCTTTTACTGAAATAACAGAATCAAATTCTTTTTCGGCATAAAAATCGGGCTTGTCGGCACTAAGAGGGGCAAATTGTGTAACTTTGGGGCCTTTGATAAAGGCTACGTTATCTTTATAAGCAGAAACAATATCGTTTGGATTTGTCTCAGAAGTTTTCTTGATAAGTTTGAAAAGAGAAGTTTCTTTGGCTTCACCGTCGATAACAAATGTTCCGTTGAAAATTTTATGACGACAGTGTTCTGAGTTTACCTGAGAGAAACCAAATACTTCGGAGTCGGTTAATTTTCTGCCTAATTTTTCAGCAAGATTATTCAAATAATCTACTTCTTCGCTACTTAGGGCCAAACCTTCTTTTTTGTTGTAAGCGGCAATATCATCAATTTCCAAAATCGGTTCAGGCTGTACATTGATGGTATAAATGTTCTGATGAAGCTCTGTGTATTTTTGAGAAAGCATCGGGTCAAAATCTGTAAAATCTGCCGATACCGCTGTAAATTCTTCAATTCTAATAATCCCTGATATACCCATATTCTGCGTAATTTCTACGGCATTGGTACTCCAAGGCGTAATCATAGCAGCACGTGGACCAACAAAAAAGGCTTTTAATGATGATTCACTGTTATTGGTGAGAGTAAATGGATGTTCGCTTTGACTGTTAAATAACCAATACAATTTTTTGATGTCGTCACTTGAGAGGATATTTTGCGTTTGGACTGCAAAAACAGTGTTGGATTGGTCGGCAATCCGATGGCTTCCGAAGAAATGAATCATTTTTCTGCTTATTTGAATTATTGGATTGAAAACACAAAATTAAACCAATTAACTGAAGAAAGCGAGATATTTATGTTTGGATTTGGGTAGATGTCTTTTCTTAGGAATACGATTCATCCTAGCCATAAACCGATACATAAGCTTTTGTAATACTAAAAATCAGGTAAATACCGCCTAAAAGTAATTCCCAATTTTTGGGGAGATAGCCTATAAACAGGTTTTAAAACTTTTTGAATATTCCTTATCTTACTACTTTATTTTTGTTTTGATAAAGCCAAACATTATGATAATACAACAAAATATGAAGCGGTTAATGTGTTTTTTAGTAGGAATATCAACCTTATTTTCTTTTCAGACAAGTAAGCCCCATACAACTCGACCCAATATTATTGTGGTGTATTTTGACGACATGGGATATGGCGACCTCGGTAGAACAGGGGCTATGGGGTATACAACGCCTCACCTCGATCAAATGGCCAAAGATGGGCTATTCTTTTCTCATTTTTATTCTCCACAAGCCGTTTGTACTGCTTCGAGGGCTGGTTTACTTACGGGGTGTTATCCCAATCGCCTTGGATTTAGTGGGGCCTTTGATCATACCGCCAAAATGGGTTTGAATCCTGAAGAGGAAACAATTGCTGAAGTTCTCAAAAAACAAGGCTATGCCACTGCGGCTTATGGCAAATGGCACTTGGGGCATTTGCCTCAATTTTTACCTACCAAAAATGGCTTTGACGAATATTATGGTATCCCGTATTCGCACGATATGTGGCCTAATCACCCTGTTACCAAAAACTATTATCCAGCTTTGCCACTTTTTGAAAACGAAAAGGTTATTGCTACTAATCCCGACCCAAGCCAGTTTACGACGCAGTTTACTGAAAAAACAATCAATTTTATTCAAAAAAATAAAGACAAACCCTTTTTTGTATACTTGGCTCATCCAATGCCTCATGTACCGCTTTTTGTTTCAGATAAGTTTAAAGGTAAGTCACAACAAGGACTATTTGGCGATGTTTTGATGGAATTAGACTGGAGTATCGGACAAATTCGCCAAACCTTAGCCAATTTGAAACTTGACGATAATACCCTCGTTATTGTGACATCCGACAATGGCCCTTGGTTCAACTACGGAAATCATGCTGGAAGTACGGGAGGGTTTCGAGAAGGAAAAGGTACAACATGGGAAGGTGGGCAGCGTGTACCGTGCCTGATGACATGGAAAGGCGTGATTCCTGAAGGAGTAGTTTGTAACAATATTTCATCGGCACTTGATATATTACCTACTTTGGCCGAAGTTACGGGGGCTGAGCTTCCCAAACGCAAAATTGATGGCGTAAGTTTGTGGAAATTGCTCAATGGTGATTTTAAGGATAACCCAAGAGATACATTTCTGTACTATTATCGCCGCAACAACCTAGAGGCCGTTCGGCATGGTAAATGGAAATTGGTATTTCCGCATCCTGGGCGTACGTACGAAGGTTTTACTCCAGGCAAAGACGGCCAACCAGGAGGTGTAAATGAAAATTTTAATGTTCAAGGAGGTTTATACGACCTCAGCCGTGACCCCGGCGAACGATATAATGTACAATTTGATTTTCCTGAAGTAACTAAATTGCTGATGAAAATTGCAGAAGATGCTCGTGAGGATTTGGGCGATGAACTAACGGGTAAACAAGGCAAAAACCGAAGAGCAATAGGTAAAGCAGAGTAAACAAAAGAAAAGGTAAGGCTGTTTTTTGCCAAAAATAGTACTCAGAATCAGGCTTTTATGTAAGATAATAAAAATTTTAGGATAGTTTTTGCCTGTAGTTTAATTGGCTCAATGAATTTTACTATTACAAAAATTTGAACAGTTGCTATTGACAGGCCTTAAATCAAGAAAAATAGTATATTCCCGTTGTACAATAGTATTATCGGCGAGGTTTGGAGATAGTACCATAAAAAACTCAATCGTACTAAGAGTATAATTATTGAAAAGCTTACTTCTTTTAGAAAACAATAAAAGTAAATTGAATTCTGTGAAAAGAACATTTCTGCAAATTAACCCTACCGATAATGTATTGGTAGCTCTTACCGACTTAAAAAAGGGAGATAGTGTCGAGTTTAATGGTAAAACTATCGTTTTACAAGATGATATAGCGGCAAAGCATAAGTTTTTGATAGAACCACTCAAGCAAGGCGATGAAGTAACGATGTATGGGGTGTTGGTAGGAAAAGCTCAAATGGATATTCCAGAGGGGGGGCTTATTCATACTTTCAACCTCAAGCACGCTTCCGAACCTTTTCAAGGAAAGCTCAAGGATTATGCTTGGACAGCCCCAGATGTTAGCAAATGGCAAAACCGTACTTTTATGGGCTATCATCGTAGCGATGGCCAAGTGGGTACACAAAACTACTGGTTGGTTATTCCATTGGTTTTTTGCGAAAATCGCAATATCAATATCATGAAGCAGGCTTTTTTGAAAGAATTAGGCTATGCCCAGCCCGATATGTACCAAGACCAAGTTCATTCGCTACTTGATGCTTTTCAAAAGGGAGCTTCTGTCGATGACTTAAAAAATTTCCAATTTGGTCAGAAAAAATCTGATTATACACAAAATCGGATTTTCAAAAATGTAGATGGTATCAAGTTTTTGACCCATGAAAGTGGTTGTGGCGAAAACAAAGATGATTCAGAAAATCTTTGTCGCTTATTGGCGGGCTATTGTATCAATCCCAATGTAGCAGGTATTACGGTATTGAGTTTGGGCTGTCAGCATTCACAAGTAAGTATTTTGAAAGATGCAATTACTCAATTCTCGCCTAATTTTGACAAACCCCTGTATATCTTTGAGCAACAACAAGATTCAGGCTCGGGCGAATCAAAAATGTTGTCGGAGGCTATTCGCCAAACATTTTTAGGATTACTCGAAATCAATCAGATAGAACGTCAGCCTGCTCCACTTAGTCAATTAAAAGTAGGGGTAAAATGTGGTGGCTCTGATGGCTTTTCGGGTATTTCGGCCAACCCTGCGATTGGCCATACCGCCGACCTTGTGGTAGCTTTGGGCGGTCAGGTAATGATTGCCGAATTTCCAGAACTTTGTGGGGTAGAACAAGAGTTACAAAACCGCTCGGTAACTGCCGAAGTAGCCAATAATTTTGGCTATTTAATGAACGAATACGCCCGCCGTGCCGAAGCCGTAGGAGCTGGCTTTGATATGAACCCTTCGCCAGGCAACATCAAAGACGGCTTGATTACCGATGCTATCAAATCGGCAGGAGCAGCCAAAAAAGCAGGGACATCGCCAGTAGTCGATGCTTTGGGTTATGGACAATACGCTACCAAGCAGGGCTTAAATTTGG
Organism: Flectobacillus major DSM 103; assembly: GCF_000427405.1. Taxonomy (NCBI): domain Bacteria; kingdom Pseudomonadati; phylum Bacteroidota; class Cytophagia; order Cytophagales; family Flectobacillaceae; genus Flectobacillus; species Flectobacillus major. Next base: position 1,401,741 of record NZ_KE386491.1, read on the forward strand.
TTTGTACGCCTGGCAACGACGTTTTGGCTACAACGGGTATGGCTGGTGCAGGTGCTACTATTCAGCTATTTACTACGGGCTTAGGTACACCAACAGGAAACCCTATTTGCCCAATGGTAAAATTGGCAACTAATACAATACTGGCTAAAAAATTACCCGAAATTATAGATATTGACTGCGGACCTATTATTGAGGGCGAAAAATCAGTAGAAGAGATGGGCGAGGAGGTTTTAGAATATATTATTGGGCTGGCTTCGGGCGAATACCAAACCAAAGCAATGGAGCTAGGACAAGATGATTTTATGTTCTGGCGTAGAGGTGTAAGCTTGTAGTGTTAAGGTTTACTCCATAGTCATTTTCCTATTGATAAGCACATTGATTCGCAAAAAGTTAAACTAGAAAAATAAAATGGGAAGTATTACAAAAACACTACTAATCATTGTATGCTCAATCATAAGCTTTGTGGGTATTTCTCAAAAAAGAAATAATTTCAAGGCCAAAGAGGTTTATAAATCAAAGGATTTGATTGTAACCCAGATTGCCCCTAATTCATTTGAACATGTATCTTTTTTACAAACCAATGATTTTGGGTATGTTCCTTGCAATGGCCTTATCGTGAGAAATAGCAATGAGGTAATTGTTTTTGATACGCCAACCAACAACAAAAGTGCAGAAGAGTTGATTAAATGGATACAGGAAACGTTGCACTGCAAAATTGATGCCATTATTCCAACGCATTTTCATGACGATTGTTTGGGAGGATTAAAGGCATTTGATGAAAGTAATATTCCTTCTTATGCTTATGTCAAGACCATTGAGCTAGCCAAAGCAAACAACTATGCTGTTCCTCAAAATAGCTTTAGCGACTCACTGGTTTTAAGAGTAGGTAAAGAATATATTGTTGCTAAGTTTTTTGGAGAAGGGTATACAAAAGATAATGTAGTAGGTTATTTCCCAAGCGAAAAGGTCATGTTTGGTGGTTGTTTAATCAAAGAATTGGATGCCAGCAAAGGCTATTTGGGCGATGCCAATCTTGCTGAATGGTCAAATACAGTAGAAAAAGTTAAACAATCGTACCCCCAAGTAAAGCTTATTATTCCGGGGCATGGAGCATACGGCAACCAAAAACTACTTGATTATACCATTAAGTTATTCAAGGTTCAGTAAAAGGAATTCTGTTATAAAGCGGTTTTTATCAATCATTCAATCAAGTTTATTATTTAGTAAACCATAAAAATATGTTTAGTCTTCAAGGAAAATCGGTAGTAATTACTGGTGGAGGGAGTGGTATAGGACGAGCAATCTCGGTATTGTTTGCTCAACAAGGGGCTTCTGTCAATATTATAGAGTTGAATGCCGACGCTGGAGCCGAAACTGTGGCCGAAATAATACAAGCAGGCGGGCAAGCTCAGGTATTTGCTTGTGATGTGTCTAATCAAGAGCAAGTAGCCTCTATTTTTCAAAGCATCGGACAAGTCCATATTTTGGTTAATAATGCTGGGATAGCTCACGTAGGGAATCTCGAAAAATGCAGTAGTACCGATTTTGAACGTGTTTTCAATGTCAATGTAAAAGGGGTTTATAATTGTTTGTTTGCGGCTATTCCACTCATGAAAAACAACGGTGGAGGGGTAATTCTTAATATGGCATCTATTGCCGCCTCGGTGGGTATTCCCGACAGATTTGCTTACTCTATGTCCAAAGGAGCAGTATTAACAATGACGCTGTCGATTGCCAAAGATTATATCAAAGACAATATCCGTTGTAATTGTATTTCGCCAGCACGAGTACATACGCCGTTTGTCGATGGTTTTATAGCCAAAAATTATCCTGGTCAAGAAGCCGAAATGTTTGAAAAATTATCAGCTACTCAGCCTATCGGGCGTATGGCCAAGCCTAGCGAAGTAGCTTCATTAGCTTTGTATTTGTGTTCGGACGAAGCTGGATTTATTACAGGAACAGATTATCCTATCGATGGTGGTTTTATTCGGTTAAATAACTAAATAATAGCATAAATTGGCGAATTAGCTTTCTTTTAAATGATTAATAGAATACTAAATTGACTAATTTTTGTAATAACAAAAGCAATATCAAACTCAAACAAACACTATGAAAAAGACCATATTTTCTTTATTTATGATTTTAATGACCATGTCATTTGTACAAGACAAACCTAAAAGAGTCATTTTCTTTGGCGATTCTATCACTCAGGCGGGTGTACAGCCCAATGGTTATATTACCAAAATAGGGGAGTTGTTAGAAAAAAACAACCAAAAAGCTGACTACGAATTGATTGGTGCTGGAATCGGGGGAAATAAGGTCTATGATTTGTATTTGCGTTTGGAGTCGGATGTGCTTGACAAAAAACCAGACATTGTGGTAATCTATGTGGGCGTAAATGACGTTTGGCATAAAGCTACTTCGGGTACAGGTACTGACCAAGATAAATTTGAAAAATTCTATCAGGCTATTATCAATAAAATAAAAGCCAACGGAGCTAAAATTATTCTTTGTACACCTGCTGTTATTGGTGAAAAAACCGATTTTAGCAATGCACAAGATGGTGATTTGAACCAATATTCAAATATTATCCGCAAAATCGCTCAAAAAAATGGCGTTCCTTTATGTGATTTAAGAAAAGCATTTTTTGTTTATAACATTGCCAATAACCCAAGCAACAAAGAATCAGGAATTTTAACAACCGACCGTGTGCATCTCAACGACATCGGCAACCAAACCGTAGCCGAATTGATGTTGTCGTTGATTATAAAACTATAAAAATAATCAGTTGGGATAACTAGAAATGTAAAAGAGTTAATTATCAGCCGTTTAGGTGTATTTTCTGTTTAGTAGCCCAATAAAAACAAATTAACGTGTTTATCTAACATGATAGCGGTACTGGCTATCGATTTAAAAGTAAAAACAAATGAAATTAATAAGATTCGGAGAAATAGGTAAAGAAAAACCAGGTGTTATCATCAACGAAAAACGCTACGATGTTTCGGCTTTTGGCGAAGACTACAACGAACAGTTTTTTGAAAACGATGGCCTTACTCGACTAGCTACTTGGCTAGCAAGCAATCAGGCAGCTTTACCAGAAGTTTCAGATGAAATTCGTTTGGGTTCATGCGTTGCTCGCCCTTCTAAAATTGTTTGTATAGGTCTTAATTTTGAAGACCACGCTCGCGAAACAGGAGCTGCTATTCCACAAGAACCCATTATTTTCTTTAAATCTACAACGGCTCTTTCTGGCCCCAACGACGACATTATTATTCCTCGAAATTCGGTAAAAACAGATTGGGAAGTAGAATTAGCTTTTGTAATTGGCAAAAAAGCCCAGTATGTCGACGAAGCCGATGCCCTCAACTACGTAGCAGGTTATTGCTTACACAATGATGTTTCGGAAAGAGAATTTCAAATTGAAAGAGGAGGTAACTGGAGTAAAGGAAAAGGTTGTGATACATTTGCCCCAATAGGCCCATTTTTAGCTACACAAGACGAAATAGAGAATGTGAATGAGTTAAAAATGTGGTTGACCGTCAATGGAAAAACATTTCAAAATAGTAGTACCAATCAGTTGATTTTCAAAATACCTACTTTGGTGTCGTATTTGAGTCAATTTATGACTCTATTACCAGGCGATATTATTTCGACAGGTACACCTCCAGGGGTTGGTTTAGGCTTTAATCCGCCTATTTATTTGAAAGAAGGCGATGTCGTAGAATTAGGAATTGACCAACTAGGTTCTTCTCGTCAGATAGCAAAAAATTGGACGAAAAATTAATCATCTCACCTTGGGTTTATTGAATTATAGGCTTTTAGTTTTATATTAACAAGGCAATTCTTACGTTTTGTAAAAAACTATCTAGTTATTCACTAAAATCAGTTAGTCTTATTAGGTACAAAACCTTGATTTGTCAGGGTCGAGGTTTTGTCGATAAGCCTATTATTCAATAATTACACAACAATATGAAAATAGATTCACATCAGCATTTTTGGAAGTACGACCCTATCAAACACAGTTGGATTAACGACGAAATGAAGGTTATCCAAAAAGACTTCCTGCCAAGTGACCTCGAACCAATTTTACTCAAACACAAATTTGATGGATGTGTGGCTGTTCAAGCCGACCAATCAGAAGCCGAAACGGATTTCTTGATAGATTTGGCTGAAAAAAATGACTTTATCAAAGGTGTTGTAGGCTGGGTCGACCTCATGGCCGACGATGTTTATGACCGCCTCGAACATTATGCTCAGTTCAAAAAAGTAAAAGGATTTCGGCATATTGTGCAGGGCGAAACAGACCCCGATTTTATGCTTAGACCCAAGTTTAAGGCAGGTATTACCGAATTAGGAGCGTATGATTTTACCTACGATATTCTGATTTATCATTACCAACTTGACCAAGCATTGCGGTTTGTGAAATTATTTCCAGAACAAAAATTTATACTCGACCATATTGCCAAACCCGATATTAAAAGCGGAGAATATGCCACATGGCAAACTGAAATTAAGAAATTAGCCTTGAATCAGAATGTTTATTGTAAGGTGTCGGGAATGGTTACAGAAGGCGAGTGGACAGGCTGGAAACCAAGCGATTTTAAAGTATATCTTGATACTGTTTTGAAGGCTTTTGGCCCTGAGCGTTTGATGTTCGGTTCTGACTGGCCTGTGTGCTTGGTGGCAGCCCAATACGACGAAATGTTACAAATTGTAACCGATTATATTGGTTCGCTGACCCACCTCGAACAACGAAAAATTATGGGCGAAACAGCCCAAAAAATTTATAATCTTTCATAACTCGTTATTTAACATGAATTTAGGATTAAAAGAAAAAGTCATTATTGTTACTGGTGGTGCCAAAGGTATTGGCGAAGGCATTTCGAGTGCCCTTGCTAGCGAAGGTGCGTATGTAGCCATTGTGGGCCGCAATGAAGCCGATAACCTCAAGACTATCGAAAGTATTCAGGCGGCTGGTGGCCATGCGTGGTCGTTTGTAGCTGAATTAACCAAGCCAGAAGCTTGTGAACAGGTAGTTGCTGAAGTAGTAAAAACTTTTGGCCGAATAGACGGCCTTGTCAATAATGCAGGTGTCAACGATGGTGTAGGTTTGGAAAGTGGTAATTACGAGCGTTTTGTACAGTCGTTGCACAGTAATTTAATCCATTATTATTTGTTGGCTCATCATGCTTTGCCTTATTTGAAAGAGTCGAAAGGGGCAATTGTCAATATCGGGTCAAAAACAGCCGAAACAGGACAGGGTGGTACTTCGGCTTATGCTGCTGCCAATGGTGGCCGCAACGCCCTTACCCGTGAATGGGCTGTCGAATTATTGCCATTTGGCATACGTGTCAATGCCGTTATTGTGGCCGAATGTTATACGCCATTGTACGACCGCTGGATAAAAACATTGCCAAATCCAGATGAAACGCTGGCTAAAATCAATGATAAAATTCCTTTGGGTAAACGAATGACTACCTCTCAAGAAATCGCTGATATGGTTGCTTTCTTGTTATCCAAACGTTCGAGCCATACTACAGGACAACTGATTCATGTAGATGGTGGATATGTACATTTAGATAGAGCTTTGTTGTAAGTTGGGTATTTTGATAGAAAAAAAGTGCGGAATTCTTGATATTCAGGAGGTTTTGCATTGAAAAGATAGTTGTTTAGATTCATTTTAAATAAAATGTAATTTTGTTTGGAGTCTTAATAGAAATAGCTTTATTTTGTGTTATTATTTTTATTGAGTCTAAATAGTAGACTATAGCATTTTGCAGTGAATCTTACTTCTAAAACTATAATTATTTTATTGCCCAAACTTACCTCTGAATTAGCCTGATGAGTCAAACCTCATCAGGTTTTTTATTGTTATAGTAGTATGTTAAAAATTGCCTATTCGCCCATATATCAACATCCATTGCCCGAAGGGCATCGTTTCCCGATGATTAAGTACGAACTTATTCCCGAGCAATTATTGTATGAAGGTACTTGTAGCCAAGACCAGTTTTTTGAGCCAAAGCCCGTCGACGAGGCATGGATTACCAGAACACACCAGCCTGCTTATTGGCAAGCTTTGAAGTCGCTGAGCCTTGACCCCAAAATGATTCGTCGAATAGGCTTTCCTTTGAATGAACAACTTGTATTACGAGAAACAATTATTACACAAGGTACGATTGACTGTACTCGGTTTGCCTTTGAGTCGGGGGTGTCGATGAATGTAGCAGGAGGAACACATCATGCTTATTCGGATAAAGGTGAAGGGTTTTGTTTGTTGAATGATGTTGCCGTAGCTAGTAATTATCTGATAGACAAAGGTTTGGCTAAAAAAATATTGGTAATAGACTTAGACGTACATCAAGGCAATGGTACTGCCGAAATATTTGCTAACGAACCTCGTGTTTTTACTTTTTCGATACATGGTAAAGAAAATTACCCTTTGCACAAGGAAATATCGGATTGGGATATTGAACTACCAACATACACCCAAGACGACGTTTATTTGAATATCTTGTATGATACTTTGCCTATATTATTCAAAAGAGTGAAGCCTGATTTCCTATTTTTTGTATCAGGAGTGGATATTCTTGCCAGCGACAAATTAGGCAAACTTTCGGTAAGTATGCAGGGCTGTTATAGACGAGACGAACTGGTGTTTGAATATGCCAAATCATACCAGTTACCTATTGTAGTTGCGATGGGAGGAGGGTATTCTCCTCGTATTGCCGACATTGTAGAGGCTCATTGTAATACCTTTCGTTTGGCTCAAAAAATGTATTTTTAGTAAAGTTTTGCTATTAGCAAACGAAGTAATTGGCTTGCTAATAGCCATTCAAAGAAAATAATGCCTTAGCATTTATTCTCTAAAATATTGAAGTTCCTCTTCGGTCATATTGCTAAGGACTTCTTTGGCATGTTGGTAGCCAATATGATATATTTCATCGAAGGCTTTCCAATTAAGAATACTAAATCGTTTGAGGTCGGGGTTAAAATACAAGTCGGTATATTTTTTAGTTTCGTTTTGGCGAGCATTGCTATACAAAACAGTGCTATTAAGAATAATCGACATTAACGATGGCACTCTATATTTTCGGTTTTCTTTACTATTGAGCTTATCTTTTAAAATTTCCCAACCAGAAGGCATTCGGTCGATAGTGAGTTTACGAGGTTTGTCGATATTCAAATCAACGCCAATAATTTTGGCAACCCCCATTTTGTTCATAATATCAGTAGGGAAATTATTAAACGTACCGCCATCTACCAGAAAATGTTCGCCATCGACTACAGGTGGAAATGCTCCAGGAATCGAACTACTAGCACGGAGGTATTTGGCCAAAGGGCCACGTGTATGCAGTTCTTCTCGGGCTTTGCTGTAGTTGCTAGAAACAGCATAAAAAGTAAGCCAAGTATCTTCTATCATCACATCTTTGCCAACACTTTTTCTAATAGACTCTCGTATCATTTTCTCTATTCTATTACCCTGAATCAGCGATACAAAAGGTAGCAGCGTATAGTCTTTAGTAGGATTGTCGATAGCTCCTTGGCGGGCATTATCTTTGGCTTTTTCAGGATTCACGCCTAGTGCAATCAGGGCGGCCATCATTGCTCCAACGCTAGTACCTCCAACAAAGTCAATCGCAATACCATATTCTTTTAGTGCTTGATAAATACCCAAATGAGCAAACCCTTTTGCTCCTCCGCCAGCCAAAACTAGCCCGATAGCTGTGCCGCTAATAATTCGGGCTAACCTTTGGAGTTCGGGAACCGTGTGCAAACGCACATGAAAATGCCTTTTTATGTTGCGAGGTTTTAGCCAAACCTCAGTATTACTCGGAATAATAGTGTTTTCGGGGTGCAATAAAATCAGGTTTGTAAATGCCCCAATACGGTGATTATTATCAAAAAGCTTTTTTTCCAAAATACTCGGTTCAGGCGACTCACTGGCCGATGCCAGTAAATAAATTTCATCGGCATTACGAATACAACGGCTGGTCCATTCGGTATCATTGGGGTCGCAGAGGTACACAAGTAAGTCGTGCTGATATTCTTGTTCGTCGAGCCATCGGCTTAGTTTTCGGTACAAAATAGTATCATTTTTGTTAGCTTGAGCCAAATGCTCGGTTTGGTGAATTTGATTTACAATTTCTGACGAGAGTAATAGGGTATTGCCTTTTTTCTGCAAATAAGGCAACAGTTGTGTTGCAAAATCAGATAAAAGGGTATCTGTCGAAACCCCAAATAAACAAATATTGACAGGCTTTTGGATATTTTTTTTAGGCGATTGCGAAAGCCTTAACCGATTGATAATAATCTTGGTTACGTTCATCGAAATAAGAGGATAGGCCTTAATAACCTCCTCAAAAATAGGCTTACTAAGCTTTACCAGTACGCTATCACGAATAGCCACAATACTTGCACCTCGTGGTTCGCCAGTAAACAACGCCATTTCCCCGACAGTTTCGCCACGTACAATCTCGCCAATGGTAACATATTCGTGGTCGGGTGTGGTAATAAAAGCCCTGAGGCGGCCACTAATAACAAAATAAAGTGAATCGTCGGGGTCATTTTGATGAAACAGAATTTCGCCACCAGATAATTCAATCCATTCTAGTTGGGGTTCTATAAGCGAAAGCATGGTCAAATCAAATTTGCCGAAAACATTGGTAAGGCTATTGATAAGTAACTCATGTTGATAATTTTGGACAAAAAAGGATTGGTGCATGTTTACACAGTTTTAAAGGTATTTCAAATGGTTTGTTGTGGAATGATAAACCAATTATGCAAGAATACCGAGTTTGGGGGTTTAAACCAACTTGGCTCTGTTAGTATTTACTTTTTAATTCTTCAATACGTTTTTGTTTTTCGCTATTTCGTGCAAGTTGGTTGGTTGGTGTAAAATAGCGATGAGATTCTAAAAAATGTACTTGTATTTGGTTCCAGTTGTTGGAGTTATCTATTTTGTCGAGGTTGTAGAGTTCTTGCCATAATGTCTGGGAAATAGCATAAAAATTATGGTCACCAAGATAGTCGAGGTCGGCATCACAAAGAATTTCGGCTAGCTGATTTTTGGGAGATTGTGGTATTTTGGTAGCCATAATAAGGGCTGTTATATGCTCAATTTGAGCGTCTGAAAAAGCAAAACTTGGTAAAATAGCTTGTACAATTTGGCAACTATGGTATTCGTGATTTTCGTGACTAATTAAAAAGCCTGCATCATGAAAATAAGCCGCTATTGATAACAGACTGAGTGTTTCGGCCTGCTCAACTCCTTCTGAATGGGCAATAGCAATGGCCCTATTGGCTACGGCAAGGGTGTGGCCGAAATGATGATAAGTTAACAAAGGAGAAAGCTCTTTTTCAAGCTTTTCCGAAATATACTGTATCGCAGCGTAGGTATTCATACTAATACTATTGAAAAGAGTTTTGGATTACTGGATATTCTGATGATATAGTATTGGTGTGGTTTGTTTAAGCAAATTTGGACTTACAAGGCTATATGAAAACAGCAAAAATGATACTCATAACTATTGGGTACTCCCAATTACCTATTTATCATCAACGAAATACATATCAATTTCGCCTTTATGCTTGGCCGTTATTTTGCCTCGATATTTACAATGGAAGCGGTTTTTGACTAGCTCATAGGTAGCTCCAGAAACATTGATTTTACCTACTTCGCTATTACTTTCCATACGAGATGCCGTATTAACGGTATCGCCCCAAATGTCATAAGCAAATTTTTTGACACCAACCACTCCCGCAATCAAAGGCCCCGAGTGAATTCCAATGCGTATTTCAAAAAAAGGTTTGTTGTTACTTTTGCGTTCATGCTCGCGGGCTTTCATAAAATCTCGAATTTCGACAGCCGCATGTACTACATCAAAGGGATGAGTTTGATTGGGGGCAGGAATCCCTCCAGCACACAAATAGGCATCGCCAATGGTTTTGATTTTTTCGATACCCTCGTATTTTTCGATAATGCGGTCGAAGCCCTTAAAACAAAAATCTATTTCTTCGATAAGCTCCTGTGTACTAAGTTGTTCGCTGATTTGGGTAAATCCCTTAAAATCTGTAAACATCACGGTGGCTTGTTCGTAGTCACGGGCTTGAGCTACGCCTTTTTCTTTGAGTTCTTCTACCAGTTCGTAAGGAAGAATATTGAGTAATAGCTCGTCGGAACGCTGTTTTTCTTGGGCAATAATAGCGTTTTTTTCGGCCAATTTCTGATTGCTTCTTTTCTTGTTAAAATACAAAAGCAATAATACCAGTACAAGCAACAAAATAGCCATTACTACCACTGTCATCAGTTTTTGAACTACCTTTTGCTTTTCCAACGCCAATTCTTGTAAAGCTTTTTCTTGTCGAAGAATCTTGATTTTGTCAGACTGAATGGCTAATTCTTTTTGCTTTTTTAGCAACATCGCTCGTTTTCGTAAAGTATCGTTGCTAAGGGCACTAATGGTTTGTAACGACAAGGCCACAGCCCCTTTCGACTGCTCAACTTCTTCGTTTTTTAAAGCCAATTCTTGTTTGCTTTTTTCTATTTCCTCTTTTTGTTTCTGTAGTTCTTCCTCTTCTTTTTTGATTTGTTCTTCTGCCAAAAGTTGTTGTCGTTGTAAGGCAACAATATCATTACCAATATGTTGGTTAGTTTCATTAAACAAACTGTTGGCTTTATTGCGGAGCTTTCGTTGTTGTGATTTATTGCCTAGCTTACCATTGATATTTGAAAGCTGAGCATAAGCAAAGGCCATTCCCTTTTTGTAATCGATACCTTGGGCAAGGGTAAGGGCTTGTTGAGCATACGTAAGTGCCTCGGGTAGGTTATTTTCTAGTTCAAATTCTTTAGAAATATTCAGCAAAATATCTGATTTAGTAATATCCTTGGTTTCGGTTTGTAGCCTGCTTTTCCAAAGCTCAATGGTTTTGTTTTGGGCATTTGCTGATAGCAATGCCGTACAAAATGTACAGATAAGAAGAATCGTTTTCATAAGTATTTGAAGTGTAAGTTAAATATAACAAAATGAATTTAAAATATAACAAAAGCTTATGGGGTTTTGTAAGGACAAGCTTAGTTTTGCCCAAACTTATTTGTTATAAAAGTGGGTAATAAATAATAGGCAGGTATTACCTTTTGGGCAAAGCAGGCAAATGACAGCATAACACATGCACACGTTGAGGAGTCCTCAATGACGACAACTGTTAAATAATTGACTATAAGCGGGTTTTGTGGTAGTTTTGTGTTGTGCCAGTACTTTACACCTATACTACTCAGTAGCTTTGGGTTGATGCCAGTGGTACAGAAAAATGAGAAGGAAAAATTGACGGTATGCTATTTTTAACAAATTGAAGAATCGGTAGGAGTAGTTTTATGAGATTTTCTTCGTTCAAAAACCACTGTTTTTTTGGGGCGACAGTCGTTTTTGAGGCCACATTGTAGTTGTAAATTGTGCTCAAAAAACTCAATAGCTCTTTGTACTTTTCTGTGATTGAGGGTTAAGAAATAAGGCTGACGGCCATTCTTTTGTATCAAACGAACGTCTAGTTTATAGATTGTCCCTTCTGGAAATTGAGAAAGAATTCGGGTAGCACAGCCAATCGTGAGGTCGGCAGGGATTGTTTGGCCATCAATCGTTTTGAGGCGTGGCCTACGAAGGCGACGGTCAAAGTACACTTTTGCAAAAACATCCAAGAAGACTTTCTTTTCTAGCTCGGGCATCTCAGAAATGAGCGAAAGTTGCATAATTAATGGCAGTTAATGGTGGTTATTGATGAATCAGGTAAAATTATACACAATTTTACAAATTTGAAATGTAAGTGGTATTTTTTATAAAAAATAAAGTCCGTTTTCTTGTCGGAAAAAGGCAAGAAAACGGACGAATCATGATAGGCCTTAGCCTGGGTTTATGTACAATGTTGATGTAAACAGAGCCGTTATCCTAAATTTTGATTTTCATAGCTAGATTAATAACTCGCCCATCGATTGGCCCCCAAAGTGGCTGAAAGGTAGGTTGGGTAATATTTCCTAAAAATAAAGCTTCAGATTTGGACTGTCTAAAATCGAAGATATTTTCGGCATTTAGCACAATGCTGATTTTGCCAAGTTTTCGTTCTATCATACCTGCCCAAAACCAATAGTTGTTGACAGGCTGATTTTCGTTGATATATTGGTTGGCTACAAAACTATTTTCGATACCAAAACGCCATTTGTCTGTAATTTCATAGGCAAGGGTACTCGAAAATTTATCTTGTGGGCTAAAAGGCAAATATACATTCGTACCTGTACCGACACGCTTGGCAATGGTATGATTATAGCCTAGATAAAGTTCAATGGCATCGACTTCAAATCTAATATAGGTGTCTGTTCCAATTGAATTGATGTCGTAGTTTTTATTGATTAAACTAATATGGTTGTTTGGCAAAGTATTGGTCAATATTGGATTGCTGATGCGGGTATAATAAAAAGCTTGATTTAATTGTACATTGATTTTTTCGGCAATTACAAAATGGTAGTTCAAATCAAAATTGATACCTATTGATGATTCGGGTTTGAGCGAGGCATCGATAGGGAGGAGGTAGCGTAAACTTCCCGAGATAGTCTGCTGGGTAAATACATTGGGCGTTTTGTAGCCCAAGCCACCGCTCATTCGTATCGAAAGGTTGTTTTGAGGCTTATAGAAAAATGCTAATCGTGGTAAAAAGAAATTACCGAATTTGTTATGAAAATCGCTTCTAAAGCCTATTTCTACCATCAACTTATCTGTGAAATTATAGCCTTCTTGTACAAAACTACCTGTGGTAATGTACTGGTAGTTTTGTAGGAAAGTGCTATCAGGCTGTTTCTTTTTGAAATCTTCAGCAGTGAAGTTTATGCCATAAACAAAGTTGCTTTTTGCCGTTTTAATAAAATCTGAAGCTTCAAAAAAGCTGGCAATCTGACGACCTTCAAAACCATAAGTACTTTGTTGTAAGCTACGATTAAAGGTACTGACTGTTCCTTTGGCACTAAGCTGATGATTAGCTGAAAAAGCATGAGAAAAGTGCATATCGGTAGTAATACGCTCAGAGATATTCTTTTCGTAATATTGATGGCTATTGTCTGGGCTTTGGTATATTACCTGCATATCGCCTCCCAATCTTTTTTCGGTTAAATAAGCAAAACCTATATTAGCTTTTGTTTTTTCCGAAAAATCGTAGAAAAGTTTGGTATGAAAAGTAAGATTTTTGATGTCGGGTACGTCCGACAGCCCATCTTTATTGACATCTACGGCATTTTGTTGGGTTATACCCGAAAAAATAGTACTACCGAATTTTCCCCATTTTTGAGCGTAATACCCATTAATATTCGATTCTTTGAGCGTAGTGCGGTTCAGGGTAAAAGATAAGTCTTGTTGGTCGGTTGGTTGTTTTGAAATAAGGTTTATCATTCCTGCAATGGCTCCGCCACCATAGAGAGTCGATACCGACCCTTTTACAATCTCCACTTGTTTTAGGTCTAAAGGAGGTATTTGCAAAATACCGAAACTCCCCGAATAGCCTTCGTATAAAGGTAAGCCATCTTTTAGAATTTGGGTGTATTTGCCATCCAAACCTTGCATTCTTACAGTACTGTTGCCATTGGTAGCCGAAGTTTGTTGTATATGAATCACCGATAAATCGCCAAGAATACTACTAATACTGCTTGGTTTTATCGTGTTTTCTTCCATCATATCGTCGATTCCAAGTACTTCTACTTTAAGAGGCAAATCTTCAATTCTAGAATTGGTTCTGGTTGAGCTAATCGTAACCTCCTCCATGGTTTCGATTTCGGTATTGAGCCAAACTACCAAGGGCGATTCGAGTGTGTTGTGTGTTTGTGTTATACTAACGGTTTGGGTTTGATAACCTACCGACGATATAACAAATACAGTATTGGGATTGCCGAGATTCGTAAACTTTACCAATCCTTTTGTGTCTGTTTTTTGCCCAATTTTGGTATCTTTTTTTATAATCGAAACGCCTTCTAATGGCTCATGACTTAGGCTGTCTTTTACTTGAATATAAAAAAAGTTCTGTGCAAAGTTGGTCAAGCTGATAAGGCCCAATGCTACGATTAAGGTAAGTTTCTTGCTGAAATGCTTCATGTTGCTAGCGAATTGAAATGATACACAAAACTAGAAAGCAATACTGGAGCAAATCTGAAGTTCTTAAAAATAGACAGTCATACTATGTTTGTTGTCCTGAAATTGATAGGAAATTTCCCAATGGTTTTGCTCACAAATTTTTTTAGCAATAGCCAATCCCAAGCCAAATGACTTATTAGAGGTATTGCCTTTTTGAAAACGCTCAAAAATCTTATGTTCAGGAATCGATAATACGTGTCCTGTATTGCTTACGCTTAGGTGTTGCTGATTGAGAAAAACGTTGATTGTGCCTGTAGGTTGGTTATGCTTGTAGGCATTAGAAAGAAGGTTGTTGATAAGAATATCTAACAATATGGGGTGGCTATTCACCTCAACAGCAGGCTCTATTTGGGTTTGGACATAGAATTGACTCAAAAAATCATCAAAATCAAAAAGTTTTTGTTCTAGTACCTTTGAAAGATTGACAGGGATACTCCCTTCCTGAAACTGTCCATTTTCTATTTTGGTCAACAACAACAGCGTTGCGTTGAGCTTTGAAAGCCTATTTACAGCTTCCGAAATACTTAAAAGGTTTTTTAGCTGTGATTCTGTCAATGATGATTCTTGCATTAATACCTCAATCTTGGCTTGTATAATAGCCATTGGTGTTTGAATTTCGTGAGAAGCATTTTCTGTAAACTCTTTGAGTTGTAGATAGTCGTTATTGATACGATTGAGCAAACGTGATAGCGTATTGTTGAGTGAATCAAATTCTGCAATATTACTTTTGGGAAAACTCAAAACGTGCTTGTCGGCTAATTGAAACTTTTTTACTAAAGACAAACTATTGTAAAAAGGTTGCCAAAGGTATTGATAATATCGCCTGTTGATAAGCATGATAGCCAAAAAAAGCATAGCCAGAATAGTACTCATAGATATTGCAATGGATGATATAATAGGCTGATTTTCAATGAGAAGTTTGTATAGCGTAACTCGGTATAAAATTTTGTTTTTGGGTATAGTAAAGCTAAGTTGTCGGTAAGGTTCTATTTCTTGTTCGGTATAATTATAAAGGTTGGTATCTTTGAGGATTTCGGGTGTTTTGTATGTGGTGATTTCCCAATGGAGGCTATCACCTAGTAATAAAATGTGCGGAGGAAGGTGTTCGTTTTGGTGAAACCAATGAACAACTTTGGCTTGATTTTGATATAACTCTTCGGTAACTTCCTCGTCAATGATTTGTCGAATAGTTAAGTAAAATAGAGAACAGCCTATAACAAGAACCCCACAGGAAATAGCCAAGTGGAAATTGGAGGTAATATTAAGTAGTTTTTTCATTTCCCAAATTTGTATCCCATTCCATAAACCGACTGAATGTAATCATTGCCACCACTTTCCAGCATTTTTTTTCGCAAGTTTTTGATATGGGTATAAATAAAATCGTGATTGTCGAGCATATCGGCACTATCGCCCCAAAGGTTTTCGGCAATGGCTGTTTTGGTTAATACTTTATTTTTATTGACTATCAGATACATGAGTAAGTCAAATTCTTTTTTGGTTAAGATAAGAGTTTTATCATGAATTGTTACAAGCATTTCGCTAGGCCACACAACGATTTCTTCAAATGTAATGGAAGTATTACCCTGAAAATTTCGTCGGCGAATAATAGATTTGATACGGGCGTTGAGTTCGGCCAAATGAAATGGCTTGGTTAAATAGTCATCGGCCCCAAGCTCAAGACCCACTAGGCGGTCGTTGAGTGCATTTTGAGCAGAAATAATAATAATTCCTACTTCTGAAAGTTCTTTTTTGAGGTGGCGAATAATGGACAAACCATTGCCATCAGGAAGGTTTATGTCAACAACAATACAATCATATTCATAGAGCTGTACTTTTTCCATAGCAGTTTCCCAATTGGGAGCTATTTCGCAAATATGACCTTCTTGCCCAAAATAATGGATAATGGATTCGAGGAGGGGTATTTCATCTTCAATGATTAACAGCTTCATGGATATAATTGGCTAGAAGGGTGTTTAATCGCAAATGTAGAATGAAAATCTGTAGGAATTCTGAACTGTTAAGATTTGTTATTTTGGACAAAGGTGTAAAGTTGCACAAACATGAGTCATCCCAACTTTTTGTTTGTTGGGAGCCATCAGGTCGTTAAGTGAGCCTTGAAGAGGCCTATCAATTGCTCAAATGATGGAAATTTAGGAGCTATTTATAAAAATCGGTCGAAAAACAATTTTCGACCGATTTTTCATGTTAAATGTCATCATTACACATCTTTAGCCGCAAAGCATTGCTTCTTTACTACTGAAAATCATCTTCAAAAATAATTACTCATTCACTAAATTCGAGATGACTTATGTGTATTCAAAATCTTATTTTTTGCCTCCAAAGAAAGTTAACGTACCCAACAAATAATCTTGGATAGCGGTAAAATGGTCTTTGTTGGGTAAGCTAATCAAAGTAACATCGCCACCTTTGGCTTTCATAGCATTAAAGGCTGTTTCTGAATTGAAATAGAAAACGTGTTGGTCGGCTGTTCCATGATATAGTTGGGTAGGAGTTTTGGGTTTCCAGTCGAATATATCATTGTCTTTTACAGCATTAATAAAGGCTGTATCAGTGCCTTCGTTGACCCCTTTTCTGAAAGTATCGCTATAGGCTAAATTAATGCTAACAGGAATATTGGCAAAAGGGCCTTTGGCTTGTACTTCGGCAGCATACGGAGCATTGAAATAGTAGGTCATTGGGCGATTAATACCGTAAATACTATTGTAGGCCGTGGTTACCCAAATATAAAGCGAGTTGTAAGAGGCTACTCCATGCGTAGTTTCGTTAATGATATATTTCATGAAGGCTGTTTTGTTATAAGCCCCTGCACCACACGACGATGCTACCAAATTAAATTCATTAGGAAACTGCTCTTCCATTTTTTTCTGCAAGGCCATAGTGGCATAGCCTCCTTCCGAATAGCCCGTAATCATTACTTTCTTGCTCCAACTTACCTTTTCTTGGTTTAGTAATTCTTTGGCTGCCCTAATCAAATCAAGACTAGACTGAGCTAGGGTTTCACGGTGTTCGTAGGGGTGGTCGAGATTTTGGGTTGTTCCGTAGCCAATATAATCAGGACAAGAAAGAATAAAGCCGTTTGAGGCTACCAACGAGGCCAATAAGTAGGTTTCGGAAGCTCCAGTGCTATAAAGCGATGGGGCATCGGCTTTGTTGCTGAGTGTACCGTGTTGTTGGCTAATCAATGGCAGACTTTCGGTAGTGGTAGGTACTATTACTACGCCCGAAGCCTGAAGTGTTTTACCATCTACACCTTTGGTATTATACACCACTTTGTACACCTTTATAGGGTATTTTACCAAGCCTTTTACAAGGGATGTTATCAGGGCATTACCTTGGCCAAAATCGCTATTGTCAACCCGTTGGGCTACTTGGGTGGTTGAGTACTCGCCAATAACAGAAGTGCTAACTAAATATTGATTTTCGACAACAGGGTCAATGTCATTTTTGCTACAACTCCAAATGATTAGATTTACTAATAGCAAAAGGATGAGCGAACGTGATTTTGTAGGTTTTTGAAACATAGAGATTTAACGGATGTTTAGAATGGAACGAACTGTTCTGCGAAATACGTATGATATTATGGTATGAAGCATCAATAATATCTACAAATATAATAACAAATGAATGGCTAATAGGGTTTTGCCCTAAATCTAATAAGGCGAAACACCAATCGATGTCCAGCCTCCATCTACAACCAAGCTTTGTCCTGTAATATGATTGGCTTGAGGCGACAATAAAAATAGCATAGCCTCGGCAATATCGCTTACTGTAGCAGGCTTACCCAAAGGTGTAATACGTGACCATGTTGTTTGATAGTCTTGGTCGGTGAGGGTTCGCTCGGTAAGGGTTGCTCCAGGAGCAACAGTATTGATATTAATTTGGAAAGGCGAGAGGTCTACCACCAAGTTTTTGGCGAGTTGTTCGAGTGCCGCTTTGGTCATACCATAAGCTGCCAAAAAAGGATGAGCCTGATGACCTGTTACCGACGAAGTAAGTACAATACTGCCTCCGTGTTGGTGTTCGATCATCTTTTTGGCAACAGCTTGTACCAAAAAGAATGTTCCAAATAGATTAATGTCTAATAGCCTCCGTAAAGATTCGGGCTGATAGGAAAGAAAATCGCCAAAAGTAGTAATACCCGAATTGGCGACGAGTAAGTCTATGCTGCCATAAGTATCAATAGCCTTATCGACTAGCTTGTTGATAGTGGTAATGTCGGCACTATCGCCTACCACATACTCGCAAATACCATTGGCAGCTCGGATATTTTGTACTGCAATACTTACAACTTGCTCGTCGATGTCATTCAAAATAACTTTGGCACCTCGTAGTGCCAGTTGTTTACTTACCTCATAGCCAATACCAACACCCGCTCCTGTAACAATCGCTACAAGGTTATCAAAAGGTTTATTATTCATAGTTTTTGGGTTTTGTTTTATATAAATGTAAAGGTATAGTATAAAAAAACACAGAGGTACAAAGTCTTAAAGAGTTTTGTGTTTCTGTTATTAAGAACAGCCCACCGCCCAATTCTTTAATCATTTGCTCCTCTGTGTTGTAATTGATTGGTCAAAAGTATTCACCAGCTAAAAGAAAAACCCTCATAGAGAATGCTAAAACAAATCTTTCAATGCCAGATGTCTGGTTTTTCTAATAAGGCTAAACAGCTTCTATTTTAGGTATTTATCAAACCATTTGATATATCTTTCAAATCTATCTACCTGATAGCTAGGCACTGTAATACCATGAAATTGGTTAGGATAAACAATCAATTCTGTAGGAATACCAATGCTTTTAAAGGCTTGATACATTTGTTCACTACCTACAGCGGGTACGTTGTGGTCGCTTTCACCAACCATAAACTGGGTTGGCGTTTTGATTTTATCGGCTTTTAAGAATGGATACGAAAGCTGAATGTACTTCTGGAAGTTTTTCCAAGGTGCGCCTAATTCGTGTTCGTACTGCAAAATATATTGGTCAACTCCATACATCGACGATACCATAGCAACCCCTGCACCACTTGCTGCCGCCTTAAATCGAGTATCGCTAGCAATAGCATAGTTGGTAAGGATACCACCGTAACTCCAGCCTCCAATACCTAGTTTTTCGGGGTCGGCAATACCATTTTTTACGGTATAGTCTACCGCACTCAAAATATCAATTACCTCTTTATTGCCCCAGTCGGCACTAATCACCTTGCAGTAATCCAAGCCTCGGCCATTGCTACCTCGGTAATTAACAGCTACTACCGCATAGCCTGCAGCAGCTAACATTTGCCTGCTCAAATCAAAACTGTATTCGTCTTGTGCTACTGGCCCACCATGAATAAAGAAAATTGTAGGTAATTTTTTCTTGGTATCGATGCCCGATGGCCTGTAAAGTATATTCGATACCGTTACCCCATCTTTACCTTTCGAGCTGAATCCTTCTACCGAAGCTAGCTCTATATTTTTGAAAAACTCTTCATGATGATTGGTCAAGCGTCGTGGCACGGCATTTTCAAGAGCATAGATTTCGGCAGGACGTTGCGAGTTGGTTACTAACGAAAACAACGAGCCGTTGGGGTGTTGCTCTAAAGACGTATAAATTGCGTTGTCGGTAGTAATGCGTTTAAATTGTCCTGAAAGGCTATATTCGGCCACATAGCGTTGGCGGTCGTCGACTACCAAAACATTGATAGCCTTGCCATCTTTTGTCCAGCGAGGCGAATTGACAGGCCGATCGAGGCTTTTGCTTAATAGGGTAGGCTGGCCACCGTCTTTATTAATTACAGCCAAAATGGCTTGGTCGTACATGATATAATCTTCCGACGAGGTTGTTTGCAAATAAGCAATTTGTTTGCTGTCGGGGCTCCAAGTAGGGGCAAAGTCACGCCCTGTCCAAGTAGTAAGCTGTTTGATTGTACTATTGGGCTTGGCATCTACCACAAACACATCGGTGTTTTCGTTGCGGTCGGGGTCGGCGGTACGATTGCTAATAAAGGCAATCTGTGTACCATCGGGCGACCATGCTATTGATGTTTCGTCATAATTTCCTTTGGTAAGGGTATCTAGTTTTTTGGTAGCTATATCCAACAAGAAAATATGCGTAGGTCTTTTTTCGAGATAGCCTTCTATATCTTTTTTGAAAAGGAAACGGTCGGTAGCAAAAGGCTTAGGTGTTTTGTGTTTTATGGTGTCGGGTTGAGTTTGAATCACCAAGGCAATTTTTTTGCCATCGGGCGACCAAGCGTATTCTTCTAAATCCCCATTTTTAAGATTTGTTAGCTGTTTACCTTCACCACCACGGCGGTCTAGTAGCCATATTTGACTTCCTGTGGTGCTATTTCGTGACGACACAAACGAAATATACTTGTTGTCGGGACTCCATTTGGCCTGCGATTCACCGTCGGGGCTATTGGTTAGCTGTACATTTTGCTGGCCATCCCAACTAATCATCCAAACATCTGACGAGCGTTTGTTTTTACTAGAATCTACCGAAGTGAGGGTGTACGAAATCCAGTTGCCATCGGGCGATACACGAGGGTCAGAAACAGTCTTGATTTTATAAACATCATTGGGCTGAAGTTTTCGTTTTTGGGGTGTTTGTGCCAAAATAAGGCTAGGTACTAAACCAAGACAAAGCAATAAAGCGGAAAGTTTTTTCATAAAATAGTTAGTTGTTGAATAAAAAGCGTTTGGTTTAATGAGCAAATGAGTGACGAGAAAATAAATAATAAAACCAATACATCAGGCTTAGGAGTTTTACCAATTCTGAGGTATTTTGAAGCTGTTCAAACAAATTTGGATTTGAGCCAAGACTGCTAGTAAAAGACAGAGCTTTATTTTACAGAGCTACACAAGCTGTAGGTTTTGTTTTTACAAAATACCATCAAATCCTTGTGTAACTCTGTATCATAATGTTTCTGTAAAACTACAAGGTTTTTATGGTCATACCGCCATCTACCACCAAATTATGACCTGTAATATAGGAAGAAGCCTTCAATGCTAAAAAAGTAATAGCTGTAGCCATTTCTTCGGGTTCGGCCACACGGTTGAGTGGGGTTTTGTCGATAATCTTCTGCAACCTTGCTGGCTGATTTAGTACCGTTTCTGTTAATGGCGTACGGGTGTACCATGGCGAAACGGCATTGACACGAATATTGTATTTGGCCCATTCGACGGCCAAATTACGAGTAAATTGCAATTCGGCTGCCTTGGTCATGCCGTAAGGTGTACCAGAAGCAACATCTACTAAGGCTGCTACCGAGCTTACATTGATAACGCTGGCTTCAGTGCTTTTTTCTAAAAACTCAAAACAGAGTTTTGTCATACTGATAGCACTAAAAATATTGGTTTCAAATATTTGTCTGATTTCTTCTGCTTCGTATTCGATAAATTCTTTGCGGATATTTGTTCCAACATTATTGACCAAAATATCAAGCGATTTCCATTCTTTCAAAATAGGGAATATATAATTTTCTTGGTCATAGGCACTACAAACATCGGCTGCAATACCTTGTGCTGTAAATCCCATTGTTTGCCATTCTTGAAGACAGGCCTTGATTTCTTCACCATTGCGAGCTATAATTAATACTTCTGCCCCTAGTTGCAGAAATTCGGTAGCTGTAGCCTTGCCTATACCTTTTGTACCGCCTGTAATAAGAGCTTTTTTACCCTTTAAATGCCAGTTTGCCATGAGTTAATGAATGTTTTTGGTAACATACCGTATTGAAAATACTGTATGCTGATTTGATAAAACTTTGAGCCAATTACCTACAGTAATACCCCTTTTTTAAATGATAGGTGTAAGTTATGAAAGAACAAAACTAGAAAGCTCAAAAGAGTAATTCATATTATATACAGGTCTAGTTTGTTTACAATTGGGTATTATCACTTATTATATGATGTAAATTACGTTTGAAGTTTAATGACTATTATAACAACGTTTTGATATAAAAGATAACAGGATTGGCTATTTTATTGAAAATTAGCAAATATATAGTTGATTATTGGCCTAAAATCGACATAATTAGACAAAATACATGGTTTCAGCATAAGAAATACATCCTCTTTTCGCTATATTTGTATAGCTATGGATACAGTATCTTTTTCTCAAAAACAAGCCTCACTTAAATATTGAAGTCGTCATTTGTTGCAAAGAATGATTTTGCACTTTCTCACAAGTCGTATCGTATATACGGGTTGTGTTGATAGGTGTGGCTATATGATGAATAGATTTTGGTATAATAGCAACCTATTCAAGAAACACTTTGTTGTTAAGAATAAGGAGGTTCATTGAAAAATATCAAAAGTTTCAGGACAAATGCACAGGGGTAACAAAAGGTAGAGCAACGCTTAGGTACAACATCAAAGCTCTATTCATTTTGTGTCTTTTAAGGGTAAATACCTATTAATTTTTGTACAACAGATTACCAGACTTTTAATCACTAACTCACAACTCACACATTCATCATTTAGACAATACGTATGAAATTAATTGCTGGTGCCGAATTCACTTATCAAATTAAAGAACCTACGCCAGTAGTTACTATGCTTCGGCCTAGAAGTATGGAAGGTCAGTTTATTCAAGAAGACCGTTTAATTATTAGCCCATCTACCCATGTAACCGAATATTTTGATTGTTTTGGCAACTTGTGTCAACGAATGTTGTTGCCTGTTGGCGAGGTACATATCAAAACTGAGGTAGTAGCGGAAGTAGAGCATAGTATTGATTCAAACATTTCGGCAGAATATGTGCTAATCGAAAACCTGCCAAGCGATACCCTACAATACCTTTTTCCAAGCCGTTATTGTCAGTCCGATAGCTATGAAATAGGGCAATTGGCTATTTCTATCACAAAGAATATCTGGTCGGGTTATCAGCAAATTATGGCTATTCGTGAGTGGATTCACCAAAACATTGAATACCAATATGGAGTAACGTATTCAACTACAACGGCTTTGGATATTCTTCAGACCAAAGTGGGGGTTTGTCGTGATTTTACCCATTTGGCTATTTCGCTTTGTCGGAGTATTAATATTCCTTCAAGAATGGTTGTAGGATATGTCAAAGACCTGAAATTCATGGATTTGCACGCATGGTTTGAGGTGTTTTTGGGGGGTAAATGGTACACCTTCGATGCCGTTCAGGAGCGAACTACAGGAGGGCGTATTGTGATTGCCTACGGGCGAGATGCCACCGACGTAGCGTTGATTACTCAATTTGGGGCATCACAGTTGGTTGATATGCGAGTTTGGGTTGAGGAGGTAGAGGGTACAGCTAGCGAAATCCCATCAGCCAAAGTATAAAATTAGGCTCAATCAGGAACAATAAAAGGAGTTCTTGATTGAGCCTACAAAAGCCTTCTACAATAAATGAGGTCTTTCTTTTTCTATCTTCAAAATTAATTCGCCAAAAAGGGTATTGGCCCAAGCAAACCATTTTCTGGTAAATTTCGATGAATCATCTTTGTCGAACGACTCGTGCATAAAGCCCGTTCCTGCGTGTGTATTTTTCAAAAACTTCAATTGAGCCAAAATTTCTTGGTCATTGTTAGAGGTCATAGCACGCATAATCAAGCTCATTGGCCAGATATTATTGACCAAAGTGTGCGGGCTGCCAATGCCTTCGGCAGCTTTTCCGACAAAATAATAAGGGTTGTCGGTACTCAAAATAAACTGGCGGGTATTTTGATAAATAGGGTCTTGGCTACTCACAGCTTGCAAATAAGGCAAACCTAGCAAATTGGGTACGTTGGCATCGTCCTGTAATAAATGATTGCCAAAGCCATCAACCTCCAACGCATAGATTTTTCCATATTTGGGATGGTTATAAACTGCATACTTTTTGATAGCCGTGTCAACCTCGGTCGACAATGCTTTGCATTCATTGGCAAAGGTGGTATCTTTCAAAATGACACTAGCCATTTCCGACAACTGCTTGAAGGATACAACAGCAAAAAGATTGGCAGGTACATAAAAAGGAAAAATCGTGGCATCGTCCGATGGGCGGAAAGTGCTGTTTATCATACCAATAGGCTTTGTAGGGTTGCCATATCCATTGCCTGGAACAGTATCGGTAGACCAGAAGGTATTTCTACCAAAATGATAACTTCCTCTTCCATTTTTGCGTTGTTGTTCTTTACAAACAGCCAATACCGACTTCATAGCTTTGCTCCAATCGGTATCGAATGGGCTTGTATCGCCCGTTGTTTTCCAGTAGTTGTAAGCCAAACGGATAGTATAACAAACCGAGTCTAGTTCCCATTTGCGTTCGTGCAATTCAGGCTTCATATCGGTTAGGTCTTTTGACCACTCGCTATTTCCTTTTCCTTCATAAAAAGCATTGGCATAAGGGTCGATAAGCAAACAAATTGCTTGGCGACGAATAACCCCTTCAATCAGGCTTTTGATTTGGGCATCCTTGGCGGCCAAGGGCAAATAAGGCCATACCTGTGCAGTGCTGTCACGCAGCCACATGGCATCTATATCGCCAGTAATTACAAATGTATCGGGCTTTTCGTCTTTGACATGATACTTCACCGTTGTATCCAAAGTATTGGGGAAGCAGTTTTCAAACAACCATGCCAATTCGGGGTCTTTAATTTTTTTCTTGAGCCTATCTATGGTTTGTTCGACAGCCTCACTGGTAAAATTTCTTTTATTGGCCTCAACCCGAACTGTCGGGAAGGCATTGTTTGCCCAAATATTGGGTTGAGACAAGGCAATGCCAAGCGTTGTTAAAGATGTGTTTTTGAGAAAGTTACGTCTGTTCATCTATTTCAATAGTTTTTATAAAAAGGTAATGAAAGGGGATTGGGTATTAATATGAACGAATATTTTACAAGAAAGTGCCTACAAAATTCGGTTTTTTTCAATGATTCTTGGCCTTTTCTATCCATATTATAGAATAGGGATTGAGGGTAGAAAGGTATAACATAATCTAACCGTTTACTCAATTCTAATGACCAAATGTGAAATAAAATGATAGATGAACGTTTTTAAGGTCAAAGAAACACATACTTAACACAGCATATTATGAATCCTTACTTAAAATATTTGGCCATAGTTTTTTCTTTGTTTTTCCTAGAAAATTGTGCTCCACAAAGAACCGTTGTAGTTGAGCGTCGTCGTCCTGTAAGAACTGTTGTAGTACAACAGCCTCAAAAAGTAATAGTAGTGAAAGAAAAGCACCGAGGAAAAGGATGGGGTAGAAGGCATGGTAAACACTAAGCAATAGCCCATAAAGTTTTTATGGGCTATTGTGTTTTTTAATGCGAATCGCGGGTAACAGTGCTACCTGATTTTCCTTTCAAAAAATCCATGTCAGCTCCGAGATGAGCCTGTTCAACGTGCTTGATATACAAGTTTACATACCCCCGATTAATACCCAAATCTAAGGGTTGCCAATTGAGTTTTCTTTGTTCAAGTTCTTCGGGCGATACTTCTAGCTCTAAGCTTCTATTTTCGACATCCAAGCTGATCCAATCGCCATTTTGGACAAATGCCAAAGTGCCACCCGCCGCCGCTTCGGGCGAAACGTGTAAAACCACCGTTCCGAATCCTGTGCCACTCATTCGTCCATCCGAAATACGCACCATATCTTTTACGCCTTTTAGTAATAGCTTTTTAGGGATTCCCATATTGCCCACTTCGGCCATGCCGGGGTATCCTTTGGGGCCTACATTTTTTAGTACCATGATCGAATTTTCATCTATTTCCAGAGCAGGGTCGTCGATACGAGCGTGATAGTCTTCAATGGTTTCAAATACAACGGCTTGTCCACGGTGTTTCATGAGTTTTGGCGTTGCAGCCGAAGGTTTAATAACCGCCCCGTTGGGCGCTAGGTTGCCTTTTACTACAACAATCCCCGATTCGGGTTTGAAAGGATTTTCTAGCGAAGAAATAATATTGAGGTCAAATTTTTCGGCATCTTCACAATTTTCGCCCATCGTTTTTCCATTTACGGTAAGGGCATCTTGATGGATAATACTTGCCAGTTCCTTGATAACCGCAGGCAAGCCCCCTGCATAGTATAAATCCTCCATAAAAAACTCGCCAGAAGGCTGAATATTGGCCAAAAGTGGTACATTATGCGAGTATTTGTCAAAATCTTCTATATTTAATTCAACCCCAATACGACCAGCAATAGCCAATAAGTGAATCACAAAATTGGTAGAGCCACCAATTGCGGCATTAATCATAATGGCATTTTCAAAGGCTTTTCGGGTAAGTACCTTCGAGAGGGTAAGGTCTTCTTTTACCATGTCTACGATACGTCGGCCCGATAGCTGTGAAATTACCTTACGGCGTGCATCGGCCGCAGGAATTGCCGCATTATTGGGCAACGACAGCCCTAGGGCTTCTACCATCGTGGCCATTGTCGAGGCTGTACCCATAACGGCACAATGCCCTTGTGTACGAGCCATGCAAGCCTCGGCTTCAACAAATTCTTTTTGAGAAATTTCGCCTAATTTATAAGCTTCTGCAAAACGCCAAACATCGGATGTACCAATGTCTTTGCCTCGCCAATGTCCTTTGAGCATTGGCCCTCCCGAAATAACTAAAGTAGGAATATCGACACTACATGCTCCCATAATAAGCGAAGGGGTAGTTTTGTCGCAACCACACAGTAGCACTACTCCGTCGACAGGATTGGCTCGGATAGACTCTTCTACGTCCATACTAGCCAGATTTCGATACAACATGGCTGTAGGCTTAATGAGCGTTTCGCCCAAAGACATTACTGGAAACTCTACAGGAAAACCACCTGCCTCTAAAACTCCTTTTTTGACAGATTCGGCCAAATCTCGGAAATGAGCATTGCAGGGTGTTAGCTCCGACCAAGTATTGCAAATACCAATAACAGGTTTTCCTTCAAAAAAATCGGCTGGAATGCCTTGGTTTTTCATCCATGCTCGGTAGATAAAGCCATCTTTCCCTTCTTTACCAAACCAATCTTGCGAGCGTAGTCTTTTATTTTTCATGTTAAATATTATGGTTTATTTGTGAGGGATAATTATGAGTTAGTGAATTATGATTTTGTTGTTGCATTTTTCTATTTGCTAGTTAAACTACGTCATTGATTTTTTTTTCTAATACTACCATCCCTCTGTATTCGGGTTTCATAAGGGTAAAGTCGGCAAGAAAATAAGTGCCAATCTGGGCAAATCCCATTTTATGATAAAATGCAATAGAATCGATGCTACTGTCCATGGCCTTTAGTATAACGCTTTGCTTGTGTAACTGCCTTGCTAAATCAAAAGCAAAATTCATCAGTTTTTTACCCAATCCTTTTCCTGCAAATGCTTTATGAAAGTAGATTCGTTCTACTTCGAGTATATCGGGCTGCTGATTGTAGACATAATTTACTTTGAGATACCCTACCGATTGTTGTTCTATTTGTAACAGAAAATAATCGCTATTAGTATCTTGGATTTCAGATAGGATTATATCTGGGCGGTATACTTTGTTGAAATACCAATCTTTACCTCCTTCGAGCCAGAGATACAAAAAATGTTCGACATAAATCGTTTGGCATAGTTGCGAAATATGCTGATAATCTGAAGGTTGTGCTTTGATAATTTGAAATGACATGTCCATAAATTTTATTCAGTATCTAGTGATTTACTCATGCTAAATTTGAGGTCGAACCCCAAGTTGTATTCGCAGGTACGTGTACCTGATGGAAATGGGGCAAATTGGGCGTTTTTAAAACGAAATTGCCTTATTACTTTTCCGTCGGCAATAAATAGGGTGTCGTGTCCTGCATATCCAAAAGCTTGACGACCGTATAATGGAGGTAGTGAGAAGCCGATGAGGGTATTTTTCCCTAATTCGTAGGCCAAGAGCTTTGTCTCGTTAGATGTTTTATAAAACAAATATACTTCAGGAATATCGTTGTAGTTGAGGTCGGCTACTTCATAGCTTAGCTGGTTTAGGGTAAATAGTTGCGGTAGTTTTTTCTGGGCATATACACGATTATGACGCATTACATAAAGCCGTTTTGTGGTATCCTTCTCAGTGATAACAAACTCATAATCAAACTGTGGTACTTGCCATTTTACCAAGATGGTATCTTGATGGGCTTTAGTATGACCCAAAAATAGAGAGTCTTCATGCGAAAGGGCTTGTTGAAAAACTTCGTCGGGTAGCGTAGGTAGTATAGCTGTATTTTCTTGGTTTTCTAAACGCTCGTAAACAAATACCCCTACAATAAGGCCAATGAGCATAAAACAACCAATAAGAAATCTGATTTTTGATTTTTGCATTTTTAGAAAATAATCTGATTTACAAAGATGTTAATTTACCGTGTATCATACAAATTACGTATCTTTACCATGATATTAATATGAAAACTAAATAATTGAAAAGTACAATTGTATTCTCTATTTTGGAAGAATATGCTTGGATTTAGTATAAGAGGGCATCTTGCAAAAATATTATTAAGAGCAACAAAATAAACAGGAATAAAGGCAACTACTATTTGCCAAATATATCAATACTTTTCCTGAGAGTTTAACTGCCAAAACTTTAAATCATATTGTGTCTATTAAATGGATAGGCGATTTGTGTATTTTGTTGATTGATAGCATGTTAACCCTTTGGTAGCTAACACAAGTATTTAGTTCAAAATAAAGCCTTTTTTCTATGACACTAAATGAACTAGGTTTAGGGCAAAACTTTTGCCAAATAGCCCTTGAAAATAGCCCCTTATTTATAGGCATTTACGAACCTACCCAACAACAGTTTGATTACGTGAATCAAAAGGGGTTGCTGATGTTTGAGACCGAAAAATTAGCAGACTTTAATTTGTTATACAGCAGAGGTATTCGGCTAAATCAGCTCAAAGAAAGCTTAGATGAAGAAATCGCTCGGTCGATTAACGACGAAAAAAGCTGGATAGAAGAAAATAGTTTTGTACGAAAATCGGGTAAAAAGTTTTGGGGACGTTTGCAGGTAACTCCCCTCGAAGATAAAGGCCAAACCAAGTGGCTGATTAATATTAGCGATATTCAACAAGAAAAATATTCACAGCTGAGGTTTTCGGAGGGTGAAGCCCGATTCGAGGCGTTGTTTATGCACGCCGCCATTGGTATTGTCATGATTGATAGAGCTAGTAAAATTGTACTAACCAATCGCTTTGCCAATAGCCTGTTTGGCTATGACCCCGACGAACTGCTGGGTATGCCAATCGAAACATTGCTACCGACTACCCTTGCCGACACTCACCGCCATCATACAGCTAAGTATTTGGACAAACCCCAAATTAGACCTATGGGGATTGGCCTCGACCTCAAAGCAAGAAAAAAAGATGGAACGCTGTTTTCGGTAGAAATTAGTTTGAGCTATTTTGAACAAAATGGCAATAGCTACTTCATATCGTTTATCAATGATATTACTTACAAGAAAAAAATTGAGATGGAAATGATTTTAAAAAATCAGGAAATCAAAAAACTCAATGAAAGTCTTGAACAAGAAGTAATGAATAGAACCAATGCTTTGGTCGAAACCCTCAAAGACCTAGAGGAGTCGAAGCACGAACTAGAATTGGCCTTGAGCAAAGAAAAAGAACTAGGCGAATTGAAATCTAGGTTTGTGGCTATGGCATCGCACGAATTTAGAACGCCACTTACGGCGATTCTTTCGTCGGCTTCCTTAATAGCCAAATACCCACTTACCGACGACCAAGAAAAACGAGAGAAACACTTGTTACGAATCAAGTCGGCAGTGAGTAATCTAACCGATATTTTGGAAGAATTTTTGTCGGTAGGAAAGCTCGAAGAAGGCAAAGTTGAAGCTACTTATGCTTGGCTTAATCTCGACGAGCTAGTTAATGATACTATTTCTGATTTGAGAAATCTCTTGAAGCCTGGACAAATGATTAAGTACCACAACGAGGTTGGTACTGCTATTCATTCAGATAAATCGCTTTTGCGTAAGATATTGATTAATTTATGTTCTAATGCCAGCAAATTCTCCAATGTCAATACCACGATTCATATCTTTATTACTCGTAAAGGTTCAAAGTTTACCCTTGCCGTCAAAGACGAAGGGATTGGTATTTCGGAGGAAGACCAAAAGCATTTATTCGACCGCTTTTTTAGGGGCCTCAATGTCACCAATATTCAGGGTACAGGCTTGGGCTTGCATATTGTGGCCAAGTATACCGAGTTGCTCAACGGAAAGGTGAGTATTCAGAGCAAGCTGGGTGTTGGCACTACTGTTTCTGCCGAATTTGACTATATAGAAGAATCCAAACAAGCTGACTAATTATGGTTATACTACTGATTATCAGATATATTGAATAGACTAGACTACCATGGTAAAAGAAAACAAATACAAGAAAATCTTACCTAAAACCGCATACTTATCATTGTAAAACCTGATGCTTTTGTCGTCAGAATAACTAAAAATAGCTCCGTCAATTGTATGAAAACGATATTATTAATAGAAGATAGCGACGATATCCGAGAAACTACTGCCGAAATCTTGGAATTGGCTAATTATGAGGTAGTCACAGCATCGAATGGCAAAGAAGGTGTTGAAAAAGCCATGACACAAAGACCCGATATTGTGGTTTGCGATATAATGATGCCTATACTGGATGGCTATGGCGTATTACATATTTTTAATCAAAATCCTGATTTACAAGGAATTCCATTTATCTTTTTGACTGCCAAAACAGAACGTAATGACTTTAGAAAAGGAATGGAAATGGGGGCTGATGATTACTTAACCAAGCCTTTTCATGAAATAGAATTGCTAAATGCTATTGAAAGCCGCTTGAAAAAGGTAGAACAATTGATTCAGGGATCGGGCAAAGTTACTACCGAACATATCGATGAATTGTACTCGGAGGCAAGTAAATACAAAGATTTGTCGGAGCTTTCGACCGACAGGAAGGTTACAACCCTTAAAAAGAAGCAAATTATTTATTCGGAAGGCGACGAGCCTATTAAATTTTACTTCTTGAAGGCCGGGAAAATCAAAACCTATAATACCAACCGTGACGGCAAAGAGTTTGTAACAGGCTTATACAACGAAGGTGATTTTTTTGGACATATCGCTATCATTGAAAATACCGATTATCAAGAAACTGCCGAAGCCCTAGAAGAGTGTCAAATCGTAGGTATTCCCAAGCATGATTTTATGGAGTTGATTTCAAAAAATCAACAAGTAGCCAATAAGTTTATCAAAATGCTAGCCAATAGCATTGCCGACAAAGAAAGATACCTATTAGGAATGGCGTATAATTCGTTGAGAAAAAGAGTGGCCGATGGCCTTTTGTTGTTGCAGAAAAAATACAAAAATAGCGAAAACGAACGGTTTACCATGAAAATCTCGCGCGATGACCTAGCGTCGATTGTAGGTACTGCTACCGAGTCGTTAATACGTACTTTGAGCGAATTTAAGTCTGATAAATTAATAGAAATCAGCGGCAGCGAAATTACTATTATTGATGAAAAAAAGCTGGCTAATTTAAGAAATTAACACAAAACGGCGGTTGGAAACAACCGCCGTTTATTATTAAGGTATGTTTGCTCACGACATACTGTTCACAATAATTAATGATGTGCAATAGTTGCTAGTATCGGAATATCAGAATGATTCAGGACGGTTTCTGTAACACTTCCAAAAAGGAAATGGCTAATTCCTGATCTAGCTTTGGTTGACATAACAATCAAATCAACTTGTAAGTCTTCGGCACAGTGAATAATACCATTGCTTACACTGAAGTCATTGTAGATGACAAACTCATGGTCAGTTATATTATGTTCTTGCTCAAATGCACGCATTTTTTTCTTGATGCTGCGGGTATCTTCAAAATCGTCAGACGCATTTACATAAACAATGTATTTTTGCTCTACCTCTTTGTTGAGTAATGACAATACTTTGTCATCGAAAGGTGTTTCAAAATCAACAGCAATAAGTACTTTTCTAGGATAAAAACTGCTAATGGGTGATTTGATTACCAAAACAGGGCAGTGTGCATGGCGAACAACACTCTCTGAATTAGAACCATCTAAAAACTCTTTCCATCCACTTGCCCCTTCCGAACCCATCACAATAAGGTCGATGTCGGTACGTTCGGCTATAGATGCTCCAAGCTCTTCAAAATCATCTGTATTATAGGTTACAATCGTAAGTCCTTCATACTTTGGCGAGTTAATGATTTGTCCTAGCCTTTTTTGTGTTTGATTGTGTTGCTCTTCAATAGCTTCCACATCGAATGTTGTAATTGGGGTCTCTACATAGTCGATATAAGGCAAACTAATGTAGTCCTTGTGGTACAAAACAATCTCGGCGGCGGTAGCTCTGGCAAACATTGCAGCAATATCTAACGCTGCCAATGATAGTTCAGAGAAATCGGTGGGGACTAGTATCTTTTTCATGGCACAATTGTTATATTTTGTAATATGATAAACTACAAAATAACGATAAAGGTGCTACTAATACTCATTATTTTGAGCTTTATTTTTGTAAAGTTTACGCTTTCTGAGTACTCAAAATATGACAAAAATCATATTTTGGGGTGAAAGCTATCAATTCATGTTTCAAGAAAAATTGTTATGTATGTAAAAAAGACGCTCTCTTTCAAAATGACGCTAAACAAAAAGAAAAATGTATAAGTAAAAATACTGTTATTCTGTAGGTAGAGCGTCTCTTTTGAAGGTTATTGTTTAATCGTTATTTATACAATAATTAGGGAATGATTTTTTATAATATTGATTATCAAATGGTTAATGGTTTTGCTAGTTGGCACACTAGCGAATGCACTTACAGTTTTTGTTTTTTCTGTATAACAAACGGATACAAGGTGGTTTTGTACCCGTTTGTTATATACCTAATAATTGTGCCATTATTGAGCAAAGGTTTTTGAAGTATTTTGATTGTTAGCCCATTGGGTATTATTCATATACGCTTTCATGAAACGCCATATAATCGCACATTTTCAACATAAAATAGCGTTGTGCTAATTCATATTCGTAAATAAGAGTATTGAGTAAAGATTTTTCAAAAACGAGTACCTGAGCATTAGATAATGCCTTCACACTGTAGCGATGCTGCTTGTCGGAAAGGAGTTCTTCCAACCCCAAAAAACATCGGAATCCCTCTATTCTAATAGGGTCATTATGGCCATCGATGAGCTCAAATTTTCCATCTTTTAAGTAAAAAACAAACTCAGCTTCCTGCCCTTTCCTGTACAAAAATTCGCCACCTTTGAAACTTAATTCAATACCACTTGCCAAAATTTTTCTTTCAGTTTCTCTCATTTTTTCGTGTCTTGCTTGAAGATGCTAAATTATGCCAGATAGCTAGTCGTTGAAATGATATTAATCATCCAAAAAGTTGACATATAAAGTATTCACGATGAAAAGATAAGTGGCGTTAAATAGGCAAAATAGCTTGCCTCGGCTTGTTTTTCATCTTGCACAAAACTATCCTTGTAGCAATATATGCTAGTCGTACATACTACTGATTTTTACGAGTTTGTCGGGATTGAGTATCGTTATTTCGCTTCCATGAGTTGTAATAATACCATCTTCCTTAAACTCTGATAAAAACCTGATAACAGTTTCTTTGGCTGTTCCTACAATCGACGATAAGTCCTCTCGCGAAATAGCAATCGAGAAAGGCGTTTTCCCTTCTTCTTGATAAGTAGCTTTGAGTAGCAAAAGGGCTTCTGCCAAGCGTTCTCTTACGGGCTTCATGGCCAAGTGAATCAGTTTGTCTTGGGTATCGCCCAATGCACGAGCCAGCATTCGCATAAGGTCGGTAGACACCTTCACGTTTTCGTCAATAAGTTTATTAAATTCGCTTGCAGGTACAAAACACACCTCTGTTTCGTCCAAGGCAATTGCCGAAGCCGTATATTTGGTATTGTCTATCAACGACCTGTAGCCTAATGTATCTCCTTTTTTGGCTAAACGGATAATCTGCTCTTTGCCATCCGACCCCATTCTGCTAACCTTTACTTTACCGCTGAACACACAAAAAATCCCTAAAGGGCGATTGCCTTCATGAAAAATTACTTGTCCTTTCTTGTACGAGTTAAAACATTTACTTTCTGCTAGTTCGTCTAACTCATGTGTATGGCAGTGTTTGAAAAGCGAACTTTCCTTAAACTGACAACTATTGCAGTCGGGGGCTTGTGACTTCATATAAATAATAACTGATTAGGAGTGATAAAAATCATTATGCGAAGTTGCAAAAGGTCAGTATTTGAAAATATGACTTTTATCAGGTTTGTGTATCACCTTCCTCATATTTCATTTAGAGCTTATCGGCAAATTTTGGAAAAAAATTGATGATAATATGGAAGCCCTCACCGATACCCAACTGGTTTGTTACCACTGTGGCAATGACTGCCCCGACAACCATATTCATATAGAAGAAAAGAATTTTTGTTGTGAAGGCTGTAAAACAGTTTACGAAATTCTTGACCAAAATAATCTTTGCAATTATTACGATATTGAGCAGATGTCGGGCAATAGCCCTCAGTTAGCACATTTTGAGTTTTTGGACAATACAGATATTGTAGCTCAACTAACTGATTTTAAGAACGATACTATTTGTAAGATAACCTTTTATATTCCGAGTATCCACTGTAGTTCGTGTTTGTATTTATTAGAAAACCTCTACAAACTTCATGAAGGAATTACTACCTCGAAGGTCGATTTTCTGAAAAAACAAGTAGCTGTTACTTTTAATTACCACCAAATAAGCCTCCGCCAACTAGCCGAGCTACTGAGTTCGATAGGCTACGAGCCACTGATTAGCCTCAACGATGTTGTAAAAGAAAAAAATAAGCCTTCTTACAAAAAGCTTTTGACCCAAATAGGGGTTGCAGGGTTTTGTTCGGGCAATATCATGCTGTTTAGTTTTCCCGAATATTTGGGGCTAGACGATACCATGTACAAACACCTTTTTGGGTATCTCAACCTTGTTATGGCCATTCCTGTGGTATTTTATTCGGGTTCGGGCTATTTTGAATCTGTCTGGAAAAGCCTCAAAAAAGGTATTATCAATATCGACTTCCCTATTTTGCTAGGTATTTTGGTGGCATTCTTTAGAGGTACTTACGAGGTGATTTTCTTGGATGGAGCGGGCTATTTTGATTCGCTAACTGGGTTGATTTTCTTTTTGTTAGCAGGGAAATGGTTTCAGCAAAAAACCTATCATTTTTTGTCCTTCGAGCGTGACTATAAGTCGTATTTCCCTTTGGCGGTTACCAAGCTCAATGCTGGCAAAGAAGAAGCAATATCGCTTAATGCCTTGAAAAAAGGCGATAAAATTTTGGTAAGAAACGGCGAGCTTATTCCTGCCGATGCGTTGTTGTACAAAGGTAATGCCCAAATCGACTACAGCTTTGTTACGGGCGAGTCGGCCTTAGAAAGCAAAAAAGTAGGTGATTTCTTGTTTGCTGGTGGCCGTCAGGTTGGCGAAACCGTAGAAATGGAAGTGCTGAAAGAGGTTTCGCAGAGTTATTTGACACAACTTTGGAATAACGATACTTTTCAGAAACAACAAAATAGCCGTATCAAAACCTTTGCCGATTTGGTGGGTAAATATTTTACCATTACAGTACTAACTTTGGCAACGATAGTAGCCACCTATTGGTATTTTCATGATACCACCAAGGTAATGAATGCCTTTACGGCTATTTTGATTATTGCTTGCCCCTGTGCTTTGTCTTTGAGCTACCCTTTTGCTTTGGGCAATGGAATGCGAATTTTGGGCAAACAAAAGATGTATCTTAAAAATGCCGAAGTAATAGAAACAATGGCACAATGCGACACCATTGTGTTTGATAAAACGGGTACTTTAACTACTTCTGAGGGGAGTTTGCCAACATTTCATGGACGTAGACCGTTGAGCCAGTTTGAAGAAATGATGGTATCGTCTTTGGTAAGAAACTCGACCCACCCAGTTTCTCAAAAAATAAAATACCTATTCAATGAACCGATGTATTTGGAGGTAGAAAACTTTACCGAAATTACAGGGCAAGGCGTAAAAGGTATTTATCATGGGCATCAAATCAAGCTAGGTTCGCATGACTTCGTAGTACCCGAATCGCTACCACTCGAAAAGAGTTATCAGGCAAGTGTGGCTCATTTACAAATTGACCACGAATATTTAGGGTATTTTTCATTGCCGAATCATTACCGAGAAAATATTCAAGAAG
This sequence comes from Flectobacillus major DSM 103, assembly GCF_000427405.1. Classification (NCBI taxonomy): domain Bacteria; kingdom Pseudomonadati; phylum Bacteroidota; class Cytophagia; order Cytophagales; family Flectobacillaceae; genus Flectobacillus; species Flectobacillus major. Next base: position 1,438,094 of record NZ_KE386491.1, read on the forward strand.
CTATTAAGTCATTGAGTACCCGATATGATACCTATTTGCTTTCGGGCGACAACGAGGCTGAAAAAGCTCAGCTTAGTTCGTGGTTTGTGAATGAAAAGCACTTGAAGTTTAATTGTACACCACAACAGAAACTAGATTTTATCAAAAAATTACAAGACCAAGGTCGCAAAGTAATGATGATTGGCGATGGCCTCAACGATGCAGGAGCGTTGAAGCAATCAGACGTTGGAATAGCAATTACCGACGACACCCTCAACTTTACGCCATCGAGCGATGCCATTTTGGAGGCTAATTCTTTGCAAAAACTCAGTTCATTTTTTCAATACAGTAAATATTCACTCAAAATCATACAATTTAGTTTTGTGGTATCGTTGGTCTATAATTTCATTGGTTTGAGCTTTGCCATTACTGGCTCGTTATCGCCAGTTGTAGCCGCAATTTTGATGCCCCTTAGCTCGGCAACGATGGTATTGATTGCCTCTGTAGGCATGATTTGGCGTGGCAAATATCAATTTGACTAATGATTTTTGTCAACAAAACCTTATAGATACTCGACTAACTTTGTAGGAAATTAAAATCTCTTTTTATGGCAATTTTATTATTTTTTGTAGCACACTGGTATTTATCCCTTTTTTCACAAACATTTTTCTTGCATAGATACGCTGCACACCAGATGTTTACCATGTCGAAAGGTTGGGAGAAATTCTTTTATGTATTTACGTTTATTACACAGGGTTCATCTTTTTTAAGTCCAAAAGCTTATGGTATTATGCACCGTTTGCATCATGCCTATGCCGATACCGAAAACGACCCACATTCGCCAAGTTATTCAAACAATTTGTTTGATATGATGTGGAAAACCAAAAAGATTTATAACGATGTTTTGTACGATAGAGCCAATATTGAACCAAAATTTAAAAAGAATGTTCCCAACTGGATGTTCATGGAAAAGCTTGGTGATTTATGGATTTCTCGTTTGGCTTGGGGTACATTGTACACTTTGTTTTATATGAAATTTGCTACGCATACATGGGAGTACGCTTTGTTACCAATTCATTATTTGATGGGGCCTGTACACGGTGTTGTTATCAACTGGTTTGCTCACAAATATGGTTATATCAATTTTGTGGTAAATGATACTGCCAAAAACCTATTACCATTTGATTTCTTGATGATGGGCGAGTCGTATCACAACAATCACCACAAATTGGGCGGTAGAGCCAACTTTGGTGTAAAATGGCATGAGTTTGACCCAACGTATCCAGTAATATTATTGCTTAATTCATTAAGAATCATAAAGTTGAAGAAAAACAATGACCTCAACTACATGTAGTTAGGGCTATACAAAAGATTTTGGAAAATCAAATGTCGGATGGATTGTACCTATTGCTTTTTATGAAATTGAGGGGTATTTTATTCAAATTCCGAAATAGTTTTTAACCTTTTGTATTGTACTAAACTACGTAGTAGAGGAAGTAGGGGCCTTTGAAAACACTCGAATTAGTGATTGGATGATTATCAGGTATTGAATCGTTCAATCGCTAATTTGAGCATATAGCAATAAGTCTCTTTTTAAATAAAGGTGTTACAGATATTCAAAATGTTTTAAAGATATGGTGAAAAATTTTGAAGCCAAAACTTTTACGCTTGGCGAAAAATTGACAGACGAGCAAAGAGCGTATTTTAACCAATATGGATTTCTCCATTTTAAAAACTTTCTTAGTAAAGAAACCGTTCAGTTATTTTTACAAGAAGCCCATCGAGTAGAAAAAGAGTGGCTCGACCAAGGCTTAGAGAAAATGAATGGTACACCACTCAAGTTTGGTAAAGATGTAGCTGGCAAGCCCATGATTCAACGAATGTGCTTTTTGTCGTTGCATAGCCAAATTTTGCACGAATACCTCCAAGACCCACGCTTACAAGCTTTGTTGACACTTCTAGAGCCTAACAACAACCGTATTGCCGAAATCGAAAAGGATGGCTTGGTATTCAACCACTATATCAACGAAGACAATAGTAAGTTTTCGCAAATGGGCTGGCATACCGATAGCCCACGAGATTTATTTTTGGGGCAAAAAATCTTGAAAATGCTTAATATCGGTACACACCTCGACGATTGCCCTTTTGAAAACGGAGGCCTTAGGGTATTGCCAGGTACGCATAATTTGAGCAAAATGAAGGTGTTATTTTTGAAAAAACAATTTATCGATCATAACCCCGACCCCAACGAAGTGGGGCTTAATATAGAGGCAGGCGATTTGACAGTACACGATGGCGATTTGTGGCATAGGGTAGAGGTTTGTCCGTTTACTGGCGAAAAATCACGCAGAAGAGTCATGTATTTTCCGATTATTCAGGGCAAATATTCCCCTAAAAACGAGAATAGTAAAACGCCTTTTTATCATAAATTGGCAAAAATTGTTCAGAAATAATGTAGTTTTGAACAATTTTAGTGAAAACACATGAGCATATAAATACAGCTCAGCAGATTTTAGATAAGCAACAAGATGACTCAGGAAGAGAACCCAGAACAGAACCCATTGGCCAATCAGCAAGGTACGGGCGGAAAACGAATATTGGCAACACGAGAGGATGTTGAGCTGTTGGTCAACTTATTTTATAATAAAGTACGAGACAACGCCATGCTAGGGCATGTATTCGATACTGTTGCTAGGGTGAATTGGGAAAAGCACCTCCCCAAAATGTACAATTTTTGGGAAATGATATTGTTTGGTACAGAAGGCTACGATGGGCATCCATTACGTCCACATTTGATTATTAATAGTGTTCATCCAATTACAATTCCTCATTTTGAACAGTGGCTTGTATTATTTTTTCAAACATTGGACGAGAATTTTGAGGGTGAAAAAGCCGAAGAAGCCAAAACCAGAGCCTATAATATTGCTAACGCTTGGGCTCATAAAATAGACTATATGAATAAGCTTAATAATACATCAACAATAGAAGTGAATAGCTGACAGCCTGAAAACGAGTTACTTATTGTGGTGAAAAGCCTCCTCAGAATACTGAGGAGGCTTTTTTGGTATCTATACGTGCCAATCTTGCTTTAAATACAAACCCCATTAGCTGACTTTTATCATATAAAAGGCTAATATATGCAAGTATAGCTACTAACATTCCTCATAGCTGAACCCGACATATTGTACCAATTTTGGGGTATAGATAATGATAAAAACCTCAAAAAAATGCAAATAATCTTCGTAATGATAGGCGTAAGTCTCCTGATGGCACTGGTCTTTTTAGGAGCCTTCTTTTGGTCGATGAAAGATGGGCAAAATGATGATTTACATACACCAGCCATGCGTATTTTGTTTGATGAAACGCATCCGAGCAGTACCAAAAAATGATAAGTAATCGAGCAATCGACCAATTATCAGGGCAATAACCTAGGCAAAACACGTGGCAATAGTAAGCATAGCCAGTTTTGTACTACAACAGAGTAACCTAAACACATAACCAATTTCTAATCTAAAAATATGTCAGCTATCAGTACACACATCGAACGCTTTGAGTACGACAACCGAATTGTCCGAAACTTTGCCGTTGCTACGATTATCTGGGGGATTGTGGGTATGTTGGTAGGCGTAATAGTCGCTTCTCAACTTTTCAAACCTGAGTTAAACGTAACACAATATGGCACATTTGGTCGTCTTCGTCCATTGCACACCAATGCCGTAATTTTTGCATTTGTCGGAAATGCCATTTTTATGGGCGTATATTATTCATTACAACGCCTTTGTAAAGCCCGAATGTTCAGTGATTTATTATCAAAAATTCACTTTTGGGGCTGGCAATTGATTATAGTTGCGGCAGCAATAACTTTACCATTGGGCTTAACAAGTAGTAAAGAATATGCCGAACTAGAATGGCCAATAGATATAGCAATCACGTTGATTTGGGTAGTATTTGGTATCAATATGTTTGGTACAATTTTCAAACGTCGTGAACGCCACTTGTATGTTGCTATTTGGTTTTATATTGCCACATTTGTTACAGTAGCGGTATTGCACATTACCAACTCAATGGCACTACCTGTAAGTTTCCTCAAAAGTTATTCGTTATATGCAGGTGTACAAGATGCCTTGGTACAATGGTGGTATGGACACAATGCCGTAGCATTTTTCTTGACAACACCATTTTTGGGATTGATGTACTATTACTTACCCAAAATGGCTAATCGCCCTGTGTATTCTTATAAATTATCTATTCTACACTTCTGGGCATTGATTTTTATCTATATCTGGGCTGGGCCTCACCACTTACTTTATACAAGTTTGCCAGACTGGGCACAATCGTTAGGTACAGTATTCTCGATTATGTTGATTGCTCCGTCGTGGGGTGGTATGATTAACGGTTTGTTGACCCTAAGAGGTGCTTGGGACAAAGTGCGTGAAGATGCTATCCTGAAATTTATGGTAGTAGGGGTTACTAGCTACGGTATGGCAACTTTTGAAGGGCCAATGCTTTCTTTGAAAAACGTGAACGCGATTGCTCACTTTACCGACTGGATTGTAGCACACGTACACGTAGGAGCTTTGGGCTGGAATGGATTTTTGAGTTTTGCTATTTTGTATTGGCTGATTCCACGCATTTATCATACTAATATTTTCTCTAAAAAATTAATCAACGTACACTTCTGGATTGGTACTTTGGGTATTTTGTTCTATGCTGTACCCATGTATATCTCGGGTTTTACACAGGGTATGATGTGGAAAGAGTTTGCTCCAGAAGGAACTTTGAAATACGGTAACTTCTTAGAAACTACTTTGCAGGTATTACCAATGCACGCAATGAGGGCATTTGGTGGATTGTTATACTTGTCAGGTGCTATTTTGATGGCCTACAACTTGTTCAAAACAATGGCACAAGGTACATTGGAAGCCAACGAACCAGCAGAAGCTCCAGCTCTTACAGCCGAATTTGTACCACAAGGTAGCGACAAATACTGGCACCGTTGGTTTGAGCGTAAGCCACTGCCATTATTGGTAGGCTCGTTAGTAGTGATTTTGATAGGTTCATTTATCGAATTGATACCAACCTTTATGGTAAAATCGAATGTAGAAAGTATAGCGGCGGTACAGCCTTATACACCATTAGAACTGGAAGGACGTGATTTGTATATCAGAGAAGGTTGTGTAAGTTGTCATAGCCAAATGGTAAGACCATTCAGAAGTGAAACCGAACGTTATGGCCAATATTCAAAAGGCGGAGAGTTTGTATACGACCATCCGTTCTTGTGGGGGTCAAAAAGAACAGGGCCAGATTTGCACCGTGAAGGTGGTAAATACCCCGATTCGTGGCACTATCACCACATGCGTGAGCCTTCATCAATGTCGCCAGGATCTATTATGCCAAACTACGCTTGGTTGCTTGAACAAAAATTGGACGTGTCCAACTTACAGGATAAGCTAAAAGCTATGAAGAAATTGGGTGTGCCCTACGACGACTACCAATTGCTAAAAGCTCAAGAGGATCTGGAAACACAAGCAAAAGGTATTGCTGACAACCTAGCCAAAGAAGGCGTGAAGGTGTCGGCCGACAAAGAGATTATTGCCTTGATTGCCTATTTGCAAAGAATAGGAACTGATATTAAAAAATCAGAAGCCGCAGCAAATTAAGAAAAGGCCATAACAGACAAAGCGTTATGAGTGCCAATAAAAATTAATTCGCACTCATAACCAATCTGTTGGCTTGTATTTCCTCAAAGCTTTAAATCCTAACAACCATGTTTAAGCAATTTATTGATAAAGTTGAAGGAGCTGATACCTTTATGATTACTTCTTTTATCATATTTATGGCGTTTTTTGTGGTAGTGAGTTTGTATTTGTTTGTCATGGACAAAAACTACCTTACCAAAATGCAAAACCTACCTCTTGAGGATAATCAAGATGACTATAAAGACGTAATTTCTATCTGATAACCTTCCTTAATTGACGATATATCCAATGAAGCGAATATCTATTTTACTCACGCTATGTCTGGCATCGTTCTCGATGTTGGCCGCAGAAACAACAAACAATTCCTTTTTGCCAAGTATTAAATCTGGCCAAGAGCTATTTTTGATTAGCCTTTTAGGAATTATGACCATGATTTGTTTGGTAATTGTAGTGGTAACACTCAATTTGAATGGACAGATTCGTAACTTAATCAAACCTAAAGTAGAGGTAAGCGACGAGTACGAAAAAGCCATGCAAAACCGTACTTTTTGGCAAAAGCTTTGGAGTCTTAAACCTATTGCTTTTGAAAAAGACCAAATGCTTGAACACCAATACGATGGCATCGCCGAACTCGACAACCCTACACCCCCTTGGTTTATGTATTTGTTTTATATTACCATTGTAGTAGCGGTAGTGTATATGTTTGGCTATCATATTGTTGGAAATGGACAAATCATGAACAACGAGTATTCGGAAGAGGTAGCTATTGCCGAAAAAGCAAGAGAAGAATACATGAAAAAATTTGCCAACTCGGTAAATGAAGATAACGTAAAAGCTCTTACAGAAGTAAAAGCACTAGAAGATGGTAAAAAGATTTATACCCAAAACTGTGTGGCTTGTCATGGTGCCAACGGCGAGGGGGTGGTTGGGCCAAACCTTACCGATGAATATTGGTTGCATGGTGGTACTATCAAAAATCTTTTCCATACTATTACTGAAGGTGTACCCGAAAAAGGGATGATTTCATGGAAAAAATCGTTGAATCCTATTCAAATTCAACAAGTTTCAAGCTACATTCTTTCTATTCAAGGGTCTAAGCCAGCAAATGCCAAAGAACCTCAGGGCGAAAAAATGGTAGCCGAAACTGCTAGTACAAAGTAACAAAGTACGTAAAAAATAATAGGGTTGTAGCTAATTACAGGCCAAATGGCTAGTTTGCAACGACTCAGTGACAACTAGCTTGCAAAAGAAAATAGACAGTCTACATAAGGTTTAACCTTATAGCTCATTCATTGTGAATAAAGGCAAATTTGCCTATTGCTAACCCTTATTATGGTGTTCGTGTTTCAGATAATCTTGGGTAGTGCTGGATTATACTGACCACGAACACTTTTTTTATGAAAAACGCTAAATAGACTTAGCATTGGGGTATTTAATTCATTAAAATTATGAAATCAGCTAATATCAATACCGACGAATTTCGGGACCACTTGTCAAATGTAACAGATACTGGGAAAAGAATCTGGATTTATCCACGAATAGTAAAAGGGCAACTCTACAAGCTAAGAACCTATTTTTCTTGGTTGTTATTAGGATTGCTTTTTGGTATTCCTTTTATAGAAGTAGATGGCAATCCGTTGTTCTTATTCAATGTCCTCGAACGTAAGTTTATCTTTTTTGGGGTTACATTTTTTCCACAAGACTTCCATTTGGTAGCTTTTGGCTTACTAACGTTTATCGTTTTTATCATACTTTTTACCGTGATATTTGGGCGTGTATGGTGTGGTTGGGCTTGCCCGCAAACGATTTTTATGGAAATGCTTTTCCGAAAAATCGAAGTTTGGATAGAAGGAGACTACAAAGCCCAAAAACGCCTCGACGAAGCTCCGTGGACAACCGAGAAAATCTTGAAGAAAACCGCCAAGCATATTATATTCTTTATTATCTCGTTTTTGATTGCCAATACCTTTTTGGCCTATATTATAGGTAAGCACGACCTATTGGCTATCATGACCGACAACCCCCTCAATCATATTACGGGCTTGGTATCTATCGTGATTTTTACGTTTGTATTTTATTTTGTTTTTGCCAAATTCCGTGAATTAGTTTGTATTGTTGTTTGTCCTTATGGCCGTTTGCAAGGGGTTTTGTTAGATAAAAAGTCTATTATTGTGGCCTATGATTTTATTCGTGGCGAACCTCGTGGAAAACTTAAAAAAGAAACAAAAGACGACCGCAACCCCTTAGCCGAATTGCAAGCCCTCACCAAACCCGTTGAAAACAAAGGGCATTGTATAGATTGTAGTATTTGTGTGCAAGTATGCCCAACGGGTATAGATATTCGTAATGGTACACAACTCGAATGTATTGGCTGTACTGCATGTATAGATGCCTGCGACGAAGTGATGGAAAAGGTAAAACAACCAAAAGGGTTGATTCGTTATGCGTCGTTGGATGGTATCGAAAAAAGCGAAAAACTGAGCTTTAATTTGCGTATTGGAGCATATACTGCTGTATTGACGCTATTGCTAGGAATATTGGGCTATTTGTTGCTTACCCGAAACGAGGTAGAAACAACCCTACTGAGAACCCCAGGCTTGACTTACCAAGAAGAAAAAGGAGGTGGGGTGTCTAACTTGTATAATATCGAAATTCTGAATAAGTCAAGAGAGTCCATGCCTGTGTCCATCAGAGTAGTAGACTATCCGAGTGCCGTGGTAAAACTTATCGGTAAACCTTTGCAGCTTACCAAAGGTGAAATTACCAAAGGCTCATTTTTTATTGTGATTCCTAAAAAAGATATGGAAAACCCCAACCTGAAGCTAAAAGTAGAGCTAATCAGTGGCAATGAGGTAATAGACCAAGTGAAAACTTCATTTTTAGGGCCAATGGAGTAGATAAAGCCTGAATAAAAAAGGTGTACGAGCCATTGGCTTATACACCTTTTTGTTGTAAAATTCTGATAATTAGTTAATTATAAAGGTGTAGGGGCTAAAAGTGAGTTTGACTTTTGGCACGTAATTGGTACAAAATACTTTACAGAGAAAAATAGAAAAGATATTTTGTAATCAATTTAGTGTAATACCCTCATCAAAATATATTCAACTTATTTTTGGGTAAAATCGTACCTTATTATTCGCCAACTTTTTTCAAGTGAGCAATCGTTGCGGTAGGATTTAGAGCGTTGAATACAAAACTACCTGCTACCAAAGCATCGGCACCAGCTTCTACTAGTTTTTTGCCAGTTTCTTGGTTTACACCTCCGTCTATTTCAATAATCGTTTTCAAACCCCTTGAGTCAATCATCTGACGCAATTTACGTACCTTATCGTAGGTAGATTCAATAAATTTTTGTCCTCCAAAACCAGGATTTACCGACATCAAAAGCACCATGTCGCAGTCAGGCAAAATTTCGTCCAATACCGACAACGATGTTCCCGGATTCAAAACCACACCAGCCACACAGCCTAAGGCTTTGATTTGCTGCAAAGTACGATGAATATGTGGGCAAGCTTCGTAATGAACAGTAATATTAGTAGCACCAATACGTTTGAATTCTTCTAAATAACGCTCTGGTTTTTCAATCATCAAATGAACATCCAAAGGCTTTTTGGCGTGACGGTTGATCGCCTCAATAACAGGCATCCCAAATGAAATGTTAGGTACAAATGCCCCATCCATTACATCAATATGAAACCAATCGGCTTCAGAATTATTAATCATTTCAACATCACGTTGAAGGTTGGCAAAATCCGCCGCAAGCACCGACGGAGCAATAATTACATTTTTCATACCACAAAATTAGTAGTTTGTACCTTATGAAAAAAAGAAATTACCCCTACAAATATGCTTAATGAAAGGTAGCTGAACGATTGGCAGATGATTTTTTTAGTAAAAAATCAAAACTCTTTTGAGGTATTTTACTCAACAACTTTAATTTTTGAACTAACTTAGGCGAAAATTAGACCTAATTTTTACAATTATATCTTTCCAGCTAGCAATTGCGTTCAAAAATTAGGTATCAATGACAATTTGGCGTGAAAACAGTACAGCAATGAATCCACAAGAGCAAATTCAAATTCTTACAGATAAAATCAACTATTATAATCATCAGTATTATATGAACTCGGAATCTGAGATTTCGGATTATGAGTTTGACAATCTTTTAGAACAACTTCAAGCTTTAGAAGCTCAGTATCCCGACTTGGTTCGGCCTGATTCGCCTTCGCATCGGGTAGGAGGGGCTATTGCCAAAGAATTTGAGTCGGTAACTCACCGTTTCCCGATGTTATCGTTGGGCAATACTTATAATGCTCAAGAGCTAATTGATTTTGACGAAAGAGTACAGAAAGGCTTGGAAGGACAACAATATGAATATATCTGTGAACTAAAATTTGATGGTGTAGCCTTGTCGGTATGGTACGAAAATGGCGTTATTGTAAAGGGTGTAACCCGTGGCGATGGCGTTCGGGGCGACGACATTACGGCCAATGTCAAAACCATCAAAACTTTACCTCTTAAAGTGCAAGCTACGGGTTTGCCAGTACAATTTGAAGTAAGAGGTGAGGGCTTTTTGCCATTGTCGTCTTTTGAAGCTATCAACAAAGAGCGTGAAGATATTGGTGAAGCCCTTTTGGCCAACCCACGAAATGCCGCATCTGGTACTTTCAAAATGCAAGATTCGTCGGTGGTAGCCAAACGAAAGCTAGATTTTTATGTATATCAATTCCTTTCCGAAACCGATACCTTTGCCACACACGAAGAAAGCTTACACTGGCTCAAATCGGCAGGATTTAATATTTCGGATACATGGGAAAAATGCCGTAATATTCAAGACGTACTGGCTTTTATTGAAAAATGGGAAGACAAACGCCATAGCCTGCCACTCAATACCGATGGTATTGTTGTGAAAATCAACTCGTTTACACAACGTGAACAATTAGGCTTTACGGCAAAGTCGCCTCGTTGGGCTATTGCTTACAAATACAAGGCCGAGTCGGCTAGTACTACATTGGAGTCGATAAGCTATCAGGTAGGTCGTACAGGCAATATTACGCCCGTAGCCAATTTAAAACCCGTACATTTGGCAGGTACGGTTGTAAAGCGTGCTAGCGTACACAATGCCAATGAAATAGAACGATTGGATTTACATATTGGCGACACCGTATTTGTAGAAAAAGGAGGCGAAATTATTCCTAAAATCACTGGCGTAGACCTTAGCAAGCGAAAAGATAGTTTTGAAGAAATCCATTTTCCAGAAGTTTGCCCTGAATGTAGCACTCCATTAATCAGGAAAGAAGGAGAAGCCAACCATTATTGTCCCAACGAAAAAGGATGTCCGCCCCAAATCAAGGGTAAAATCGAGCATTTTATTCAGCGAAAAGCCATGAATATCGAAAATATTGGGACCGAAACAATAGAATCTTTTTACCAAAAAGGCTTATTGAATAGCCCAGCCGATTTGTACACTTTGAAAAAGGAAGATATGGAAGGCATGGAAGGGTTTAAAGCAAAGTCGATTAATAATATTTTATCGGGTATCGAAAAATCAAAGGAAATTCCATTCAAACAAGTACTTTTTGCTATCGGAATTCGGTATGTGGGGGCTACAGTAGCCGAAAAACTTACCAACCATTTTCTAACAATCGATTCCCTTGAAAAAGCCACTTACGAAGAGCTGATTCAAGTACCCGAAATTGGCGACCGTATTGCCCAAAGTATCGTTGCGTATTTTCAAGACAACGAAAATGTACAATTTATCGACAGCCTAAAAAAGGCAGGATTACAGTTTGTGCATATTCCTACCGAAATTGTTGTAGAAGGAAATGCTTTGGAAGGAAAAACTTTTGTAATTTCGGGTGTTTTTCAAAACTTTGGCCGAGACGAACTCAAAACGAAAATTGAAGCAAACGGAGGGAAAGTCCTCAGTGGTGTATCAAAAAAGCTGAACTATTTGTTGGCAGGAGCAGAAGCAGGCCCTTCAAAAATCGAAAAAGCTGAAAAAATGGGTGTAAGTATTATTTCGGAAGAAGATTTTTTGGCCATGTTAGTAGCATAAGTTATAGGAAATAGGTTTTCCTAATAGGATAAAATCGAGTAACCATTATCTAATTAATTACTGAAACATTGAAAAGTAATGTTTCAACCAAACACAAATTATAATGAGACCAAAATTTCATGGTGTAGCTCCCGCATTAGTAACCCCAATGTTTGAGGATGGGAGTATCGACTACGATGGATTAAAAGCTTTAATTCATCATGTAAGCGACGGAGGAGTCGATTATTTAGTTGTTCAAGGTACTACTGGCGAATCAGCTACAACATCTAAGGAAGAAAAGAAGCGTATTCTGGACTTCATCAAAGAAAACAACTACAAGAATCTTCCAATCGTTTACGGAGTAGGTGGTAACAATACGCCAGAAGTGGTTAAATATTTACAAGAAGTAGATTTGTCGGGTGTCGATGCTATTCTTTCGGTATGCCCTTACTACAACAAGCCAGGGGCAAGAGGCGTAATTGCACATTATACTGCTATTGCCGATGCTTCGCCTGTGCCTGTAATTATGTATAATATTCCGGGGCGTACGGGTATCAATATGTCGGCTGCTACTACATTGACATTGGCACAGCACCCCAATATTATTGGCATCAAAGAAGCCTCATGTATTATTGAACAATGCATGGAAATTAATAAAGATAAGCCAGAGGATTTCTTGTTGATTTCGGGCGACGACGTGCAGGGTGTACCTATTATTGCTTGTGGAGGCGTAGGCGTAATGTCGGTAATTGCCAATGCTGTTCCGGCTAAATTTACACAAATGATTCATGCTGCCTTAGACGGTGACTTCAAAACAGCACGAACAACCCTCGGCGACTTCTTGGCAATAGACCCGCTTTTGTATGAAGAAGGAAACCCTGTAGGCGTGAAAAAAATCCTTGAAATTAAAGGGATTTCAGGCTCGGATGTTCGTTTACCATTGGTAAAAGCTTCTGAAGAACTTGGCCAAAGAATGCAAGTTATACTAGCAAAAGACCATTTATTATAAAACTCAACACAAAAGGCAATGCAAGCATTTTATTGATTTCATTGCCTTTTTCTTTTCCTTTTTACCAATTTTAAACTCATTATAATCATGTTTGTTCATATTGTAAATTTCTGGTTAAAACCAGATTTGTCTACCGAAGACCGTCAAAAATTTATTGAGGGTGTAAGTTCTTTGGGTACTATCAACGGTTTAGTAACGTTTAATATAGGAACACCCGCAGCAACCGACCGCCCTGTGATTGATAAAAGCTATGATTTTAACCTTTTAACAGTTTTTAACAACATAGAAGGACACGATGCGTACCAAATTGACCCAATCCACCTTAAATTTGTGGAAGAATGTAACCACCTCTGGGACAGAGTGCTAATTTATGATGCAGAAAGTATTTAAAAATATTACCCCAAAGTGCTATTTAGTAGGTTTGATAAGTGTCATTACGATGTCATGTGCCAAACCGCCTCAAACAAGCTCTTATTATCGCCCCAACTATCAAACAGGTGGGTACGACTCTGGCTTAGGACTAGGTTTTGGCGTAGCCGACAAATATCCTATTGAGATATTTCAGGGTACAGAACGACCAGAAAATGCCATTGAAGAAATCGAAAAGCTGACTATTTCGGCCGAATACCCTCTAACTCAAGACCAAGAATACAAAGGTAGAATGTTGAAACGAGGAAACGACGAACAACAGAAACGTGATTTGATGAATCAATTGGTAGAAAAAGCTCAGGATTTAGGAGCAAGTGGATTAGTAAATGTAAATTATAAAGTATTTTCGACGGCAAAAACTTCGGGTTATATACTTACTGGTACAGCTTATAGATACGTTTTAAAACCTCAGGTTAAATCAAATTATTAGGGTGTTGAGGGCTTAAAACAAAAGAGTGCATACAACAAACAAAAATCTCCTATTATTTTGCGGTACGTAAAATAATAGGAGATTTTGTTTTGAAGCTGTTTTATTCTTAAATGGCTCTTATTTCACCATTTAAAAAATAAACCTCTGTATCGATCTTATCGGGGCCATCACCGTATATCCAAATTAGCTCTTGGGTAGATTTAGTTCTGCCATTTACAACTGCTCCTACCTTGTTTAAGGTTGTTAACTTTTCTTGGCTGGCTTTGGTGATACTATTGTAACTGGTAATTTTGTTACCCGATAAGTCATAACAGCTCACCGTTTTACGGGTTTTATCTATATGCAAATTCGTGTCTGCCCTATAGGCTTCTATATCTATTTCTTCAGGGCCATCGCCATATTGCCAAATATAACCGTGTGCCACCTTTAATTTACCACTTGCTACTTGGCTTATCCATGAAGAGGAGTATTTCATCGCCTTTGAGGCAACATAGACACTGGCAAACACTTTTATTTTTTTTCCGTTTAAATCATACTGAGTTACGATTTTAGCATCATTCTCTCGAATAACATTTTCTAATTCTCCTTTGTATTCATCCCCTTTCCTTCTCCAGATGAAAGACCCATAGGTATGTGTGGGGTTATCAATAAAGTTTCGAATAGTTGGCATACCGATTCCTGTTTTTTCGGAGGCTTCTGTGATAGAATCGTAAGAGGCTACCTTTGTTCCATCTTTCGTATATTGTACTACAGCTATAGCCGTAATACTTACTTTGGTAGGTTTCGGAGCAATATATTCGGGCTGGGCTGTACTTTCTTCTGCCGTAGCATACCGCCAAACGAAACCTCCTGCGGTATAATTTTTGCCAGTTACATTTTTTTGAATAGCATCGGGGGTTAGGCCTATCGTTTCGGCCGCTGCTACTATGCTAGGAAAAATATCCAAAATATTTCCTGAGCGGTCTAATTTTACAACGGCTTTTGTTTTGCTGAAATCTTTATGCTCGCCTTCGTAGGGTTGATTTTCTCTTCGCCATACATAACCACCACAAGTTTTACTTTGTCCTTTTAGGCAATCTCGTATAGAAGAGTCATTTAATCCAAGGGATTTGGCGGCCAAGGTTATAGAGGGAAATTTACCTATAAACTCCCCTGATTTGGTATATTGACAAACCGAAACCTTTAAGGCTCTACGGGTAAAATTGCCTTCGTAAATATCGCCTTCGTATCGCCATACAAAACCACTTGCAAATTTACTCTTGAGTAAAGCACATTTAGAAATACTATCTGCGGTAATGCCTGTTGCATAAGATGCCCCTGATACTGAATTATAGGTTTTGAGTAGTGTTCCTTCTATTGTATATTGATTTACTTTTTTGGTCTTTGAAAAACTGGCATTTTCTCCTTGATACGGGTCTGTTTCATAACGAAATACAAAACCCTTCAACTGAATATGTTTCTTCTTTAAAACATCTTTAATATTACTTCGTAAAAGTTGGGTAGCCTCTGCGGCAGCACAGATACTCGGAAAATGATTAAGTACCTCTCCTTGTAAATTATACTGTATCACAGCTTTACTATGCTTCTGTACGATTACTGACTTACTTTTCAGAGATCTTCTTTCCTTTTTAACTTGATCATAAAAAATATACGTACTATTGCTGGCTTCCAAATTTGCTATTTTGTTGTTAAGGTTATCTCCATCTTTATGAATAATTTTTAGTTTATCGGTATCATAGTTTAGCTTTTTTACAAAACAGTCATATACTAATCTGTTTACTTGAAGTATACAACTTAAACCTTCATAACGTATGTGAACACTTAATTGAAAAGTATAATCGTTGGTATGATTATTAAGCGTGCCTGTTATATATTGAGAGAATATACGTTCTTTGGTATAGTATGGTTTGTGTCCATCAACTGAAATAATGAGACGTGGCAATGCTTTGACACGTCCCATATTAGATACCATAAAACATTCATCAAATTGAGGAATACCTATCCATTCTTCGCCTTCAAGATTCACTAGAGAGGTATTCATGAAAGGATAACCTGAGAAATCGCCCAATTGAAGGGCTTTGCTTTTTGAAATGATTCTTGGCTTTTTTTCCATCGTGGCAAGAAAGGGTTTTAGGTTTTAATAGAACGTTTTTTTGTTCGATTTATAAGAACTATTTAAACTCTTTTGTAAATATTTGGATGAGTAAACTTAATAAAATTATCAGAATTTATAAGTTTTCATTCAAAAAATAACAGCCAAATTCTATAAATCGTTGTTCTGTTTGTCCCCTCATTCTGTGAATTTCATTATTCTTGGAAGCCAATAAGAGGTTGCTTCCTTTTTCTATATAAGTCTATTTTATGGCTCTATTATATAAATATTGAAGTAAAATGCAAAAAAATACCCCAACAAAACCATTGAGGCAATCCTAGTAAATTATAGAGGTTGTTTTGGAACTTTTATATTCGGTAGCAAGTAGGATAGGGCATTTGAGATATAGAAATTTAGAGCTAGGGCAAAGGCATGATAGACATTATATCTGTTTTTAGGGAAACTTTACCAATATTATTGAATTGTTGGCAAAATTAAAAAGGGGCAAATTTCTGCTTTTTGAGGGCTTTTGACTTAGCTGTTTTTTCAAACCCAATAAAAATAATCTTACCCCTACTTTTATTTTTCTCAAGAAATATAGATGATAGAACTTTTAAAAGTGGTTAGGTAATGCCTAACGTTATACAAATACGTTGTTGGCCGCTTGGTAGGTTTGGTTAAATTGCCCCGAAGTCAAAAGACTACTGATGGTATTTCGGACGGTATTAATTCTTCCCTGATAATTGCTTGCTCCTATACTGCACAAATTACGAAATGCTTTTTCATAATCTCCTCCTGTATTCAAGGCATTGGCAATTCTGTCGTTTGTACCTCGTCCCTGATGCCTAATATCGCAAACCATTGCACACACTTTGGCAGGGGCACCATCTAAGCCAAATCTTTGATGATAACTTTTCATGTTTTCCTGAAAAAATTGAATCGCTAATTCTACTTGAACAGCCTTATGCTTAGGGTCGTTGATAGCCCAGTGTATCATTCTGGCCGAACAAATCAACTCTTGGTTTTCTACCTCGTCGAGGCTTGGGTTAAAGTAATCCATAAGCCCTTGTGTCGAGCTATTACTTTCGAGTTGTGTAATGGTATTACCATTTTGATAATGAATCCTATTGTTTACTAAAATCAATCGAGGAAAATAAAGATTGGCATTAGGTAAAGTTAATAGTTTTCGCAGAAATCGCACAAAGTCGCCTTCGGGTACGTGTACGGCGTATTGCATAAAACCAAAAGTGAATTTGGCTCGGTCGTAGGTATTTAAGCAACTGTACGAGTTATTGCTTTCGGCTCGTGCTGTTGGAGCAATAAAATACGCCCAAAAGTCGTGCTGTTGAGCAAATGATGCAGGGTTATAACTTCCTTGATTTACAACCAAAGTGTTATAAAGCCCGAATTTGTTGCCATCGTACAAGGTTTTATAACCAACCAAAAACCTTGCTTGGTCCGAATTGTTGAGTTTGGCATAATAGGCAGTTCTACCATTGGGCAAAACCGACTGAGATATAGAAAAGTCGTACGGCATAGTGTGGAAAGAATTATTGTTTGAAAAGAAGTATAAATACAATAGGTAATATACTGAACAGCGTATTTATAATACTAGTGGTAGTGGAGGGGCATACTTGTTGTTGTGTAAGATTAAGGATATTTTTGAATATATCAAAAAAGCTTAGTGAATACTTATTATTCGGTTGATAATCAGTGATATATAGTGTTTTTTGAGGTTGTTGAAAAAAATAATAGGGCTGTTTATGCCAGAGGGTTGACTTTTTATTATTAGTATATTTCTCAATGAATTAGCTAAGTGAAAAATTATAAAAGTTTAGATAACACAACGATTCATTAGCTATTTTTTATAAAAATTAAGATGGTAAAATATAAAATTACGAAATATCGTAGTTGAAATATTTACAAAAAATATCTAATGGTCTGATTATTAGTTATTTGTGATTTTGGAGTGATATTTGGCTTTAGAATAGGTAGTTAATTTCTAAACAATATATAACCCCCAAAATTATGAAAGCAAATTTTAACCTCAGCAACAACCGTAAATTAGGCTTTAGAGCTAGCCTTTTCGTTTCAGCTCTTTTTTCGATGTTAGTATTATCGGTTGCTATCAATGCACAAACCAAGCGTGTGCCTGGCGGTTTAGGACGAGAAGAATACATTGAGGTAGAAAAGAATGTAAAGCTCCATGTTACCGACTTGGGTGAAGGCCCCGTTGTGGTATTAATTCATGGATGGCCACTTGGCGATGCCATGTACGAGTATCAATATCAATATTTAGTTCAAAGAAATTACCGAGTAATCGGCATTACACTCAGAGGGTTCGGTAAGTCGGATAAACCCTATGGAAAGTATAATTATGATGTATACGCCGACGATATTAAGGTGATTTTGGACAAACTCAATATCCAAAATGCTACTTTAGGTGGTTTTTCGATGGGTGGAGCTATATCTATTCATTATACAGCCAAGTACAAGGCCGCTCATATCAATAAACTGGTTTTGTTTGGAGCAGCAGCACCTATCTGGACCAAAAAAGAGAATGTAGATGGACTAATAGAGTTAAGCAGAGAAAATAGACCACAATTATTAGAAAACTTTGGTAAAATATTTGGTGCTACCGAAACCGCCGTTTCGCCTGCATTGGGTGCTTGGTTGGGGGCTATCAATATGGAAGCTTCGCCTTATGCTACCACTCAAAGCCTAATTGCGTTAAGAGATGCAGACCTACGAGAGGACTTAGATAAAATTAAAGTTCCTACTGCTATTTTTCATGGTACAAAAGACAAAATTTGTGACTTTAGTTTGGCTGAACAAATGCACGCAGGCATCAAAAATTCGTATATCGTAAAATTTGAAAACAGTGGTCACGCTTTGTTCATTGAAGAATTACCAAAGTTCAATACCGAACTTTTGGCTTTCTTAAAGAAATAGATGGATGAGTGATACCCATTTTATTACTTAACATACATCAATGCAGAAGTGATTGGAAAGAGCTAATTTTGAAACAAGAAAGCAGTCAGACAGAAGTTTTTAGTATCACCAAAAGCCCATTTTATTACTTAACATACATCAATGCAGAAGTGAATGGAAAGAGCTAATTTTGAAACAAGAAAGCAGTCAGACAGAAGTTTTTAGTATCACCAAAAGCCCATTTTATTACTTAACATACATCAATGCAGAAGTGAATGGAAAGAGCTAATTTTGAAACAAGAAAGCAGTCAGACAGAAGTTTTTAGTATCACCAAAAGCCCATTTTATTACTTAACATACATCAATGCAGAAGTGAATGGAAAGAGCTAATTTTGAAACAAGAAAGCAGTCAAATAGAAGTTTTTAGTATCACCAAAAGCCCATTTTATTACTTAACATACATCAATGTAGAAGTGAATGGAAGGAGCTAATTTTGAAACAAGAAAACAAAAATCAATTACACTTACGCTTAGTCAAACAATAACTTCTTCTAGCAAGAGGCTTGCTGATTACGGCCAAATTTTTCTAAAAATCCATTTAACAATAAAAAAACGAATAATTTAAACAGACAAAAAACATGAAAAAGTCAATTCTTTCTCTCGCATTCGTAGTAGCATCATTTGTAGGATTTGCTCAAAAACCGTCTCCGATGTTGCTCAACCCAACCAACCACGCTTTAGTACTTATCGACCATGAATCACAAATGGGATTTGCTACAAAAAGTATCGAAATGACTGATTTACGCAACAATACAGCCATTGTAGCAGGTGCTTCAAAAATCTTCAAAATCCCGACAGTAGTAACTACGGTAGCTGAAAAATCATTCAGTGGGCCAGTTTTTCCTGAAGTTTCAGAGTTTTATCCACAAGCTACTTCAAATTATATCGACCGTACAACCATGAATACTTGGGAAGATGTAAATGCACACAAAGCAATTGTAGATAAAGGCAAGAAAAAAATCGTTTTAGCAGGTTTGTGGACTAGCGTTTGTATTGTAGGGCCAGCGTTGTCTGCCATCAGCGAAGGATATGACGTATATGTAATAACGGACGCAAGTGGAGACGTTTCAAAAGAAGCCCATGAACAAGCCGTAACTCGTATGGTTCAAGCTGGAGCACACCCCATTACAGCTATCCAGTACTTATTAGAATTACAACGTGACTGGGCTCGTAGCGAAACGTATGTACCTGTAACTAACCTTGTGAAAAAATACGGTGGTTCTTACGGTATTGGTATCCAATATGCACACGAAATGTTGAAACACTAAGATTAGTGAAATGCTTTAGGTTATCGAATAGCCTAAAGCATTTCTTCCAAAATTCTTTCCTCAATACCCTTTCTTCTTACGAATATGAAAACTTTATCCACACTCGCAATCATACTTTTTGTGTTGGCTGGCAATACTTTTGCCCAACAAAAAGCTGATATGATTCTTTTCAACGGAAAAGTAAATACGCTCGACGATACGCATCAAAAAGCCGAAGCGGTGGCGATACTTGGTAATAAAATCTTGGCGGTGGGTACAAACAAAGAGATTTTAAAACTGAAAAATGCCAAAACAAAATTGGTAGATGCTCAACAAAAAACCATTGTGCCGGGTTTGTTCGATAGCCATTTGCACGTGATTCGTGGGGGACGCTTTTACAATACAGAATTACGTTGGGACGGTGTAAAAAGCCTAAAACGTGCTTTGGAGATGTTAAAAGAACAAGCCCAAAGAACACCAGAAGGACAATGGGTAAGAGTAGTTGGTGGTTGGAACGAATACCAATTTGAAGAAAAACGCCTTCCTACTATCCAAGAAATCAACGATGCCACTGGTAATACGCCTACTTTTATTTTGTACTTATATGGCAAAGCATGGCTGAATCAGGCAGGTATCAAAAAATTGAATATCACTGGCGAAACGCCGAATCCTATTGCAGGATTAATCGAAAAAGATAGCAACGGAAACCCAACAGGCTTGTTGGTAGCTGAACCGAATGCCTTTATTTTATACTCTACTTTGGCAAAACTTCCTGAATTGAATACCGAAGAAAAAATCAATTCTACGCTACAATACATGAGCGAACTTAATCGCTTGGGCGTAACGGCTGTGATGGATGCAGGAGGGGGCTTTCAGAATTTTCCCGATGATTATAACATTACTGACTCGCTCAACAAAGCAGGCAAAATTACAGTCAGACTTCCCTATTATCTTTTTGCACAGAAAAAAGGTACAGAGCTAAAAGATTATACTCGCTGGACTGGAATGGTTGACCTTGAGCATCAGCACGGAAATGGCATCAACGAAATAGATTATCATGTAGAAGGTGGTGGCGAAAACTTGGTTGCCGATGCCGCAGATTTTGAAAATTTCCTTTTCCCTCGTCCAGAATTGCCTAATTCGATGGAAAGTTCTTTGAAACCCGTTTTACAATTATTGGTTAAAAATCGCTGGCCCTTCCGTTTGCACGCCACTTACAACGAAAGTATTTCAAGGGATTTGGCTGTGATTGAAGAAGTAAACAAAGAAACGCCTCTGAACGGTTTAGTTTGGTTTTTTGACCATGCCGAAACCATCAGCGAAGAAAATATGCAGCGTATCAAGGCATTAGGTGGCGGTATTGCTATTCAGCACAGAATGGCTTTTCAAGGCGAAAGTTTTATTCATCGTTATGGAAAAAATGCTGCTTTGGCGAGCCCGCCAGTAAAAAGAATGCTTGAATTGGGCATTCCAGTAGGTTTGGGTACAGACGGTACTCGTGTGGCTTCGTACAACCCTTGGGTTTCGTTGTATTGGATTATTTCTGGAAAAACAGTCGGCGGCACACAAGTAATGGCAAAAGAAAATACAGTGGACAGAAATACAGCCTTGAAATTGATTACGGCAGGTGGTTATAGCCTTATCAAAGAACAAAATAAAGGTAAAATTCAAGCAGGATATTTGGCAGATTTGATTGTTTTGAGCGACGATTATTTTGAAGTAGCCGAAGAGAAAATCAAAGATATTACTTCCGAATTGACCATTGTTGACGGTAAAGTAGTGTTTGGTACAAGTACTTTCCAAAGCGTAGCACCGCAAGCTTTACCTGTTATTCCAAGTTGGAGTCCAGTGAAATATTATGGTGGTTATCAAACCAAATAGTTATGAAAAAACTGTTGTGGCTAATGGGGATTTTAAGTTGGAATACCTTAGCATTTGCCCAAAATAGTCCAGTTTTTAAAATGTTGAGATACGATGAAAATTGGACTTTTCTTAAAAAAGACACAAGTAATCATTGGTATAATCGTTTGAAATATAATCAAGTAGGTACTTCTGGTAAAAGTTATATTTCGGTTGGTGGCGAAGTGAGGTATCAGTACTTCGCCATCAAAAACGAAGATTGGGGCGATATATCAACCGATAAAGACGGTTATGTATTGACTCGCTATTTGGCTCATATCGACTATCACATTAATCCTACTTTCAGAGCATTTTTTCAGTTGCAAAGTAGCCTTGCCAATAGCCGAATTAATCCGAGTCCAGTAGAAGAAAATACTTTAGATATTCACCAAGCTTTTGCAGATGCTTTTTTATGGCAACAAAAAGATAAATCAGTTCTGTTGAGAGTAGGTCGCCAAGAAATGACTTATGGTTCACAAAGATTGATTGCTGTGCGTGAAGCCCCCAACAATCGTTTGGCTTTTGATGGAATAAAATTTATTTTTCAACAAAAAAATCTGAAATCTGATGTCTTTTATACGCATCCAATCGCCAACAAAGCAGGCATTTTTGACGACGCTTTTAATAAAAATACTCAACTTTGGGGCTTTTATTCGGTCATTAATCATGCTTCTTTTTTAAATAATATCGACTTGTATTATTTGGGCATTCGCAAAAAACAAGCCACTTACGACGCTGGCAAAGGTGAAGAAATAAGACATTCGATAGGCACAAGAATCTGGAAAAACAAAGGCGATTGGCAGTATGATTTTGAAGGGGTTTTTCAGTTTGGCACATTTGCACAGCAACAAATTTCAGCTTGGACACTCTCGTCAAACACTACTTATCAGTTTAGTCAAGTGGCATTAAAACCTAAATTAGGCTTGAAAACAGAAGCCATTTCGGGCGATAGAAATTTGAGTGATAATCGTTTACAAACTTTCAATCCACTGTATCCCAAAGGAGCGTACTTTGGCTTGGCAGCACTAATTGGCCCATCCAATTTATTCGATTTTCACCCCTCGCTTGATTTGGAGTTGAATGAACGATTAGAATTTGGCATCGATTACGATATTTTCTGGCGACTCAGCCGAAAAGATGGCATTTATGCCCCCAATATGTCGCTGATTTATTCAGGAAAAAATACCAACGACCAGTTTATCGGTACACAATTGTCGGCAGAATTTAATTATCAACTCAATCCATTTTTATTCTTTCGGCTCGAAGGCACTTGGTTTGAAACAGGGCCTTATTTGAAGGAAGTAAGTACTGGTAAAGATATATTATTCACAGCGGTTACTACACAGTTCAAATTTTAAGTAAAATCAGGAATGTCTTAGAAATTTACTCAATAACGCCATGAATACATCTCTTCCTCTTACATATCAGATAGTTATTTCTACCGTAATGATGTACCATAAAAGGCTACAGGTGGGTGTTGAGCAAATTCAGTTGGGGCTCTCGTTTTTGAACCAATATTATTGGGAAGTAACCGATAGCGTTATTGTAAAAGAGGTACAAAAAATAGAACAGGAGTTACTACACTTACATGAAATATACCATCAAAATATCTGTATTTGCGAAAAAATATACCAAATTTTTGAGACTGAAGATTTCCTACATACTCAGCAAATAGCCCGTGAGATAGCCCTAATAGAGCAAAGCTTTATATGTGCCGAATACCAATATCAACGCCTGACCGAATACCTTAACAACTAAGTATTGTTTGATTATCAATATATCATTTCTATGAAACTCATATAAAGTCAATCCTCTTAAATAAACTATAACCATGGAAGAAACAATTTTGGGCATTCATCATATTACAGCCATTGCTGGCGATGCCAAACGCAATTTTGATTTTTATACTCAAGTACTAGGGCTTCGGTTTATCAAAAGAACTGTCAATTTTGACGACCCTTATACCTATCACTTTTATTATGGTGATGAATATGGTAGTGCAGGTACGATTTTGACATTTTTCCCTTGGGGCGATATAGAACAAGGTGAAATAGGAGCAGGAACCGCCTCAGAAATAGGTTATTCGGTACCCAAAGGAAGTTTAGATTTTTGGATAGATAGATTTGAAAAAAATGCTATAGTATACCACAAGCCAGCCACAAAGTTTGGAGAAAAGTTCTTGACTTTTTTTGACCCAGATGGACTAAAATTAGCATTGATTGAAGCCGAAACGCCCGATAATAGAGTAGCTTGGGAAACCGACGCAGTAAAAGCTGAAGTGGCTACCAAGGGTTTTCATAGTATTACGCTTACCCTCAACGAAGTAGCCCCTACAGCGAGGATTTTGACCGAAATATTTGGATATCAACTTATCCAGCAAGAGGGTGTAAATTATCGTTATGCAACGAAGGCTATTGATACTGCCAACGTCATTGATTTGATAGAATTACCCGAAGAACCTTTGGGCGAGGTAGCTGGTGGAAGTGTACATCATGTGGCATTTCGGGTAAAAAATGACGAGATTTTAATGCAATTCCGTGCCAAAATCAAGGCACTTGGCTTGGATATTACTCCCCAGATAGACCGCAATTATTTCCATTCTTTATACTTCAGAGAGCCAGGTGGTGTTTTGTTTGAAATAGCTACCGAAAATCCAGGATTTACAGTAGACGAACCATTAGCTGAATTGGGGAAAAACCTAAAACTACCAGCTCAGTACGAGCCATATCGTTCTGATATAGAACAACATCTTGTTGTAATTGATTAGTTATTATTGAGTTGTGCATTTATCCCTATCAATTTTATGAAAAATGTAAAAATAAGTACTCGACTAAATAGTTTGTTATTCGCTGAGTCTACCAATACACAACAAGCTATTGTATTGCTGTGTTTCAGGGTGTTATTGAGCCTCGAACTGATTGTGGTTCATGGTTTGAAAAAGCTGGGTATTCCCAACGGCGTTGCCGAGGTTATTCCAAATCCCTATAATATGCCCCTTTGGATTAACGAGAATATCGCCTTAGCAGCCAATTTGATTTGCCCTATTTTGGTGATATTGGGGCTATTTACTCGCTTGGCAACACTACCTATTTTGGCCGTAACACTTTCTGGATACTTTATTGTACATGGTCACGACAGCTTATTGGTCAGAGACATTCCTTTTATGTATAGCCTTTGTTTTTTGTTTCTAACCTTCACTGGTGCAGGAAAATACAGTTTAGATACTATCATCGCCAAAAATACAATTAATCATGACTAAGGTTTTATGGATTCTTTTGGTAGTCTTAGCAGGGGCTTTACTACCCATTCAAGCGGGCTTGAATACTAAAATGGGCAAAGTTATCGAAAGTCCTGTTTGGGCTTCTCTTATATCATTTGCTGTGGGTACGCTAGCCATGCTAACCTACGCTGGAATTACTAAACAAGGCTTTAATCTTGCCGAGTTTCGAAATATCCCAGCCCATACTTGGGTAGCAGGTGTGTTAGGAGCTTTTTATGTAACCACTATCGTATTGGCTTTTCCTCGACTAGGGCCTGCTCTTACGTTTGGTCTTGTAGTGGCGGGCCAACTATTTATTTCGCTTGTACTCGACCATTTCAATATTCTCGTACAGGTACAACATAGCATCAATATCTACCGAGTCGTAGGTGTGTTACTCATCATTGCGGGCGTAGTGATTATTCGCTCGTTTTAAAGGTATTGAGTGAGTTAGTGATTGAGTGGATTAGTGATTTGTTAAAACGATTTTTTATCGGAAAAATCAAATTTTATTGTAATAGATTGATTTTTAGTTATTTAATTCGGTTTATCACTCAATCACCTAGTCACTCAATCATTTAGTAGAATCAATTTTAATCAACCATAATTTATTATTTACAATTAAACCTTTAATAACATGAGCAAGATTACAGTAAAAGACGGAACAGAAATTTATTACAAAGATTGGGGAACAGGACAACCTCTCTTTTTTCACCACGGGTGGCCACTATCGAGCGATGACTGGGATGCACAAATGATGTTTTTTGTGAATCAAGGTTTTAGAGTAATTGCTCATGATCGTCGTGGACATGGCAGGTCAACACAAACAGCCAATGGCCACGATATGGATACTTATGCAGCCGATGTAGCCGAACTCACTGAAGTCCTCGACTTACGTGATGCCGTACACATTGGGCATTCTACTGGTGGTGGCGAGGTGATTCGTTATGTGGCGAAACACGGTCAAGGAAGAGTAGCAAAAGCGATTTTGATTAGTGCCGTAACACCTATTATGGTTCAAACAGAGAGTAATCCAGAAGGTATTCCGATGTCGGTATTTGAAGAAATTCGTGAAGGAACAGCTACCAAACGCCCACAATATTTTCAGGATTTTACGATTCCATTTTTTGGGTATAACCGTGAAGGTGCTGTTATTTCGCAGGGGGTTCGTGATAACTGGTGGAGGCAAGGAATGATGGGTGGTATTGTTGCACATTATAACTGTGTGAAGGTATTTTCTGAAACAGATTTTACCGAAGACCTCAAAGCTGTGGATATTCCAGTACTTGTACTGCATGGCGAAGATGACCAAATTGTTCCCTTTGAACTTACCGCAGTAAAAGCTGTGAAGCTTTTGAAAAACGGTACGCTTATTTCTTACCCAGGTTTTCCTCACGGAATGCCAACGACAGAAGCAGCCACCATCAATGCCGATATTTTAGCATTTGTTAAATCATAAACAAAGATAACTGCTTTGGGGAATGGGCACTATTTCTATTCCCCAAGGTACTTATCTATTTTTTGTAAAAAAAGACTCATTTCTAACACATCCCACAAAACAAATCAGACCATGAATAAAGGAGCAGAAATAGGAATCACCGAAACATATAGAGCAAATGTTGCCCTAGAACTTTCCAAAATTTTAGCCGACGAATTTGTACTTTATACCAAAACCAGAAATGCCCACTGGAATGTAGAAGGAGCAGATTTTTATGCGATTCATAAGTTTTTTGAAAACCAATACGAGCAATTAGACGAAGCGATGGATGATGTTGCCGAAAGAATCCGTGCGATCGGGCATTATGCACCTGCAACCCTAAAAATCTACTTGCAACTTACGCATCTCAGTGAAGAGTCTCGTGAGGACAACGACAGTACGGGCTATATCAAAGAGCTTTTGGCCGACCATCAAACAGTGATAATTCATCTGCGAGAAAATATCAACAAGTTTGCTACTGAATACCACGATTTAGGAACAAGCGATTTTATTACAGGCTTGATGGAAACTCACGAAAAAATGGCTTGGATGTTAAGAGCCCATTTAAAATAAATGTGATGAAAGAGCCAAAACCCTATATTGGTTTATTAACCTTTCTATTGGCAAGTGTGGCAGGATGTTGCGACACAGTAACGTTTGTGTCGGGAAAGTCCATTTTTTCGGCACACGTTACAGGTAATTTTATTGTTTTTGCAGCACAAGCAATTGCCAATAACCATACTTCTTCGTGGCTTCAGCTTACTACTTTTCCTGTATTTGTAATCGCTGTGATGGTAGGTGGTTGGCTAAGTGGTCAATTCCTTAATCGGTATGTATTGTTGCTTGTCGAGAGTGTATTACTGCTACTGGCTGCTTTGGCTACGTGTATTGTACCAACGTGGTATAATCTAAACAATGGTCATGGTATTTATCTTATTGTAATGATGGTGGTATTTGCTTTGGGATTACAAAATGCTTTTGGTAAATTGTATAGCCAAGACACGCATGGCCCAACAACCATGATGACAGGAAATGTAACACAGTTGGCCCTAGATTTTGGTAATCTATTTCGCAGCAGATTTACCACTTGGCCAAGCTTAAAAGAAAGTATTCAAAAACAATTATTTACCATTGGAGGTTTTTTGTTTGGATGCCTTCTTGGAGCTCTTTTAGCCAACCTTATGGCCTTAAAAGCCCTTTTTCTACCCAGTTTAGCTTTATTGATATGTAGTGCTTTTTTACTCCGTACCACCAAAAACAATATGTAAGAAATATGGAAAAAAATGTACCCTTGCTAAATAGGCAAACTTCGTTGGTAGCTTTTGTATGCTATGTTGTATTGTGTATTTGTAGTCCACAAAATAGTTTTGGTAAAGAGAAAAAACAAATTCAGACTATTCGAGAAGGGCTAAAGAATTTACCAGAGAATAGTCCTCAGAGAGTTGATTTTTTGATTGAATATGGACGTTACTGTTTAGAGAAAACAGGCGAGCTCAAAGTGGATTTAGACAGTGCCTTTGTTTTTCAGCAACAAGCTTTGGCATTGGCTAAGCAGCTTTCGTACATCAGTGGTATTGCCGATGCCATGATTCTTGAAGGAAGAATCTATCATGAAATGCAGCTTCGTAATAAAGCTATTATTCAGCTTAAACGGGCATTTCTTTATGCTAAAAAACACAAGTTATATGCCCAGCAAGGTGACTTTTTTACCAATTTTACCCAGTTTCACAACAACGAACTCACAGGAATAGACACTAAAATTGGCTATTATATCAAAGCTATTCAATTATATCATAAAGCTAATGCCCAAGAAGACGAAGCTACTTCTCGGAAAATGCTGGGCGACTATTACAGTATTTTGGGTAAATCAAACGAAGCCATTGAACAGCTAGATTTGGCCTTGAAAATTTATCAAGACATTCATTTCAAAGATTTGCAAGGCGTATATAATATAATGTCGGGCGTGTACTCGCAGATGGGTAATTACGAACTGGCTATAAAATATGGTCTGTTGGCTGTAAAAACAGCCGAATCGCTCGGCGATGAAAGCTTGCAGCTGAGTTCTATTTATAACAAATTAGGGATCAGTTATCTTTATTTAGGTCAATATCAAAGAGCTTTGGAAAGCTGGCAAAAAGCAGCAACGATTGCCGAAAAATACCAAGATGCCGATTATCTCAGAATTATTTATGACAATATTGTTAATGCTTATTCAGGATTAAAAAAATTCAAGCTTGCCCTAAATCAACTCGTATATATTGAGAAAAATTATCCGCCCAATGATTATCATACTCGACTTATGCTTCAGTACCGCTACACAATGCTATACTTAGACTTGAAGCAGCATGATAAGGCAAAGCCACATTTTGCAAAGCTATTGGAATTGAACAAGGATACATCTAAAGATATTATGAACCAAATGTATATTAATCATGCAGCGATTCGGTATTATATAGAAACCAAGCAGTCGGATAAAGCATATTCTTTTTTGATTGACCAAGATAAAATTTCTCGTAGTGTTTCCAATAAAAAAATGCTTTATGAAAACTATTTGACATGGTTTAAGGCCGACTCTGCCATAGGCAACCTTTCTGAAGCAATCAAGCATTACAAATTATACAAGGTATATTCCGATTCGGTAATGAATGCCCAAAAAGCCAAACAGATTTCTAACTTACAAATTCAATTCGATACAGAACAGAAAGACAAGAATATCCTATTTTTAACCCAAAAAAATGAACTACAAAACGCTACTATTCGCAACGATAGAATCATAAAGACTATCTCGATAAGCGGTACAATTGTATTGATATTACTGTTGTTGTTAGGTTATAACCGTTATCAACTCAAACAAAAAAACAATCTGCAATTAGAGCAAAAACAGAAGGAAATCAACCAACAAAACGACTTACTCAAGCGGTTGCTGAACGAAAAAGAATGGCTTATCCGAGAAATACATCATCGAGTAAAGAATAATTTGCAGATAGTGATTAGCCTATTGAATACGCAGTCGGCACATTTACAAAATTTGGATGCCCTCGAAGCCATTCAGAATAGTCAGCATCGAATGCACGCTATATCATTGATACATCAAAAACTGTATCAAACCGAAAATCTGGCAACAATAGATATGGAGTGGTATATTTGGGAATTGGTTTCGTACACCAAAGAGAGTTTTATGCTCGACAAAAAGCTAAGTTTTGATTTAGTAACCGAGCCAATAACGCTCGATGTTGGTCAAGCAGTACCCATTGGTCTTATTCTAAACGAAGCCATTAGCAATGCTGTCAAATATGCTTTTCCAACCAAAGAAGGTCAGATAAAAATTATTTTGAAAGCCGTTTCTGAAAAATGTTGCAAGCTCTCTATCTCCGACAATGGGGTTGGTTTACCAGAAGGTTTTGATATTACAGAAAGCGATTCATTGGGTATGAGTTTGATGCGAGGACTAAGCGAACAAATAGAAGGAATTTTTGATATTCAAAACCAACAAGGCTTGACCATTACCGTTATTTTTCCAATCAAAACCGAATTGGAACACTCTATTGTACATAGTTAAGTTAGTGCTGTACGCAATGTCGTTCAAATAAAATTGATGTAGGGGCAACCCTTGCGGTTGCCCCATTCAAAATAGCATAGTAGGGCTTTGTTATGTTCAGAATGGCAATCGTAAGGTTTTGTTGTGTTCAGGCAACCGCAAGGGTTGCCTCTACAAAAATGTTAATTGTAAGAGTTCCTTGTTATAAAATAGGATTCAAGACATATTCTATAAATTCTAAATTAGTAGTGTACGCAAGTTTTAATTGTCTATAAATATAAAATTGATGTAGTGGCAACCCTTGCGGTTGCCCCATTCAAAATAGTATGGCAGGGCTTTGTTATGTTCAGAATGGCAATAGTAGAGTTTTGTTTTGTAGAGGCAACCGCAAGGGTTGCCCATTCATCAAAAATGCTAACTAGGAGAACTCTTTTGAACAAAATAAAATCCTTCATACAGCACTAATAGTTAATGATAAAAAAAGATAAAATACTGATTGTTGAAGACGAGTTTATTGTGGCTTATGATTTAAAAATAATGCTCACAAAAGCAGGCTATTTGGTAGCAGGAATTGCCACTTCGGTAGAACGTGCCAGACAGCTCATAGAACAAAAAAAACCTGACTGGGTATTATTGGATATTATCTTGAAAGGTGATGAAACTGGCATTGATTTGGCCCGTGAGCTTTTACAAAAAAGAATTCCCTTTTTATTTATTTCGGCCAATACCGACCAAACTACCCTAGAGGCTGCCAAAGCAACACAACCTTATGGTTTTTTGGTAAAGCCCTTTCGAGAACGAGACTTATTTGTGATGCTTGATATAGCCCGATACCGCTATGGCGTTGAAATGGGTACTATCTATGACACCCCTAGCGAAAATCAAAAAACTGTTGTTGAGATAGAAGGGATTATTGGTAATAGTAAGGTTTTGTTGGACTCTTTAGAGAAAATTAAAATTGTAGCACCGACCAATACATCAGTTATTATCTTGGGCGAAAGTGGTACAGGCAAAGAACGAGTAGCACAGGCTATTCACCAACAATCTGCTCGTAAAAATCAGTCATTAGTAACAATTAATTGTGCTGCCTTACCTTTTAATCTCATAGAATCAGAACTTTTTGGTCATGAAAAAGGAGCTTTTACTGGGGCTAATCAAAAACGTATAGGGAAATTTGAACAAGCTCATGGAGGAACTATTTTTTTGGACGAAATAGGAGAATTACCCTTAGATGCCCAAGTAAAATTGCTACGAGTATTACAAGAAAAAGAAATAGAACGAATCGGAAGTGACGCAACTATCAAAGTGGACGTTCGTATTATTGCAGCTACCAATCGAAACCTTGAACAAGAGGTATCGGAAGGGCGTTTTCGTTTGGATTTATACTATCGTTTAAATGTATTTCCGATAGCGTTACCTGCTCTTCGTGAACGCAAAGAAGATATTCCATTATTGACGCACTATTTCCTAAAAAAAATCAATGCTTGTACAGGACGAAAAATCACTCGAATTAGTGATTCGGCCATGCAAAAGCTTCAAGCTTACGATTGGCCTGGTAATATTCGCGAACTCGAACACCTGATTGAACGGAGTGTGCTATTGGCACAAAATCAGGAAATTGTAGATATTCACTTACCTAATACACCCAAGTTTCAAGCTAAAAGACTGCCTGCCGAGGAGGTAATTGATACGATGGATGATATGGAGCGAGAACATATTTTAAAAGCACTAAGGAACTGTCAGGGAAAAGTGTCGGGTATAGGAGGGGCTGCCGAAGCATTGGGAATGTCGCCCCAAACATTGTATGCAAGAATCAAAAAATTAGGTATCAAAATGGGCTATACCTAACAAAATTACAAAGGTATTTGGAATTAATATTTTATTTAAGTAAGTGTACTTTTCAATACTGTGTTATTTATGGAGTATCGAGAAAATGTTCTTTCTTAATACCCAATTTTTTCATTTTTGAAATCAGCGTAGTAGCAGGTAAATCAAGCCTAATGGCTGCACCATTGGCCCCAAAAATTCTGCCATTACACCATTGAAGTACTTGCACGATATGCTCACGCTCTATAGTAGCTAATGTTTTTATTTCAAATGCTCTGTTTTGAGGTATAGTAGGCAAGTCTACTTTATTGATAATGGGGCTATTGCTTAGTAAAACACTACGTTCTATTAGGTGTTCTAGTTCACGGATATTACCAAGCCAAGGGTGTACCAAAAGTTCTTCTAGGGCTTTAGCAGAAATACCCGTAATATTTTTATGACTTATTTGAGCGTATTTTTCTATAAAATAATTGACCAATAACGGAATATCTTCTTTGCGTTTACGCAGAGGAGGTATCATAATCGGAAAAATATTTAAGCGATAATACAAATCTGCACGGAATCGCCCTGCTCCAATTTCTTCTTCTAGGTGGCGGCTTGTGGCTGCAATAATACGAACATCCAGTTTGATGGTTTGCCGTCCACCAATCCGTTCCATTTCTTTTTCCTGTAAAACTCGCAAAAGTTTTAGCTGTAATTCAAGTGGTAACTCGCCGATTTCATCCAAAAATAGCGTACTATTTTGGGCTAATTCAAACTTCCCGATTCTTTGGTCGGTAGCTCCTGTAAAACTCCCTTTTTCATGGCCAAACAGTTCGCTTTCAAGCAAGTGAGCTGGGATAGCCGCACAATTAAGCTTTACCATGTTTCTACTTTTTCGAGGTGAAGCTTCATGAATGGCCTTGGCTATCAGCTCTTTACCTGTACCTGTTTCGCCCAAAAGTAATACCGTCGAAACTGAACTAGCCACTTGGGTTACCAATTGCAAAACCTCTTGGAGAGCCAATGATTTTCCAATAATATGGTTCGCCATAGGGGTAGCTATAGGTTTGGGAGCAGGGGCTATCGTTGGCGTTTTTATTTCGCCCTGAAGTTCCTGAACCTGTTTTTGGGCAAGAAGTTTTTGAATTCCCAAGCCTACCAAACGAGCTACTCCCGATAGTATGTCAATAAGATATGCTGAAAATTGGCCTTGTTGTTGCGAATGAACAAACACCACCCCGTTTGTCTTGCGTCCATCATAAAGCGGAATTGCCAAGGTTTCGATAAGCCCCAGCCGTAGCCATTGTTGAGCGTACCAAGGTGTTTGCTCTTTTTTTACCAAGAGTTTTGTATTGAAAACCTCAACTTGTTGAGAGAAAAAAACAGAGTCTTGCGATGCTATTATGACTGTTGGGTTATCAGAACTGTTGGAGGTAGTATTACTCAGCAAAATACGATAAGTATTTCTTTCTTGATTGAGCAAGCATAAAGTATAAAAAGCATCTTCACACAATTGAGGCAGTAGTTTTTGGAGAATGCTATCAATTTCATCCAGATGCTCGGCTAGTACCATTCTATTACCGAGAGAAAGCAATATCAGTGATACTTTTTGGCTACTGTCATGATAGTTCAGAGGAGGAGATTGGGGCTTTTTGGGCATTTTGAAGAGCTAAAAACGTTATTTTATGGTCAAAAATAATGAATACAGCCAATAAAATAGGAGGGTAGAGCTGTTTAATTTAAGCCCAACACCCTATTCCAATAAGGTATAGAAAGAGAAAGCTGACTTTTTTAGCCAGAAAATGTTGATATTTACCAATTTGGTATGTCAATTGTTCTTATGAAGCTTTTAGCATCGAAATACTCTTTTTGAAGTAAGTAGGCGTTGTGCCTTCGTATTTTTTGAAAATAGTACAGAAATAATTGACATTCTGAAAACCTACCCTAAAGCTAGCATCAGTAATACTCATCATAGGGTCGGCAAGGATTTTTTTAGCCAATTTTACCCTTTCTTGAATAATATATTCTACAGGACTTAGCCCAAACTCACGCTTGAAACTCCTGAAGAAATGAGCTTTACTCATACAGGCCATATCGCTAAGTTTTTCAATGGTCAGGTTTTCGGCAAGGTTTTCTTTGATATACCTAACCACATGAGCAAAGCGGTTGGTATTGATATACTGCATATAGTTATCAAAAATCAAAACACGAGCCTGAGTTTGCATCAAACGTAGTAATAACTCTTGCAGAGCAAAATTGGCAAAAATATCTTTTGAAACATTATTTTCTTTCGATACATATACCAGCCTATCAATAGTATTGGCCATTTCAAGGCTATTTTTGATATGAAACTTATTCAAATCTATATTCCAAGATTCGTGGGTTTCTACTTTTGCATATTTTTCATTAAGCAAATCTATGGTTTCCTTGATTTTCTCTTTGTCGATAGCCAAGGCAATACATTGTGTAGGCGACTGCAAACTAGCCTCAGGAAAATCAATAATCATTTCTTCATGGGAAGGTACTACTACCGATTCGCCAGGGAGGTATTCAAAAGGCTTATTGCCAAACAAGTTCATTACTTTTTTGCCTCGTAGCATAGCTGTAAATACAAGGTTATCGAACTTGAGGCTTACACGTTCGCTTTTTTGATGGGTTTCAAATATGTTAAGCTCACAGTGATTCAAACTAAAGGTAGAGCGATGCTCTACCAAGGTTTGAAGCTGACGCATATTGGTCAGTGCTTGTGTTTGGGGGGCATATTTTTTATCCATAAATGCTTTGGGGAATAGCGTTTTTACTTTTGCTATTGCAATTTAATAAATATAAGCAAAACAAGATTAAATATGAGATTTTTTTGTAGAAACATGATAGAATAGTGAAGATATATTAGCGATAAAAGGATGAACTTTGAATTACAAATCAAATATTTATCCTTTAACTCATATTAACATGGAAACCGTTGTAGAAACCAGTAATTTAGTCGCTCGTCCTCAGTTCAAAGAAAGATATGAAAACTTTATTGGTGGGGAATGGGTATCGCCTATTAAAGGGGAATATTTTCAGAATATTTCACCTGTAGACGGCAATGCTTTTACAGAAGTAGCACGCTCAACCAAAGAAGATGTTGAATTGGCGTTGGATGCTGCTCATAAAGCTTTTGAAACGTGGTCGCGCAGTTCGGCTACTTATAGAAGTAATATATTATTGAAAATTGCCGACGTTATGGAGGCTAATTTAGCATATTTGGCAGCAGTAGAAACCGTAGATAACGGCAAGCCTGTTCGTGAAACTATGGCGGCAGATATTCCTTTGGCTATCGACCATTTCAGGTATTTTGCAGGTTGCTTGCGTGCCGATGAAGGTAGTATTTCTGAATTAGACTC
The DNA here is from genome assembly GCF_000427405.1 of Flectobacillus major DSM 103. NCBI lineage: Bacteria > Pseudomonadati > Bacteroidota > Cytophagia > Cytophagales > Flectobacillaceae > Flectobacillus > Flectobacillus major. Next base: position 1,473,374 of record NZ_KE386491.1, read on the forward strand.
AGATACGCTTTCTATCCAAATTCATGAGCCTATTGGGGTGGTTGCTCAAATCATTCCTTGGAACTTCCCTTTATTGATGGCCGCCTGGAAACTCTGCCCAGCATTGGCAGCAGGATGTACAGTAGTAATGAAACCTGCCGAGCAAACGCCAGTAGGTATCTTGGTACTAATGGAACTCCTCAAAGATGTGCTTCCTGCGGGGGTTGTTAATATTATTACTGGATTTGGCCCAGAAGCAGGCAAGCCATTGGCTCAGTCGCCACGGGTATCGAAAGTAGCCTTTACAGGTGAAACTTCTACGGGGCGTTTGATTTTACAATATGCTTCCGAAAATATTGTTCCTGTAACGATGGAATTGGGCGGTAAATCTGCTAATATTTTCTTCCCAAGTATTATGGATGCCGACGACGAGTTCTTCGATAAGTGCTTGGAAGGTGCTAGTATGTTTGCCTTAAATCAGGGCGAAGTGTGTACTTGCCCTTCAAGAATCTTGGTACACGAAAGTATCTACGAGAAGTTTATTGAAAGGGTGATTGAACGTGTTGAAAAAATTCAAATGGGGCATCCTCTCGACAAATCTACAATGATGGGAGCTCAGGCATCAAAAGAGCAATTCCAGAAAATTTTAGGATATATCGAAGTTGGACAAGACGAAGGCGCTGAATTGCTTACGGGTGGTACTGCCCAATATGTAGATGGCTTGCCTGATGGCTATTATATCAAGCCAACGTTGTTTAAGGGACATAACAAAATGCGTATTTTCCAGGAAGAAATTTTTGGCCCTGTAGCATCTGTTGCCACCTTCAAAACTACCGAAGAGGCCATAGCTATTGCCAATGATAGTCTTTATGGCTTGGGTGCTGGTGTATGGACACGCGACGCTCATGAGCTATTTACTGTACCTCGTGAATTGCAAGCAGGTAGGGTTTGGGTAAACTGCTATCATGCTTATCCTGCTCATGCTTCGTTTGGTGGATACAAAAAATCTGGTTTTGGCCGTGAAACCCACAAAATGTCGTTGAATCAATATCGACAAACTAAAAATATCTTGTTGTCAAATAACAAAAACAAGCTTGGGTTCTTCTAAGCAATGGTTTGGAAATCACCTAATCAATGAATAGCTAACTTACTAATTGGTATGAATTTACCAATTAGTAAGTTGATTTTGAGTTAAGTACAGTACAAAAGGGGTAATAGATTTTTAAAAACCAGCGTTTGTGAATGTGTTGCTATCAACTTCAACTAAAAATATCATGGAAGAAAGAATCAAAAGGGTATTGGTTACACAATCTGCCAAAGATGTGATTAAGCATCTGAAAAACAAACACGGAGGGTTGTTGTTTCATGTAAGTGGGGGCTGTTGCGACGGTTCACAACCAATGTGCTTTGAAATAGACGACTTTAAGCTCGGTAGTGTCGACCTCAAAGTGGGCGAAGCAGCAGGTTGTGGTATTTATATGAGTGCCGATCAATTTGAGTATTGGAAGTATGCTCAATTAACTTTAGATATTTTGCCAGGAAGAGGCTCTGGATTTTCGTTGGAAATTCCCCTAGGTTTGCGATTTACCCTAAAGTCGAGGGTGCTTACTATGGAAGAGCTAGCACATATCGAGCAACCTCAAGAAGTCCTAAATGTATAAATGCAACTTAGTAGTAAGTAGGCCGTAGCTCTTCTATTAAGTTGCATTTATGGCATTTTAGCCAAAATCAAATATTTATACAAACTAATTTTGGCCTTGTTTTTTGTGATTAACTGAAAGTTGATTTTCAACTTCAGAAAGTTAGTGCTTTCATTTATAGCGATATAACTGCTTTGACCAATGTAGTGTCAGTCAGAAGGTTGGTAAATACCGAGGCTACTTCATCAAAGGCTACATGGTGAGTAATCCATGTATTTACGTCGATTTGTTTATTTTCTAAAGCCTTAATAATATAGGTAAAGTCACTGGCCTTGCTATTGCGGCTAGCAAAAATACTTAATTCTCTTTTATGAAAATTAGGGTCGAAAAAAGTAAAGTCTCCTTGATACAAACCTACAAAAACCAAGCGTCCACCTGCAGCTGGATAATTAAAGGCATTGTGCATAGATTGCTTATTACCTGTGGCATCCAACACTACCGTTGGTAAATTTCCACCAAAAGCCGCTTTAATATTTTCTTCGGCCTGCTCGTTGGCCAATATTGCAAAATCTGCTTTCTGATGTTGAATACAAAAATCTAACCGATGGGTATTGATATCTAGTACCGCAACTTTGGCTTTTTTGAGCTTGGCAAATTCCATGACCGAAAGCCCAATTGGCCCAGCCCCAATAACCAAAACCGTATCTTTATCGGTCACAGAAGCTCGTTCTACAGCATGAGCTCCAATGCCAAGGGTTTCTACCAAGGCCAACTCTTCATAATTAAGAATTGCCGAAACGTGTAATTTATGAGCTGGTATTTTGATATATTCAGTCATACCGCCGTTGGTATGTACACCCAATACTTGGATATTTTCACAGCAGTTGGTCAAATCTCGTTGACAAGCCCAGCATTTACCACAATTCAAATACGGCTCTACGGCACATTTATCTCCAACCTTTATATTGTCGACTTCCGAACCTATTTTTACTACCTCTATACCCAACTCATGTCCTAAAATACGAGGATAGCTAAAGAAGGGTTGTTTTCCCTGAAAAGCGTGATAATCAGTTCCACAGATACCTATTTTATGAATTTTGACCAATGCTTCGTTGGGCGAAATTTCTATCGTATTATCCAGTTGTAGATATTGAAATTCGTGTGGTGTGGTTAATGAAAGAGCTTTCATGCGTTACAAATTGAATGTTAAGATTACGAGTGTTTAGTATATAAAGTAGAAAATATCAATAAATACCCTAATAAGGCTGTTTGTTTTCGTAGAAATAAGCTTTTGATAGTACAAAGAAAATGCTTACAAAGACTAACTAAATACTAGACTATAAAATATCAAAGCCTTTTGATCAGTTAAGGTTGGTCAAAAGGCTTTGCAAAGTATCTATAATGTATGATTGTATTGATTATGACTTTCTTAACTAAGAGTTTTCCTATTTGCAAGCAGATTTATTGGCTAGCTGCTAATAGGAAAATGATAGAAAGTTGAAGTATGATTGCTTAAAATACATTGCTGTCAAGCTACAACTGATAAGGCCAATACAATGCTTTGGCTTTTATTAATTCAAAAATTCATCGAAAGTTAGCGATACAAAGTAGGTAGAGCCAATATTAGGATTACCAAATGCTGTATAGTATGATTTTCCGAAAAGATTAGTACCACCAATTTTGATGATTGATTTTAAAGGAGCAACCTTTTTAGAAACCTGAACATCAATAGTCGAAATAGCAGGAACATTGGTAATCGTTTGTGCATAACCCACAGTAAAGCCCGAATCCCAAACAAAAGCTTCTTGATAACGCCAGATTAGGTTAAAGCTAATACCTGTTTCGCCAATACCTCTATTGCCAAACGATATATTGTATTTGTAGCGAGGAGTATTGAAAGATGTACGTCCGCCTTGTGCAATAATATTGGCATCAAATTCTTTCAAAACATTGTAGGAAACATTCCCCCCAAGTAAAAATCCTGCAGGCAAACGGTAGTCAAGGCCAATAGCATAGCCTTCGGTAACAGCTTTTCCTTGTGAAGAAGCAGGCATTTGATAAATCTGGCGATTAGATTCGTCTAATAAACCAAGTGGCGAACCTGTTTTTGACTGAATTAAGGTTTCGGTATAAGCAAAATTACTGAACCGGTTGTAGTAATAGCTGCCATCAATATATAGTTTTTCGGCAATAAGGCCACGGTATCCTATTTCGTACGATTTTACTACTTCGGGTTTGTATGGCTTAAACTGGTATGCTTTCAATACCCCGCTATTCAAGGCATATTGCAACCCTTGTTGAGTAGCCAATTTAGACGTTAGGTCGGCTATATTGGTGGCTGTTGGTGTAACGCCATATTTTCCAGTAAAAGCCTGAGGATTGCTTTGAGCTTCAGCTTGTAGGGCCGTTGCAATGCTTGGAGCAAGGCTTGTAGCACGAGTAGTAATAGCCTCGCCAAAAGCTCGGAGTGTTGCAGGCGTATAAGCAGGGTTGTTGACAGATGCTAGGTTATACTGTTCAATAAACTTAGGCAAACCTCCAATCAAAATGGCCTGTGGAGATTTTACATCTACATACTGGCTTTGGATAGTTGGAATACGGAAACCCGATTGATACGACACCCTAAAGCTATGTGACTCCCACGGTGAAACAACTGCGGCAATTCTAGGCGAAAACTGGCCTTCAAAGTTTTGGTTTTTGTCATAGCGTCCAGATGCCACCACTTTTAGTTTGTTGTCTAAAAACGTTTTGGTAGCTTGTAAGTAAGCACCCCATTCGTTTACCGAAATACTGTTGCCATCGCTATCTGGATAAAATGTTCCTCCCGAATTAAGGCTATATTTTCGGTAATTACTACCTACTAAGATTTCTGCAAATTTGATTTGATTCTTGAGGTTATACATTCCCTCTACTTGGTACAAGTTGGTTTTGTCGTACAAATGAGCCCCTCCATAAGGATAAAGAGCATTGTTTTTCTCGGCAATATTGATACTTTTAATATCGTTGACCAAGGAATTAAATGGCATAGTTCCAGGTATAGGACGAGCCGTATCGGCAAATCCACGGGCGATATTATGAGCGTTGAGGGTGTTATTGTCGGTTTGTAATGCCTTCAAATATGCCGAAACATAAGTTGGATACCACATTTGGCTACCACCACCCCAGCTTTCATTGAGGAGTTGTCCTAGTACACCCGTAGCATAAGAGTCGCCAGAGCGTTCTTGGGTAGTGTAACCACGCAAGAAAAAGTTAGATCCTTTTAGCTCTAGCTTGCCTTGCATTCCAGCAAAGTTGTTGAACGAATAGCGGTCATTACCCAAATACACCGTAGTTCCGCTTCCATACATAAACATACCAATGGCTTCGATAGATTCAGTGAGGCGGTAATGTAAAGCAATATTACTACGGATAGTTTTGGCTTCGGGGCTTATCAAATCTCTTTCGTTGTAACCCGTGCGGCTTACCAATGTGCCATAAGGAATAAGTGCAGCTGCCGAGGCGGGTAATATATTGCTTTGTACCATTTTGTCGGCAACACTGCGTAAATCTTGGCTGATTTCGTCGCCATATACATTTACACCATTATAAGCAGGGTCATTTTGGCGGTTGCTACCCAAGGCTAGGTTTTTGTTGATATTGAGGGTATTATTGGCTGCCCAATCGTTTTCGGCTTTTAGGTAAGAAAAGTTTACTTTCATCGCAAAACGGTCGTTGAACGACGTTGCCCATCTGATACTCATATCATAAAAAGGACTTACTGGACGAGTACGGCTACTTTCCGACATGACTCCTGTTTTTACATTTGCACTTAATCCTTTATAAAGGAAAGGGCTTTTTGAGTTCATCAACAAAATACCATTAAGGGCATTGGGGCCATACAAAGCTGACGATGCTCCTGGTAAAAACTCGGCATTGGCCAAATCAATATCGGAGGTAACACCGATTGTACCAATAGAAAAGTTTAAGCCTGGGGCTTGGTTGTCCATACCATCTACCAATTGTACGAGGCGGTTGTTGCCATTGGCATTAAAGCCACGAGCATTAATAGAGCCAAAGGTCATCGATTGGGTAGTAAAATCTACTCCTTTGAGGTATTTGAGGCTTTCGAGAAAATTGAAAGAGGGGTTGGCTTGAATGCTTCGAATGTCGATTTTTTCTACCGAAACAGGCGACTTCATTACATTTTCTTCGAGCCTAGCGGCTGCTACAACTACTTCCTGACTTTGTGTAATTTGTTCTTGCAAAACAATATTGACTACTTTGGTATTTTCGTCGATTGTAATTTCTTGGGTTTGATACCCTATGTACGAAACTACGATTTTGTAAGGAAGTGGTACTTGCGTGTACAGGGTAAAAGTACCATCAAGGTTAGAGGTTGTTCCTGTTACTTTGCCTTTGATAGCAATGTTGACTCCAGCCATAACATCGCCAACAAGGGCTTCAGTGATTTTACCTGTAATTTTGGTTTGGGCAAATGAATACATGCCAAGACATAGTAGTCCCAGCGTAAGGATGAATTTGGTAATTGTTGGTTTCATGATAGAAATTAGTAGTATGGATAGAAAATAGCTGCCAATGCAACCCCGTAAGGAATAGGTTACAGACGACTAAAACAGCAAAACTCAGTAGTATCCCTAAGCGGAAGGATATAAACTAAATAATGGAAAACTGAATTTTATAAAGATTGGCTGGTGTGTTGTTATAGCAATCAAGCGGTTTGCTCGTAAATATACAGCCGTAGTATTGCCACAACCAAGAAGAAATGTAGTGTTAGTAGAAATGTCTTTTTGACCGTTATCTATCAAGGATGAATGAAGAATATAGATATTAAGGCTTATTTCAATAAAAAAAATAGGGAAACACGAGTGGTTTCCCTGATGGTAAAAATTAGTTATTTAGTTTTTTGGATAAAATATAAAAATTCTCATCTAATTGAATCTCGTTAGCTTTTGCAATATTCAAAGATTGCCACGAAGTAGTTGGTAATATTTTTTTGTATGTTCCATCGGCCAATTTAATTCTCATAGGCATATCAAAACCATCAATACAGGTTGTCCAGCGGTATTGCAAAACATTATCGGTAGTTTTATATTCAAGCGTTGGTATTTGGGTATTTCGGAGGTATTGGTCAAATACTTTGCTCAAATCAACGTCGCCGTGTCTTGATATAAAGTTTTCTATTTGTTGGGTAGTTACGGTTTGGTGATAAAAGGTAGTGTTTAGTCCACGCAAAATAAATTTCCATTTAGCTTCATCATTAATGATATAGCGTATTGTATGGAGCATATTTGCTCCTTTGTAATACATATCGCCAGAGCCCTCATGATTGACATTGTATGTTCCAATAATAGGGCGGTCGTTTTTGATTAGCTTTCTACAGCCCAAAATATAGGCATGGCCTGCTTCTTTGCCATAATAGTATTCGGTAAAGAGATTTTCGGAATAGTTGGTAAAACTTTCGTGAATCCACATATCGGCAATATCTTTGTAAGTAATATTGTTGGCAAACCACTCGTGCCCCGACTCATGAATAATAATGAAGTCCCATTTTTTGCCCCATCCAGTACCCGATAGGTCGTTGCCACGGTAGCCATTTTGGTAGCCATTACCATAAGTTACCGAGCTTTGGTGTTCCATACCCAAGTAAGGTACTTCAACGAGTTTGTAACTATCTTCGTAAAAAGGATATGGGCCAAACCAGTGTTCAAAAGCTTTCAACATTTGTGGTACTTGTTTGAAATGCTCCATAGCTTTTGTATAATTTTCGGGCAAAACAAAAAAAACAAGGTCGAGTTTACCTTTTTCGCCATAATAAACATCCGAAAAGCGATAATAATTGGCAATATTGATATTGACACCGTAGTTGTTAATTGGGTTTCTAACAGCCCAGTCGAAGGTAGTGGTATTGTCGGTATTTTCTTTGATATTTACCAGTCGGCCATTCGATACATCCATCAATCCTTTAGGAACAGTCACCGAAATAAGCATACTGTCGGGTTCGTCATACATGTGGTCTTTGCAAGGCCACCACACCGAAGCCCCAAGCCCTTGGCACGAGGTAGCAATAAACCACTTGCCATCTTTATCTTTTTTCCAAGAAACGCCACCGTCCCAGGGTGGTCGTACTGCTACTTTAGGTTTTCCTGTATAAAAAACGGTCACTAGCTCATTTTTGCCCACTTTCTGGGCTTTCTGAAGCTCGATAAAATAGGCATTGCCATCACGCTTGAATTTTAAAGAGACACCATCTTGTACCACTTTGGTAATAATAAGAGGCTGTTGTAAATCAATTTGCATAACCTGATAAGGTTGCAAAACTTGGTATGAAACAGCAGTACTACCTGTGAAGGTGCTGTCTTTGGGTTCAACTTTTACACTTAATTTATAATATTTTAAGTCCCACCAAGCTCTTTCTTTGGTGATAGACCCCCTTAAAGTATCATCGTGAGTAAAAGTTTGTTTGTTGCTAAGTAATTGAGCATAAGAGCTATAGCAGCTTAGGAGTAAGCAGAAGAAAAAGAGTTTTTTCATTAAATATTGATGATTTAGCTAGTAATATAAATCCGACATACGGGCGGTTGGTCGTTTGAACGTTGAAGTTCGGGATTTTTTTAGAGAAACTGAAAAAACTTTTCTTTAGTATATAAATTTATTACTGGGGTTGTTTAAATTTCTGTCACTAGCGAATTTACTAATCCGTAAATAGAGAATGAAGACATTAGCGTATGTTCAAAACAATTCTGAAGTACGTTTACGTAGCCTCATTAGGCAAGATAACCTAACCTATTTTTTAGTAGTTGGATAAAGATATACTTCTACTCTTCGATTTAAGCCTTTTTCTGTTTCGTTGTTATTGTTGGCTATAGGCTTTTTGCTTCCCATTGCTATTTTTTTGATTCGAGTTTCTGTAATTCCTTTAGCAAAAAAGGCATTTTGAACATACATCGCCCTTACTTCAGACAAATAGAGATTGGAATTATAATTACCTACATTATCGGTGTGTCCAAAAATTTCGATATTAAGATTTGGCTGAGCTGCAGCTTGTTGAATAATTTGATGTAAAATTATCTGAGATTCGGGTTTGAGCAAAAAGTTGCTTTGCTCAAAATAGAGGATAAACTTTTGGGGTTCTGTGATAGTAGGAAGTGTGTCGAGGCTAGGTACTGATTCTACTACATATTGATTCATTCCTGCCGTAGCTTGAAATGTATGATAAACGGTATCTTGCCCAGTACATACTTTAACTTTATACCACTCATTGAGTTCTAATAGGCCATAATGTATTGGATGCTGCGATGGTATTTTGGTTGTTAAATCATTGCCAGAAGGAGAGAGTTTGGAAAGATATACTTCTGCTTTCGGCTGATTAGTACTGGTAATAGCATTAAAAAACACAGGTGTTTTTATCAATGAAATAGTGTCATGATGCGTCAGGTTGTCGAGTTTATCAATAATGAGATTACCATAAAAAGGTTGATAATTGGGCGAAGCCACTTCGACGGCCAAAATATCATGTTCAGTAAATTGAATAGAGACCTCTTTTCTTTGTAAAGAAGTTTGGTATTCATATACTTTTCCAGTGTTGGTTTGAATCAGCCTAAAAGCCGCTTCAATAGGTTTATGCGTAATTCCGTCTACTGCGGTAAGGATATGCCTAATTGATTTACCTTTGGAAGTAATAGGTGTCTGTTCAACTTTCCCCGACTTGGTGGTAGATTGAGCAAACACCTTGTTACTTTGGTGCTCGATAAGCTTTACTAAAGGTATTATATAAAGGAGTTCGGAATACTTGAGGTTGTTAAGAGCTAAATTGATGCTAATGGTATGATAACCAGTAGCTTGTACTTTGAGGGTGATGCTCTGTGGTTTAGTTGCTATCAAAAACCAGCCATTTACCCCATTGTTGATAGCTCGGCTCCACGTAGGACTTTCTGATGAAAGATATGCCCATTGGAGCGTAGCTACGATGGGCTGTTGGGTAGAGGCATCTATCACCAAGCCTTTTATTTGTATGTTGGTTGTATAATTTTGTCCTATAGCCAGTTTACTAATCAAAGAAAATATCAAGAAAAGAGGTATTTTCCTTAAATCAGCTTTCAACAACAGTAAGTGAGCAAAATACAATATCATATAAATGTTTTTCTGATTAAAAGCCTTAATGTACTGAATATCAAAAAAATAGTATTTGAATATTCAGGCACAATGTCTAATAATCAGATAATTTTTGATTAGAACCTCTATTTAGAGGTTCTTTTGATTAATTCTTTAAACTCTTTGGTACTTCTAAGTTTATTATCAATAACATTAATGAGTTTATCTTTCTTGATAAAACTAGGGTCGATGGCTTTACTGGTTAGTAATTTTTCTAAAACCTTTAAGCCTTCAGGAATATTTGTACTTTGTATATAATAACAAGCCAGTAAGTAATTCAATTCGGTGTTGTCGGGGTTGGTCTTTAGCGATGCGTTAATAATTTCGAGTGCTTTACCACTTTGACCATCAAATAGATAGCAGGTGGCTAGGTCTCGGTAGATAGATACATCCAAATCTCCTGTTTTGTTGTCAATCGTACTAATAAAGGCATTGATGGCCTCATTGTATTTTTCGGATTTAAACAAACTATAAGCTTTCATCCGATAAGCCTCGCTTATATTTTTTTTGAGCGTATCCAAATCTACTGAGTTTTGGAAAGCTTCGGCAGCCTGTACAAATTGGTTTAAGTAAAATAAAGCAATCCCCTTGGCCATTTGTTTTTGGTAGGTATCGGGCCCTAGCAAAATGGTTTGGTTGAGGTCGGATAAGGCAAGGTCGCTTTTGCCAAGTTCATTGAATGTTAAGCCCCTATAGAAATATGCCTCCGAAAATTCATTATTTAGTTTGATAGCTGTAGTAAGTTCGAGGTTGGCTTCAGCAAAATATTTTTCTTGTACCATCGAAACCCCCAGATAGTGGTGCATATTGGCAAAAAACTCTTTTGAATAGCTTTTTTCGATACTTGATTTTGAGATTTTGATTCTTTGAAAAATAACTATGGCATTTTTGAAATCCTGTAATTGCATTAAGGCTCGCCCTTCATACAATAAGGCATCAAAATAGTTTGATACAATGGTATTGGTTTTGTGGAAATCTTCGATACTCTCTTTGTAGTGTCCTAAGTTGTATTTAGATACGCCTCTTTTGTAGAAAGCATCATCATAGGCTTCGTTATGAACAATTGCCGTGGTATAATTTTCGATGGCTTTGGTAAAGTTTTTCTCTACAAAATAACATTCACCGATTTTGTACCATGCCCTAGAGTTGGCAGGTAATGTCAAAACACTATTGGTAAAATTGGTACGAGCCTCGTTGATGTCGCCATTGATTAAGGCTTTGTCGCCTGTAAGAAAAAATGTTTCAGAGCGGTCTCTGATAATTTTGTATAAATCATCTTGGAGTTGTAGCTCTATTGCTTTGCCAAAGTCGAGTCCTGCTTCTTTATAATGTTGAAGATTGAATTGGGCATTTCCTCTATAATAATAAGCCAAAACAGCATTGGGATTGAGGGTAATATTTGCCGAATAATCAGAAATGGCTTTTTGCCATGCACTATTTTGGGTATGTAACGAAGCCCGTTCAAAGTAGTACTGAGGGTTTTTGGGGTCTAGCTCGACAGCCTTGTCGTAGTCATCAAAAGCCCCTTGGAGGTTATTGGTACGAATTTTCAAAGCAGCCCTTGTATTATAAATGGCAGCATTGTCTGGCTCGATACTCAGTACGCTTGTATAATCGGCAATGGCTTTGGGTATATTGTTTTGAGAAACATAGTATTCTGCTCTTGTCGATAAAGCACCAACATTTTGAAAATCAAGGTTGATGGATTCATTGAGGTCTTCAAGAATACTTTTAGGGGAATCGCCCAACTGGATAGCACATTTGGCACGACCTAAAAAGTAATCGGAATTTGACTTGTCTTTTTTGATATAGTTATCGTATTTTTTTTTGAGTTCTTTGAAATTACCTGCCAGAAACATTTCGTCAGTTTCTGTTTTGATATTCAATTCTTTGTTGAGTTCTCGGATAGTTTCTTGGTACAAATAAGCCGAATCAGGTTTAATCCTAAAGGCTGATTGATATTGCTGAATAGACTTGTTATAGTCTCGTTTGCGTTGCCATAGTTTAGCTTCAGCAATGAACCGTAGATAGTTTTGTTCTTTTTGCTTCTGAGCTAATCTTTCTTCTTCTTGCTTTTTTAGTTCTTGTTCTTTCAATATCTCACGTTTGGCAAGCGAAATTTGTTTTTTGATATAGAATGTTTTACCGTAATCGTCTTTATCTTTTTTGAGGGCTTCGAGATACGCCTGAATCGACAATTCAAATTCTTTGGATTTGAAGGCATCGTCGGCATCGGACAAATGACGTTGGAAGTCGGATTGTTCTTTTTTTTGGTCGTCGTTCTGGGTAGTTTCGGCTTCGGTATTGCTGGCAATAGGCTCGTTAGATGTTTCAGTTTTGATAACAATATCATCTTTGCCATTTTCTTCCGAAGTATTTCCAAAGGCAACTCGGGTAATATTGGCTACCCATTTTTTGCCATTTTTGGTGATACGAAGCTCGGCCACACGCTGAGTTTTGCGATAAGGTATATTAATAGTTTTGTGTTTATTATTAAACAAACTTTCAAAATATACTTTGATATACATATAATTGCTTCCTTGTTTTACATTGGAAGTACTAATAATATTTAGGTCGATACTGTTTTCGGTACCTTTTGTGTACAGAATATCAAGGTTATTGAGGTATTTCTCAACGGTTAAATCATGGATATTGGCGTTGTTATAGTAATTAGGGTTGATGTCGTCCTCAAGAATAGTTTGATTATTGTAAAAAACCTGGATATTACTATTACCGTAACTATCCTTGATAGTGGCGAGCTTTTCGGCATCACCGATAGACTCATCGGTGATAAAGTTGAGCAAATCTTTATAGCCATTTTGTATTTTTCGTTGAGCTACAAGCTTGATTTCTTCACTTTCTTTGAGGCTTAGCGTTTGGGCGTTTGCATTGTTCCATTGCAATAGCGAAAAAAGCCCCAAAATAGTAATAATATTGTATAGATATTTCATGATAATGTCTTTATTGTTCACAAAAAGAGACTAGTGAATTGGAGAAAAAATTACTTTTGTTCAACAATCCCGATGTTGCCAAGAAAAACCTCCCATTGACTGTTTTCGTTGGCATCAATAATTTTTTTGTATGATTTTACCATAACTTTAACATCCTTTTTTACAATGTCGCTGTATTTGACATTTCCTTTTTTGTCATATCCCGAGAACCGTTGTTCTCCAGTGATTACCCCATAATAATTGCCATCTTTTTCTTGTTGTAGATTGCCAACATATTGAATGTCAGTCCAGTCTATTTTTACAGAACTATAGGGCGAAAGTTTTAGTCTTTTCAGGTATTCCTCTATTTTTCGGGTTACTACCACTATATTGCCGTCGGGTTTTCGTAGTGAAACCTGTATTGTAGCATTGGGCGTAAATAGCTTGATAGCCTGTTCAATAGCCTTATCTTTTTCTTCCGAGCTAAGTTCTTTGTTGGCTATTAAGTTGAGAAACTCACTAAAGCCATCTACTTTTAATTCAGCTTTTTTACGATAAGACTGGATTTCGGAAGGCGAAAGCGTAATTGTGCTAGGCAAAGCAGGCTCTGCTGTAGCTACTATATCAGCTTTTTCAATGATTTTCTTTTTGAGTATCTTGAGGTTATCAGCTAGTTCGTTGGGCGAAGCCAAAAACTTATGATTACCATTGACATACAAAATCAGTAGTAAATCCTTTTTATTTTCGGTTTGGCTATCATTGGTTTTGATTGTTTTGAAGTTGACGATGTCATTTGATTCGTAGGTAATATTGCAGCGTACTACATCAATAGCCTGCTTGTATACCAGAAGGTCGTATTTGCTGGTTAATTTGGGACTGTTTTTGAAATCATTGATAGCATTAGCTCTTTCTTCGGGTTCTTGGGCGAGTTCTTCGCCGAGAAGAATATTTCCTTTTCGGTTGATAATCAGTAGTATATTGCTTATTTTTTGAGTAAGAATATCAGATTCTTTCTCTTGGGTAAACTCAACTTCGCCATTATTGAAGTTGATAATATTACCTTTCAGTACCTGATTGTCTTTGGTATAGATATGGTCTTGGGCAAAAGTACTTGAGATACTCACCCCCCAACAACTTGTGAGCAACAATAGGATAATAATTAATGGATGCGTTTTCATATTTTGTAACTGGTATTGTACGAAATAGCCGTTAAGTATTTGACTAGTATAGTGTTGAAAAACTAATCACTTTTACATTACTTTCGAGGTATTAGCGTTTTGTTTTACATTTTTTAATTTTGTTCTGGATACTGCTGTCGTCGATAAGGGCTTGTGCAACCAAGTACCAATCCAGAGCAGTTTGGTATTCGTCAAAGCCAAGGAATTTATCGCCTCTTTGTTTGGCCATATTGGCTATTTTGATGAATTTAGGGTTAAGGTTGGAGGTACTTCCTAGCGATATTCGAGCCTTTCTAAAAAACTCAATGGCCACATCTATTCGGTTGTTATTGAGGGCTATCTCGCCCTGTTCTAAGTAAAACGAAAACCCCTTATTAAGCTCCTGTTTAGGTTTTTGAATAATATTTTCGAGGTTATAATTTCCATCTTTTAGTTCTCCTTCATATAGCAGTGAGGTGTCAATTCTGGAATAGATAAAGGCATATCCTGAGGGTTGCCCGTTTTTCATCAAACCCGAATAAAGATACAACCTACTAATAGGGTAATACTCGTAATAGCCATCGATACTTCTTGTGCTAGTGCTACTTTGAGGCGTGTTACTAGCAGTCGAAGGAGTTGCTTTGGGTGTTTTTGGGCTAGCCTTCTGAACCTTAATCTTATTAAATACGGGTACTTTTTGGCCAATTACCGCTAGGTAACAAAATAGTTGGATACTAATGAGTATAAGTTTTTTCATACGATTTGGTTCTAATCAACGACATTATTGATAAATAGAGAATCTAACAAAGTTTTTTGATGGGAGAAATCGTATTTTGCTTCAGAAGTACTATTGACAAAGCTAAATTTTAGCGGAGCTCCTGTATGGGTATTCAATACCTTGATACCGATAGTACCGTCTACTTTATTTTCGATTACTAATTCTATATGGCTTGCGTGCATCGCCAGATTGTTGTCGATAGTAATTATGCCTAATTTTTGTGTAAAATCCTTTCTGTCAAGGTATTGGCATAGTTCTAGTTCGGTGTTTTTTTGGCGTTTATCAAGTTGAATAATACTTCGCCCAACTATAGGAAGCGGAATGTTTTTATGGACAACCAACTCTAGATCAGTTGAGTTTTTGGGGCGAATGGCTATGTTATAAGAACTTACATTTTTGAGGTCGAGGTTCGATTGCAACTTTCCTTTCCCACTGGTAAAGCTATTGGCATAAATAGCAGCCCCTTTAGATACACTCGTGAGGGGTTGATGATAAATGATTTTTTGATAGCTAGGATTAATAATATTACTCCAGTATTGGTATAGCAATTTGCTATTACTAGCCCCACCAATAAGAATTATCTGGCTAATATTAGCGATATGTAAGCCTAGTACTTTAAGGGTATCTTTAACGCAATCTTCAGTTTTTTTAATAATTTCAAGGGCAAACAGGTTGTATTCGGTAATATCAAAAAATACCCTAAAGAATCGGTTGTCGAAGTAAAACCACCGTTCTAGCCCTTTTCCTGTTTGATTCAAGATAATTTTGCTTTCTTCGGCCAAAGTTTTGAGTAAGTTATTGTTATAATAGGTGTCTTTTATGGCTATGCCAAAAGCCTGCTGATAAACACTTTTGATTTTGTTAATAATAATTTGGTCAAACTCTTCGCCACCAATATCATTGATTCCTCCTTTGGCCACCACATGAATTTGTTCGTGGTTTTTGGTTAGTACCGATAAATCGAAAGTGCCGCCTCCGAGGTCATAAATCAAGATTAGCTCTTCACTAGAGGTTGTGTGTTCGTCCAAATAGTATAAAGCTGCAGCAATGGGTTCATCAAGCAGAGACGTTAGCTTTAGATTAGCAAGTTTGGCCGCTTCCATTACTGAGCGTCGTTGTAAGTCATTGTAATGCGATGGCACAGTTACTACGACTTTGTCGATGTCTTCATTGATAAAAAGTTTGGCATCATACATAACCTTTTTGAGCATAATTGCTGCCAGTGTTTCGCTAAATACTGGAATATTGCTTGCGGTGTACCCCAAAGGTACGTACGACCCAAAGTGTCGTTTAAAGAAAATATATAGGTTTTTATCAGGGTATGCCTGATAAATATTTTTGGCCAAGCTGCCAACAATAGCCTTTTCGTTATCTATGATAATTGCACTTGGTGTTGTTTCGGCATGTTTATCAAGATTATCGGGAATGATAATGGGAGTATTATCTTTTGTGAGTGTTGCTACTAATGTATTGCTTGAACCCAAATCTATGCCCAAATTCATATTAATATTCGTTCTTTTTGTTCAGAAATTGTTTTTTGTAATCCTTCACACGTTCGTTCGGCCAGTTGTAGGTTTTTTAATTTGTTGTCTATAATTGACTGGCTAGTAGCTAGTTGTGATTTTTTGTTATTGTTTAGGTCTTGTGCGTTTTTGGTAGCACTTTTCAAAATAGCGTCTATTTCAAAGGTGATATTTTGGGTTACTTCTCGAATATACCCCGAGAGGCTATTTACCCAGTCTTTGTAGCTATCATTATAAATTCGTCGAGCTTCTGCCTGTAAGTGGTCTTTGGCTTTTTGGGTTTCACGCTCACGTTCTTCTATTCTTTTGCGGGGTATTCTTACCCTTAGGTCTACAACGCCATACCAAATCAAAATACCTGATAAAATTGACGTTGCTAAAAGAATAGCGAGTTTGGTTTTTTTGGCAAAAAAGGCTAAATATTCATAACCGTTATTGACTTCGGCGAAGGTTTTGGGTACTTGTTCGCCGTCCGAGAAAAAGTCAACCCCTTGTATAAGTAAATTGAGGGGCATTAATAAACCCACAATTACCATGATAATACCCGTGTAGTCTCGAAGGGCAATGAGGTATTCGTTACGTCCTTCTTTAGTAATTTCGCCTCTAAAGTTTTTCTGGATATAATTGTTGCCCTGAACAATCAACGTAGGGTTGAGGTCGGGAAGAACAAACCGCTCAATTGTTACTTTGGGCAATTTATATCTTGCTAACAGTTGGTTGAGTTCCTCAAATGTTGATTGTGAGAGTGTTTCTAAAAGGCTTAAATCTTTCGAAAACTCGTGGAGTAATTCTTTTTCGTTGTGTTTGAAAAACTGCTCGGTAGTAGATAGATTGATACCTAGCTCAATTTTTTCATATTTGTCGGCAACTTCTATTTTCGAGAGGTCGCTGTATTGTATTTTATGGCAAAAATCGGCAATTCGTTCGCTAAAGAACCCATAGTTTGGTTTACTAAATTCTTCGTATTTAGCTTTAATACCTTTTTCTACTTCTTGGAGATTTTTGAGAACAGTATATCGAACAATATTATTGATTTCTGTAAAATTGCCTGAGTCTGATTTTTTCAGAAATTGAGCATCTTGAACCAAAAGATTCTTTTGGCTGGTAAGTATTTTATGCTCTGTTTTGACAATCTGATTGATATAATCAACTACTGGTTTTAGGGTTGACAACTTGGACAAATGCAGGAGTTTTTGAACATCTATAACTTTGATGATTGTTGCTATATCGTCGTTTGTTAGTAACTGAAATGTTTGGGTTGTAACACCCTGTGCCTTACAATAGGCTATAAGCTCGGCGGCGGTATCTGACTGAGGGTTGTTGTGTGTTGTAATTAAATATACTTTTTTATAATTTTCGATACGGCTATTTAATGCCAAAAGTATGTTGCTGAGAGGCAACTCCTCATAAAATACTATGGCAATATTGGCGATTAATGTAGGGTAGGATATAGGCAAAAAAGAACCAGTACAATACACCAGCGATGTATGTAACGATGCTAGTTGAGTACTGAGTTCTTGTTTTAGAGTGCCTTCGTGGCTACCAATGGCATCAATAGATAATTCATTTTGATTTTCGATACTATCAAAGTGTTTTTTGATTAATTCAAAAAAACCATACTGATTTGTATAACCAATATCTTTTTGAATTGAACTAATTTTTTCAAAAATAGCGTCTAAGTTATTGCTCATAGTATATTGATTACGACTGTACGCATATAGTCTGTGTTACTTACTTCATTTACGACATCAGCTACAGTACGCTGAGTATTTATTTTGAAAACCAGTTTGGTTTTACCAAATTGAAGGGTATCTCCTTCGTTAAGGGAATATTTACCTTGAAGCCTTTTATCGTTGCCATTTACAAATACGCCGTTTTTTGAGGGTTTTTCTCCTATTTCACTTACATCATATAAAAAGTAAGCATTATCAATAATCTCAATAATAGCATGTTTTCGACTCACAAACATATCGTGTTCGATACTTACGTCGAGTTTTTTGCCTTCGGTAGCCCGCCCAATAGTATTGAGCCCTTGCTTGAGGGTAAAGGCAATAGACGTACTGTTTTCTGTATGCCTAATCAGCCAAGCTGGCTCTTGAATTACCGACTGGGTTTCGTTTGACGAATTATTACTTACCTCGGGCCAATCTAATTCGGGCTTAATGACAGGTGTGTCAAAATTTTGGCTAGGACGGAGCAAGAAAGTCTTAAATTCCGCGAGTTTTTCTATATTTTTTTCATATACCTTTTTTAATAGGCTGGTTGGTGCGTTATTGACTAAGCTTTTGAAGTATTTTTCTTTTTCAGCAACAGCTTTTACCAGTTCGTCATCAGGAGTACCCGATGATAGCGACAAAAATTCTATTAT
This sequence comes from Flectobacillus major DSM 103, assembly GCF_000427405.1. Classification (NCBI taxonomy): domain Bacteria; kingdom Pseudomonadati; phylum Bacteroidota; class Cytophagia; order Cytophagales; family Flectobacillaceae; genus Flectobacillus; species Flectobacillus major. The sequence goes on from NZ_KE386491.1 coordinate 1,491,900, forward strand.
TTCATTTCGGTTCATAAGACTTTTATATAAATAGGTAGTTAAAAATCTGCTAAACAGTAGTCTGTGTTACGAATTTGAAATTTAGCTCCTCTTTTGAAAATCAATTATTGGATGATTGAACGCCTTTTGTGTTTTAAAATAAGCTATCTCTAGCGGCTCTTTTTTGGGCATTGCAGCGATGAGCACGCTCCTTCGAGTCTTCTGCAGCATTGGCAAAAGCTTCAGCATTAGAAAGTCTGATACTAGCCTCATATTCAAGGTCGTTTGCTTTATGAAGTTTATGGAGAGCCTTATCAGCCAATTCCGACGACCTTTTATAATATTTTTCTGTTTCGTCTTTGAATTGTTCGGCTCGGGTCATTTGAGGTAAGGCTTCATCGGCATATTCACGAGCTAAATTTTCATCAGCCTTGGCGTTATTTTTGGCTGTTTGAGTTTCTTTGGCTGCTGTTTGAGCTTTATTTTTGATACCTTCAGTTTCGACAGCTTCGGCTTCAGCTTTATTTTTGGCTCGTTCAGATTGTTGTCGTTCAGCTTCGGCAATAAATCTATTTTTATCGGCCTGCATAGCAAAACTTTGAGCGGCAATGCGGTATTGGTCGGCCTCCAGAGCATCGTTTACGGCATCTTGCCTAGCTTTATCAGCTTCTTTGGCAGCAATAATGGTAGTGTTTTTGAGCTGCTCGGTTGTTGAGGCATCCGCTTTAACATCATTTTTCAGATTCTCGGTTTCGTTGGCTTGTTCCTTTGTTCTGTTTTTGTACTGTTCTATTTCTTTTTGGTCTTTCAATACCTCATTTTTTATTTTTTCAGCCTCATTGGCAAAAGCTTTAACTTGATTTTTTATTTGTTCAACTTCAGTAGCATCTTTTTTAATTTCAGCCTTTATCTGTTCGGTTTCGTTGGCATCTGCACGAGCCTCATTTTTGTGAATATCAGCTTCTTTGGCATCGTCTTTGGCTTGATTTTTGGCTTGTTCGGCCTCGTTGGCATCAGCCTTAGCGTCATTTTTAGCTTGTTCGGCCTCATTGGCATCGGTTTTTGCCTCATTTTTAAGCTGTTCAGCCTCTTGGGCATCAGCCAAAGCCTGATTTTTGACTAGTTCAATTTCAGCAGCATCCGCTTTTGTCTCATTTTTGGCTTGTTCGGTTTCGATGGCATCAGCCTTAGCCTGATTTTTAGCTTGCTCAGTTTCAATAGCATCAGCCTTGGCCTCGTTTTTGGCTTGTTCGGTTTCAGTTGCCTCTGCTTTCGCCTGATTTTTCGCCTGTTCGATTTCGTTAGCGTCAGTTTTTGCTTGATTTTTGGCTTGTTCGGTTTCTAGAGCGTCGGCTTTAGCGTCATTTTTGCTTTGTTCGGTTTCGTTAGCGTTAGTTTTCGCCTGATTTTTGGCTTGTTCAATTTCTAGGGCATCGGCCTTTGCATCACTTTTAGCTTGCTTGGTATCTTGAGCATCGGTTTTTGCCTGATTTTTGGCCTGTTCTGTTTCAGTAGCCAAACTTTTTGTTTGAGTTTTCGTTTGCTCTATTTCATTGGCATCGGTTTTCGCACCATTTTTTATTTGTTCAGTTTCCTGAGCATCGGCTTTCGCTTGATTTTTAATCTGTTCAGCCTCTTGAGCATCACTTTGAGCTTGTGATTTAGCTTGTTTAGTTTCTAGAGCGTCGGCTTTTGTTTGATTTTTAGCTTGTTCAGCTTCCAAAGCATCGGCCTTGGTTTGATTTTTGACTTGTTCAGTCTCCAAGGCATCGGCCTTGGTTTGCTCCTTCATCATTTCTATCTCAGAAGCATCCGATTTGGTTTGGTTTTTTACTTGTTCGGTCTCTTGAGCGTCGGTTTTCGCCTGATTCTTGGCCTGTTCAGCTTCCTGAGCATCAGTCTTTGCCTGATTTTTGGTTTGTTCAGTTTCCTGAGCATCTGTTTTCGCCTGATTTTTGATTTGCTCGGCTTCGTTGGCATCAGCCACCGAGCCACTTTTGGCTAATTCAGCTTCTTGAGCGTCGGCTTTAGACGTATTTTTAAGCATCTCACTTTCGTTGGCCAGTGTTAAAGCCGTATTGAGTGAGGCTTCTGTTTCGGTGGTATAAGCTTTGATACTATTTTTCAGTTCTTCGGCCTCGATACTATCAGAACGGACTTGATTTTTGAAACTCTCGACTTCTTGCCTAGCTGCAACACCCATTTGTTTAGCTGTAGCTATCTGTTGGCGGTCGGCGATAGATTCCTGTTTGGCCATTTCAGTGTTTTGTGCAAAGTCCTTCGCTATAAGGCTTGACTGTTTTATTTGGCCAAGAATACTATTAATATCGGTAGGCGTATAGTCTATGGCATTTTGGGAAATATCATTTTCTATATCTATCAATTGCTGATAGATAGCCTTGGCTTCGATTAATATGGTTGCTAGATTCATTTTTAAATCTAAAATGTTAAGTACATTGATTAGAAACCGCTACAAGCATGAAGAGCACAATTGTCAGCTTTGTGCATGTAGTCTTCGGCTTGTTGAGCCATCTGCCTCACTTTATCTTCTAGGCCATCTATAACTTTGAGATGAGTACTAATTTTGTCAGAATCAGCCTCAATATTTCTCAATGTGCTGTAAGCTGTATTTTTGTGCATCAAAGTAGCATCTGCAAAACTGAAGGCCTGTTGAGCATAAGACCTAGCCTGTTCTTTAGACATTTCGGCTTCTGAGGCATCTTGTTGAGCTTGAGCTTTGGCATTTTCGGTTTCGTTAGCATCGGCTTCAGTTTGTTTTTTAGCAGCTTCAGCAGCATTTGCATCTGAATCGGCATCTTGCCTAGCTTTTTCAGCAGCTTTAGCGTCAGCCTCGGCATCCTGTCGAGCTATATCGGCAGCCTTGGCATCATCTACAGCCGCATTTTTGGCATTTTCGGCATCAATAGCATCGGCTTTAGCAGCGTTTTTAGCAACCTCAGTTTCTTCAGCATCGGCTTTGGCTTGATTTTTGATTTGTTCGGCTTCATTAGCATCAGCTTTCGCCTGATTTTTGATTTGTTCAGCCTCAGCAGCATCAGCTTTTGCCTCATTTTTAGCCTGTTCTGTTTCATTGGCATCAGCCTTGGCTTCATTCTTGGCATTTTCGGCCTCGGTAGCATCGGCTTTTACCTCATTTTTGGCTTGTTCAGCCTCGGCGGCATCAGCTTTAGCCTCATTTTTGGCCTGTTCAGCTTCTTGGGCATCAGCTTTAGCGTCATTTTTGGCCTGTTCGGCTTCAATAGCATCGGCCTTAGCATCATTTTTGGCTTGTTCAGCCTCAGCGGCATCAGCCTTGGCCTGATTTTTGGCCTGTTCAGTTTCGTTGGCATCGGCTTTGGCCTGATTTTTGGCCTGTTCAGCTTCCTGAGCATCAGCTTTGGCCTGATTTTTAGCCTGTTCAGCTTCCGAGGCATCGGCTTTAGCCTCATTTTTGGCCTGCTCGGTTTCATTAGCATCGGCTTTAGCGTCATTTTTAGCTTGCTCAGCCTCCTGAGCATCAGCCTTCGCCTGATTTTTGGCTTGTTCGGCCTCATTGGCATCAGCCTTAGCGTCATTTTTGGCTTGTTCAGCCTCTTGAGCATCAGCTTTAGCGTCGTTTTTAGCTTGTTCAGCTTCTTGGGCATCAGCTTTAGCGTCATTTTTGGCCTGTTCAGCCTCTTGGGCATCGGTTTTTGCCTGGTTTTTAGCTTGTTCAGCTTCTTGGGCATCAGCTTTAGCGTCATTTTTGGCTTGTTCAGCTTCTTGGGCATCAGCTTTAGCGTCATTTTTGGCTTGTTCGGCCTCTTGGGCATCAGCTTTGGCCTGCCCTTTAATATTTTCTACCTCGTTAGCATCGGTTTTAGCGTCATTTTTGGCTTGTTCGGCCTCCTGAGCATCGGCTTTAGCTTGCGTTTTGGCTTGTTCAGCTTCTTGGGCATCAGCTTTAGCCTCATTTTTAGCCTGTTCAGCTTCTTGGGCATCAGTTTTCGCCTGATTTTTGGCTTGTTCAGCTTCCTGAGCATCAGCCTTAGTTTGATTTTTGGCTTGTTCGGCTTCGGCGGCATCAGCTTTGGCCTGATTTTTGGCTTGTTCAGCCTCGTTAGCATCAGCTTTAGCTTGCGTTTTGGCTTGTTCAGCTTCTTGGGCATCAGTCTTAGTCTGATTTTTGGCCTGTTCGGCTTCCTGAGCATCGGCTTTAGCTTGGTTTTTAGCATTTTCAGCTTCCGAGGCATCAGCTTTAGCATTATTTTTAGCCTGTTCGGCCTCTTGGGCATCGGCTTTAGCCTGAACTTTAGCCTGTTCAGCTTCGGCGGCATCAGCTTTGGCCTGATTTTTGGCTTGTTCGGCCTCCTGAGCATCGGCTTTCGCTTGATTTTTGGCTTGTTCGGCCTCTGTGGCATCCGTTTTCACCTGATTTTTTAGCTGCTCTACTTCCATAGTGTCAGCTTTGACATCATTCTTAGTTTGTTCAATTTGCTGAGAATCGGCAATAGCTTCTTGCTTCATTTGCTCAATCATCTGACCGTCGCTTTTAGCATCGAGGGCCGATTGACGAGCTATATCAGAACTACTTTTTGCTTCTATTAAATAGCCATTCAATGTGCTTTCTTGAATGGTAATGGTATCAATCAATTGGTTTTGTTGTGCCAATAAGGTATTGATTCTATCACGTACACTAACTGAATGATGAAGAATTAACTGTAATTCTTCTAACATTTGCGTTTCTGTCATGCTCATGTTTGTAAAATTTGGAGGTAGTAAAGAATCTTGTCAATAAATTAGATTAAGTTGTTGTAAATCAAAGGTTTGTTTTGTGGTTTTTATGGTCTCTATTTTTTATTGAATATCAAGTAGAGCTGGTTTTAATTGTGCATACTTTCTACTTGACTTTTGGCAGCATTTGAAGCATCGACGTTATCGTTTTTTTGAATTACCTTATAAAACCAATCGAGTGCTTTTTGTTTATCTTGTTTGATACCAGCCCCATTGAGATATGCCAGCCCAAGTGAATACATGGCTACTGAATTACCCTGAGCGGCGGCTTTTTGGTAAAATCCTAAAGCTTTTGTGAAGTTTTGAGAAACCCCAAGTCCCATGAAGTGAATATTGCCAAGCATGGTTACTGCCCGATTATCGGTCGGGATTTTTTCAAAGATGTGTTTGGCTTTTTGATAGTCTTGTTCTACAAATTTGCCCGTATAGTACAGTTGTCCCAATAGATACGCATTGCCGATTGAACCCCACTCAAGCTCTTGCTTTAAAAAAGGAATTGCAGCCGAGGTATCACCTTTGCTAATAAGTGTTTGTACTAGGTATTGTGTATCAAGTGAATCCTTTCTTTGGCTGGGTGCTTGAGTTTTGTCGTTGAGCAAGGTCAACGCTTGGTCGTATTGATGTTGCTCAAGGAGTGAATCTATTTTGGCATAGAAGTTTTGTGTAAGCATATTCCAAACGTAATACCCACCACCTAAAGCAACAATAAGGCTGATAAATGCGATGTTTCGGATTTTTGTATTGGCACTTTTCTTCTGGTTTGTTGAGTGGTTGGGCTTTTCGGCTTCTTGCAACAACGGCTTTTCTCTTGGTGGTATTATAGGTGTTTCTTTAGCTACAGGAGAAGAGCTTATGGCTTGATTTTCAAGGGTTTTGTCGGATACAATGCTATCATTACCAACAGGCGGGCTATCGGAGGGTAGTACTTCTGTATGGGGTGTTTTTGCCAAATGAAATGTATGAGTATTGGCGTTATCCATATTATGGAGTTGATTGGTACTATCAGTTTTGTCAGATATAAGAGTAGGAGGCAGTGTTGTTGTTGGGTTATTTTTTTCTTCAAAATTAATAAACTGTGTTTCAAAGGCATCGACAGCAGGAATACTTGTATAGCTAGCATCTAGGAAAGGTATCAAATCTTTGGCACTTTGGACACGTAATTTAGCATCGGACACAAGGCATTTTTTGATAACTGTTTTGAACGGTTCTTCTATTGAGTTTAGCTTCTGTGGAAGTTCGGCTGATAAAATCGAGTTCATAATTTGTTCGGCCGTAGTATTCCCACTTCGTTGCCCAAAAGGAGGCTCTGTTGCTAGTAATTCATAAAGCATAATACCAAAGCTCCACAAATCTACATTTGTCGATATTTTGCCATTGATACCATATTTGGCAGGGCTAAATTGCTCGGGAGCCATGTATTCGATTGTACCGATAGTCATGGAGGCACTATTGGTATTGGCCTCCATATTGCGACTAATACCAAAGTCCGAAATTTTAGCAATTAGCTTTGAGCCATCGTTAACGAGTAAAATATTTTGAGGTTTTAGGTCACGATGAACAATACTTTTTTGATGAAGAAAATCAAGACCATAAAGCACCTGTTTGAGCAAGTCGATAATTACAGAAGGCTTAGGATCGCCTTGTACAAATGTTTTTAGGTCGCCTGCATTGGCAAGTTCCATAATACCAATCTGGAGTTCCTCTTTTTCACCAAAAGCATTGATATTTTGAAGCAAGGCTACATCATAATAACGTAACAAATTAGGATGCTCAAATCTAATAACCTTTTTGATTTCTTCTAATACTGTATAATGTCCATTGTCTACTTTGTTGAAAACCTTGATGGCCACGGTTCTATCTAAGAGGATATCCTGTGCTTTGTAAACACGGGCAAATCCACCTCTGCCTATCAAATCCTCACGAGGATTATATATGTATCTACTTTTAAAATCCATTGGAACTAAATAATTATGAATCGTTGTATGTTAGTGGTTTTTGGTAGAATCTACTGCTGGGGGGATAATGGTAGGGATATCTACCGATATACGTTTATTTTGAGGCGTAGGTGGTATTTTAGGGTTTTGTGTTTTGGTAAACTGCCATATTCCCAATCCAACCAGTATTATTAAACCCATGATAATTTTGGGCAAAAAATTTGATTTAGTAGCCTCAAACTGCAACAAGTGCATAGAATAATTATCACGTGTGTAGTTTTGGCAGTACTCGTTGATTAAATAACCTTTATTAGGTTCTGGATTTTGGGCTATTTGAGGTAGTAAGGATGTACTTACTTTTTCAAAAATACCATCCGATGCCAATAGTAAATAATCATTTGGCTCTATTGAATCAATCACATGAAAGTCAAAATCGTTGGTGGTTGTTTGTAGGTTGATACACCTCGTAATTAGGTTTCGTTGAGGATGTGTACTGGCTTCTTCTAAGCTTATTTGATTGATATTGACTAAATGCTGGACAAAACTGTGGTCGAGGCTTTTCCATTTTATACCTTTTTCATTGAAGTGTACAATTTTACTATCACCACACCATGCTACTATAATTTCACGTTTATTGATACACGCTAGTGTTAGGGTTGTACTCATATTTTCAGCCTCAGGAAAATCTTCAATAAATAGCTTGAATCTGAGAAGGCTAGCGTCTAAAGCTGCCAAAATATCTTCTTTTGTGATATTTGTTAAATGAGAGAGCATCTTGCCAAATGTTTCTGCTACAATTTTGCTAGCTTCTTCACCTTTGGCTTCTCCTCCAACGCCATCACATACTACAAATACTTTTGTTTTTGTATTTACATCGTTCAAATTAGGGTAAATATAGTCTTCGATACTTGACCTTTTACCAGCATCTAACAAGCTGAAAACTTTAGAAATTTGAAACATAAGTACAAAGATTGGATTCTTGAAAACTGAATACAGACATTTTCTCGTGATACTACTCTGTCTGTAGATTACGTTTGGTTTAACTAATGAATAGGATTTTTATAAAGCAAAAAGGGCTATGGCAAAAGCTGTTGTTATCTAATGTTGATACAAGTATTTGTAACACAATAGTTTAGTGTGTATTGTTTCATCGTTTTCAAGTGGAAAGATTGATTGTTAGATAATAAATTTTGTTGAGCTACAACTACTGTAGATATGCAATCTAATCGAAAGAAGTAGTATGAAGAAGAGTAAACCTATATGTGGTATTGAATAGGGTATAAGTGGACAATAAAAATAGATATATGGTTGTGAAGGGGTAAATGATTACGAGTGTCGTCTTTTCAGATTCAATGATTTATCGTTATGTAGAAAGGTCTAAGAGACTTTGTATTAATACTTAAAAAATATTATAACTGGCAAAATAAACTTAGAGGGTTGCCAATTGCTAACCCTCTAAAAAATAAATAGAAAGAATAGATACCAATTATATGTTAGAATATAAATATTGTCTACTAACTCACTTTTTGTAACCAATTAATAAACTCGCTTCTTCGTCTTCTCGACAGTGGGATAGTGGTTTGATTGCTTAGTTGTACAAAGTTGTCACTCAAAATACTTGTAATATGTGTGTAATTGACAAGGTAAGAGTCATGAATACGGAAAAAAGCAAAATCCTGTAAGATTCCTTGGTAGGTTTTGAGGTCTTTCGACGAAAGAATAATCTTATTGGTATTCATATAAATAGAAGTATAACCTCCTTCGGCTTTACAGAATAAAATAGTATCGACATCAACGAGTAATAGCTCTTTTTGTGTAGGTACAATAATTTTACCCTTTTTAGCTACACCAGCTATTTTGTCTTGTACATAGGTATGGGCTGGCTGTGTCGTATAATGCTTGAGTACTTTCAGCAAAGCACTATGAAGTTCGTCGGCATCTAAGGGCTTGAGAAGGTAATCCAATGCTTCTACTTTCATCGCTCCAATAGCATATTTGTCGTGTGCCGTCAGGAAGATAACTTTGAAACTAGGATTGTCAAATCGCTTGATTAAATCAAACCCTGTATGACTAGATAGCTCTACATCGAGTAATACTAATTCGGGTTCGTGCTGAACAATTTTTTGGTAGGCATCATCAATAGTCGATGCCGTAAAAATTTGTTCAACAAGGTTGCTAAACTGACCAAGAATCATCTTTGTTACTGCCAAAGATTTCAGTTCATCGTCAACAATTAATACATTTATCTTCATAATTTGTCTGTTATAATTTGGACTATTGTCCCTGTTGAGTATGGGTTCGCTGTATTATTTTTGTCGGTATATATAATGTCAATCTGGATATTATCAGATTGCCGTAAAGATTTGATTCTTTCAAAGGTTATTTCAGTACCTCTCGATATAATATTGGTGGTTTGTTGCTCTTTGATAATTCTAGCCTGTTCTCGTCCAATACCATCGTCGTCTACTGTACAAATAATTTTTTGTTGAGCTACCTCAAATCTAATATGAATTGTATTCTGTGGCTTGGTTGAGTGTAAAATACCATGATTGATAGCATTTTCAACGAATGGCTGTATCAACATAGTGGGTATTTTGTAGCTGGGTAGAATGTCGGGGGATACCTCAACACTAAAGGTAAATTTATTACTTAGTCTTAGTTGTTCTAATGCTAAGTAGTTTGACAGTAAGGTAACTTCGTCGGGAATATAAATAAATTTATTTCTGAGCGACTCCAAAAAAAGCCTCATGAGTCGTGAAAACTTACTAAGATAAGAAGATGCCGAAATAGGGTCGTTTTGTAAAATAAAATATTGAATAGAACTAAGCACATTAAAAACAAAATGTGGGTTCATTTGTCCTTGTAATGCTTCAAGCTGTAGGTCGGCCATACGTTTCTCAATAAGGTGTTCGTTGGCTACTTTGATTTTTACATGCTTGATTCTCTGGACAATAACCCAATAAGTAATGCCAAACATCAATAACAAAAAGGTAATAGCAAACCAAGGAGTTTGCCAAAAGGGCGGCTTGATAATAAAGCGAATCTTTTGGGTTTTGGAAATACGCTGAAAGAGGTCTACACATTTGAGGATGAACTCATAATTGCCAGGTGGTAACGACACAAACTCTAGTGACACAGCCGAGGTACTTTCCCATTCTTTTGTTTTGGAAGGCTCACCAAACTGATAGTAATAGGTGTTTTTTTTGTCGCTTGGAAAAGAAATTCCTGCGTATTGTATTTTTATATTGTTGTGGTCATAAGCCAATTCATAGACATCTTGTAGTGCTTGCTTTTGTTGATTCACCCAAACGTTTCGAACGCTCAGTGGAAGTTTATATAGATTTTTTGGGTGTTTTGGTGATAAATCTAATGTGTATTTGACCAATCCTGCCGACGTTCCAACAAACGCATTTCGCTCATTGATGGCTATTTGGTTGACTTCTAGCGAAGGTAGTCCATTGTTGAGCAAAAGCCTACTTATGGTATAATGCTGTGGTTGTTTGGCTTTATGCTGCAAGATATACACCCCATGATTGGTGGCTACCCAAGTATGATTTGTTTTTTCATCGAAATACAAATGATTGATAATTTCTCCCATCAGCTCTTTGAATATTCCGATTTTACCATTTGTTCTAAAATATAAGCCATATCCATTTGTTCCAATCAGTAGCGTTTTGAGCTTGTCGGCATAAACAAGGCTTTTTACAGGAACAGAAAGAAGAGGTGTAAACCGTTGTTGTTTGATATTTTTTACTTGAAAAACCCCTTGTGAGTTACCTACCCAAATCGTGCTATCAGGGGAGGTTTTTACTACCAAAGCTTTAGCAATGAGGTCTTTAGGGATAAATGGTTCAGAATAGAAAATGTCTTTGTAGATTTTTAACTTAGCTATATTTAGGGCATTAGAAGCCACAAATTCGTATGGTGAAATTCTATCTAGGCTTTTTATATCATGCCATTGAATAACATGGAGCTTGGTTTTGTCTGCTACTGATATTTTGAAATTGGCTGAGTGCTGATTTTTGGGATGAAAAATAGATGAAATAGCCTTTCCTTGTTTAGCTAATTGATAAGGCAGAACCCCAAAAATAAGCCCTTGCCACGTAAAAATAAGATATTCGGGCGTAACAACAAGGTTGTTGATAGGGAGGTTGATAGGGTTTTGAAAATGTAATTTAATAAACTTTCCATTGGTATCGGTATAGTAAATTTGCCCAGAATTAGTCCCAATCCACGTTTCAGCTCCTAACCTTGCACTACTAATTACAGCACCTTCAATGGCTGTGAGGGTATGCGACTTAACGGCATCCTTGCTTAGAAAAAAGACTCCATGATTTTTGGTACATATCCAAAGGTTTTCGTCTTGGTCGAATGTTACACTATTGAGTATATATTTTCTCAGAAAATCAAATGAATGAATTCGATTGAGTTGATTATCAATGATAAAGGCGTCTTTTTCGGTTTTGCAAAACTTATATTTAGGATTGCCAACATTCATGATTAATACAATTTTGTCATCGGGAAATTGGCTTAATTCATCGACATTGGCATGTATAACCGAACTACCAGAGTCTTGAATAATTTCATGTTCGGAAGCACAAATAGTAGTATTATCATCAAAAATAATGGCCAAAAGTCCTTGAAAAAGAGAATTATATTGTTGAAGAACAAATTTGTTTGGAATAGGATGTGGCCTTTTGTTGAGGTTGTGCGAAAAACCTTCTGAATAAGCCCGAAGCTCGAAAGGAAAACCTCCGGCTTTGTAATGATTAAAATAAGCCACCGTAGTGTCGAAAGGGTATTCGTAAATACCCCGTCTTGTTGGCGAAAATCTCCGTACCTTCTGTGTACGGGTGTCAATCGATAATACCTCTTGATTTTCGCTTAATACGGCCGTATATAAATTCTTGTCTTGCTGGATAAAGCCCCATATGTGTCCATCCTTCAATTCGGAATAAGGGTTTTTAATAACAACAAATCGGTTTTGCTGGAGGTCGTAGTAAAAGAAGTGTGAGCTGTAGCTCAAAAACCAGACCCTTTTTTGGGTATCTTCAGCAATTTGCCAAACATCGTTGTGAGGGATACCATCGTTGATAGTGAAGGTCTCGAAATTGTATCCATCAAACCGCGAAATACCTTTGGTAGTACAAAACCACATCAAGCCCTGACTGTCTTGAAAAGCTCGGTATACCATTGAGCTTGCTAGTCCGTCGTTTACCCCATAATTTCTTGTAGTAGGGTTTTGCCCAAAGAAATTAGAGAAAGTATTCAAAAAGATTACTATTAAAACAAAGGAGGATTTCATTTAAGATTGTTCAATCGTGTTGTACAAAAATACAAAGCTATATAACAGTAGAACAATTGTACTTTGAAAGGAGGGCATCAATTAGACCAGACAAACTATGTTAAGATTCTGATTAATAGAATATTAACCGTATAATAAAAAAAAGTTGGAAAGTGTTATTTCTCTTCAGAAGCTATTTTGAATAACTTCTGAAGAGAATATTTTCCTCATTATTTAATCTGGACTACAGTTTTGGGGCGAGTATTTTTGATGCTTTCGGGCAATGAATCTAAGATACTCTGTTTTAACGCTTTTAAAACAGCACTTTTGGCAAAATTGCGATGTGCTACCAAGCTTACTTCACGCACAGGTGCGGGCGAAGCAAATTTCCTTATCAATACTTTCTGTTTTTCCTCAAAATCGAGGGTGGCTAGTTCGGGCAAAATCGTAATACCTTGGTTGCGTTCTACCATTTTGCGGAGGGTTTCTAGACTACCAGCTTGATACTCAAACTGCCCATATCCGATAGATTTGCGTTTGAGTTCACAAAGGTTTTCTATTTGTGACCTCAAGCAATGGCCTTCTTCCAATAACCATAATTCACGAGGGTCAATGTCTTCGGAAAGAGCATATTCTTTTTGGTACAAAGCATTTTCTTTTGAAACATACAAAACCAATTCTTCATGAAAAATATGATGTTCGATAATATTGGGCTGTTGGAGTGGGGTAGCCAATAGGCCAATATCCAAATCATCATTTTTTAGGTGCTGGATAATTCTTTCGGTTGTTAACTCCTTGATTTTTAGCTCTATATTAGGGAATTTTTCTAGGAAATTGGTTAGGAATAAAGGTAGCAAATATGGGGCAATAGTGGGAATAATACCCAAACGTACCTCGCCCGAAACTTCATTTTTACCAGAGTTGACTACTTCCTTGATTTTGGCATATTCGGCTAAAGTAATGCGTGCTTGGTGGATAATCTCAGAACCGATTTGTGTTGTTACTACAGGTTGGCGGCTTCTATCAAAAATTTTAATGCCCAATTCATCTTCTAACTTTTGAATCTGCATACTCAGTGTTGGCTGGGTTACACAGCAGCTTTCGGCCGCTTGTACAAAGTTTCGGAGGTTTTCGACCGCAATAATATATTCTAATTGAGTGATTGTCATTGGATTATGTTTTGTTATTGGTGTTCTCTATACAAATATAAATAATATCAATTTGCATGATAAACCTTTTGTGTTGACCTTTGTTATATAAAAAAAGAAATAAGACTTTTCAAATACAATAGTACGCTCAGTGAGTTATAATTAATATTTGAATTGTACAATTTTAATTTTCAATCAATCATAAATTTACAAAAAAATGTCGAACAGAATGCTAGGTTTGGGTGCTCAATTCCCAACTTTCAAAAAAACTGCCGTTGTTTCATTAGAAAAAGGAAACGAATTTTATGACATTACTTCTGAAGATCACAAAAACGCTGGTAAGTGGATGGTGATGTTCTGGTGGCCAAAAGATTTTACTTTTGTTTGCCCTACAGAAATTGCTGCTTTCAATACTAAAGTTGATGACTTCAGCGACCGTGATACTATTTTGATTGGTGCTTCTACTGACTCTGAATTTGTACACTTGGCTTGGAGAAACAATCATGATGACCTTCGTGGTTTGAGATTCCCGATGTTGGCTGATACTTCAAAATCTTTGGCTGAGGAGTTAGGAATTTTGGAAGCTAACGAAAAAATTGCTTACCGTGTTACTTATATTGTTGACCCTCAAGGTATTGTACGTTGGGTTTCTGCCAATGACTTGTCTGTTGGTCGTAATGTAGACGAAGTAATCCGTGTATTGGATGCTCTTCAAACAGACGAACTTTGCCCATGTAACTGGAAAGCTGGCGAAGAAACGCTTAGCGTATAGTATTGATAATATTGGCACTAGGCTTTGGGCAATGCCAAGCCTAGTGTTTTTGCAATATCCCTACTTTTTTTCACCTAATCATTTTTCCCTTTCATTATCATGTTTGGAACTACCAGTGAAACCAAAAAGAATTTGTTGGCTGAAGTAAATCTTCCTACCGACTTACAATCTTTGTTTTTGGATAGACTTAACGCTGTTGACCACCGTTATATCAAAGATTTAAAAATAAATGTTGCTAATGCCCTTAAAGCACAGACTTTGACAGAAAAAGACGCTGTTTTGTTGGCTTTGGGTGTTGCTATCAACGAAAAATCAACTGCCCTAATAGCTGCTTTGGAAGACTTGGCCAAAGCTAGAGGTGTTGAAGAAAAAGAATTATTGGAGGTGGCTAGTTGTGTATCACTGATGAACGCCAACAACGTTTTTTATCGTTTTCGCCACTTCATGAACAAGGATTCTTATAACAATATTCCTGCTGGAATCAGAATGTCTATTATGATGAATCCAGTACTTGGAAAAGAATTTTTTGAGTTATTAAGTTTAGTGATTTCGGCTATCAATGGTTGCGAAATGTGTGTTACTTCGCACGAAGCATCTGTAAAAAGCCATGGTGCTAGCGAACAACGTATATTTGAGGCGGTTCGTTTGGGTGCTGTCCTAAAAAGCTTTATTGTACTTTTATAATAGGCTATCTCGACCACTTTTTTCGTAAATACTTTGCCACCATAAGTGAGTGTTTCAATAAACTTTTGTTGATCAGCTCTCTATTCATTATACCTGTTACGGCTGGTATAAAACAAAAGCTCTCAATAAATTGGGAGCTTTTTTGTTTTACTGCAAAATATGTTGGTTTACTTGATCGAGCCAAAATGTTTGACCTGTACAGTTCCAGTGAGTATCGCTTTTGAGATAATAAGCCTCGGGGTTTTTCTTAAAAACATTGTAGGTATCGATAAATGGAGTTTTTAAGGCCGAATGTGTTTGAATACGCTCTATTAGGTGGTTGTATCGACCCAGCGTAGGGTCTAAAATACTTACTTTGTTGGGAATAAGCGACACATAAACGGCATCGAAGCCTAAGTTTTTATAATTTTCTTCAGTTTGATTAATTGATGCCACAAACGTGTCTATTTCTTGGTTTGTCACTGGGTAAAATGCTGAAGTTATTTTACTAGCATCGGCTTCTTCAAAATAAAAAAGGGCTTTTTTGTTTTGTGATATTACCACTTTAGGCTCGGTTCTATCAAAATAGCAGAGGTTAAAATCAGCCTTTAATTCTCTAAACCAAAGGAAAAAATCATAGTTGAATAAGGTATGTTCTAGCCTTTCTTCGGTCATTTTGGGAAAAACAAAAGCCAATATTTCTTCTGTTTTGTGATAAATAAGTCGTTTCCAAGAAGGATGAGAAAATGAACTTGCCTGCTTATTTTGGGAGTCAAGAATAAGATTACTGGCTGGTTTGGCAAAATGATCCTTTAGGGTTCTTTCTACCGTTTCTACTACCAAAATATTGGTTTTGGTGGTATCTAGCTGTATTTGCTCTGTGCGAGTCCAATGAACATAAGTGTATTTTTCGGCTTTCAAATCGTGTGCTTTTACACGCTCTGGTTCGGTAAAGCTATCACCAATGATATACAAATGTATGGGTTTTTTGCGACTAGAATCGGGTAGGGCAGTGGCACAAGGTTGGCGGTTTTCTTTGAACGCCGACAAATACGACAAGCGGTACAAGTCGCCATGACGATAATCGTCGGGTACAATGCCAGCTTTTGTTACTTCTCGGTATACAATCGGAGAATAGGCTTCTAACCATAAAAATATGGATAGGACAAGGGCGATATATTTGAGAATACGAGTAATCATTAGAACTGAAAATAGATAAATTGATTGGTATTGAAAACCCCTAAAAAGTAAATGAAGAAGGCCAAAATACTCATTAAACATACAAATTTGAGAGTACTACGAGTATTTACATAAAAGAACTTCAAATCTTTTATTAACAACAACGCAATAAGCACTACCGAAAACAGTAATTCTGTGCCATTGAGAGGACTTTGTAGGGTGTCTGAAAGTGAGAAATAGCTAATTTTTTGAAGAATCAAAAAGGCATCGTGTGTATTTTGAGCCCTAAAAAATACCCATGCTAGCATAACTAATATAAAAGTACTAATAAGGTTGAGGCCTTTGCCAAGGTTATTGTCGGGCAAACGCCACTGAGGGAAATATTTATTGCGAAGCATGGCTATAATCAAATAACAGCCGTGTAGGCATCCCCAAATAACAAAAGTCCATTTGGCCCCATGCCACAAACCACTAACCATAAAAACCGTAAACTGATTGAAATACTTACGCCATTCGGCTACTCTGTTGCCTCCCAATGAAATATACAGATAATCTCTAAACCACGTTGAAAGGGAAATATGCCAGCGTCGCCAAAATTCGGAAATAGATTTTGAAAAATAGGGACTTCTGAAGTTTTCCATTAGCTCAAACCCCATGACCCGTGCCGACCCCAAAGCCATTTCGGAATAACCCGAAAAGTCGCAATAAATCTGGAAAGTATAAAAGAATGTTGCCAACAACAACGAAAGCCCGTTGCGTTCGGCGGGGCTATTATAGCAATAGTCTACTAAGATGGCAAGGCGGTCGGCTATTACTACTTTTTTGAATAACCCCCAAGCCATTAAAAACAAGCCACTTTTTACCTTTTCCCAATCAAATCGGTGAAACTGATGGAATTGGTGCAAGACATTCTGAGGGCGTTCGATTGGCCCTGCTACAAGCTGCGGGTAAAACATCACATAAAGCGCATAGATACCAAAATGTCGTTCTGCTTTTTCGTTGCCACGATATACCTCAATGGTATAGCTCATGGCCTGAAAGGTATGAAACGAAAGTCCAACGGGTAACAAAATATCTAAGGCTCGAATAGGATTTTTGAGGTCGACAAGCCCAAGAATAGCACTCAGGTTGTCGTTGAGGAAGTTATAATATTTGAAAAAAGCCAAAATACCGATATTTGAAATAAGGCTTATGACCAATAATAACTTGCGCTTATGAATATTCTGCTCATTTTCAAGCCAAATACCTGCAAAGTAGTCGATAACAATTGTTGAAAATAGGATAAGAATATAGATAGGCTGAAAAATCATGTAGAAATAACAGCTCGACAAAAGCAGGAGTCGCCATCTACCAGACCAGCCCAAGCTAAAATAGCCTAGTGTAACAATAATAAAGAATAAAAGAAAATGTATCGTATTGAATAACATAATATTAAAAAGGCATTTCAATGACAGAAAATTACCAATGAAATCAAGTTTTTATTTGAGTTTAACAGACCAAGTGTCGATACTCGTGCCTGTATGAGTCGTAATAATGAGTTTGTTATATGATTCAGCGTAGGTTATTGATGGGGCCGATTGCGACAAAATAGGTTTGTCAGACACCAATTCGCCTTTTTCATCATAAAGAGTATAGCTTGTCCATCCGTTAAACAATGCAAAGAACTTTTTGCCAGCACCAAGGTTGTAATACTTGAGGTATTTTCTGCCAAAAGTAAGGTTTTTCAAGGTAAAAATCTCTTTATCATTTTTATCTAAAACTGTAACAGTTTTGTTGTTGCTACGCACAACAACCCAGTCGTTGGGCTTTTCGGAGGCACAAATGGCAAATTTATATTCGTTATCAGGTCTAAAAAACTGGTTTTTTTGAAGTATTTTTCCCGAAAAATCAATTTTCAATAATTCCCCTTTTTGCCCCATCAGCAAGATATTGGCATTGCCGTCATTGATGTCTAACACAGGGCTAGACAAAGGCTGAATGTTGGTTTGTATAGGAAAACCAGATGCTATGCTGCCATTGGTATTGATAAGCGAAAGTTTACCATTTTCATCAAGACATACCACAAACAAGTTACCTTTGACCATTAGGGTAGGTAAAGGACAAAATACGTTATTGATTGGGGCTATTTTCTGTGAAAAAATCAGGTTGAGGGTTAGTTTATCGAAAGTAAACTGATAGCCATTGGCATTAAGCATGGTTAGTTCGTTGCTACCATTTGTTTCAAAAATTGCCAATCCTTTTGCATTGAGTCCTTTTACATTTGGGCTTGTTAGTACATCAAAGCCATCGTCTGTTCGAGTAAGAATATAGGCTTTTTGGGTGGTTACAATGAACAAACGTTGAAGTTTATCACCTCGCACTTTCATAAATTTGGGTTCATCTACCATTTTTCCTGCTAAGGCATAATGCCACACCTTTTTGCCATTTACTAATAAATACAGTTGATTATCAGTGTTTTGCACTAAAATTTCCTGTTTTTTAGTTTGTGGGTTTGTCAAGAAAAAGGGTTTGAATACAATACCTTGGGCAATACTATTGAGTTTTACCAAAACATTACTGTATTTGCTAAGCCCCAAGGCCGCTCCAAGATGATTTTGTAGTAGCGTTAATATTCCTTTTTCTTCGTTGCTCTGGAATAATATGTAATCAAATGCTCCTAGATTTTCTTGGAAGGTTTTGGCTTGTGCTAACCAATGAGTATTGAGAATTCCGCCTAGCATAGGAATGGCTTTGGCATGGTCAATCACAAGCGTTAGGTTGGCGGGTTGGCAGTTTTTTAGTAGCTGTTGTTGCCGACTACTGCTTGCCCAAACTTCGTTTTTGCTGATACTCAGGAGGTAGTCTTGCAAGGTGGCAAGGTTGCTACCAAGTACAATATAGTCTTTATATTCTGTAAAAATACAGTCGTTGAAACCATAAAAAATAGGCCCCAAAACAAGAGCTGGAAACTCCTTCACTCCTAAAGCAATAAGGCCAAAGCTACCAAATTGCATATTGAACGGCTTTTGCTCTTTTTTTTGAGCTACCTGCAACGCAATCGCTCTGAAATCTTGGACAAGATCTTTGTTTTTGATTAATACTATCTTATTATTTTTTGCAATATCACCCGTTTCGATATTCAATAGGCTTACCTCGTTGTTGATTTTTTTTGAAACACTTTTAAAATCAATATCAAATTCGTCTTTTGCTTTATCTTTTAGCTTACTCAAAAAAGCATCATGTTGGATTTGTTTGGCACAGGCATCGTTGAGGCTGGTTACATCTTCAACAGGAAAAGACAACAACATCGAGCAATTAATAGGAATCATATTGCCCGCCGAGAAGGCTTTTGAGGGTTGTTCGCCAAATAACTCTTGATTACCACTTACCGAATAAGCGGTGATTTTCTTAGCCTTAAATTCGGCAATATGCCATGACAATGACGTATTGATAATTTTGCTAAGAAATGGAGCTGTAGTATGCTTTTTTTCACAGATTTGAGTCCCAAATTTTTCGATAGCATTGGCATTGATATGACTTACCAATACCGTCGAATCGGTAAAATTGCTATAATCTTTTAGTAATAAATTGTTGGCCCAACTATGTTTTTTGTGAAGAAGGATTTCTTCTAAAGTTAGGCTTGATTGACTGTATATAAGGAAGTTATCTTTAATGATATAAGCAAGTAATGGCTTGGCCGACTGCGTAAAAATCTCATGGATTTTTTGTCCTTCAGTGGTATGAGTAATAGAACGAATACCCTCGGTATTTTTACCAAGGTTGAGTAATTTATCTAAAAAGAGTTCATCTTCAGTAACCAATGGAATATAATTAACCAACGATATGTGGTCTTTTGACTGAGGAATAAAAGCAAAATAGAGCAATTTTTTGTTAAGAAACTGATGAATTTCGGTTGAAGAAAAGCCTATTTCTTTAAAAAAAGCCAATTGTTTGGGTAGTACATTGGCAACAGGCACTTGCTGAATAAGCGGGGCTTTGTTGGTATTGAGCCACTGGGTTGTTTCAAGAAGTAATAGGGTATTATCGGGAATAAAATCAGTAATGACACTACTGGCTGAGGTGATTTTCTTGTAATAGAATATTCCCCCAACTCCTAACAGACAGACAAGTAGGATGAGCCATTTTTTTTTCATACTGAGATAATTTATGAAGCAGTAGTGCCAAATATGTTGCCAAAGATAAACATTAAGCCTCTGCTTACAAATATTGAACGGGAATAGCTTCGGAGTTTTCTCGTCAAACTATTCCCGTTGTATACAAACGAAGTTAATATATTATTTTCCCCACATGGCATTAGCCGTATCTGGGAAGAAAAGCGTCAACTCTGGAACACCTAATACTACTCTGTTAGCCCATTCTACACCTTGCATCAACGAGTGGTCTTGGTTAGATACTTCGTATTTCCAAGCTCCAAAGCGGCCACGAGAATAAATATCAAATTTTTCTAATTGAGGAAGTACTTCTTTCAGAATACCGTCTCTCTCTACTGATGGCGTTGGATAGCCATAATTAGTAGAAAACAAAAACTCAGACACAATATCATCTTCCGACTCTATAAGCTTATCTTCAATCATAGCCCTAACGGTGTCTTTGATTAAAGAAGCTCGGTCTACAGGCTTACATTCTGATTCACTAACCTCTGCCATCAACGACCACTGGGTGTTGATATCAGGTACGTTGAATGGGCTATAATTAGAGAATACCGTAATTCTGTAGTATGGACTATTCTTTTCGGGGAAATACATCCAACATTTTGTTGCTAATTCAGGATTAGGTTTACCTTTCAAACCAATACCGATTACATTGGTAGATGAGTGTTTTAAGCCCTGAGCGATGGTTGAATATTTTGTGTCTAACCCTTCAACTTTAGTCGAGAAAATGTCTAATGGCATGGTATTCATCAAATAATCATATTCGATTTCACGACCATCGGCCAAGATGATTTTTTTGTTGGCTGCAATTACTTGCTCGACAGAAGCGTTGAACAAAACGTTTTCTTCGCCTACCAAGTCACCAACGGCTTTCCAAATAGCACCAGTACCGCCATGTTTAGGAAACTGGAACGTATTGTTTGGCCCCCAAGATAGGTCGTCTCTATCGAACAAAATATTTTGAGTTACTCTTTGCAAATCGGTTACAGCAACACGTTCGCCTACCCAGCTTGCATTCATTTGAGCAGGATGGAAAGCCCATACCTTAAAATTATAAGGCAACATAAATACCTCAGCCAAGCCTTCGCCAAAAGTAGAAAGAATCCACTCGTGGAAGTTGGCAGGCTTTTTAGTAGCAGGGTTTTTGTACAATTTAATCAAACCCTCCAAGCATTTCCACATAGTTTCTTTACTGAGGTATTTGATATTGTTTTGGAAAGGATACGGTACAAAACGGTCTTCAATCCAAACCCAAGATTCTCGTTGGTGAGTCAGCCATCCATCTTCACCAAGAGCTTTCATCATAAGGTCATCAAAATACTTGTAGTGTGAGAACTGAACGTGGCCACCGATGTCCCAAGTAAAGCCTTTATCATCTACAAAACTTGTTGCCAAACCACCAATATAGTTTTCTTTTTCAAGAATAATGAAGTCAGTAATTCCAAGTTCTTTTAAACGATAGGCCGCTCCAAGACCCGTTGGCCCAGAGCCAATAATGACATATTTATATTTCATAAAGAAAAAATTATTTGTCTGCCAGAAAGGCGTTTTATCTATGTTGAGGTAGTTTGTTTTATATGCAAGTACAGTACTTCAAATATCTACCTATTTCAAATTTTTAATTTTGGTATTAAGCTCCAAGCGGAAGTTGAGCAACTCCTTAAAGCTTTGCCAGCATACCTTCAACAGTTTCATTTTTTGGATAGAAACTTCGCCAGTTGCTCTTTCTTTATGAACAATCGGGATATTGAATAGTTCTTGTCCTGATTTTTTGGCCATAATAGCGATAAAAATGTTAGGAGCAAAAGGTACAGGATTTGGAAGTTGAGCCAAGAGTTTTTTCAAGAAAGAACCTTTAATCAAACGGAATGGAATATTAGAGTCCATGATAAAAGTACCATACACAAAAAACATACTCCAACGTAAAATTCTTGTAATAAATAGCCTGAAAATTGCATCGTGACGAACCTGACGGTAGCCCAAAATAAAGTCTGATTGGGTTCTTTTCTCCCATAGTTTTTTTACATCTTCTGGGATAAACTGGTCATCAGAGTCGGTTTGGAACACATATTCAGCTCCTAATTCAACGGCTTTACGATAAGCATGAACAACAGCATTGCCATGTCCTCCGTTGGGTTGATGCACTACAACAAGTTTAGGGTATTGAGGTTGGATTTGGTCTAGGATTTTACCAGTTTTATCTTTAGAACCATCGTTTACCACGATTAATCGGGTATTTTCTCCTGCGAATTCTGTATCTAAAAGGTCACTCCAGATTTTTACTACGTCTGCCATGCACTCTTCTTCGTTGTAAGCAGGCATGACGATGGCTAATTTAATACTCATTAAAGAATTTGTTTGTCAGAACAGTTTTGTGCAATCATTTGCATTGCAAAAATACCTAATAAAGTCTGATTTTTGTAATGCAATTATTAAAAATGAAGAAATCTTAACTTTGTTTTTATCAAACGGTCTTTTGATTTCATCTAATCACTTTACTATTCTGTGGGTTAGCACAAGAATTAATAGTTAAAATGTTTTTTCAAATCGTTGACAGGCTTTTCGATAAGATACCACGACAAAGTAGCCACTACAACAGTAATACATAGGTAAAGCCATAATTCAAAGGCGAAATGGTGGGTAATACTAGGCACAAATTGTTGGAGCTTGTGCAAGATTCGCATGGTTGGGTGGCTTGGGTATTGGGTATGATAATAATTGTAAACAAAGTTGTGGTACAAGTATATCCCATAACTAATACGTCCTAAATATACCGAAACGGGATTTTCTAAGAGCCAACGCATAGCTCCCTTAAAGCCTGATATGGCTCGAAGTATTAGGAAAAAGCTAAATAATGAACCCAAAAACCTTTCTAATACAAGATTGCCAAAATTATGAATCGCTTCAAAAGCTACTTTCGTATAAATTACTACCCCTATATACAATAGTAAACTGATGATTAAATACAGGTTTTTGTTGAGCTGCTCATAAATAGTATCTTTTTTGAAGGTATAAATATAGGCCAAAAAACCTCCTAGTCCAAAGGCATCTAGGCAAGTTGGCATAAATACATATTGCACAACCCAATCGGTACCTCTAAACCACAAATACAGCCTTAAAGCCAATGAAACTAAAATCATTAGTGAAAATAGCTTCAGAAAATACTTTTTGGGTAAAAATAAAATAAGATAAGGGAAGATAAGATAGAACTGTTCTTCAACCGCCAATGACCACAAATGGTCCAATACGCCCAACCAATGTTTGTGAAAGGCAATATAGAGGTTGGTAGCATACAAAACCGTCCACGCTATGGTTTCTCGTACCATCGGAACGTTGAAATAATAACACGCAAAAATGGTAAGGAAGTAAACAGGAAATATACGCAGGCTTCTTCTAACAATAAATTGCTTGATAGTAAACCAGTGGCTTCTTCCTATTTTTTCATCTTTGATTTTGCCAAGTATCAATATTCTGATAATTAAAAAGCCACTTAATACAAAAAACATCGTTACGCCCAAAGCTCCGAGCGGTAAAACATTTCGCTCTGAAAGCCAGTGGTCTACCAAAACCAACCCCACTGCTATTGTTCTGATACCATCTAATTGTGAAAAATAATTATGTTCTGCTTTTTCTTTCGTCATTTCTAAGGTTTTTACTATAATTCAGTTTATGGGTAATGGCTATCTAGGTAATTGAGCAAGCTTTATTGGTAATTGAGTTTGTGCGTTTTTGGCTTATAGGCTAAAGTACGTGATAATAAAAACGATAAAAGTCTAGTATGGTCACTCAATAAATTATTTATCAGCTTGTATGGTTACTCAATTGCTCAACCAAGGAAAATAGGGCTTTTAATAGGGCTAAAGGCTATTTTGTTTGGTACACAGGTTTGGGTATCTTTCAAAATTTCAGCAAAATCTTATTCTTTTGAGAAAGCCAACACAAGATATGTTTGCTAAAGCACAAAAATAGGGTGTTTTTTTACCTTAGGCAAACTTGATTACATAAGCCTGTAGAGATAGTAAAACATTGCCTTAGTGTTATATTGCTGATTGTCAATTGTTTGTAGGTAAAAAAGGTAGGTGTTGTAGCTTACAACCGTTTAATAATTTAGCGTTTTATTACGGTAAACTCTACTCTGCGGTTGAGTTTGCGTCTTTCTTCGGTGGCATTACTAGCAATAGGGCGGGTTTGTCCCCAACCTTTAGTTTGGATTCTTTCGGGGGCAATTCCTTTGCCAACAAGGTAGTTTTTGGCATTCTTAACCCTTGTTTCCGAAAGCTGTAGATTGAGCTGAAAATCGCCTTGGTTGTCGGTATGTCCTTCAAAAAGGATTTCTAAACTGGGTATTTCTTGCATCGCTTGGGCAATTCTGTCCAAATCTTTGTATGCTGCTTCTTGCAAATCCGACAAGCTACGCTCAAAAGTAAGGCTGTTGAGTATGCCCTTGTTGCCTACCTCAAGCGGAAGTAGGTAAAAATTCTTTTTAATTTCCTTAAAGGTCGATTCTTTGCTTAGGTCAATATAGTCGGTAATGGCCAAATACCCTTTTTTGACAGGTACAAATTCGTATTGTTGTTTGAGAGGTAAAATAAACTTAAAAAGCCCAGCTGTAGGGTCAAAATGAGAGCTTTCTCGTTTTTTGTAATTGTTGTCGGTTATCATTTCAATATCACATTCAACGGCCTTTTGGTCGGTAGTACTAAGGACTTCGCCTGTTATCACAAATACAGGGTCGGGTTGTACTGACTGAGGAAGTAATAACCGAAAAATATCTTCTTTCTGCGACGAGGTATTGTACGAGCACATATAGGCATAGTCGCTAGAGGCTGGTAGCGTAAAATAACCGTCCCAAAAGGGTGTATTAATAGCTGGGCCAAGGTTTTCGGGGGTAGTCCATTTGAGCCATGTATTATCTAAACGAGTAGTTTTGAAAATATCATTATCGCCAAAACCGGGAAAACCTCTCGTCGAAAAATACAGGGTTTTGCCGTCGGCTGCCAGAAAAGGCGTAACATCGTGTTCATGAGTATTGATGGTATTACCCATGTGTTTAGGTTCTGTCCATTCGTTAGTACTTTTTTTGAAAGAAACATACAAATCTCTTTTTCCAACGGTTTGCATACGCTGAATAGACATGACCATTACATTACCGTCGGCAGAAATAGAAAACTCAGCATTGGGGCTGTAGTTATAGAAGTTTTCAATTTTTACTTCTTCAGGGAATGACCAGTTAGAGCCTGTTTTGCGAGAGCGAGAAATCCCTGGAGCTAGTTTGCCATTTTGAAGGTAGCGGTTCATTAAAAGAATTTCTCGCCCGTCGGACGATAAGGCAAAAACGGCATTGTTATCATCGGTGTTGAGCGGAATCCCCAAACTTTTGGCTTTGTTCCAGTTGCCGTCGGTGTCTTTGGTACTGTACCAAATATCTTGGTCTTTTTCCTTGCCAAACATGCTTATATAATTGCGTGTGTAATAGAGCGTGTTACCGTCGCTTGATATAACAGGAGCAAACTCTTGGTGCTTGGAGTTGATGGTTTTTCCTAGATTTTCCCGAATGACTTTTTGTGGTGCGTCGGCGGCTACTCTGATATAGCTTTGGATAATTTGGGGGCTATTAGAAATTCCGATGGCTTCGATTGGGTATGTATTTGAAATTTTTTCGGCATTGAGGAACAGTTTGATAGACTGCACATTGTAAGGCGTAAGTTTGGGCAAAATAATATTAAAAAGTTTGCCTTTTCCCGGAATAATAGACTCGTCGGGCGAAACTTCAAATAGTACATGCTCTTGTTTTTGATAATCAATAGCTATGACTTTTTTGATAGAGCCTTGTGGCTGATTTTCGAGAATAGCTACTTGACGAATAGGCATAATTGTGTCGAACATCATCACAAGATATTCTTCTTGTAAGGCATTATTATTGGCTGGAATTGGAGGTATACCTTGTGCTTGGGTAGGCTGAGATACAATAGCAGAAGGAGGTAGAATTTTGTTGGAAGAAAATTCTATAATTTGTGTTGTCCAATGGGTATTTTGAGAAAACACAGGTGTACTAATTAGTATTAAAACTACTAAAGCAAGACGATTAATAAAATACGTATGAATCATATTTAGCGTTGGGTAATTGACTGTAGGCTAACAGCGAATCAACCAATGAGTTTTTTGATAAATAGGAAAAACTAATAAATTATTGAGGTAAAGAAGCTATTGGTTTTTTGCTTGCTACAAGCAAAAAGTATATTTTCAAAAGCCCCTTTGGATAAATAGCATGAATAAAAGCTGTTGAAGCCGTATTTCTAAGCTAAAATGGCTTTAGAATCATAGAGATTTTTGATTGACTAAACTATTGGGAGTATAGTCTAAAAAACGAAATACCCCTAGTAGTTGAGATTCTTTGGCCCAACAAACGGCTGTAAATTAGCTAATCATTACTTTACAAAAATAATACCAGAAAATACAACGATGGCTTTTGCTATAAAAGTAGGTGTGATGATTTAGTTTTTGATGATAATAAATTCTACCCTACGGTTGAGCTTCCGTTTTTCTTCAGAATTATTACTAGCCACTGGACGAGTAGAACCATAGCCTTGTATTTGAATACGTTTTTCGGCAATGCCATTGGATACCAAGTATTTACGCACTTCGTTGACTCTCTGTTTTGACAGTTGCAAATTGGCATTCCAGTCGCCCTGATTATCGGTATGGCCTTCTAGCATTACTTCCATATTGGGGTTGTCTTTCATGGTTTCCACAATATGATTGAGTTCGGAATAAGATGCAGGTAGGAGGTCGTATTTACTTTGTTCAAAAAACACGCTATTAAGAACCATTTTTTGCCCTGCCTGAATAGGCAACAAATACAAGTTTTTTTTCAATTCTTTGTAGCTTTTTTCTTCCAAAAAATCGAGGGTTTCGCTCATAGGAAGGTATCCTTTTTGAGTAGCCGAAATGGTATATTTTTTCTTGGAAGGAAGCATCAGTTTATAATCGCCCGTAATGGGGTCAAAGGTAACGCATACGGTGTCGCCATCGGCCGTAGATTGTACTTTGATACGAGCCCCAACGGGTTTTTTGTCGGTAAGGTTATACACGCCTCCCGTAAGTTGAATAACCGCTTCTGGCTTGATAGATTCGGGTATTTTGAGCTTGAAAATATCTTCTTCACCCAAAGATTTTTCTTGAGAAGAAAAATAGCCAAAATCTCCAATGGCCGAAATTGAAAAATAGCCATCCCATTCGGGCGTGTTAATCATAGGGCCAAGGTTTTCGGGTTCAGACCAACGCTGCCAAGTATCGTCAAGGCGGCGAGTTACAAATAGGTCGTTGTTGCCGTAACCTGCAATTCCTTTGGTCGAGAAATACAGCGTTTTTGAATCTGCTGCAATAAAAGGAGTGCTTTCATCTTCGGCGGTATTTACCTGCTTGCCTATATTGATGGGTTCAGACCAATTGTTGGCATCCTCCAAAAACGAAACATAAATATCTTTGCCACCTTCGGTATCATTGAGGTATGCTGTTAGAACGAGCACTCGTCCATTGGGCGAAAACGAATATTCGGCATAATCTGATTTATTGACAAAGTTCTTGATATTTAATTGAGTAGGAAACGACCAGCCAGTGGCAGTTTTTTGAGAGATAGAAACCCCTTTGGTCATTTTGCCATTTTTTAGATATACATTATTGAGCAACAATGTTTTACCATCGGGCGAAATAGCACAAACGGCATTGTGTTCGGCGTTGTTGATAGGTTCAGGGAATTGTTTGGCGGGCCCCCAAGTTTTATCGTTTTGTAGTTCAGAATACCAAATATCCTGATTTTTATCAATGCCAATATTATCTGGGTGTTTCCAGCGGGTATAATACAGGGTTTTACCGTCGGGCGAAATCACGGGAGCAATTTCTCTAAATTCTGAATTAACACCTTTTCCCAAATTTTCCTTCACAATTTGGTTGGGAAGGTTGGTTGCGAGGTTGATTGTAGCCATAATCGGCTGTTCTGACTGCGAAATACCAATGGCATCAATTTGATTCCAGCCTTTCACTCGGGAGGTATTGAGGCTTATCCGAATACCCTTTACCTTAAAATTAGTAGGTTGGTTTAGAATCAAATTAAGCATCTTGCCTATTTCATTGCTTGGGGCACTTTGGTTTATCCAAATAGGCCTGATATTGTCGTATTCATCAAAAGCATCGATATGTGTAATACAGCCCTGACCATAGTTTTCGGCGATGGCAATTTGACGAATAGGCATAATGGTATCGAATTGTACCAAAATGTATTCTTCGTTGAGGGTGTTATTTTGGGTGAGAGGTTGCCAAGCACAAGCACTGTAACCAATCTGAGGTAGCTTGTTGGGTTTGCCCAAAACCTGAATCGCTCGATTTTCTTTGGTAGTTTTGGTATCATAATATTCACTCGAAAAAGCTACAACTTTGGATGCCCAATAGGTTTTTTGAGCCCATCCAGTAAGGGCTATAACGCAAAATAGTATCGTGAGGCAGACTTGTTTCATAAGCGATGATGAAGTCTAAAGAAGGTCTAATATATGATTAAAACATCACAGATGTTTGTACGAACACGGATAAAGCAATGTGTTATTTTGTTGGTAAAGTTAAGGTAAAAATGTGTTATTTTGCCTATTTTACCTCAATTCTCTTTCAGTTAGTGTTGAAAATGAATCATTTTATTCGTTAATTAAAATACGCCTATTGGATTTGGCTACTACCTTAACGATTACAAAGACTGTATCGTATTTCCTAAAGCTACTCTTCAATTGCCTTTCAATATAGCACGAACACAAACAAGGTCTATGCCTCAATCACTCAGCTATTTTACTAAGTAGTGCCAAAGGCTTTGCCTAATATACCCTTGGCAGAGCCTGCATAATGCCTGTTTATCCTTATTGCTGATAACTAAAACGTGTTTTTCTACTAATATCAAAACTCAGGGTAAACCCTTGATTTTTAAATCAGGGGAAAGCCCTGAATTATATAGTACAAAAAAAAACCAATTTTGTGCTATTGTTAATTATACTATTCGGGTATAAAATTTAATTTTTTGTGGTGAGTTTTTAACCTCATATCAAGCATTACGTAAACAATATTCCAATAAATTCATTGCAATGAAAACAACTTTACAAAACAGTAGCCCACCATTTGCGGGCAAAATCAAAATACTTCAATGGTGTTTTATGGTATTATTATCGGTGACTACAACCCTCGATATAATTGCACAGAAAGCTACAGGAGCAACGCAAAAAATAACGGGAAAGGTTGTGTCTGGACAAGACAACCAGCCTGTGCCTGGAGCTAGCATTATGGTAAAAGGTACTACAACAGGTAGTACGGCTGGTGCTACAGGCGAATTTGCGATAGAAGCAGGCAGTAACGCCACTTTGGTGATTAGTTCGATTGGCTATGCTTCGCAAGAGGTGAAGGTAGCAGGACGAATGAAAATCAATATTACATTAGTTGAAAGTATTTCTTCATTAGATGAGGTAGTAGTAGTAGGGTATGGGTCACAAAAAACACGTTATTTGTCAGGCTCACAGACAAATATTGGTGAAACTGAAATCAAGAAAACCGTAAATACCACCCTCGACCAAGCCCTTCAAGGACGAGCCGCCAACGTATACGTAGCCAGTAACTCAGGAAAACCTGGAGGAGCTTCGTCGGTGTATATTCGTGGGGTGTCGTCTATCAATGGAAATACTCAGCCAATGTATGTGATTGATGGTGTTCAGATTATGCCTCCCAATAATACTGATTCTGATGGGCAATCAAATATCTTGGCAAGTCTAAACCCCGACGATATTGAGTCGATGAACGTACTAACGGGCCCTTCGGCACAATCTATCTATGGTTCAAGGGCATCCAATGGGGTAATTGTTGTGACTACCAAGAAAGGGAAATCTGGTGATGCAAAAATTAATTTCACTACAATGTATAATTTCCAGACCCTTCCAAAACAACTGCCTGTTATGAATTTGCGTGAATACGCTACATATAGCAACGCTTGGGCAGATGTAGCAGGATATGGCCGTCAGGGGGAGTTTTCAGACCCTTCTATTCTTGGTGAAGGAACAAACTGGCAAACCGCTTTATTCAAAACTGCTGCCATGAAAAAACAACAGCTTTCTTTTAGTGGTGGCAACGACAAAACGACGTATTACCTTTCGGCCGAGCTGATGAATCAAGATGGCCTTGCTCCAAATTCTGGTTTCGATAGAAAATCACTTCGCTTGAACCTTGAAAACAAACTCAGAAATAATTTAAAAGTAGGAACAAATTTGTCGATTTCGGGAACAACCGAAAATCTATCTATTGGCGACGACCAAATCATTAGCACTGCTATTCAGCAATCGCCCGCTACACCACTTTACAATGGTGATGGATCATGGGGTGGGCCACAAAATATCACACCGACCACACCTTCTTATGTTTTTGTGACCAACCCCGTAGCCCTAGCTTATACCAACAGCAATGTGTATAAGCGTATAAGTACTTTTGGGGCTATTTATGCCGACTTTACACCCCTCAAAGACTTTGTATTTCATGTAGAGTTTAATGGTACTTTTGGCAACGACACAAGGGCTATTTTCAATCCTTCATATCAGTTTGGTACTAACAATACTACTTTGGGGGCTACTAACCCTGTTACGTCATCGAGAAGATACGCTAGTAATACCTATTATTGGAGTACCAACCAACGGGTCAATTATACCAAAAAAATCCAAAAACATGATATAAATGTAACCGTAGGGCATGAGTCGCAGTACAATTTTTATGAAACGCTTTCTGGACAAGTTACAGGGTTTACTAGCAACAATATTCCTGAATTATCGGCTGGCGACCTCAAAACGTCGATTAGTGGTAGTGGCCGAGATGCTAGCTCTCAAGAATCGTATTTTACTCGTTTGGGATATATTTTCGATGATAAATATATTGTTCAAGCAACATTCCGTGCCGATGCTTCGTCTAACTTTGGCCCCAACAACCGCTGGGGATATTTTCCATCTGTTTCGGCAGCATGGCTGGTATCGCGCGAGGCTTTTATGAAAAATGTAAGCTTTGTTGATGATTTAAAATTGAGAGTAGAAATGGGTACTACAGGTAACCAGTATTATGGAAAGCCGATTTATGCAGCGTTAAATACGATTCCTACCCAATCGGGACAAGGTTTTTTGGCGGGTAATTTTGCCAACCCCGATTTGAAATGGGAAAGTACACAATCATATAATATTGGGTTTGATTTGCACGCACTGAAAAACAGGGTACAAATTGTATTTGATGCCTATTTAAGAAAAACAAGTAACCTCATTACAGAGCTGCCTTTGCCAGCCTATGCAGGTACTACAGGTACAGGTGCTATTAGCTCGCCTGTAGTAAACCTTGGAGATTTAGAAAACAAAGGTTTGGGTATTTCAATCAATACCGTGCCAATTGAAGGAAAAACGGCTCATTCATTGACATGGAAAAGTGGTTTTAATATTTCATTTGATAGAAATAAATTGTTGAAACTGAATACTGAACGTGCTTTTGCTAGCCGTAAGCCTTGGTTTACCGATGTGATTTCTCGTTCTGATATTGGTCAGCCGCTTTGGCAGTTTTATTCATACAAATACGACGGTATTTTCCAAAACTATCAGCAGTTAGTAAATAGTGCTGTTCCTGCCAATGTACCTATTAGTCGCGATGGCGTTTGGGTTGGCGATGTAAAATTTGTGGATGTCAATGGCGACAAGGTTATCGACGACCAAGACCGCACTATTATTGGAAATCCTTGGCCAAAATTCACTTTTGGTATCAATAACAGCTTTACGTATGGCAACTTCGACTTGTCTATTTTTATGCAAGGAACTTACGGAAATCAAATCTTTAATCAGTTGAAACTGAATAACTCGGGTTTTACCAACCTTATTAGAGGAGCCTATAAAGAGGTAATTAATTTTGCCCGACCTAGTAGCTACGACGAGTCGGCTACCTTGCTCAACCCTGGCACACAAGTACCACGTGTAGGTAATACGCCCAACGGAAACGGCCGTGCTACCGACAAGTTTATTGAAGATGGCTCATATTTGCGTGTAAAAAATATTACACTGAGTTATTCTTTACCAAAAGCGATTCTTAAAAAATACTTGCCAATCAATGGTCTTCGGCTAACAGCTGGCGTACAAAATGCGTTCACTTTTACCAAATATTCAGGTTATGACCCAGAAGTAGGCAATGCCGCCAATGTTCCTGGTTTTGATAATGGACGTTATCCTTCCTCAAGAATGTACACATTCAGTTTGTCAGCAGACTTTTAATAGCGGTATATTTTACCATAATCAATAGCAATACCATGAAAAAATATACGATTTTAAAGCCTTTATTTATATTCTTCACTATTTGTGGTTTGGCAAGTAGTTGTACCAAAGATTTTCTTGAACGCCCACCATTGAGTAACCTTACGGCAGGTACATTTTTCAATACCGATGCCGAGCTTTTGGCTTCAACTGGGGCATTATATAACCAAGTTTGGGCAGGAGCAAACGGCCAATCGCTTTTGGCTTTTGGCGATGGGCGTGGAGGTAACTTTTTTACGCCTTATGTAGCCGACTGGCTTCAGTTTTGCTCATTTGCCGTATCCAATACCAACGGAGCTCTCAAAGACTCGTGGTCGTCTTTTTATAATATCATTGCTCAGTCCAATGTTTTGATAAGCAATGTAAATACTTATTCAAAACCAGCGGTTTCGCAGGCTGCCAAAAAAACGGCCATTGGCGAAGCTCGTTATATGCGTGGTTTGGCTTATTCTTTTTTGGTACAAAATTGGGGGCCAGTACCTATTATTACGGATAATATCAAGCAGGGTGGCGATACCACTTTGTCGAGAAATACCGTAGAAAGTGTTTGGGAGTTTGCCATTCGTGATATGCAATATGCTGTGGCAAATTTGCCCGTTAGTACTACTGGAGGGCGATTGAGCAAATACTCGGCCGAAGGAATGTTGGCAAGGTTCTATTTGACACGTGCAGGGTTGGGCTCTACCAATGGGCAACGCAACCAAATGTATTTGGATAGTGCCAAGTATTATGCCAGAGACGTAATCCAGAATAGTCCTTACAAACTGATGGAAAATTACGCCGATTTGTTTTTTACTAAAAATAACAACAATTCCGAGCAATTATTTGGTTTGCAGTGGGTGCCTCTCCGCGACCCTTGGGGTGTGGGTAATACTTTTCAATCGCAGTTTGCTGCCAATAGTACTATTACTGGAGGAGCTGACGGATGGGGGGGCGGTCATGGTGCTTCGGCCGACTATATTTTGAACCTAGACCCGCTAGATTCTTTACGAAGAAAAGCAACTTTTATGTTTCCAGGCGACCACTATCCTGAGCTAAACAAAAAAGGAGGAGGCTGGACACAGGGTATTCCCGATGCTGGTACATACAGTAACCTTGCTCACTTCAAGAAATACATAGTGGGTAGTCCCGACGACAACGATGGCAAAGGACAAATGCAAGCCACTGGCAACAATACTTATATGCAACGCTTGGCCGATGTGTATTTGATTTATGCAGAAGCTATATTGGGCAATAATACTTCTACTGCCGACCCCGAAGCTCTCAAATATTTCAATGCTGTACGGAATAGAGCAGGACTGCCTTCGGTAACGTCTTTCAATATTGATAAACTTTTGCATGAAAGAAGATATGAGTTTGCAGTAGAAGGCGATGCTTGGTACGACATCATTCGGCTATACTATTATAACCCTACCAAGGCAAAAGCAATGATTAATGCTCAACAAAAAGGCGATTATAAGCTTGAGATCAAACCCGGAACTTATGCCTTTAATCGTATCCGTGAATTTACTATTACAATTGTAAATCCACGTACTTATACAGTTAGCGATGCTACGATGTTTTTGCCATACCCTGATACCGAAATGGCAATGGCTCCAAACCTCCGAAAACCACCTGTACCATACAAGTTTTAGGACGGCTAGTTTATTGGCCAAGAGGCGTATTGAATGCCAAGTTACTCTTGGTGTTATTTTAAAAGAGAAGGTATAAGCTCCTTTAGAAAAATCTTAGAAAAATGAAAAAAATAATGAATCATATATTATGTAAGCTGGGCTTGATGGTTGTCTCCATTGTTGCTATCATGTCTTCTTGTAAAGAATCCGATTTAGATGGCGTTTCGTCTTCGGGGCAGCCTGTTATCAATAGAGTATATGTACTAGATACCGTAGCTCGCCACAAAGACAGTACAATTGTTGGAGCAGAGCCTAATACCTTGCTAGTAATTAATGGACAAAACTTAGGAGGTGTAATTAGAGCCTATTTTAATGAGTACGAAACCTCATTCAATACCAACTATAATACCAATACCGACTTGATTATCAGACTGCCTGCCGATGCCCCAACCGACTCGACGGCTACCAATAAAATCCGTTTGGTGACTGCCCGTGGGGAGGCTATTTTTGCCTTTAAGGTTATTGCCAAACCCAATGTTGCATCTTATGATATTGTTAATTTTGGAAAAGGTAGAGGTAATATTACTTTCAAAGGGAAGAACTTTGCCGATGTTACCAAGGTGGTTGCTTATGCAGTGCCTGCAAGCCCAACTACACCAGTCAAAGACAGCCTTATATGTACGATTGTATCAAAAGCTACCGACAAATTGGTGGTGAATGTGCCAACTACCACTTTGAGCCGTATTACGTTTCATATTACCAATTCGAGTGGTACAACCCGATACGCCGATGAGTTTGTGAATGCCGATGTAGCGTTACCTGTTTTTACAGAAGACTTTGGCCCTATTTCTAGTGCCGATGGACAAGGCGTTTGGACGGGCGATTCATGGGGAAATCCTGTGACGGTTAATTCAGACCAAGCCTTTGCAGGCAAAAAATCTGTTTCGGTAGCATTTAATGTGGGTGGGTGGTCGTGGTTTGGCTTTACTAGCTGGTGGCCACGTTTTTATTATACTTCCGAATATAAGTATTTTACTTTTGCAATTAAAGGTGGTGCTTACGACTTACCATTGTGGATTACCTCTGATGCCTCTAAGGCGGGTTTTGCAGAATTTACTGACAAAAACCAAATTTTGGTAAGAGCCAAAGTATGGAATTATTATAAAATTGCTATTGCCGACCTCGATTTTATGTATTCGGGAAGTATTGTGCCACGTTTGGGCTTCCGACCAAAAGGACCAGACAAAGCTGATTTGATTTACCTTGATGATATTATGTTTGTCAAATAAATAAAAGTACTGTAAAGAGAGTTGTTTTTGGATTAAATAATTCATTATTAGGTATTTGATTCATGGCTTTGTTTTATAATATCACTGATAAATACAGCTCAAAAGTACAAACAAAATAATAGCAGATAGCCTCATAAACCTGAATGGTAGATGAGGCTATTTTTTTGTAAGAAAACTCATTTTTAAGGCTAACATTGGTCATTATTTAGTTGGAGTTCCTACGCTAATTTTGAGCTATCTATTTAGAGCTGTATAAAGAATTGTAAGAATCTTAGGTTGAGTTTTTTGATACTGGAGGGAGTGCTCATTGAACGCTTTGCCAGATATATTTCATGAACAAACAGCCTTTTTTCTAAATACCAAAACCTGCAATAGCACGTAAACTTTCGTACAGTACTAGCTATCCATAAAGCTCATAAAAGAGGATAGAGCTACTAAAATACATTTGTTATGACACGTTCAAATACATTTAATTGGGGAGGAGGCATTGTGCTAACTTTTATCCTATTTGCTGGATTTATTGGTACTATGGTATATCGGATGGTATCGCAGAGGGTTGATTTAGTGGCCGATAATTATTATCAGCAAGAGGTAGTTTATCAACAACAGATAGAAAGAATAAAGAATACCTCACGTTTAAATCAAAAAAATATAATGACCTATTCAGAAACAAATAACACTGTGAGAATTGCCCTTCCTACTTATATCCAAAAAGGAGAGGTAACATTTTTTCGTCCTTCCGACAAAAATCTTGATTTTTCGGTACCTGTTACAAGCCAAAGTAACTCATTACTGACTATTCCGACCAATAACTTGAAAAAGGGCTTGTGGAAAGTACAGGCTACCTGGACAGACGGCCGAGAAGAGTATTATTTGGAAGACGAAATTATGGTGAAGTAATTGACCACTAACACAAACATCATGGAAGTAACCCTACTTTTTGTAGCATTTGCGACAGGGCTGGTTGGTAGTCTACATTGTATTGGTATGTGTGGCCCCATCGCTTTGGCTTTGCCTGTGGGTGGTTTTTCGGCAAGAAAGGCATTTGTAGCAAGGCTTACCTATAATATAGGTCGTATTTTGGCGTATGCAAGCTTAGGGTATATTTTTGGCTATTTTGGGCTAGGTTTACAATGGGCGGGTTTACAACAATGGCTTTCTATTTCGATTGGGGTGATAATGTTTGCCTTGTTGTTTTTTCATCATCTTATATCATTATCAAGGTTTCAGAAAATACTAGCCAGTACCAAGCAGCAAGTAGGACGTGTTATTCAACAAAAATCGTTTTTGGGGTTTTTTGTTTTGGGTGTTTTTAATGGCTATTTACCTTGCGGAATATTGTATATTGCCTTGGCTGGAGCTACGGCTACATCTACGCCTTTGTATGGTGCATTGTATATGATAGCTTATGGGCTGGGTACTTCGCCAGCACTTTTGGCTCTTGGCGTTTTGCCTCAAATCTTCAAAAGTACTTTTCGGATACGATTTCAGAAGGTCGTACCTGTATATTCTTTTTTACTAGCTTTATTTTTTGTGATAAGAGGGCTCAACCTCGGGATTCCTTATGTAAGCCCCAAATTTGATACAGCACCACAATCTAACCAGATACCTATTTGCCACGGAACAGGCACCGCCACAAGGTAGTGTTACCGTATAATCTTTCCTTTTTTTTCAATATTGTTTTCCGTTCAAACGTTTATACATTTGTCAGAGAGAGTATTTTATACCGACTTTGAATTAAAGATTGTCTTACACAAAATGTATAAAATTTTGAAAATAACAGCCCTTTTTTTGGCCCTTTTGGGCGGTGGATTCTGGTATATGAAAGAATATCCCAAAATAGCTCTACAACACGCCACAATAGAAATTGATACTACTAAGCTCAAAAATCGTTTGAAGCTAACGCCCGCTTTTCCTTATAAAGTACTTCAAGAAAAGAATAGTATTCAGTGGGAATCGTTGCCCAAATTTAGTCTGCCCGAAAAATTTACATTGGTATTTCAAGGAGCTAGAATGGCCAACGAAACAGTGCCAGAGGCTTTGTTGCATGGATTTACGCATTTAGATGCTTCTCGAATGCGTGATAATGATTTTAGCACTTTGCCTATTAAAAAGCGAGCATGGTTGATGGGGGCTAATTATTTTAACCAGTTTGGCTCACGATTTGCCGACCACGGTGCGGGCGGAGCAGACCCTTTTTGGGATACTGACGAAAAATTTAAGTTTTATCTAAGCAATTTAGGAGGGTTGTGCGAAAGTCATTTTCATGATTGTCCACCACAGGGATATTTAGCTACTGTAGATATATTTTGCTGGGATGTCGAAAATGTATGGTACACCCCCTCAAGGCAAGTTTTAGCTCCTAATTCGCCAGGTTTTGCGATTCCTGATGCACAGTTTGAGCAAGCCTACAAAACCGCAATGGCCAAGAAATACCGAATGATGTTGCAGGATGCTAGAAATAGCTTTATAAAAACTACCAGACTCGGAAGTTATAATCCTGGTTGCCCAACCGAAATCGGTAATTTGAACCCCGAAAATTATACCAATATTCATAATGTAACGTGGCTTTGGCGAGAGCCCGCTGGAGCAGACGGCAAAAATTTTACAGATTATATGGATTTCCAAACACCAGGGGGGTATTTTACACCAGATAATGTAAAATACAATGATGGAATGTATATGATTGTAGCCGACCAAGAAGTAAATGCCAAATGGTCAAAAATTCCACGTATTCCTTTGCAGTGGGTTTTTACTACCCCTCCCAACTCGTTTGAAGTACCATTGGCTTGGGCAGAAGCAATGCCTATTTTTACCTTTTTGTCGGGAGCTAAAGGAGCTTGGTTTTGGGACGATATGGACAAAATGGTGTCCAATCAACCAACAGAGTATAATCTATTTCGTAATTTTTCGGGCTATCATGCTTATATATCGGGTTTGTATCGTTTGAGTAAACACAATGCTCTGCTTTCGCAGAATTTCGAGCCTATTATTCCAGAAGTATCTTTTGATGGAGGAAAAACCTTTCAAATCCTCAATGCAGCCGAACTTAGTAAAAAATCACTGCCTATTGTAAGGGCTGTTGTAACTAACAACAAAATTTTATTAGCAGCATTTAACCCTGCTGCCAAATCAGCACAAGACAAAGTGTCGCTGGTAGTACGAAGAGGTAAATGGATGGACGTAATTACGTTAAGAGGACAACAAGTATTATTAGGTGAAGCGACATTGTAAGTATTTGGATTTGCAAGATTTGAGGATTTAAAAATTCTGATGATAATATTTATAGGTAGCAAATAGACTATTAATTCATTTGCTACCTATAAGTAATAAGGGTGCTATTAAATTTTACGAAGCAAAAGCTTTTTCTATCCTAGCTATACCGTCGAGTAGAGTAGCACGTGGACAGCCAAAGTTTACACGGAAAAAGCCTTCTCCTTTGAATATTTTTCCATCTACCACACGCAAGCCATTTTCAAGAAGAACTTCGTTGATATTACTAATTCCTGTACCTCGTGCATCTATCCAAGCCAAATAAGTAGCTTCTAACTTATTCATTTTTAGGCCATCAATCGCATTAATTGCCTTGTGTAAAATATCATGGTTTTCTTTAAGATACGCTACCAATGCTTGTCGCCAAGGCTCACAATCTTTGTAAGCCGCATAAGCTGCCTGAATCCCAAAGCGATTGAGTTCTGGAAATACGCCTGATTTAGCCCAAACAAACTTTTCTCTCAAATCTGGATTAGCAATAATGGCTACCGAACAGCCCAAACCCGCAATATTAAAGGTTTTGCTAGGAGCCATAAGGGTAATAGTATTGTTTTCGGCTGCGGTATTTAAGCTTGCCGTTGGAATATGACGTAGATTTTCTTCCAGAATTAAATCACAGTGTATTTCGTCTGAACAAATAACAATATCATGTTTTTGGCAAATAGCCACCAATTGCTCCAATTCTTCGCGGGTAAATACTGTTCCTCCGGGGTTATAAGGATTACATAGCATAAATACCTTCGTTTTGGGTGTAATAGCTTTTTCTAATGCCTCAAAATCAAAAGTCCAGCGGTCGTTTACCAGTATCATATCGGTAGTAATAAGCTTTTTGCCAGCCCAAGCAGGACTCTGATGGAAAGGCCCATATACAGGAATACTAGTAAGTACTTCGTCGCCCATGTCGCCAACAGCCTTATAGCTTGTTGTAATACCAGGTACCAATCCTGGAATCCAGACTTGCCATTCGTTTTGTATTTCCCAGCCATACAAATCCTTCATTCGTTGCGTAAAAAGGTTTTTGAGGGTATCGGGTACAAACGAATAACCCATAACGCCATGTTGTGCTACTTCTATGAGCGAATCCAAAATGGGTTGAGGGCATTTAAAGTCCATATCTGCCACAGGCATAGGCAATACGTTTTCGGGGTCACGATTAAAATCCCACTTAAATGAATCAGTATTTCTTCTATTGATGATTTCGTCAAAATTGAACATAAGAGAATGCAAATAATAAAGAGTTTTTGGGTGTTGGTTCTGCCTGCTAAATTGAGCGGGCTTATTTGATATTATGATACTTTGTTCTGTAAATAAAAAAAATGACAATTAGAACATCTTGCTGAGGAGTCTATTTCATATTTTTTAGATAAAAAGTAAATAATGGTATTTGGTATATACCCCAAAGTATGTTTTTGGTATGTGCCTTATTATCAAACAGCTGATAGTTGGTTGGCCAATTAGTTTGTTTACTTGGCTTCAATTATACTACTTATTTTTGGAAAATAATAATGAAAGTAAGGAAGCAAAAGCCATAATACCTGCAATAATCAGAAAGGCATTTTGATAAGAATGGGTTTTGTCAAAGATATATCCTGTAACTATTGGCCCCAAAAATGCCCCTGCCGATTCAAACATATTGATAGTTCCACTGATTTTTCCTGCCGACTTTAGTCCAAACGTTTTGATAGTAAGTACATTATATAAAGAATAAATACCACCCCAACTCAGGGCCATTCCTGCTGTAGACCAATAAACTAGCTGGGGATTGAGCGAAGCAAAGCCAAACACCGAAATTGTCATTAAAATACAACAAGAAGTAAAAACATGATAGGTATTAAAATAGTCAGAAGTAGACGTAATAAGTAATTTGCCTGCAAAGGCTACGCCAAAATAAAGGGTTAAGGCAAAAGTGGCATCTTGCTTTGAATAGCCAAGGTCGGTAATATGCAAAAACAAATTGGATACCACACCCAAAAGCCCATAAAAAGTAAGAAATCCACAGATACAAATAAGCCAGAATGTTGCTGTTCGAGAAGCCTCCTGAAAGCTCATGCCTTGTAAAAGTGGCTCGGCAGAAACAGTATTTTTCGATTGTGTACGTCCTTCAAATGCACTAATTTGCATTTCTTGTGGGGAACTTTTTACGACCAATAAAATATAAATAAACAACAAAGCCGGGAAAATAGCTAAATGCAGGAAGGTTTCACGCCAGCCATAGCAAGCCAACCACGATTGAATAATATTGGGAAAAACAAAACTGCCCAAACTTGTACCTGCCAATGTAATACCTAATGCCAAACCTTTATATTGTTTAAACCAGCTAGATACCAAAATAATAGCCGAAACCGAGCCAGACAACGTATAGGCTAATCCAAACAAAAAATGCAAAAAGTAGGCTTCGGCTTTGCTATGAATCATGCTGTATAGGCTCAATGCCACGGTAAGAATCAGGCTACCCGCCAATAAAAGCCTTTTTACCCTAAATTGATCAATCAACATACCCGAAAAGAATATCAAAAGAAAGGCCGTTGCATTAGGAATAGAGTCGCGTAGCTTGAGCTCGGAACGAGTCCATTTAAACTCATCAAGCAATACTCTGTCAAATACCGAAATCGTTGTAGATGTTAAACCATTGATGACAACTAAAATGATTAACCCCGAAAAACAGATGATAAATGGATAATATTTTTGTTTCCAAGCATTGGATAAAAGTGGCTTCATCTTGATGTATTTTGAATTGACTGTGGATATACAGTCTTTGAAATATCTAGTTTTAATACAAAAAAGGGTAGAACTCAGTTCCGCAA
This sequence comes from Flectobacillus major DSM 103, assembly GCF_000427405.1. Classification (NCBI taxonomy): domain Bacteria; kingdom Pseudomonadati; phylum Bacteroidota; class Cytophagia; order Cytophagales; family Flectobacillaceae; genus Flectobacillus; species Flectobacillus major. Next base: position 1,533,109 of record NZ_KE386491.1, read on the forward strand.
GTACTCAGATGGCTAATTATTTAGTTTGAGCATAGTAAAATCTTGAGATTAGTTTATAATTTGTTTAGTTTTGTAAGAATAACCAGACTGAATTTGTCCACATTGCTCAGTCATAATGTCAAAATACTACATGATAAGATTTCAAAAGATAGCCCTTATTGGTTTTTTCTGCCTACTAACGGGTCAGCTCGATGCCCAGTATTTGGAAGTTTCACCTTCAAAAGCACCTGATAATTGGTTTAATTTAGACTTTCGTCAGGATGGTGTTATGGGAATTAGCACCGAAAAGGCCTATAAAGAAATTTTGAATAAGAAAAAATCACATACCGTAATCGTCGCCATTATTGATTCGGGTGTCGATATTGCTCATGAGGATTTGACTGATAATATCTGGAATAACTCTAAAGAAATACCTAACAATGGTATCGACGACGACCACAATGGGTTTGTTGACGATATACACGGCTGGGATTTTTTGGGGAATCGCAATGGCGAAGATTTAGCTCGTGAAAATATGGAGCTTACACGTGAATATGCAAGGCTGAAAAATAAATTTTTGGGCTTGAAGGACGACGTATCCCTTACACCAAAGCTTAAAACTGAATTTGAACAATACAAAAAGTATAAAGTCAAATACGAAGCAAAACTAAAAGAGCTAGACGAACAAGGAAGTTTTGTGATTAAACTTTATCATAAATTTACTGAGTCGAAAATTATTTTGATGGACTACCTACAAGCCAAAGAGATAACCGCTGTAGAGCTAGCCAAAGTAGATGCCGATGCCCCCGAAGAGGTAAAATCAGCCAAAAGAATGTTTGACGTGTTAGCCAAGGTAGGGCAAGACGAGGCCTCACTAAAAGAGGCATATACTTACTACGATGCACAGTTTAAATACGGCGTAAATCTTACTTATAACCCAAGAAGCCTGATTGGCGATGATGTTGAGAATGTCAATGATAGAAACTATGGCAACAACGAAGTAAAAGGCCCCGATGCTCGTCATGGTACACATGTGGCTGGTATTGTTGCCGCCAACCGAAACAACTCATTAGGTATTCAAGGTGTGGCCACCGATGTAAAATTGATGATATTGAGGGCTATTCCCGAAGGCGACGAGCGTGACAAAGATGTTGCCAATGCCATTCGTTATGCGGTAGACAACGGAGCGAAAATTATTAATATGAGTTTTGGGAAGTCTATTTCACCACAAAAATATGCAGTCGACGAAGCCGTAAAATACGCCGAGTCGAAAGACGTACTATTGGTACATGCAGCAGGAAATGAAAATGAAAATATAGATATTAATGATAATTTTCCTTCAAAAAAATACCTTGATGGTAAAATAGCCGAAAACTGGATTGAAGTAGGTGCTACAAGCTGGATGCAGCCTCCCAGTGCTGTTGCTGAGTTTTCTAATTATGGCTCAAAAACGGTAGATGTTTTTGCTCCAGGGGTAGATTTGAAATCTACCGTAGTGGGTTCTAAATACGAAGATTTGAGCGGTACAAGTATGGCAGCACCTGTGGTAACAGGCTTGGCGGCTTTGCTAAAAAGCTATTATCCTGAGCTAACGGCCAAGCAACTCAAAAAAATTATTTTGAATTCGGCTATCAAGCTTCCTCATACCAAAGTCAATCAGCCCGGTACAGGCGATTTGGTAGAGTTTAGCAAACTTAGTATTACGGGGGCGGTAGTTAATGCCTACAATGCCGTAAAATTGGCCGAAGAATCTAGCCTAAAATAAGTACGCTTCTTTTGTGTATGAATAGAAAAAAAACATTTGATAGGCAAGAAGCGAATAAAGGTTTGTCAAAAAGTATTTTCATAAAATGAATGAACAGCCAAATCGCTAATTGATGGGGAGAGTACCAGATTTTTAATCATTCAATTAGCTATTTACTCACTTACTTATATTTTTGAGGGGAATTGTCATTTTCCAGTTTATCTTGTAATTTTCGGAAAAGCGTGGCCAAGTCAGACACATCAAGGCTACAACAAACTAGTGCAGAAAGGAAAAAATCATGTCGATTGTTAGCAATAATATCAAATATCTTCGTCGTCTCAATGGCTTAACCCAAGAGCAATTTGCTCGCCGTATCGGAATAAAGCGTTCGTTATTAGGAGCTTATGAAGAGGCCAGGGCAAATCCCAACCTTGAGAACCTAAAAATGATAGCACAGGTATTTGGTACGTCGGTTGATGCTTTGATTAAAACAGATATTCGTAAAATACGAGAAACACCGGGTTTGGCAGGTAGTAATACCGCTACCAATCCTTACAAGCAAGTGGTAGTAGAAACGCAACCAATATCGGTAGGAAATTTGATTTCAACTATTGTTCCTAATACCAATCAAGGCTTGTCTTATTCGGCACCACCACCACCTGCCACACCTCGTCCCGAACCTCAAGCTGTTATTGCGACGGTTGTAGATAAATATTTTAGAACCGAGAACCAAATCAATTTGGTATCACAACGGATTGTCCCTAAAAAATACAATTTTACTGAAGGCAACCGTGATATTCCTAAGCCAGCCGCAGTGGGGGCTAGCAAGCCTATTACGCCTACCAATACTTCCGTAATAGCTACTACAACGCAAGGGAATATTCCTATGGTAAATCAAAATCGTATCAATGACTATCTTGTTAATTGCCAAAAGGCTGATTTTGTCAACAACCTACCAAAGATTGCTATGCCCAACCTTAGGGGCGACAAACACCGAGCTTTTGAAACAGGCAATGATTTTCCACTCAAAAAAGCAGTGGTAATAGGTAGTCAAATCACAGATTGGTCGGTTATTAAAGATGGAAGTTATTATATTTTGGTATCGGCTCAGCATGGCATTATTTACCGCCGTGTTTATAGCCAAGCCAAAATCAAAGGCACATTATTGTTAAGTTCCGACAATCCTAGTATTACTAGCTTTGAGATAGCCCTAAAAGAAATACTCGAAATATGGGACTGTCAGGCATATTTGAGCTATGAAATGCCCGAACCGCAGGTTTCGTTAGAGCGTATCAAAACCATGGTAAATGAACTGAAAATAGAATTAGATAGAATATAGTCCTCCAAAGAACAGCAGTTAAAAATTGGGTATTTTCCTCTTAGCTGGTGAATATATTGGCCAACTAAGAGGAAAAACAACTCACCCATTATACCAGATTTACTATTAGTTTGCATGAAAAATACCTTATTGTTTTGGTCGAAACTCCTTCATAATAGCTTGGTTACAAACTAAATAAGGGCCTTCGATAAGGTCGATACAGTATGGTACAGCAGGAAATACTGCATCCAAGCACTGACGAATCGCCTTGGGTTTTCCGGGTAAGTTAATGATTAAAGATTGCCCACGAATACCTGCTGTCTGGCGAGATAAAATAGCTGTAGGCACATATTTCAAGCTTTCTGTACGCATTAGTTCTCCAAATCCAGGCATCATTTTTTCACAAACGGCCTCGGTAGCTTCTGGCGTAACATCTCGTTTGGCGGGCCCTGTACCACCAGTGGTTACAATCAAACAACATTTTTCAATATCAGCCATATACTTGAGGGTATCGGCAATAAGGCCTTGCTCGTCGGGAATAACTTTATAAACGGTTTCAAAAGAAGATTCTAAGTACTCTTTTAACGTTTCGACAACCGCTTTACCCGGAATATCTTCGTAAATACCTGCACTAGCACGGTCAGAAACATTGATTACGCCAATTTTTATTTGTTCCATTTCTTAGTATGATATGTTTTTGGAAGAAAAAGGATTCGTTTGAGTTGTATGCTGATGGTGAAATGTACCTATTTGTTAATCAGTATTTTAGCAAATAGTTAAAGCTGCTTTTTTAAGATTCTGAACAAGTACATAGCAAAATATATATTGCCCAATACGTATCTATCATAACTTATTTTGCCCTATTCTTTAACTTTGCTTGTCAAATCAACTAATTTTACGCAAACGAGTAACATACCACCATAACATTATTCAAAATGCTATACTTACAGTCAAAGTTACCAGATGGTTTGGAAAAAATAATGTCTTTTGCTTTTTTTGGCTTAATACTTTTGGGTTTATTTATAGCCTTTAAGGTTTTTAACAAGAAGAATAAATAAGGTAGGACATACCACCGAGGCACAAAACGAATACAGAAATTTAGCCTATTTTGTATTCATTTTGTGCGTTGTTATTACTATTGTGTTTTATCATATTATTGGGTTTACTATCCTTGTTTTTTGATACCGTCCCAACAAGCAAAAAACGCTAGTTCAAGGTCTGAGCTTGTCAATAAAAATTCTCCAGAAAGTTGAAGTTTTATTAACGAATGTACGCTTCCCAATACCATCGAAATCATAATTTTGGGAGGAATATCCCTTACAGCTTGCGTAAATACAGCTTTACGTAGAAAGTCATAGATTGGCTGCTCAAGTTTTTGAAGGTCTTGTTTGGGAATATTTTGTAAAAAAGGAGAGTTGGTAAATTGTTCTAAGAAATAAAACTCTTTTGAGTTTTTGGTAAAATAATGGAAGCTTTGTAGATAAAAACTTCTTATTCTATCACGGTAATTCTTAGAGCTGTCGTCGTTTTTGAGAAGCTGCTCGGTTGTTTTTTCTTTCAGACTCACATAAAGGGCACAAATTAGCTCATCTTTGCTTTTGAAATAATGATAAATAGTACCCGCTGCAACGTTGGCTTGCTTGGCCACTTCCGACATCGGTGAGCTATGAAAACCGTGTTTAGAAATTAATTCAAGGGTTGCGGCTAGGATTGCGTCTTTCTTATCAAAGTCTTTATTATTTGCCATTGTTAATGTATGTTCTATCAGGTAGAACGATATTTATATATTTGTGGTCAATATCCGATACGAGGTAATGTACTGCTTTTAAACTGCCTTTGTGGGTTTAAGGTGCTAATAATATGAACATTGTTAATGTTGTGTTTAAATCGAACATTTACTTATTTTCATTTGAGTTTAGGTGGTTTGATAAATATTTGTTGATATTTTTTGAATAAGTATTTTTAAAAAAATTATGTTATGATAATCTCATCCAAATCGATACAATGCTATAAATCCTATTTTATTTCATTCCTTGCTGAAAATGCTTTATTTTAGGCATTAAATTTACAAAAAAAAGCTACCAAAATACTTATTTCAATGAAGAAAACGCTTCTTTTATACTGTTTGCTACTATTAATAAATACAGCATTCAGTCAAAGCATTATTACTGGTCGAGTTCTCGATTCTGAAACCCAGCAAGCTATTCAAGGTGTGAATATTACAGTAAAAGGCAGTATCGACAGAGCCACCGTAACCGATTTGAAAGGACGCTTTGGCTTACGCTTGGAAGAAAATGCTTCGGTATTATTGGTGGAGGTAGACGAATACGAACCACTAAAAATTAAGCTTAATGCGAATTCTCAAAACCTAAATATCTTGCTCACTTCGTCCCAAGAGGATGCCAATGAGGCTCGCTCGGTTGGGTATACAAAATCAAAAATACTGCCAAAAGAGTTGGACAATAAAGATTTTTATGTGGTGCGGATTGTACCAAAAGCGGTATGTCCAAAACTTTGAGTAAGTAAGTTGTTGTAAGTCAGATATTTGTTTGTTACAATTATTTAGATATTTTTCCTAAAAATGCGTAAAATTTATACAGGTTGGTGGATTCTTCTGGCTTTATCTTTGATATATGTAGCATCGAATGGCTTTGGTATCAATACCATTCCAGTGTTTTATCCGGGTATTTCTAAAGATTTTGGTCTTACCAAGGGCGATATTACCCAAGCTCCAAGCTTGATGTACTTGGGCATAGCCATTCTTTCACCCATCTTTGGCTATCTTTTCGACCGCTTTAGTGCCAAAAATTTGTTGCTATTGGCAGGGATTTGGATGGCTCTATTGTTTTGGTTTTTTGCTTCAATACAAAACCTTCAACACCTACTAGGCTATTATGGTGCTTATGCCTTGGGCTTGAGTATGGGTGGGGTTATTCCTAGTATATTTTTGATTAGTCGCTGGTTCAAAAAACGCCGAGGCTTGGCAGTGGGGATATTTTTGAATGCCTCTAGTATTGGGGCTAGTATTTTGAGTCCTATAGCTGGCCAACTGAGTCAGGCTCGTGGCTGGCGTGAGGCTGCTGCTACACTGGCATGGCCAGCGATTGCCCTACTATTGTTGCCGCAGTTATTAATCAAAAATACACCTTCCGAAACAGAACGTATCTACGAATTTGATATACCCAATACTCCTGAAATACTTGAAGGTATTACTATTGGTCGGGCTATCAAGCAACGAGACTTTTATGTGTTACTTATCACAACGGCTTCGTTATGGTTTTGTATCAATGGTATTTTGTTCAACAAAGATTTGTATCTGAACGATTTACAGCTGGATACTGCACAAGCGGGCAGATTTGGGGGGCTTTTCTTTTTTTGTAGTATTATTGGCAAATTGTTTTTTGGTTGGCTGAGCGATATATTAGACAAGAAAAAAGTAATGTTCTTTTCTGTTGCTTGCCTGACTTTGGGAGCTATTTTGCTTAGACTTTCTTTACAAAATACCCAATTATTAATAGCAGTGGCTATTGCCTTTGGGGCAGGGTATTCTGGTGCTTTTACAATGATTCAGTTGCTGATTGCCGATTATTATGCAGGGAAATCGTATGGTACGATTTTAGGTGTTTTTACCATGATAGACACCCTTGCAGGTAGTTTGGGGATTGGTCTGATTGGTAAATTTAGGGCTATGTATGGCACTTACGAAATTCCATTTACAATTATGGTAGTACTATGTGTTTCGGCTTTGCTAACACTATTGTTGGTGCGAAAACCCCGTGTAAAAGGAACACTAACAACAACATCATAAACCTCGATAGGCTCACAACTAACTATAAATTAAGATTTAATATTATGGAAATTAGAAACCCCCGAACAGGGAAAAATGATTATATGATTCTACCGACCGATGCCAATGGTGTGAGGTCAAAAACTATATCGTTGCGAGCCGCCCAACCCAATTGGTTGGTCAAGGGAATTGAACCAAGAATAAAAGTACTTCAACATTGGCGCGATTTGATAGAGGATTATTATACCGACTTGTTGGAGGCATTGATAGAAGATACTGGTCGTAAAACCGAGTCGGAGAAGGAAATAGGCTATGTATTGAGGGCTATTAATAGTTGGTGCGAAATAGCAAAACAGGTGTTGAGAGAACCCGAAATTTTGTCGACCTCGATACCCGTTCTAAAGCTCGAAAATCACTACGAACCTTTTCCTTTAGTAGGTGTTATTAGTGGCTGGTGTTTTCCACTGGCTCATTTGATGAAGGAAATTATCCCCGCTTTGTTGGCAGGAAGTGCCGTAATTGCCAAGCCAAGCTGTATTACTCCTCGCTTTTTGAAAGTAATCAATCATACGATTCACCGCACTCGTGGGCTTAAAGAAGTATTGTCTATTGTAGAAGGGAATGATGATATTTTAGAGCCTATTTGTGCTTATGTCGACTTTGTATGTTATAATGGTACATCTACCGAGGCTTTGTTGGTTTCTGATATTTCACACCGTCTTTTCAAGAAAACCAGTATTCAACATGGTCGGAAAAATACCGTTATTGTGTCTGAATCGGCCGATTTGGAAAAAGCTTCTTCGGCAATTTTGCTAGGTGGTTTCTGGAATGCAGGACAATCATCGTCGTCGATTGAAAGGGTATATGTACATCGTAATGTATATCATTTGTTTCTTTCTCGATTGGTGGGTAAAGCCAACCTCATAAAACTGGCATACCCAACTACCGAATCGGGGCAGATTGGCCCAATTATTGCCGAATCGCAAATCAATATTATCAATGGTCAGCTTTGGGAAGCCCTCGAAAAAGGAGCAAAGTTGTTGGCTGGTATTGGGCAATGCGAAAAATGGGAAGGAGGCTACTACTGTCGCCCAACAATTATAACCAATGTAACGCCCGATATGAAAATTATGACCGAAGAAACCCTAGCTCCGATATTACCTGTGATGGCTTATCACGATGTCGACGAGGTAAGTACTTGGGTCAATGCTATCACACAAAGTCATTCTGGAGCTATTTTCTCGCAATCTGTTTCTGAGGCAATCGCTATTGGTAATCGCTTGTTGATTCCTAATCTGTCAATCAATGATATTGCTTTGGAAGAGGTTTTACAGGTAGGACAACACCCACAAATGACTCCTGAATCGTTGGCTTTTGAGAGCTATTTCTCTAATTATAAGAAGTTTTTTAGAAAGAAAACCTTTATTATCAATACCTCACAACCTTTTGGTGTGGGCTGGGTAAAATAAAAGGGGGCTTTGAAGGGGAAAAAGAAGAAATCACTCATTAATTTGCTCAATTACTCATGAAAGTTCTGATTGTAGAAGACGATACTACTTTGGCTCAGTGGCTCAAACAGGGCCTTGAGGAAAATGGCTATGAAGCCCAATGTTGTTTTGATGGACTAATGGGCAAGCATTTGGCCAAACGTGAAAGTATTGACTTGATTATTAGTGATGTAATATTGCCTGGACTCAATGGCATAGAGCTTTGTCGAGAGCTTCGAAATGAAGGTGTTCAAACGCCTTTGTTGTTGTTAACGGCTTTGGGCGAAATGGAAGACAAGTTGTTGGGCTTTGAAGTAGGCGCCGACGAGTACATGGTAAAGCCTTTTGAATTTAAAGAATTACTGGCTCGATTGAAGGTGATGTCGAAAAGGATCAATGCTGTACCTGTTCAACAAAATCTATTGCGGTTTCAGGATTTGGAAATGAATCTTGATACTAAAACTGTGATACGTGGAAAAACTAAAATCGACCTAACAGCCAAAGAATTTGGTTTGCTAGAAGTATTTATGCGTAACCAGGGGCGAGTACTCTCCAAAATGGATATTATTGAAAAAGTGTGGGATTTTAATGCAACACTCAATGTCGTAGAGGTGTATTTGACTTTATTACGCAAAAAAATAGACAAAGATTTTGCCCAAAAACTGATTCATAATGTTTATGGAATGGGCTATGTCCTAAAATCCGATGCCCCATGAATATTCGTGTAAAACTTACTTTGCAGTTTATTGTGTTGGTATCGACCATGCTGGCTATTTGTTTTTCGAGTATTTATTTTTTTACGAGTTCTTATCTCGACAACCGTTTTTATGTTCGGCTAAAATCAAAAGCAGTAACCGCCGCCGAGTTGCTAATTAATGTACAAGAGGTAGATGCCAAACTCTTGAAGGTAATCGATAAGGCCAACAAGGATATTCTTTCGCAGGAAAATATTGCTATTTTTAATTACAAAAACCAAAAACTTTACCGAAGCAACGATTCCATTAATTTTAATATTACTCCTCAGTTACTCAACAAAGCCCGACTCGACAAAGAGGTTATTATTGAAGAAAATGGGCTGAAAATCATAGGTTTGCCTTTCAATAGCCCCTATAATCGTGTTGTAGTTTTTGCAGGAGCAAAAGATGTGTACACCGAAGCTACCCTAGAAGCACTATGCTATATTTTGGTATTCTTATTTATATTGATGGTAGTGGTGGTGGGTATTGCAGGATGGTTTTTTGCAGGTCGGGCTTTATCACCTATTTCGCTGGTTGTTAGTCAGGTAAATGAGATTTATCCGTATGCTTTATCTAGTAATCGGGTAAAGGTTGAAAATTCAAAAGATGAAATAGGGATTTTGGCACAAACATTCAACGAGCTTTTGGAGCGAACCTATTCGGCCTTTAAGCAACAACGTTTTTTTATATCAAATATCAGCCACGAACTCCGCAACCCTTTAGCCAGAATGTATTCGCAGCTGGAGGTTACACGTTTTAAAGAACGTAGCCAGCAAGAGTACAAAGAAGTAATAGATGCCGTAATGGTAGATTTAAAAGACCTTACAACGCTTTCAAATACGCTTCTGGAATTGTCAAAAATAGAAAATGGCTATGACGATTTTTTATTTGAACCCCACCGAATCGATGAACTCATTTGGGATGCAAAACAACAGTTAGAAAAAACATACCCCGAATATATTATAGAAGTAGATTTTTTGACAGAATTAGACCACGAAGGACAATTGATTGTATTGCTAAATCCTTACTTATTGAAAGTGGCTATTCTTAATTTGATGGAAAATGCCTGTAAGTTTTCTACCGATAGCCGTGTTGAAGTCGGTATATCATGGAACAACGAAGCCATTCAAATAGACTTCTCGAATATTGGCTCAGGTTTGGCTCAAGACGAGCTAGAGCGAATATTTCATACTTTTTACCGCTCCGACAAAACCGCCCAAAAGCGTGGCTATGGTATTGGATTGGCTCTAGTAAAACAAATTATTAAACTTCACAAAGGACAAATCACCGTTCCGTTTCATTCCTTAGAAAAAACTACTTTTCGGATTCAGCTTTTGTATTAGAATAATATGACAACAGCTAAGTTTTGTTTTTGGGGATTGTATTCAAAGCCCTCAAATGCTATGAAAGAACCATTAAATTATCTCAGAATAGAGTTATTTTTCTCATTAAGTACTTTTTAAGTACTTCTTCAGTACTCCTTCAAGCTTCTGGTATTTCTTTGTAGCTGTTACATCGTCAATCATTTAATAGCATGAACATGGAAGCGAAATTAATTACAAAATCTCGACCTGCTCAGGCAAGAATGCCTTTTGGGATTGCAGTTTTGAGTGCATTTCTTATACTTTCTGCTTTGGGAAATATATTTCTTGGTATTTCTAGAAGTTATTATAAAACCAATTATGAGCAGGCAGTAATGCAACAAGACTCTTTGTTTTCAAAGAAAGTAGCCAGCGAACAAGAGCTTCAACATATTAGGCGGCAGCTATTTGACTTAAAACGGCAAATAAGGCATACTTCTCAATAGTAGCGTGCTATTGTTCAACAAAAAATTGTATTTTAAATATTCAATAAATATCTCATGACTTTACTACTTGTATCCGTTTTTGTAATTGGCTATTTGGCTATTACGCTCGAACACTCTATTCATATCAATAAAACGGCTTCGGCTTTGTTGACTGGCGTACTTTGTTGGAGTATTTATGCTTTGATGGGCACCGACACCGCTCATCAGGTTTCCGAGCATCTGTCACATCACCTTGGCGATATTGCCGAGATTGTATTTTTCTTACTTGGGGCTATGACTATCGTCGAGCTGATAGATGCCCATGACGGATTTAGTGTGATTACTAATCGTATCAAAACCCAGAATATCAAGCAATTGATGTGGATAATTGCTATTTTGACATTTTTTATGTCGGCCATTTTAGATAATTTAACAACGGCTATCGTGATGGCTTCGTTGCTTCGTAAAATTATGCACGCTAGCGATACCCGCAAAATTATGGTTGGCTTGGTAGTAATAGCTGCCAATGCAGGTGGAGCATGGTCTCCTTTGGGCGATGTTACTACGACAATGCTTTGGATTGGTACGCAGGTTTCGGCTACAGGGGTTATGTCCCAATTGATATTACCAAGTTTGGTTTCGATGATAGTACCATTGATATACCTGACATTTACGTTAAAAACTAAATCTAATCTTTTTCTGAATAAGTCTGGGGTGAGTAGCAGTGTGAGTGTGTCGTCCAGAAATACGATGTTTGTTGTAGGCTTAGGAGTATTACTTTTTGTACCTGTATTCAAAACCGTCACACATTTACCTCCTTATATGGGTATGTTGTTGGGCTTGGGTATTGTCTGGTTGGTTTCCGAAATTATTCATAAAGATAAAGATGAAGAAACTAAGTCGAAATATTCGGCAGTACATGCTCTTCGCAAAATAGATACCTCTAGTATTTTATTCTTTTTGGGAATTTTGGTAGCTATTGCGGCTCTGGAAAGCACCGAGTTATTACATCATTTTGCCGAAGGTATGAACAAAACGTTGGGCAATCAAGACTTAATTGTTTTTGTAATAGGTGTAGCCTCATCGATTATTGATAATGTACCTTTGGTAGCGGCATCGATGGGTATGTACGACTTGGCCACTTATCCGACCGACTCAAAACTCTGGGAATTTATGGCTTATTGTGCAGGTACAGGCGGGAGTTTATTGATTATTGGTTCGGCTGCTGGTGTGGCTGTTATGGGAATGGAGAAGATAGATTTTGTGTGGTATTTCAAAAAAATCACCTTTGTCGCCTTGATAGGCTACGTAGCTGGTGCCGCTACCTATTTGGCTCTGTATAATTTTATGCACTAGAGATTTTGTTCAATTAGTGAATGAGTGAATGAGTGATTTAGTGAATGAGTGATTTAGTGAGTTGTGAATGAGTGAATTAGTGAATTTTTGAAAAAAAAGTTAGTATTTGTGGAACTCAAAATATTGAGATGCAATTCTCCTTCATTCCTTCATTCCTTCATTCCTTCATTCCTTCATTCCTTCATTCCTTCATTCCTTCATTCCTTCATTCATTAAATTTGTGAGTTATTTTACAAATTCAAAAGATTTTATGTACCTTAAAGCTGTTTTTGTAGTATGAGAGATGATTTCTAGGAAAAAGTAAGTATTTTCATGCTGCAAATAGCTATTTTTGTACTTTCAATAATAAAATTAGAATTTTTCCTTTGCTTGAAGTGCTATTTACAATCTCAAATTAAGGATACTTGTTATTAATATATTTCATAAAAAAACTTTTATATTAGTTTAAGACTAAGTAATTATGAATAAATCTATAAAATTCCTTTCGTTAGCCGCCTTGCCGTTAATGTTTACGCAGTGTACTGAACCCAAGCAAATATCAGCTTTGCAAAACCAAGTAGCACAGTTGGAAAATACTTTGAAGAAGGAACGAGAAGAGAATGTAGAGCTTAGTAGTTTCCGTTTTAGCCTTGAAAGCCAGTTCAAGAAAAAAACTGAAGATTATACCAAATGCCAAGAAGATGGTAAGGAAACTATGGAAAGCTTGACCGAGCGTTATAACCGTTTGTTGACAGACTACAACCAGTTGACAGCAAGTTATGAAACGATTGAAAAAGCTAACTTGGAAAATATCGAAATTACCAAAAGTAGAATATCGGCTTTGGAGCAACAATACAAAACTGCTTCTAGCAAAAGGATTGTTACTAAGACTAAAAAAAGAAGAAGATAGTTTGACCGACTAAGCGAACGCTTCCTTGCTTTTATCGGATATTTATAATAAAACCCCAAAATCATGATAAAATTCATGGTTTTGGGGTTTTCTAATTTATTTCTAATTTGGCTCTAACCTACTTCCAAGACAGCCCCAATACATTTGTATCGTATTAGAAATGTTAACAACCGCTGAGTGTTGTTCAAATCTATTTGATTATTATTTGCCGAGTAACCTCAGCCATAACACTGACAAGACTATGGAAAATTTGGTGATTAGTAAAATATTAATACCTGTAGATTTTAGTACAACTTCTACAAATGCTTTGGAGGTAGCTATCGACTTGGCTCAAAAACACAAAGCTAGTGTTAGTTTACTTCATGTGGTGGATTCTAGCTTTATGATGATTGCACCCGACGGTAGTATGGTCGTGGATATTTCTTCCGATATCATTATCAAAGAAAATGAGCGTAAGCTTGATGAACTTTTTGATAAATATAAACAACGAGGTTTCTGGGATATTCAACGTATTGTAAAAGTAGGGCAGGTAAGTCAGGAAATTGTGGATTGTGCCAAAGAATTGGACATCGACCTCATTGTAATGGGTACACACGGTACATCGGGGATTCAAGAGTTTTTGATTGGTTCAGATGCTTTTCGGGTAGTAAAAAATGCTGCTTGCCCTGTACTTACCGTACCGACATATCATCAGTGGAAGGGGATTTCAAAGGTATTGTTCCCGATTAGACCTGTAGAAGGGGCTTTGGACAAGCTGGATTTTACCAAGGCAATACTGTCGGCTTACAAGAGCGAATGGACTGTGGTGGGGATGTCGGAAGATAATCCTGTGTATATCGAAAAAGTAACAGATTTGTTAGATACACTTGTCGGGCATTTGAACAAAGAGGGTATTTCCAATAAGTCGCTATTTTATCATGGTGGTGATATAGCCGAAAGGGTAAATGAAATAGCATCATTATTAATGGTCGATTTGGTGGTAATTACGGCTACTACAGATTATACTTTTAAGGAATACTTTGCAGGAAATTATTCTCAACAGGTGGTCAATCATGCCCAAGTACCTGTTTTGTCGGTGCGTCCAAGTAAGCTTACGATAGAAAAAGAGAAAACGTATCACTTAACCACCGAAGATAATATGTTGATTAATCTGAGCTATGGAGCTCAGTTTCACGGAGTAATTTGATTTATAGATTATGTTGGTTTTATTCAGGATAAGCAAATTTTGCTTATCCTGATTTATTTTATTGGATTCTCGAAACCATAATACCTGTCTGCGTTTTGTGCTTACTAAGATAGTCGGCTAAGGGTTCTTCCGAAATAATCACTTTTTTGGCATCTAACGAAGCATGAAGCAAATGCACTCTGCCATTTTTCCGAATGGCCAGCCCTTCGTGAGAAACATCTAAGCCAGCAATAGAAGTAGTAATGGCAATAATATCGCCGTCTTGAATAGCTATCTCTTTGGCTGCAACCTCTGCCTTAGGAATATAGTAGAACGTTTGTCTTTGTAAATTAACTTCGGCCATTCTGATCGCCTCACTGGTGCGATAATCTTCCATTTGAGGGTATTTTTGCTGATGAGCCGACATAAAATAAGGGGCTTTTTTATAAAGTTTACCGCCAGCTTGTTGAGTAATATTCATTAAAACTTTTTTTCGCTCATTCTCAGTTAGCCAATCGGTAAAATAATGCAGACGAGATGCGTATCCATTAATTTTTCCATGTCGGTATCTTAAAGCTTGTAATTGTTGTTTGAAACTAGCAAACGATTGGTCACGTGTTAAAGCTATAGCAAGTGCATTTTCGACCAAGGTAGCACAATCAAATTCATGAAGATTGATTACCAAACTTTCGGGGTTACTTTCCAAAGAATGAGCCGTATAGGGTTTTTCAAGCCACTGTTGGGCAATAAACAAGGCTCGTTCTGCTGTTTTGCTAGGTAAAGGTTGGCTCATGATACCCTTAAAAATAGCTTCGTCGGTAGTTTGGCTCAAGGCAGTATTGAGTCCACAGAATAAAAGCACGAGGTTTAAGACATAAGCCTTAAACCTCGTGCTGTAATATGATGCTTGATAAATAATCACAATAGAATAAGGGTTTGTTGATGTCCTGAAAAAAAGAATAGACAAATATACAAGACAAACCAATAGGGTTACGCTTTTTCGTCACGAACAAAAAGCACTGAAATAGCCCCTAAAATCATAAATACGCCTGCCGTTAAGATAGCATAAATGGAGTTTGAGCCATAGATATTTTTGACAATCATACCACCAAAAATTCCATTAACGATTTGGGGAAACGTGATAAAAAAGTTGAAAATACCCATATAAACACCCATTTTGTTGATAGGAATAGTGTTGGCCAAAATGGCATAAGGCATAGCTAAGATACTTGCCCAAGCAATTCCTACACCAATCATACTTAGCAATAGCATGTCGGGATTAGTGATAAAAAATATTGAGGTCAGACCTAAACCACCACAAATCAGTGAAAAAGCATGAGTTGTTTTTTTGCCAAATTGAGCAGCAATTTTAGGCAAAGCCAAGGCATATAATGCCGATACACCGTTATAAATCCCAAATAACGAGCTTACCCAGTCGCCAGCATCGTTATAAGCCTTTGAGCTGTGGTCGCTCAATGGCAAGCCATATACCTGATGAGCAATCGCAGGAGTAGCATATACCCACATAGAAAATAAGGCAATCCACGAGAAAAACTGTACCAAGCCCAATTGCTTCATAGTGATAGGCATAGCTGCAAAATCCTTGAAGATGTCTTTAAGGCTATTTTGGTCATGATTTTCTTCTTCAAAACCAAAAGAAGTTCTTTCGGCAGGCGAATATTCTTTGGTTGTAAATACTGTCCATAAAATAGCCGAAAGAATAACCGCCGAACCAATATAAAATGAATAAAGCACATTTTCTTGTACATTACCATTGGCCGACTCGTTGGAAATATTAAAGACTTTGTTCAAAATTTGAGGCAAAAATCCCCCTGCAATTGCACCAATCCCAATCAATGTAGTTTGTACCGAAAAGCCCGTAGTATTTTGTTCGTCGGGAAGGTTGTCGGCTACTAATGCCCTGAATGGCTCCATGGCAATATTGAACGAGGCATCCATAAACATCAAAAATCCTGCTCCAAGTACAACCGCTGGTAATACTCCTGCCAGAAAAGAAGCATTAGGCATAAAAGCCAAAGCTACAGCCGCTAAAATAGCACCTGCCAAGAAATAGGGTTTGCGACGACCATACCGCCCCCATGTTTTATCAGAATAATGCCCAATAATAGGCTGCACAATCATACCTGTAAGGGGTGCTGCTAGCCAAAACCATGAAAGGTGTTCTACATCGGCACCGTAGGTTTGAAGAATACGTGATGCGTTGCCGTTTTGAAGGGCAAAGCCGAACTGGATACCCAAAAAGCCAACACTCATATTAATAATTTGTGTTAAGCTTAGAAAGGGCTTATTAATTTTTTTCATAAAGATGGTTAATGGATGATAGGGATTTTATTGAGCAAAGCAATCATACAACTACCAACAAAAGCTTTTCTGTGAATACTTGTAGCATTGATTTGCTCAATTACTATTGCAAAATACTATTTTTTAGAAGAAATATCATAAATAGCAACAGAATTTGGTAATAATCTTACGGGTACACCTTCGTTGCCTAGTATGTTTTTGCTTTCATTGAGGTTAAAAACCCCTTTTAGGGCAAATTTGCCTGTTGGGTGTAGCCCCATGGCCTGCCAAGCTCCTTCTGGAATATTTACGGTAATATTTTGCTCTTTGTGGTGGTCAAAATTGCAAACTATTAATAGTTTTTGTTTGTCGGTGTGTCGCAAATAGCTATACACTTTGCGACGGTCGTAGCCTTGGCCTTGAACATATTGGAGGTCGAAAAATGCCCCATGCTGAACGGCATCTGAACTGTTAACAAACTTGAGAAGGTCTTTATAAAAGCCTTGAAGCTGTTTTTGTTCTTCAGAAAGCAACCCTCCATCAAATTTGCCATTGTTCATCCATGCCTGATGAGAAGGTACTCCCCAAAAATCAAACATAGTAGTACGGTCGTCGGCTTGGTTAAAGCCTTCTTTTCCGTCGGCCTTTTCGCCAAGTTCTTGTCCGAAATAAATCATTACAGGGCCAGTATGTAGCGTTGCCGTAACCACCATAGCAGGAATAGCCGCAAAAGGATTGCCATTGGCAAATGCAGGCGTATTGATGCGTTGCTCGTCGTGGTTTTCCAGAAAACGCAACATGTGTTCCGAAATATCGCCCGATTCGTGTTGCCAAACACGCGTAATATCTTCGACGGTAGCCTCATGTTTTTGTTCTACCAATCTTCGCAAACCATCGTACAACCCTACTTTGTCGTAGAGGTAGTCAAATCCACCTACTTTAATATAGTTGTGGTATTCACGAGGGTTGTAGATTTCGGCAATAAAAATCATTTCGGGATATTCCTTTTTAATTTCGCTAGTAGCATATTGCCAAAACTCTACAGGAACCATCTCTGCCATATCGCAACGAAAGCCGTCAACTCCCTTGGCCGACCAATATTTCAGAATCTGAACCATTTTGAGCCATGTAGAAGGAATAGGATCGAAATGCCGAGAACGGCCATTTAGAATATCTACTCCGTAGTTTAATTTTACTGTTTCAAACCAATCATCAATGGTTGGCTTGGCCGAAAAAACGTCATTTCCCGAAGCCTTCGCTGGTGATTCTACATAAGGGCCATCGGCTTTTACGGGAGCATTTACGCCGTCGGGAATCTGAAAGGAAGTATTGGGCAAATAATAGAAATTGTTGTGTGGGTCAAAAGCTTTATGCTGGTCGTCGTCGGCACCAAAATCACGAATACCCTCTGGTTTCATGTCTGAATGATACACCCTTGCCACATGGTTTGGTACAAAATCCATGACAACTTTAAGGCCATTTTTGTGTACACGAGCTACCATTGCCTCAAATTCCTCCATTCTTTTGGCTGGATTTGTTGCAAAAAAAGGATTCACATCAAAATAATCTTTGATAGCAAATGGCGAGCCACAACGTCCTTTCACCACATCGGGGTGGTCTTTTGGAATACCCAAAGCTGTAAGGTCTTCCATGGTGGCATGCTCAATTAAACCAGTCATATAAAGATGCGAATAGCCAAACTTTTTAAGCTCTTTCAAGGCTTTGTCATTAATATCTTTAAATTTGGTAACACCGTTTTCGGCTGCCGACCCATTCATTTTGTTGGTTGTGTTGGTATTGCCCCAAAGGTGAAACATCATTTGTAGGACTACTAGCTTGTCGTTTTTGGTCGTCATAATCTTTTTGTACTCGCTGGGTTTGTGTTTTTTAAGGTTACTATCTTTATTATTGAATTTACTATAATTCTTTGTTTTGGCAATACGGCCTTTATTCTCTGGTATATTTGCTTTTTTTACGACCTGAGCCTTGGCCATAAAAATGAAAATTAAACAACCTAAGAATGTTGTGATTTTGAAGAGTTTTTGAGACATTTTTAGAATAAAATTTGGTTGTTAGCACAGTTTAGCACAGATTCGTGCTATTTTGCTTTCTTTTACCTTTACATAAATTTTGTCCCAATTTAAGATTTTATTATTAGGAAATTCCTGAATTTATTTGAAAAATTGCAAATCCAAATTGTACAAGTAAGTACAAGTAGCTCGAATATTGCATCTCAATTGCATAAAATCACAGACATTCGTTGTATTTCCATTGACCATTTCAAACAAATTATGAAAAAAACAATCTTATCATTGCTCTTATGCTGCTTGGTAGCCACTGTTATGGCTCAATCTCCAAGTATTCAGCGTGTCAACCCGTCTAACTGGTGGGTAGGTATGAAAAATCCCTCTTTACAGTTGCTTGTGTATGGCAAAAATATCAAAGGGGCAGATGTAAAAATTGATTACGCTGGTGTAAGCCTCGAAAAAGTACATACAGTAGAGAATCCTAATTATCTTTTTTTAGACCTAAAAATCGCCCCTACTACTCAGGCAGGTAAATTTAATATTGAACTTACCAAAACAATTCAAATACAAAAAGGTAAGAAAAAGGTAGTAGACCAAATCGTAAAACTGTCGCAACCATTTGAATTGAAAATTCGTGACAAAAAACCTCAGGAAATCAATGCTAAAGACTTTATCTATTTGATTTTACCCGACCGCTTTGCCAATGGCGACCCTAGCAACGACAAATTTGCTGATATGGCCGACCCCGAATCAGACCGAAAAAATCCCTTTTTACGCCATGGTGGCGACCTCAAAGGTATTACCAATCACCTCGATTATTTCAAAGAATTGGGCGCAACAGCTTTGTGGCTCAATCCTGTAATTGAAAACAATCAACCTCAAACCAACGAAGGTGGGGCTATGCGTTCGGCCTATCATGGTTATGGTTTTACCGACCAATACAATGTTGATAGACGTTTGGGAGGCAATGCCGCCTATTTGGAGCTAGTAACCGAAGCTCATAAAAAAGGCTTGAAAATAATTCAGGATGCGGTTTATAACCATGTGGGTATCAATCACTGGATTTTGAAAGATATGCCTTCAAAAGATTGGCTCAATCAATGGGATACTTATACCAATACATCGTATCGTGACGAACCTGTTGTCGATATTACTCATGGCAATCAGGCCGACTTCAAGGTTCAACAAAACGGTTGGTTTGTGCCATTTTTACCCGACCTCAACCATAAAAATGAATTTGTTGCCAACTATTTGATTCAACATGCCTTGTGGACGGTCGAGTATTTTGGTATTGATGGATGGCGAGTAGATACTTATCAGTACAACGATTTGGCGTTTATGAATCGTTGTAACTCGGCTTTGTTAGACGAATATCCCAATATGTTTATCACAGGTGAAAACTCGGTTCAAAGCATCGTAAGTCAGGCGTATTTTACACGCAACAACCTCAATGTTCCATTTAAAAGTAATCTACCATCACCCAACGACTTTGTGTTGTATTATGCTATTAATGACGCACTGAATCAAAATTTTGATTGGGGAAGAGGCTTTAATCGAATTTATTCGGTATTGGCCTCGGATGCTCTTTACGAAAATCCTGATTTGAATATGACTTTTGTGGATAATCATGACCAAGACCGCTATTTTTCGGTTATTGGTGAAGATATGAACAAATACAAACTAGGCTTGGGCTTTTTGCTCACTACACGAGGTACTCCTCATTTATATTATGGCACAGAGATTTTGATGAAAAACTTTAAGAATCCGTCCGATGCAGAAGTACGTCAAGATTTTCCTGGTGGCTGGCCTGATGATAAAGAAAATAAGTTTTTAGCAACACAAAGAACACCAAAAGAGAATGAAGCTTTTAACTTTGTGAAAAATTTGGCTCATTATCGTCAAGGTTCATCGGCTTTACAAACAGGAAAATTAACCCAGTTTTTACCACAAGATGGTATCTATGTGTATTTTCGTCATGATACCAATCAGTCGATTATGGTGATTATGAGTCAAAATAAAGATGAGAAAACCTTGAATACAGCTCGTTTTGAAGAAAGACTCAAGGGCTTCTCAACAGGAAAAGATATCATATCGGGTACTACTGTATCGAATTTAAAAGAGGTAAAAGTGAGCCCTATGTCGATTCAGGTAATTGAATTGGGGCATTAAGAAGAAAAAAGGAGGCTATCCAAGGCAGATAAAATTTTTGTTGAAAGCTTCTGGATAGCAACACTCCACAATCGCAATAGTATCCATTAACCAAATACAATAAATATGACAACTGTAAAAGCCTGCCTTTTTGACCTCGACGGTGTGATTGTAGATACGGCAGTGTATCATTTTCAAGCATGGAGAAGGCTTGCCAATGAATTAGGTTTTGATTTTACCGAACACCAAAATGAGCAACTCAAAGGAGTTAGTAGAATGGAGTCGCTCGATTTGATATTACAATGGGGGGGCGTTACCCTAACTGATGCCGAAAAATTGGACTGGGCCAATAAAAAGAACCAATGGTACTTAGACTTGGTGATGCAGATGACTCCCAACGAAGTATTGCCAGGAGTAACTGCTTTTTTAATTTTATTGCGTGAAAATGGTATCAAAATAGCATTGGGTTCGGCTAGCAAAAATTCAAAATTGATACTCGAAAGAATCCAAATGTTATCGTATTTCGATGCCATTATAGACGGTAATAATATCAACAAAAGTAAGCCCGACCCACAGGTTTTTTTGCTAGGGGCAGAAGCCACAGGATGTCAACCTGCTGAATGTGTGGTTTTTGAAGATGCCGTAGCAGGTATTCAAGCCGCCAAAGCAGGAGGAATGAGGGCTATTGGAGTAGGCTCGGCCGAGGTACTCACCCAAGCAGATTTTGTGATTAGTACTTTTGAAGAAATGACTTTAGGTAGATTAAACTTCTAAGACAAAACCAATCCGAAAGGGTTGGTTTTTTTTGAAAAAAACAGCTTAGCACAGCAAATATAATTTTTATTATTTCTACTAATTTAGCAGGCTAATAAAATAATTGAACCAATGAATTGCACATTTCCAAGAACTTACGTGAAAAAGATAGGCGTTAGTATTGAAAGAATGGAAATAGTTGAATACATTGCCATTAACCATCCAAATATAAAACAATGAAAGACTATTTGAAACATGACGAATGGTGTATAATTGAAGAGGGATTTCACCGTGAATATAACGAAATTACCGAATCGGTTTGCTCATTAGGAAATGGACGCATGGGCCAGCGTGGCAACTTTGAAGAAACCTTTACAGGCAAAACACTTCAGGGGAATTATGTAGCAGGCGTTTATTATCCAGACAAAACCCGTGTGGGTTGGTGGAAGAATGGTTATCCTGAATATTTTGCAAAAGTATTGAATGCTGCCAATTGGATTGGTATCAAAGTTGAAATCGACCATGAGGAACTCGATTTGAATCATTGCGAAGTATCGGATTTCCGTCGTGTGCTTAACATGAAAGACGGCTATTTAGAGCGTTCTTTTGTGGCAACACTAGCAAGTGGAAAACAAGTAAAAGTACATGCCAAACGAATTAACTCGATTGTTGATGATGAATCGGGGGCTATTCGGTATGCGGTAACTCCTATAAATTTTGACGGAAAATTAACCCTAACTCCATTCATTGATGGCGATATCAAAAACAAAGATGCCAACTATGACGAGAAGTTTTGGGACGAAATCCACCGTGAAACTGCTTTTGCCGAAGGCTATATCGAGCTTCGTACCAAAAAAACAGGTTTTCATGTGGTAACAGGACAAAAGTTTGAGATTTTCCAAGACGAAAAAGCGATTGATTTTCAGAGCTTTCCTCTCAAAGCCGAAAAGTATGTGGCTAGCCAGGTGAGTTTAGATGTTATTGCGGGTCAAGAAACCGTTTTGGTGAAATATGCGTGTAATTTATCTTCCGAAAATTATGCTGTTGAAGATTTATTAACAGAAGCAAAAGCCTATCTGAAACGTATTGCAGCCAAAGGTTTTGAGAAAATGGTAGCCGAACAAGCCGATAAGTGGGAATCGAAGTGGAAAACCAACGATATTGTGATTGAGGGTGATGTAGCTGCTCAACAAGGTATTCGTTTCAATATTTTTCAATTGAACCAAACTTATACTGGCGAAGATGCTCGTTTGAATATTGGACCAAAAGGTTTTACTGGTGAAAAATACGGTGGCTCAACTTACTGGGATACCGAAGCATATTGTATTCCTTTTTACCTAGCTACTGCCGACCAGCAGGTAGCTCGCAATTTATTGGTATATCGCTGGAAACAGTTGGGGCGTGCTATCGAAAATGCAGGTAAATTAGGCTTCAAAGATGGTGCTGCTTTGTACCCAATGGTAACCATGAATGGCGAAGAGTGTCATAACGAATGGGAAATTACTTTCGAGGAAATCCACCGCAATGGGGCTATTGCTTATGCTATTTATGATTATATCAATTATACCAACGACGAAGCGTATTTGGCTGAATATGGCTTAGAGGTATTAATGGGTATTGCTCGTTTTTGGGCTCAGCGTGTCAATTGGTCTTCGCACAAGCAACAATATGTAATGCTAGGGGTAACAGGGCCAAATGAATACGAAAATAACGTTAATAATAACTGGTATACCAACTATATTGCTACGTGGTGTTTGAAATATGCCAAAGAATCTGCCGAAAAAGTGAAGGCTATGGATGCTGCTCGCTATGCCGAGTTAGTTCAAATCTTGAACTTGAACGAGGAGGAAGAGTTTGGTAAATTCCAACATATTATCGACAATATCTATTTGCCAGAAGACAAGCAACTAGGGGTATTCTTACAGCAGGATGGTTTCTTGGACAAAGAACTTACTTTGGTAAAAGATTTACCTGCTAGCGACCGCCCAATCAATCAAAAATGGTCGTGGGATAGAATCCTTCGTTCTTGCTTTATCAAACAAGCCGATGTTCTTCAAGGTATCTATTTCTTTGAAGATGATTTCGATATTGATATTTTACGCCGCAATTATGACTTCTATGAGCCAATGACAGTTCATGAGTCGTCGTTGAGTCCTTGTGTTCACTCGATTTTAGCAGCCAAATTGGGCGACAAAGCTCGTAGTTATGAGTTTTACCAACGTTCGGCTCGCTTAGACTTGGATGATTACAACAACGATACCGAAGATGGTTGTCATATTACCTCAATGGCAGGAACTTGGATGTCGGTTGTAAAAGGTTTTGGAGGAATGCGTGTAAAAGAAGGACAGGTGTATTTAAGCCCGTTTGTTCCTGAAAACTGGAAATCGTTCGCTTTCAAAATTAGATTTAGAAGTAATTTGTTGAATATAATTACAACATCTGAGCAAGTTACCATTGAAAACTTGGAAGGTACTGATATTCAGATTTTTGTACATGGTGAAGCCTTCGATGTAAAAGCTGCCAGCTCGGTAGTAGTAGCTCTAGGCGAAACGCAATTGGTATAATATTGAGGAATTCTTGAATATCCTTTTTCTATTAGCTGTCGAGATACCTACGGCAGCTAATGGAAAAAAGAAATAGTAGAATTGTCTAGTATGTTTTATTCGTATCATTTTGGGTCAAAAAAATAGTGTCAGGAAGTGCTACATACCATTATCCTTAATAAACTTCAACAATTCTCGTTCGTTGTTGATGCTCAATTTGAGGTAAATATTGCGTTTGTGCGTATTGACGGTATGATTACTCAAAAAAAGGTCATTGGCAATATCGGCTGATGATTTTCCATGTTTAATAAGTTGAATAATTTTCATTTCTCGATTCGTCAACTTAAACATTTTCATAAAAGAATCTTCTTCGACACCCTCTACTTTGATGCTTTTTTGGACAATCCACGTTTCTCCACGATAAATTCGCTTGATAGCCTCGATAAGTTCGGCCGACTCCACGGTTTTATGAAAATACCCCTTTGCCCCAAACTGCCTAAACTTATCAATTTGTTGTTCATCGGCATAAGAGCTCAGTACTAAAACATTGACTAAAATAGTATTTTCGCTTAGCAACTTCATAATTTCAAGTCCACTGAAATGAGGCATATTGAAGTCTAAAATGACTAAGTGAGGTATGTACTGCTGAATAGCTGACAGAATATCTTTGCTGTGGTGAATTTGAGCTACTATTTCAATAGAATGGTCAGCAGATAAAATCATTTTTAGCCCATCGCTAAATAGTTTATGGTCATCAGCAATCATTACTTTAATGGGCTTATAGAATTCATCGTTTATCATAAATTGAATTTCATAATGTTCTAAAAAGTAGGGGCAATACCGCAAAGTAAATTTATAGAAATAAAAATACTGCGTTTTATTTATTTAATGGTATATCTACAATGATAATTGTTCCATTTCCATCATCATCAATCACCAAAGTTCCATTCAGAAAACGCACCCTCGATTCGATATTATTCATACCTATACCTTTCTGATTAGTTAGGCTTTTATTAATGCCAACGCCATCGTCTTCTACTACAATTGTCAATAAAGTATCGGTAAATGAAAACTGTACAATGGCATTGTGGGCTTGCGAATGCTTTTCGATATTGTTGAGCAACTCACAGACAATTCGGTAGGCAATAAGCTCATTGTCGTACTGTAGCCTTTTTTCGTTGCCATTTACCATAAACTGATACTTGATTTTGTGTTTACTCGACTCGTTGTGTCTCAAAATCAAGATTTCGGTAGCCTTAATTAAAGACGTTTGCTGGAAGTTGATAGAGGCCAAATTATGGGAAATATTACGCATATCTTCCGACACTTGATTGAGCATCTGTTCTATATCGGGAAGGTTGTATTGATGCGAAACAATATTCTTGATAGCTGCCAGAGAGTTTCCTATATCATCGTGTAAGTCTTGGGCAATTCGTTGTCGTTCAGACTCTTGTGTATTGATTATTGTTCGGTATCTTCGTCGTTGTTCTAATAGCTTGCTCCGAAAATAATATTTTGAGAGTAGATAAATGAAAAGGATTAGTACTAACAATACGCTTATTTTGAATAAATACGTTTGCCAAAAAGGAGGTGTTATCGTAATAGCCAATACCTTGGGCGGGGCATCGATACCTGCATAGTTGGTTGCATAAATTTTTAATTGATAATTGCCTGGTGGAAGTTGTGTATATCGAATACTATGTTGTGTTCCTAACTGTATTCGTTTTCTATCAAAACCTTCAAGCTGAACACTATACGAAATATCTCCTTCACTAAAATAGTCAATTGCTACAAAATCAAAAGCTAAAGTATTTTCACTGTATTTCAAATCTAGTTGGGTTAATTCGCCAATAAAGGGTATAGATTGAGCGGGCTTGTTATTAATAGAAAGTTGTGTGATATAGGTATTAACGATGGTTGATACCGTTTGTTTAGGAAACAGAGGCTTAAAATAACTAAGGCCAGTTGTACTGCCAAAAAATAGCGTTCCATCTTGTGTTTTTAGGTAAGCATTGCTATTATATTCTTTAAGCAAATCTTGTTTTATTTTTGAAAAAACTTCTCGTTTTGGGTCAAACCGTACAATGCCTCGATTGGTACTGAGCCACAGATAACCATTTTCTTCCAAGATTCCATATACTACATTGCTTGATAAGCCTTGTTCTGTTCCCAAAGTAGTGATGATTTTTTTCTGCCCAATATCATATTTGAGAAGCCCCTGATTGGTACAAATCCAAAGAGAATTGCTGTTTGGCATACGATAAAAACTAAAGACATAACTTCCTTTTACAAGGTTGCTAACAACACTTGGTTTAGATAGCTTCATATCATAAATCACGATACCTTTTTCTTTCCAAGCGGTGTATAATAGCTGTTCTTTTTCATCCAAATACAAAGCCCCTGTTTGTGGTTGATTGTCGTCTGAAAAGGGCTTGAACGATTGGCCTTTAAAAACAAAAAGCCCAGATAAGGTGCTTAATATAAATGCGTTGTCTTTTAGTGGTAAAATCCCATTAATATAGTTGGCATCTTGGTATTTCTGTTTGTCTAAAGGATTAGAATATGATTGGAAGCGGTCGGTGATAGCGTTAAACATACAAAAGCCATACGCTGTAGCTACCCAGATAGCCCCCTTTTTGTCAACGATGATTTGACGAATACTGTTGTCGGGGAGGCCGTTGGCAATGGTATATTTTTTAAACTGACCTGTAGCACGATTATATCTCCGAACCCCATCGCTGATTGTTCCTATCCACAAATACCCTTGGTTATCTTCGGCAAGCCCTCTGATAGCGTTTTGGTTGAGGTCGAGCATATCATTGGGGTTATCAATAAACGAGTGTACTTTGTAGGTTTGGGGCAAAATCACGTCGTTGCTAATAGGGTCTGAATTGACCCAAATAATTTGCTGATTATCTATCATGGCAAAAGCCGTTTCATTATTGGCTAGTGAGTTGGGGTCGTTAGGGATATGAGTATAGCTTTTTTCAAAACGATTATTTGTTTGATTAAAAATCAAAAGCCCAAAATTACCCGCAATGGCAAGCTGTTGGTGGTTGGCACTTTCTTTGATATTATAAATACTATAAGGTGTTTTTTGTGGAGGGAAATTGAATTTTGTGAGCCGCAAGGGAGACAATTGCATTTTGTACAAGGATGTATTTGTACCCAGCCAGATATTCCCTGTACTGTCGAGCTCAAAAGCCGTAATAGTTTGATGACTAATGAGGTTGTTATACAAAATAGACTTGTATTTGGGAGCGTATTGATAAAAAAGGAGTTGTCCATTAGAGAGCAACCAAATACCTTTTCTACGGGTATCATGGGCAATAAAGCTTAAAGAAAAGTGTTCTTGATTTTTGACATGAGGAAAAATATGTCTGAAGTATTTTTTCTGAAAATTATAGGCCATAATGCCTTGTAGGTCGTTGATATACCATACTTCATGGTCGTTGGCATAAAAGGCATTGGTAATACTCGATGTTGTAGCATAATAGCGTTCAAAACTATTTTTTTGGCGTACATATCGGTTGAGGCATTGACTTGTACCAATCCATAAATCCCCCTGAGAGTCTTCTACGATACCCCTAATAGCCCCCGAACCAATGGTTGTAGTATCGTTATTGGAATGTGTATAGCTAACAATCTGTGTACCATCGTAGCGATTAATACCTTCTTCTGAGCTCATCCATACAAACCCTCGACTGTCTTTGAGCATATAATAGGCCGAGCCTTGGGTAAGGCCATCTTTGATGGTCAAATGCCGGATGTCTATCTGCCCTAAAAGTTGGAAGGAATATATGAGGAATATACTTATACCAATAAAAACTCGCATCATGGCAGATAAAAGGTTTTATACTTTTATTTTGTAATGTTGTGGTGAATAATTACCGATAAGTTACTCAAAACAGCGAGCTATTTCAAGAATAAGGCTTTATTTTGAGTTTTGCTCAGTAATTAGCCTTAATATTATTCATCTTTAGTCATTTTTTTTCGACTCAGGTGGTTTATTTATACAGGATTGAACCATAAAATAAGAAATGAGTAAAGGCCCTATTTTCTTTTATCAACGCTTTTATTTTGATATAATGCTACCAGACGACATTACCCTACAAACCATCTTGTTACTTTCATGTTTTGCTTTTTGTGCAGGCTTTATCGACGCTATTGTTGGTGGTGGGGGCTTGATTCAACTACCTGCTTTGCTAATTTTTTTGCCACAATTTACAATTCCTACAATTATAGGAACACATAAACTGGCTTCGGTGTCGGGAACACTCGTGGCGGCATCGCAGTATATGCAAAAAGTAAAAATAGATTGGAAGGTGATATTGCCTGCTATATTGGTTACGGGTGTTTTTGCTTTGCTGGGTGCTAGGTTGGTTACTTCATTAGACAAGAATACCCTAAAGCCTATTATTTTGGTATTGTTGGTATTAGTATTTATTTATACCCTTATAAAAAAAGACATGGGTACCCACCATCAACCCAAATATGTCGGTAATATATTTCTGCTTGGCGTTCTTGCCACAGGAGCTGTCTTAGGATTTTATGATGGTTTTTTTGGGCCTGGTATGGGTAGTTTTTTGATTTTTGCTTTTGTGTCTATTTTTAGTTTAGATTTTTTGCATGCTTCTGCCTATGCCAAAATCCTTAATTGTGCGTCTAATGTGCCAGCTATTATCTTTTTTATGTCGTCGGGCGATGTGCTTTTTCAGGTAGCTATTCCTTTGGGAATTGCCAATATTTTAGGTTCAATTATTGGTACTCGTTTGGCTTTATTCAAAGGAAGTGCTTTTGTAAGGGTATTTTTTTTGATAGTTGTAATAGGTGTAATTATTCGTTTTGGTTATGATATTATAAAACTATAAATACGATCTATTATAGGCAATTTGTTGTTGCTTATAATAGATTGTCCTCAAAACCACATAGCTGAATTAGTTACGCATGGCAGTTAGGCCAGCAATAGGGCCAATGGCCAGCGGTAGGTATACCCAAGGGCTATGCCATTCTTTTAGGAGATATTGCGTAAAAAGGATACTCAAAATAGTTATACCAAAGCCAATACTATTGACAATAGTAAGTGCCGATGCCCGAGTTTCGGGAAGTGTATTTTGTGAAATTAATGTTGAGAACTGTGGCGAGTCGGCAACAACACTGATGCCCCAAATAAGCATAAATATCAGAAAAATACTACTTGGCAAAGCAAAAGCCCAAGGCGATACTACACAACAAATACCCGAAATCAAGAGACTGTAAAAAGCCAAGTGTTGACTTTTTATCCATTTTGATAATTCTGCTGTAACAATACAGCCCACTACGCCAGCCGCTATAATCATAAATGACCAAAACGGAATATTTAGCTTGCTATGATGGGTATCTTGAAATGTCTGTAATATTACTGGGACAAAAGCCCAAAATGTATATAACTCAAACATGTGCCCAAAATAGCCCCAAGCGTATTTTCGGAAATAGAGATTGGCAAAAGCACTTTGAATAGCCCTAGGTCTAAATCCACCAGATTTTTTACGATATGGGCCATCATTGATAAACATTCCTACAATAATGGCCCCAACACTTGCTAATACCGATGAGGCAATAATGCTATTTTGCCATGCCAAATGAAAAGATAAGGCCGTGAGTAAATGCCCAAACGACGTACCCAATACCAATGCTCCAACCAAATAGCCCAATGCTCGGCCTAAGCCCTGATTGTACCAGTCGCTCATGATTTTCATGCCAACAGGATACACACCAGCCAAAAAAAATCCTACCCCAAACCGAATTAATAATAAGGCTTCGTAAGAATGAGCCAGCAATAAAGTAAGCAAGTTTAATAAAGCCGCAATAAGGCCCGAAATCATAAATACTTTTACTGGCGAAAAACGGTCGCTTATCGTAAATAACGCATACAATAAAGTACCTATAACAAAGCCCAACTGAACAGCCGAGGTCATATTGCCAAGAAAATTATCGACAACAGGGAGTTCTTGCTGAAGGTCTTTTAAAATAGCATTTACCGCAAACCAAAGCGATGTACCAGCAAACTGGGCAAACACTACAATGGGCATAACTCTGCCCGATTTTTTTAAAGTCATTTAATCAATAGCTAGTTGTGAGGGTTTATGTTTTACTCCGATTCGAGCAAAGCATAAGCCCTCACAGGAAATGTACCCATCCCTTTTACTTTTGGAGGAGTGGCACAAAATTTAAAGGGAACTCCCTTAGGAATACCTCCTAGGTTACAAAGATGTTCTACAATTAAGATTTCATTTTTGAGCAAAATACTATGTACAGGCCGTGATTTGCCCGAAATATCATCAATATTATGTGAGTCGATACCTACTAATTTTATGCCTTGTGTTACCAGATACTCGGCTGCATCGGCTGTCAAAAAGGGATTACCGCTATAGTAGTTATCGGTTTTCCAGTGGGTGTCCCAGCCTGTATATACCAACAAAGCCTTACCCTCAAGAGCTAACCCTTTAAAATACGAGGCATCAATACTGAGTTGCTGTTCAAAAGGAATATGTACTAGTACAGCCTCTATCATAGCGGTTTGTTCTACCAATATTTCCGACAAATCTTTACCCTCTTCATATCTATGAAAAGGTGTATCCAGATACGTTCCTGTATTAGAAACCATCTCTATTTTGCCCATTTGAAAAGACGTACCTTCTTCGTACCATTGTTGAGACTCTTCACGAGTCCAGAAATCGCAAATAACAGGGGCGGGGAGTCCTTTATAAGTAACTACACCTTCTTCGATAACATGACTTAAATCAATGAATTTCATAAGCTATGAGGTTAATTGCTAAGTGAAATATATACACATTTTATTTGATAGAAGACTTTGCTTTTCGGGCTTTGATAATTGAATAAATAGCAATAAAAACCCAAACGACATTGACCATTGCCGAAGGGTAGGCTTTATGGGCAAGGGTATTTACCACAAAGAAAATACCTCCCAATAAATTGCTCCAGATATAAAGTGGGCTATCAGCTTTTAATTTTCCTTGCATATTAAAGGCATACGCTCCTACAATCAATACAGAGCCAATCCAGCCCAATATTTCTATCAAAATTTCCATATAGTTAAGTAATTGTACAAAATAAAAAATACCAAATTGTAATTGTTTGAATATTAGCTACAACAAATTATACTTCCCGAATCTTATAATAAGTTATACCAAAGTTGAGAATTTGGTTGTAAGGAATAAATAACTTGTCACAATGGATATTGTATTCATGGTGATGGTTCTTTTTTAGCATATTCGACAAAGCATCATTTTCTTTATTAATTACTTTGCGTTTTACTTTACCTAGTTCGATCAGTTCGCAATGTCCGTCTTTATTGAGCTGATAGTCAAGTAAAATGCCCGAATAAATAAAAAAATCATTATCAATTTTTACACAGACATTCATATACGACAAAATTTCGTCTGAATGTCGCCACGCATATTGTTTTCCCGAAAATACATAATGGAATGAATTATCATATTTCAAGGCCCGAAAGCGTTCGTCTAGTCCAAATCGCAATACAATTCTTTGCAAACCCTTTCCCAACACAAAGCTAAGGGTAAGCAAGACCATATTATAAAGAAAAATATGCCATAGCTTGCCCTGAATTTGGCCTAAAACAGAAGGACTTGGAGCACTCAATAAGCTAGCAATAAGCTTGAAATCAACCATTAAAGTTGGGTGAAAGTGATTGACGAGCAGAATAGCGATACACTGCATGGTCATGCCTACCCCCAAAGTGGTAGCAATTTCTGAAAAACTACTAGCTCTTAAATGATAATTGGAAAGGTGAAGGGGAAAATAGGCTCGTCGAAATAGCCCGCCAGGAAGAATAAAGAATAAAATAATGAGGGCTACTCCGTAGGTAATTCCAGACATACAATAGGAATAAATTAACTGGCCATATACATTTCAGAAACACGTTCTATCTTGAAAGAACCTTTTTTGCCAGTAATAGTAGTGGTACTTTCTCCGTGTTTTTCTTTGTCGATTGCCACTAACAGTTGTTCGGTCATGTTGGCATCCGAAAGAATCATTTTCGATTTTTTGCCATAAACAGGAAAATCAGATTCTGTCGAGCCTAAAAGGAAAACCAAAATATTTTTAAGAATAGCCATATCGTATTTATAATTTGATAATCTTAAAACCGAATGAATGATATACTCGTTAAGCAAATTTACATACTGAGTACCGAATAAACTACTTTTTCGGAAAAATATTGTCATCGACTCATCCAGCTCTAAGAATCATGTTTTTGTTAGATTACCATCAGTTTAAAACTATTATTGTTTAATTTTACTATGTATGTGCCTACAATAAAAGTGACGAATATAGCAATACTCCTGTTTTTTGAATAGCTAATAGTATAAATGCCTTTTGAGTGATACAATCACTTTATTGTTGCCAAATTGCTTTTGTATCAAACATACCAAAAGCTCAAAATCAGCTACTATATTTTGCTAGATTCGATATAGTTATAACGTTGATTTTGATAAAAAAGTTTTGTAAGTGGAAGATTATCAGGTGTTTGGTAAAGAAAAAAGAACAATTGTACTTATGAGGTTGGGGTTCGGTATATTCAAACTAGGATAAACCCTTGTGGGGGCCATAAGCAAATTGTACATAATAGATTATAAAAAATTACTTATTATAGCTACTCTATGTTGGGAAATATGCGTAAAAAATTGTTGGAATATTGGAAAGAGAGTCTATTGTATGCGATGCGTGCCAATATTGATGTAGAAAGTGCTAACCCTGTGGTGCTGGCCGACGATATTCTGTCGGAGGGTCGCCTTCCTTCAGAACAGGCTGAAGCAATATTTGAGAAAGAGGAGAAAAAAATTAACCGAGAAAAAGGAATAAAAAAAGAAAGTGACCCCAAATGGGAGCGACTCGACAAGGTAACTATTTTGCTTTCACCTTTTAAAGTACTGCCCCAAACCGAGTATAGCACTTATTTTACAGCCAATAAACCTTTGTATCCGTTTTGGATACCCGTTTTTCTGGACAGATTAGGCGAGTTACGGCCCATCGACGAATATTATCCTGTTGTGCCTCGCGAGCTGATGAGTCCAGTAGGAAATGAAGAAAATGATTATATATTTTGTTCGATAGATACCCTAGAGGAAATTTATGCTGCCGAGAAAAAAAGTATTTTACACTGGCATGAATACCTTACATACCTGCATGATGTTTTTGAACAACTGACAGGCCAGCCACTCTCTGGCTTTTCAGAAGAGCTTTATACCGTTGTTAATGAAACAACCATAGTTTTACCCGAAAAAGATATTCAAGCAGGAGCGGCTATTGTAGCCCTGTACGAGGCTCTTTTACAAGAAAAAACACTACCTCCACTTCTCAACGAATTTATTACTATCGACTCGGTGCTTACACCCAAAGCCCCAGTTCAAGCCAAGGATTTTTTGACTGCCCACATTGGGCATCTTGGACAAATGGGGCAGGCGTTTCCCCTGAGTATTTCACAAAGAAAAAGCTTATATACCCTCAATCAAGCCGAAAAATCATCGAGAGTTTTTGCCGTAAATGGCCCGCCAGGCACAGGTAAAACTACACTTTTACAAAGCATAGTGGCCAACGAAGTGGTATTGTCGGCTTTGCGAGGGCAAGACCCTACGATTATGTTGGCATGCTCGGCCAACAACCAAGCCGTGTTGAATATTCAGGAAAGTTTTATGCAGACCGACCAAGCCAGCGATGAACTCCGTGAGCGATGGCTACCCGATGTGTCGGGATATGCCACCTATTTGCCCGCACGAAGTAAGACCGAAAAAGAACTTGCACAGATTAATTTTTTGAAAATAGATGAATCAGGATTATTTGCTCGCCTAGAGGAAGAGTCGTATCATGAAAAAGCCACACGCTATTACCTCAATATGGTAAAACGCCATACCCGAAAATCAGTCGAAGATGTATCGGAAGCCTATTTTTTGATACAAAAAGAAATCAGAAATATACAACTCGACTTGCAAGAAGGACAGGTGTTGTGGAAAGTTGTTCGTGAAAAAATGGCGGAATTTACCCAAAAGGCTATAGCTCAGCAGTATTGGGCCTTGGTAGAAGAAACAAAACTGTTTTGGCTAGATTTTGAAACTGCTATAGAAGAACAGATTTTTATGATAAACTCGTCGGCTCGGCCAATGGTTCGGCAAACGATTTTAAGTTTGGATGCCCTAAAAGACACTTCTCGTATGCGTTTGTTGGCTTTTTTTCAAAGTAAACTACGGCAGATAAAAGAAGTAACTCAGGCTTGGAGAGACTGGGAGCGGTGGAAAAAAAAGCACAAAATTAAAGGAAATCCCGCCAGTGATGAAACTGCAATGTGGCAAATAGAACTCGAAAAGCTACAAAATCCACAGGCAAAAGGCTATTTTTTTGATGAAATAGACACCACAATCCGAAACAAAGCATTTCATTTGGCCGTTCATTATTGGGAAGGTCGATGGCTCGAAGCCATGCAAGAGCAGCTCGATGGCAATACCCCCAACAAAGGACTACAAGGTAAAAAACAGGTGTGGCGAACCAGAGCCATGCTTACGCCGTGTTTTGTAAGTACCTTTTTTATGGCACCCAAGTTTTTTTCGTACCTAAAATATGCAGGAGAAAAAGAAGATGGTGCTAAAAAATGGGAAAATCCACCCTTACTCGATTTTGTAGATTGGTTGATTGTCGACGAGGCGGGGCAGGTAAGCCCCGAAGTAGGTGTGGCGGTTTTTGCCTTAGCCCAAAAAGCTATTATTGTGGGCGATACCATGCAAATAGAACCAGTTTGGAATACGATTCCTAAAGTAGATATAGGGCATTTGCTCAAGTACCAAATCATAGCAGATGAGCGAGATTCTTTGAGGCAAGCACTAGCTCAAAAGGGGTTTTTATGTTCGAGTGGCTCGTTGATGAAAATGGCACAAAATGCAACAGCGATTGTCGACGAAAGCAACTTGTCGGGGCAAAAAGGTATGATGTTGCTCGAACACCGCCGTTGTCATACCCAGATTATTAGTTATTGTAATGATTTGGCCTATTCTGGAATGTTAAAGCCCATGAAGGTGTTATCTGAGCATGAGCAGTTATTTCCTCCGATGTTGTTGTTGCATCAAGAAAGCCATTCATCTGTAGTCAACAGAGACCGATTTAATGAAGTAGAAGCCCAAGAAATAAAACGCTGGCTACTCCAAAACCGCAGTATAATAGAAAAACATTTTAGCCAATTATCAAACAACTACCGTCGAATCGAAGATTTGGTGGGTATTATTACGCCGTTTAAAGGCCAACGCCGATTACTGTATAGTTTGCTACGACAAGTAGGCTTAGATGTAGGCCAAATGAAAATTGGTACGGTTCATGCACTACAAGGTGCAGAACGCGAAATAATCCTTTTTTCGCCAGTATATGGAGAAGGTGATGCCGAAACCCTATTTTTTGACCGAAACAACCAGCCTAATATGTTAAATGTAGCCGTTTCGAGGGCAAAACAAAGTTTTATTGTTATTGGTAATGCTAGTATTTTTAACCCATCTCGAACAAGCCCTTCAGGCAAATTGAGAAATTACCTGAAAGAAATATAGATAGGATGATTTTTGGATTTTTAAGTATTTTTATCTTTTTGGTTATCAATTAAAGCCAAAATATAAGAATATTTGCAATCGGTAATAAATAGCAGACTAGAACTGGATTTGAGCAAAATGTCTAATAGAACACTAAATAATACTGGCAAAGAATACGTAATGATTTTATATTAATACCAATTCTTACGCTAATTGATTTATGAGTCACGTAGAACGAAATGTTGTTGATTTACATAATCCACAAACTCTTGATTTTATTAATCAAGTAGCTTTGCGAGGCTTATGGACGTGGGATATTGATAATCCAGCACAATACTGGAATGCACCTCGAATCTGGGAGTTATTGGGCTATAACAATTCTTCTGACAATATCAACAATAGCCTAGGTTCATGGCAATCTCATATTCATCCGCACGACCTAGCTATAATTATCGAGGCTTTTCAATTATTGATAGAAACCAAACAAACAACTTATGAGGTGGTTTTTAGGGTTCGTCATAAAAAAGGAAGTTTTTTATGGATTAAATCCAGTGGTATATTGGTTGAAGAAGCCGATGGCCAACAAAAAGTGGTGTCATATTTTGAAGATATTACCTCACAAAAAGAACCAATCAAAAATCAAACTTTTGTAGTAAAAAATGCTGAATGGGACGAGAAAGAGGAAGAACTGATTAGAACACAAGAAATTTCAGAACAAATTAACCAAATAGCTCTGGTAGGTGGATGGGAGGTTGATTGGAATACCAAACAGATTAAATGGAGTAATATAGCCAAAGAGATATTTGAAGTATCGCAAGATTTTCAACCTGATGTTCTAACAGGAATGGAGTTTTATCCAGACCAAAACAGCAAAGATTTACTCATAAATGCTATATCACTTGCTGTAAAAGAGGGTATTCCGTTCGATATAGAGGTAACGATAGAAACTGCCCTGAAAAATAAAAAATGGATACAAATCAAAGGGCAAGGCGAATACCTCGACGGTAGGTGTATTCGCCTGTATGGTACTTTCAAAGATATTGACCAAGTCAAAAAAACAGAAATAGAAATACAACGTACCAATCGCCTTTTCAAAAAGTTATCAGACCAAGTGCCTGGTGGCTTGTATCAGCTCAAGCGGTTTGATGACGGCCGAATTACTATTCCTTTTGCCTCTGATGGCCTTTTTGAGTTGTTTGAAATTAAGTACGAAAAAGGCAAAACTACTGTAGAGACAATGCTTGAACGGATTCATAGAAGCGACTTGCCCATATTTTTTGGTGCTATCGAAGAATCTTTCAAAAATCTTACCGTAAAAGTGGTAGATTTTAGAATCGTTGTTCCCAACAAAGGCAAGCGTTGGGTGCGTGGCGAGTCTACCCCCGAAAGGCTCGAAAATAGCGTAATTTGGCATGGCTATTTACACGATATTACTAGGTACAAAGAAGTAGAAAACGAAATCGTTCGCTCTGAAGCCAAGTTTAGGGCTTTGTATAACTCTACCAGCGATGCCGTATTGGTATTGAACCAACAACGGTGTATCGATTGCAATCCTGCGGCTATTGCTCTTTTTGGAGCTTCTACCAAGGAGGCAATATGTAAAATGTCAGCTTTTGCCCTTTCGGCCGACAAACAGAAAGAGGGCGACATGCAGGTTGTTTTGCAGGAACATATTATGGAATGCCTTCGTGAAAGTCGCCATAGTTTTGAGTGGATTTGTAAAAGAATGGACAATGCTGAGACTTTCCCTGCAGAAATACTGCTGTCTAAACTTAATATTGAAGGCGAACAATTGATTCAAGCCGTTGTACGAGACATCACTACTCGCAAACGTATAGAACATGAGTTTTTGACCGCTCGTGAACATGCCGAGGCAGCTAGCTTAGCCAAATCCGAATTTTTGGCCAATATGAGCCACGAAATCAGAACACCACTTAATGGCGTTATTGGTTTTACCGATCTGCTGATGCGAACAGAGTTGGCCGAAACGCAGAAACAATATGTGTCAACAATTTTTCATTCAGCTCATTCGCTGCTCGATATTATTAATGATATTTTGGATTTCTCTAAAATTGAAGCAGGTAAACTAGAATTATCGATAGAACAATCTGATATTATCGAGCTTAGTAGCCAAGTAATCGACCTAATTAAATACCAAGCTCATGAAAAAAACTTGGAGGTATTGCTCAATATAGCCTCGAATGTACCAAGGTTTATTTGGGCGGATGCCGTTCGGTTACGTCAAATATTGGTGAATTTGTTGAGCAATGCTGTCAAATTTACCAACAATGGCGAAATCGAACTAAAAGTGGAGGTGCTGGAAGCTACTTTAAACGATACTTGTAGGTTTAGGTTTACCGTGCGAGACACAGGCGTGGGTATTGCCCCCAAAAACTCACAGAAGATATTTGAAGCATTTGCCCAAGAAGATGCTTCTGTAACTCGTAAATTTGGCGGTACTGGGCTAGGACTCACTATCTCTAATCAATTGTTGTCGCTGATGGATAGTTCGCTGAAGTTAGAAAGCGAATTAGGTAAGGGAAGTTCTTTTTGTTTTGAACTTTCTTTCAAAACAAAGCATGATAAACCTATTGTTTGGGACAACCTAACCAATATTCACGATGTAATGATTGTTGACGATAACCTCAATAATCGCTTGATTTTGGAAGATATGTTAGCACTCAAAAATATTCAGGCTCAACTATCAAGAAGTGGTATCGAAGCATTGGATCTACTTACCGAAAATACCAAGATTCCTGATGTTGTTATTGTGGATTATCACATGCCGTATATGAATGGTATCGAAACTATCTGGAATATTCGTAAAAATCTAGGCTTGAATATCCCCATCATACTCTTGCATAGCTCGTCCGACGACGAATATATCAATACTGCTTGTGCCGAATTAGAAGTACATAAAAAATTAGTAAAACCAATTACCAGTTTCCAGCTTTACGATGCCCTGTCGCATTTGGCCAAACAAGGTGAAGGCCGAATTTATCAAGGAACTCAAGAAAAAGGAAATGCCCCATACTTTGATAAGCAGAAATACAAAATTCTAATTGCCGAAGACAACAATGTAAATATGTTGTTGGCCACCACCGTATTAACTACAATTCTACCAAACGTAGAGCTCATTAAAGCCGAGAATGGTTTAGAAGCCGTAATTTTGTACGAAAAACACCATCCCGACCTTATTCTTATGGATGTTCAGATGCCCGAATTGAACGGTTATGAAGCTACCAGAGTTATACGAATGGAAGAGTCGGGTCGTCATACGCCAATTATTGCTCTTACAGCAGGTACAGTAAAAGGCGAAAACGAACGCTGCCTAGAGGCAGGTATGGATGATTACGTGACCAAACCTTTTGTAAGGGCAACTATTGCACATATATTAGAAAAGTGGTTGGATGATAAAAGTATTATGATAGAAGAAGAAGGAAAAAATGTAATTACAAGTTACAATGAGCACTTGGATTGGGAGGATTTATGTGCGAGAATGGGCGATGACCCTGCATTGGCTAAAGAAATACTAGAAATGGTATTAGAACAAATTGATGAGATTATGGTACAGTTTAAAACATTGATAGAACAAGGAAATTTAGAAGCCCTCAATAGATTTGGACACAAAATAAAAGGCACAGCGTTGTCTGCTGGAATGACTGTACTAGCCAAAAGAATTGAAAAAATAGAAAAAGTGAAAGTTTGGGATAAAGACAAAATCAATGCCTTGCTCGATGCCGTAGAAGAAGAAGTGATTTACCTAAAGCCTCTGATTAAGCAATATCTTGATGCATAAAGAATGCTAGAATTTGTCTTTTTTTTGGCATTTTGCTTGTCTACCCATCTTCAGCAACAAAACCCTCTTGTGCTACAGGCACAAGAGGGTTTTGTAATTTAATAAGCTTTTATACCAACAATATTGTAGCATGCAGTATTATGAATACGAAGCTTAAAGTTACTTACTAAATAGTGGTTAAAATAAAAAGCCCCCCCAAAAACGACATAATTACTTATAGCTATTCAACCCAATAGGTATTTCATGTTTTATGATTAAATTGTACCAGTAATTTCTTAAAAACAACCCAATTTTATTGAAAAACATGATAAAACTTAGTAAAAAACTATTCCTTTTTCTTGCTCTTTTTGGTAGTATTCATACGCTATTGGGCCAGAAAAACACCAAGCTGTTTGACCCCAAAGGCTTGAAAGTTCAGTGGGAACTCACAGAGAATGAATATCTTGGTAAAAGACAATATTTGTCGGCATTTACCTTGACCAACACAGGCAAAACTGTATTGCCTTCTGCAAACTGGACTTTGTATTTTAATTATATTCGGGATATAGACCCAAGTTCGGTAACAGGCGGTGTACATATCGAAGCGGTTAATGGCGATATTTTTCGTTTATATCCTTCTAATTCCTTCAAAGCCCTTAAACCCAACGAATCCCTAACGATTTCGTTTGTTTCGTCCGAGCTTTTCGTTAATGTTTCTGATGTGCCATTTGGTATGTACTTTGTCGATAATGCCAATCCAGCAGCGGCACAAAGTATTACCAATTATAGCATAAAACCACCCAAAGAAGATAAAGTAGGCTATACAACGGCCGATAAAGTATTTGCCAAAAATGAGCTTATCAAAGATATTCCCCTAGGCCAATTGCCACCAATTTTTCCGACTCCACAAAGCTACCAGTGGCAAGCGGGGCAATTTGTGCTTAGTCAAAATACCCAGATTTTAGCACAAAAGGAATTCCTGAATGAAGCTACTTTGTTGGGGGCTGATATAGAAAAAATAGTAGGTAAAAAGCCCGAAATTGTTTCAGAAGTAAATGGCTCGGCCATTGTTTTTCGAAAAGATAATTCTCCAGAAGGAGCTTATGCCTTACATATTAGTAACGAAGGTATAGAAATCGTGGCCTCGTCGGGTGTTGGTGCTTTTTATGCTGTTCAATCGCTCAAATGCCTATTTCCGTGGCAAGCCACCGACAAAGCCACAACAACAATTACTATTCCAGCCATAAAAGTCAAAGATGCCCCAAGATTTGGTTTTAGAAGCTTGATGTTGGATGTAGCCAGAAATTTTCAAACACCCCAAGAGGTTAAAAAAATACTCAGTTTGATGGCTACCTATAAGCTAAATGTTTTGCATTTACACTTTATTGACGATGAAGGCTGGCGTTTAGAAATCCCCGATTTGCCAGAACTAACTGCAATAGGTGCTATGCGTGGGCATACCCTCGATAGCAAAAAGTATTTGCCTGCTTCATTTGGTGCTGGCCCTGTAGCTGGTGTTACTTCTGCCAGTGGTTTTTATACCCGCCAAGAGTTTATAGACTTGCTCCGTTATGCTGCCGAACGCCATATCCAAATTATTCCAGAGGTAGAATCGCCGGGTCATGCTCGGGCTTCTATTAAGGCAATGGATGCTCGTTACGAAAAATATATGGCATTGGGCAATCCTACCGAAGCCGAACGCTATTTATTGAAAGACCCCAACGACCAGTCAGAATACCGTACAGCACAACTTTGGCGCGACAACGTCATGTGTGTAGGTCGCCCGTCGGTGTATGAGTTTGCCGAAAAAATTGTCAATGAAATTGTATTGATGTACCAAGAAGCTCAAGCTCCACTCACAACGATTCATTTTGGTGGCGACGAAGTACCTGCGGGTGTTTGGGAAAAATCACCTATTTGTCAGGAATTAATCAAAAATACGCCCTCGCTCAAAAATACAGACGATTTATGGTATTACTATTTTGGAAAAGTGAACGCTATTTTAAAGGCAAAAGGTTTGTTTTTGTCAGGATGGGAAGAAATTGCTATGCGTAAAACAGTATTAGATGGCAACAAAACCATGATTCCAAACCCTGTTTTAGCCAATGAAAACTTTCAAGTAAATGTTTGGAATAATATGATTGGGTGGGGTGCCGAAGACCTCCCGTACCGATTGGCCAATGCAGGCTATCGAGTAATCTTGTCGTGTGTAAGCAATATGTATTTTGATTTGTCATATCAAAAAACTTTTGAAGAGCCTGGTTATTATTGGGGTGGTTTTGTGGATATGGACAAACCGTTCTATTTTATTCCTTATGATTATTACAAAAACTCTACCGAAGACCGCCGTGGCAATCCTATTGCACCGTCGTATTTCTTGGGTAAAGACCGCCTTA
Source organism: Flectobacillus major DSM 103 (assembly GCF_000427405.1). Lineage (NCBI taxonomy): Bacteria > Pseudomonadati > Bacteroidota > Cytophagia > Cytophagales > Flectobacillaceae > Flectobacillus > Flectobacillus major. The sequence continues at coordinate 1,574,885 of NZ_KE386491.1, forward strand.
CCGATTACGGAAAGTCAAATATTGTAGGTATTCAAGGTTTGTTATGGAGCGAAAGTATCAAAACTCCCGAACGATTAGAATATATGTTGTTGCCAAAACTTTTTGGTTTGGCCGAAAGAGCATGGGCTGCCGACCCCGATTGGGCCAATGCCTCTGATGCTACCAAATACAAAGAGCTTTACGACCAAGCATGGTCAACCTTTGTGAATGTAGTAAGTAAAAAAGAACTCCCACGCTTAGATACTTTTGAAGGAGGCTATTTGTACCGAATCCCAACGGCTGGGGCAACAATACAAAACGGGCAAGTGCTAGCCAATGTTCAGTTCAAAGGCTTTACCATTCGCTATACTACTGATGGCTCAGAACCAACAGCCCAGAGCAAAATATACCAAAATCCAATTACCGAAAAAGGAGTTATCACCTTAAAAGTATTTAATAGCAAAGGAAGAGCTGGCAGAAGTATTCAGGTACAAAACAAATAGAGATATAGGTTGCTATTTAAAGCTATTTCAAATTGATACAAACATGGGTGATTATTCTTGATGTCTACCTTGCCAGCAATAGAGACGTAATGTTTTGTGTCTACAAATGAGTCATCTCGAATTTTAGGTAATATTAAAAACTTCTTATTTGTGTTTGTTGAGATTCATAAGGTCGTCAATAAAAATTAGGGGCTATTCATTCAAAAGGCGGTCGAAAAACAATTTTCGACCGCCTTTTGAATGTTAAATATCAGCATGACATATCTTTAGCCGCAAAGTATCTTCAAAAATAATCACCATTCACTAAATTCGGATGCCTCGTGTTTTGATTCTTCAGTATACATTCTTCTTCGTAATTTTTTCATGACAACTAACAGGAAAAATAAGATTTTTAATACCTGTTTGAGCCAGCAACCAGCGTATTTGTATAGGTTCAGCAGGATTTATATAAATTCAATTTTTTATGAAAATATTACAAAAAACATCACTGTAAAAAAATAGAAGTTTTTATAGAAGTAATAATCAATCTTTGTAATAACAAATCAATTAGAGACAACTTAATTAAATAAAGACAAAGTAAAGCATTATCTGTCTTGGGATAAAGGCACAAAGTATTTTTGGGATAGTCGACCCTAAAACCTTCAATCACTCTGTGTCCTTTTGCCCTAATAAATAGTGTTTTATTTTATCCAACACCAATAATCATTTTTATTACCCTTCAGTTGAAATTATTATCCAAATTAATACAGTTGCTGTTAATAGCACATAAAATTAGGGTGTTCATACAAGAACATCCTTTTTTTTTGCCCTGCAACAAACCTGCTCGCAATGATAATTTTATACATCTTTCTCCTAATTGTGTAACACTTTCTTGTGCCAACCAGCCTAATTTTGTTGCATAAATCAACAACATTATGGAAGAGGTTATGAATCATTCCCAATCTTTGCAGTTGCCTGTTACAGGTATGACTTGTGCGGCCTGTGCAAGCAGTGTCGAGAGTGTATTGAAAAAACAAGAAGGGGTATTGGCTTGCTCGGTGAATTTTGCTAACGAATCAGTTCAATTGACTATAGATGAGGCTATTACCTCAAAAGAGTTGCTTCAAGAAAAGGTACAGGCAATAGGCTATGATTTGATTATTGCTACCGACAATATTCAGGAAAAAGTAGAAGCTTATAAAGAAAATAAACTTAAATCACTGCAAACCAATACAATATGGGCAGGCGTATTTTCTTTGCCAGTTGCGGTGATAGGAATGTTTATGATGGATTATGAGTGGGCTAATGGGGTAGCATGGGTGTTGAGTACTCCCGTAGTTTTTTATTTTGGGCGTAGTTTTTTTATCAATGCTTGGAAGCAATTGGGCAATGGTACGGCCAATATGGATACCCTTGTGGCCTTGAGTACAGGTATTGCATATATTTTTAGTGTATTCAATACGCTCAATCCTGCGTATTGGCATGCTAGAGGCTTGCACCCACATGTTTATTTCGAGGCTTCTGCTGTGGTGATTGTGTTTGTTTTATTGGGCAAATTGCTAGAAGAAAAAGCCAAATCCAATACTTCGTCGGCTATTAAAAAACTAATGGGTATCCAACCCAAAACGGTTTGGATTATTGAAAATGGTGAAGAAAAAGAAGTAGATGTAGCCAGTGTAAGAATAGGAGATAGGATTGTTGTAAAACCTGGCGAACGTATTGCTGTAGATGGCAAAGTGTTGTCGGGGCATTCTTTTGTAGATGAAAGTATGATTTCGGGCGAACCTATACCTGTTGAAAAACTCAAAGGTACTAAGGTATTTGCAGGCACTGTAAACCAACAAGGTAACATTAAGTTTTTGGCTGAAAAAGTTGGAGCAAGCACTTTACTGGCTCAAATTATTCAGAAAGTACAAGAGGCTCAAGGTAGTAAAGCTCCGATTCAGCATTTGGTCGATAAAATTGCGGCTATTTTTGTGCCTATTGTTTTGGGGTTAGCTGTTTTGACATGTACGCTTTGGATGATTTTGGGAGGTGACAATGCCTTGACTTATGCCTTATTAACTTCGGTGTCGGTTTTGGTAATTGCTTGTCCTTGTGCTTTGGGGCTTGCTACGCCAACAGCTATTATGGTAGGTATAGGCAAAGGTGCAGAGAAAGGAATACTTATCAAAGATGCTGAAAGTTTGGAGTTGTCTCATCGGGTCAATGCTATTGTATTGGACAAAACGGGTACTATTACTGAAGGAAAACCCGCCATTGTAGATACTTTTTGGCAAAGTGATGATGATTTTTTGAAAGCCACTTTTTTGTCGCTCGAAACAGCATCGGCTCATCCTTTGGCGGCTTCTATTACACAATTTCTACAAGATTATAAAAAGCAAATGCCTGTGGTAACACAGTTTGAAAATGTTGCAGGAAAAGGAATTAAAGGAGTTGTTCAAGAGCAGATGTATTGGGTTGGTAGCCCCAAATGGATGAAGGAGCTTGGCTATAGCATACAAGGGTTGCCTATCGAGCAGTGGCAATCGGAGGCTAAAACTTTGGTAGTAATGGCCAATACTACCCAAATTCTGGCTATTGTTGCTTTGGAAGATACCGTGAAGGCACATTCAAAAGAAGCCATAAAAGCCCTTACCCAGCAAGGAATAGAAGTATATATGCTTACGGGCGATAATAGCCAAACTGCCCAAAAAGTAGCGAAGGATATGGCTATTAAGCATTATAAAGCAGAAATGCTACCCAACGATAAGGCTATTTTTATTAAACAACTTCAACAAGAAGGAAAAGTAGTGGCTATGGTTGGCGATGGTATCAACGACTCGCAGGCATTGGCTCAGGCCGATGTAAGTATTGCCATGGGAAAAGGCTCGGATATTGCGATGAATGTGGCTAAAATGACCCTTATTTCATCAGATTTGATGACTATTCCTTCGGCAATTGCGTTATCAAAGAAAACACACTTAACAATTCAGCAAAACTTGTTTTGGGCTTTTATTTATAATATTATAGGTATCCCGATTGCCGCAGGGTTGTTGTATCCTATCAATGGTTTTTTGATGAACCCCATGTTGGCAGGTGCGGCTATGGCCCTAAGTTCGGTATCGGTAGTAAGCAATAGTTTGAGGATTCGCTTGTATAAACTTTAGGGTTGTAACCAAGTTGATTTACCTACAATAACTACGCAAATTAATTACATTTAACACTTAATTATCATGGAAAAAATTCAATTCAAAACCAATATCAACTGTGGAGGTTGTGTTGGTAAGGTTACGCCATTTTTAAACCAAATAGAAGAAATAGAAAACTGGAAAGTGGCTACTGACAATCCAGATAAACTATTGACCGTTGAAGGCGAAGACCTATCGGCAGAGTTGATTATCGAAACTATTGCCAAAGCAGGATTCGAGGCCAAAAAGGTATAAGAATCATCAGCTACTTGGCAAGGGGTATTTCACCAACCTTGTCCAAAGGCTTTCGAATAGCGTAAGCTTGTTTGGTATTTTTGAACTGACTGGGCGTAAGTCCAGTTATTTTTTTGAACTGATTAGAAAGGTATTGTACACTGCTATAAGCCAGCAAATCAGCAATTTGACTAATATTAAGTTCATTATAAACCAATAACTCTTTTACTCGTTCTATTTTTTGAATAATTAAGTATTGTTCTAATGTAATACCTTCACTATCAGAAAACTGTGTACTTATTTGTTTAAAATCTTTGCCGATTTTATCAGATAACCAAACAGAAAATTTCTGATTTTGTAAATAATCGGGATAAGTATGAAGTAGCTCGATAATAGCTGTTTTTACCTTTTCTACCAATTGTTCTTGCTTGTCGTTGAGCAATTCAAATCCAAATGCTTGTAAGCGTTCATTAAGTTTATTTTGTTGAGGTGTATCCAAGGTATTACGGGTATTTACCTCTCCCAAATGAATTTGCGAATAAGGAATATTTTGTTCTTGAAGAATTTGGCCAACAACCAGTTTGCAGCGGTTACAAACCATATTTTTTATATAAAGTATCATCTCGGTAAGTTCTTTTGTTATTTGGCAGTACACGCAATTTACTAAATGCTTGTTCAAGAGTACAGCAATTTTATTGCATATAGTATGAACAAATTGTTTTGTGAAAGGCTATGCCGTAAAATATCAAGTAATCAAAAAGATATATAATAATCTGATAACAAGTCAATTGTCGATAAGCTCAAGTTGCGTAATTTTTTAACCAGAAAAAACAACAAGAAAGTTCCTTGAATAGATACAAACGTATTTACGAGCAATATGGCAGATTTATGGAACAAACTGCTTACTTTTGGAGGCTCAAGTTATTATTGAAAGTAAAAAAAATGATGAATTCAACCTATTTTATAAGAAAAACCCTACAGGTACTCTGCCTGTGCTGTATTATACTAATGGCAACACCTGCCAAGGCACAAGAAATAGAAGAGAATCTAGTGGGCAATTTTGCAATAGTGCTAAACGCAGGTATACCTTTTAGTTCCAATTCGCTCGAAAAAGGAAAAGTGTCTGAAGGAGCAACTTTTGCTTATTTCCCCAACCCTAAAAGTGCTTTATCCATCTCTTATCGTGCGGCACGTTTTCAGCAAACTACATCTGTAGGAGAAAACTCTACCAGCAATGTAGCCATTAGTATGGGAGGTGCAAGGTATTTTCCAATTGGAAAACGTATTGCTCCCTTTGTAGGTTTTGAGGCAGGACTCAATTTTATGAAAGTTACCTCTCCTTTATTGGCTTTTCCCGAAAACAGTGAATTTATGAACGACCTTGCGAGTTATTTGTTTTTGCCCAAAATAGGCTGTTTGATAAAAGTAAATAAGGTTTTGCAAGTTAATATAGAAGGCAATTATTTCTTGCTGTATACCCCCAACCAAGAGGCCAACCTTACTCTGATAGACAAAACAGGGCTGGTGATTATTCCTTCCAAAAAAATCATGACGGCCTCGATAGGTCTTGCTTATAGTTTTTAGTGACCACACATTAGGTAAACCAACAAAACCAATGATTCGACTAGGGCATAATTTCAATTTGGTAGCACCTATTTACGATAAACTTAGTCGGATGGTTTTTGGACAAAAATTGCAGGAAGCACAGCAGTATTGGCTTAGTGTTTTGCCCAAAAACAAACATATTCTAATAGTAGGAGGAGGCACAGGCTGGATTTTGGAAGCTGTTATTCAAGCATGCAGCCCTGCCCATATTGTGTACTTAGAAGTATCATCGTCGATGATAGCGATGAGCCAGAAAAGGCTTCAAAATACATTTTATGAGTGTACAATTCAGTATATTGAAGGCGATGAAACAGCCCTTTCGGCCGATATGCTGTTCGATATTGTCATTACACCCTTTGTGCTTGATTTATTTTCAGATAGTGTATTACAACAACATTTTATTCCTACCCTCAAAAAACACCTATATCCCGATAGCTACTGGTTACACACCGATTTTTTTGCTACAGTTCATCCTTTTCAGCAAATTTTAGCTAAAATAATGTATGGATTTTTTAGCGTAGTAAGTGGGGTAAAAAATACTCAATTGCCAGACTATCAGTATGCCCTAAGCAAGGAATCGCTGATATTGCTGCATGATATTACCTTTTTGAATGGCTTTGTAAGGTCACAGCTTTGGCAATTGAAATGATACGTTATTGACTTATAATCAGGTGTTTATGGGTAGTAAAGGGTATCGGCAAAGAAATAGGTCAATATCTATTAGGTAGCAAAATTTTGCCAGTCAAGTATATCTCCAAAACAGAATCTGTAATATTTAACGTAATTTTTGAAAAAGACCTGTCCCAATCTGATGTCTGAAGTTATGGGGTGTTGGGCGAAATAAATGACACTTTCGTATAAAAGCGGTGAGTAAGTTGCACGAAATTTATTAAGTTCGGTCGATTTTAAATAAACAAACCAGTATTCAAGCCAGCATTAGCTCAATAATAATTACATTCAAATCAACTTGGCAAATTAATATAGTTAATAATACTTATGAAAACAGCTTACTCTCCACTAACGCCTAAGATTGCCGTTGCAATTTGTTTGCTTATGGCAAGTTGTCACAGCAAAAAGAAGGAAGAATCAGGTCAAAAAGAAGATAAACCTGCAATCGTTGACGTAGTGGTAGCCTATCCCGAATCAATTAGCAATATCTTAGAGGCCAATGGTTCTATTGTAGCCAACGAATACGTCGAGCTTCACCCAGAAGTGAGCGGTCGTCTAACCTATTTGAATGTACCCGAAGGGGCTACTATTGCACAAGGTACAGTGATTGCTAAAATATTTGATGGCGATTTACAAGCACAGCTCAATAAGTCGAAAGTATTATTAGAATTGGCCCAAAAAACAGAACAACGTTTGGGTAAATTATTGGCTATCAATGGGGTAAATCAAGCCGACTATGATTTGGCCTTGAATCAGGTAAATAGCCTAAAAGCCGATATTGCCTATACTCAAACATTGATTGACAAAACTGTATTAAAAGCCCCTTTTACGGGCGTTATGGGTTTGAGAAAAGTAAGCCCTGGAGCTTATATTACTCCTCTTACCTTAATTGCATCTATTCAACAAGTGAGTGTTTTGAAAGTAGACTTTACTTTGCCCGAAGAATACTCGGGTTCTATTCGCAAAGGAAGCGTAGTAGAAGTAGAGGTTGATGGTGCCGTAAAAACACGCTGTAAAGCTACCGTGGTGGCTGTCGAGCCTCAAATCAACCTTACTACTCGTAATTTGCAGGTAAGAGCCTTGTTATCAAAATGTAACGCCAATCCGGGTACATTCGTAAAAGTGTATGTCAATAATGGAAGTGGCAAAAATAGCATCATGATTCCGACCAACGCAATTATTCCAGATGATAAAAATAAGAAATTGGTAGTAATCAAAAATGGTCAGGCAACTTTCAAAGATGTAGAAACGGGTATTCGTAATGAAGAGTACGTAGAAATAAAAAGTGGTATTAGCACTGGTGATACCGTGGTTGTAGGCGGTGTGTTATTTGCAAGACCGGGAAAACCCGTTAAAATTAGAAAGGTAGAGCGTTCAGATAAGTAACCTATCTTTACCCATTACCAAGCATAATTTATCAACAAAGAACGCTCGTATCAGTATGAATATTTCAGAATTATCGTTAAAAAGACCTATTTTTGCCACTGTCATGAACATCATGATTGTGCTATTTGGAGCAGTAGGTTTTTCATTTTTGTCGGTGCGTGATTACCCCGCTATTGACCCTCCAATTGTTACGGTTTCAACTTCCTATACGGGTGCCAACCCCGATATTATTGAAAATCAGATTACCGAACCATTAGAAAAAGAAATCAATGGTATTCCGGGTATCAAAGCCATTACATCGTCGAGTACTTTGGGTAGAAGTGCTATTACAGTAGAGTTTAACCTTGGTGTTGACCTTGAAGCCGCCGCCAGCGATGTGCGTGACAAAGTATCGCAAGCGGTACGAAACTTACCCCAAGATATTGATGCCCCTCCTGTAGTTTCTAAAGCCGATGCCAATAGTGATTTTATTTTGCTTTTGGCTATTCAAAGTAAAAGTAAAGGCTTACTTGAACTAAGCGATTATGCCGAAAATGTTTTGCAACAACGCTTTCAGACTATTGCCGATGTAAGTGGTGTAAATATTTTAGGACAGAAGCGTTATGCTATGCGTATCTGGCTAAAGCCCGATATGATGAACTCGCACAATGTGTCGTTTACTAATATCCAAACGGCTTTATCGCGTGAAAACGTAGAGTTGCCAGCAGGTAAAATTTATGGCGACAACACCGAAATGACTATCCGTGCTATGGGTCGCCTTACTTCCGAACAACAATTTCGTGATTTGATTATTCAGCAGGATGTTAATGGAATTGTGCGTTTGGGCGATGTAGCGTCGATAGAACTAGGCCCCGAAAACCTTGAAGCTGCTTGGAAATACAATGGCGTATATTCGGTAGGATTGGCCATTATTCCACAGCCTGGAGCAAATTATATCAATATTGCCGATGAGTTTTATAAAAGATTAGAAGAAATCAAAAAAGAAAACAAATCGGATATTGAGTTTAAGTTATTGATTGACAATACCAAAAATGTAAGAAACTCGCTGAAAGAAGTAGAAGAAACCTTATTAATTTCGGTGGGCTTGGTAATCATTGTAATTTTCTTGTTTTTCCGTGACTGGCTTATTGCGATTCGTCCTTTGATAGATATTCCTATTTCATTGATTGCTACGTTTTTTGTAATGTATTGGGCAGGTTTCTCTATCAATGTACTTACTTTGTTGGGTATTGTATTGGCCACAGGGCTTGTAGTAGATGATGGTATTGTAGTTACAGAAAATATTTTCCGTAAAATGGAAGAAGGGATGCCTGTACGTAAGGCAGCCTTGGAAGGAAGTAAAGAGATTTTCTTTGCAGTAATATCTACCTCGCTAACGCTAGCAGTGGTGTTTTTACCTGTAATATTCTTAGAAGGTTTTGTCGGGCGTTTGTTCCGTGAATTTGGTATTGTGGTAGCAGGGGCTGTACTTATTTCGGCTTTTGTATCCTTGACGATTACGCCAGTACTCAATGTGTATATGAGCCGCAAAGGTGATTCGCATGGGTGGTTTTATAACAAAACAGAACCATTTTTTACAGGTATGGAAAATGGCTACAAACGACTCCTCCAAGCTTTTATGAAAGTACGCTGGGTAGCGTGGGTGGTTGTAGCAATTTGTGGTGGTATTATTTGGTTTACGGGCAAAAACCTCCAAAGTGAAATTGCCCCAATGGAAGATAAAAGTAGTGTGCGTTTTACGGTGTCTACGCCCGAAGGTTCGAGCTTTGCTTTTACCCAACAGGTATCTGACGAACTTACCACGTTCCTCAACGATTCTATTCCAGAAAAAGACTTTGTATTTAATGCCGTACCAGGTTTTGGTGGTAGTGGCGGTACAAACTCATCGATTGCACGTATTGGTTTAACTGACCCACAAAACAGAAAACGTAGTCAGGCCGAGATAGCCAAGTACATGAACAAAAAGACAGAACAGTTCAATAATGCAAGAATTTTTGCTGTACAAGAACAAACGATTTCTGTAGGTTTGGGGTCGAGAGGGTCGTTGCCAGTACAATTTGTACTTCAAAATGTAGACTTGAATAAAATCAAGGAGGTGATACCTAAGTTTATGGAAGAAGCCCGAAATGATAAAACTTTCCAAAACGTTGACGTTAACCTCAAGTTTAACAAGCCCGAATTATTGATGACATTCGACCGCATCAAAATCAAAGACCTTGGACTAAGTACACAAGATGTAGTAGGAGCAGTACAAGGGGCATTCTCGGGAAGACGTTTGGCTTATTTTACAATGAACGGCCGTCAGTACCAAGTAGTAGCACAGGTAGAACGCAAAGACCGTAAACAGCCTGTTGATATCAAAAACTTGTACGTAACCAATATTCGTAACGAAAGAATTCCATTGAGTGCTGTTGTAAATTTGGAAGAAAGCAGTAATCCTCCAACGATTTTTCACTTTAACCGTTTGAAATCTGCGATTATTTCGGCATCGTTGGCCGAAGGAAAAACCATTGGCGATGGCGTAAAGGCTATGCAGGCAATTGCCAACAAAACACTGGACAATACATTCCAAACTGCACTGAATGGCCCTTCAAGAGACTACGCCGAAAGTTCTTCTAATACAAGCTTTGCTTTTATTTTGGCATTGGTATTGATTTACTTATTGTTGGCGGCTCAATTTGAAAGTTTCAAAGACCCTCTTACCATTATGATAACAGTGCCACTGGCTTTGGCTGGTGCATTATTGAGCCTTTGGGTATTTAACCAAACGATCAATATATTCTCGCAAATTGGGATGATTATGTTGATTGGCTTAGTAACCAAAAACGGTATCTTGATTGTTGAATTTGCCAACCACAAAAGAGCCGAAGGTTTACCAATTCGACAAGCGGTAGTTGAAGCGTCTGTTCAGCGTTTACGCCCAATTTTGATGACAAGTTTAGCTACCTCGCTAGGGGCATTGCCTATTGCCTTGAGTTTGGGTGCAGCCGCCACAAGCCGTATCCCATTAGGAACTGTAATTGTGGGAGGTATCTTGTTTTCGTTGATCCTTACGTTGTTGGTTATCCCAGCGGTTTATACCTTCGTTTCAGGTAAAAAAGACCATCAGCCCGAAGATTCAGAAGATACTTTGGTTGAAGCTCATCAGTAGCCTCAATCAACATACCAATTATCAGTAAGCAATTACTTACATCATAATTAAAAGCAAATGAAAAGTCTTTTTCAATATAGTTTCATAGCAATGCTACTGCCCTGTGGTGTTATGGCTCAGCAACGCCTTACACTAAATGAAGCAGTGAATACGGCACTCAAAAATAGTTTAGAAATACAGGTGTCAAAAAATGTCTTGGCAGTTAGTTCTATCAATAATCATATAGGGGTAGCTGGTGGCTTGCCAACAGTAACGGCTACAGCAGCCAATACCGAGCAGCTGACCAACCTAAACCAAGACCTTACCAACGGTACATCTATCAATAGAAATGGCGTGTCTTCCAACAATACATCCATGAATATTACGGGTACAATACTTTTGTATAATGGATATAGGGTAGTAACAACCAAAAAGCGATTGGAGGAATTGCAGAAACAAAGCCAAACACAATTGAATGCTACCATTCAGGATATTATGGCCAATGTAATGACGAAATATTATGTGGTGGTTCAGCAACAAAATTTCTCAAAAACATTGCAAAAATCCCTAGAGGTTTCAAAAGAACGCTTGGCTATTATTGAAGCTCGCCGCAGTGTGGGGTTGTCTAACGATGCCGATTTTATCCAAGCCAAATTAGATGTTAACACTCAAATTCAGGCAATTCAAGCTCAACAATTATTGACCGACCAAGCCAAAACAGATTTATTGCGAGCAATGACCCTAAAAGCTGAAAGCGAGGTCGAAATTGAAGATACAATTGCGGTAGACAGAAAGATAGATTGGGAAGCCCTGAAAGCCAATATTGTCAATAATCCTGATATTGTAGCCGCCGATCAGCAAATTACAATTAATCAATTTTTGGAGAAAGAAGCAAAAGCTCGCCTAAAACCAAGTGTCAACCTTAACTCGGGTGTAACTTATGGACGAAACCAAAGTGGAGCAGGCTTTACGTTGCTCAACCAAAATTATGGGCCTTTTATAGGTATCAACTTCTCCATGCCAATTTATACGGGTACTGTAAATCAAAAACAAATACAGATTGCGGGTATCAATACCCAAACCGCCCGATTACAAAAAGAAACCCTGATACAAGATTATCAGGCCAATGCCCTAAAAGCTTGGCAGGCTTATTCTATAGCCCTAAAGCAATTAGAAACAGAGCAACAAAACTATGATTTGGCCAATAAATTACTAAAATTGGTGATGCAGCGTTTTGAATTAGGACAGGCTACTATTGTAGATGTGAAGTTAGCTCAACAAAGTTTTGAAAATACTGGGTACCGTTTAAATAATCTAAGTTATTCAGCCAAATTAGCCGAAATCAATTTGAAGCAATTGGCCTATAAATTAGATATGTAATTCTGATAAATTACGTGAATGGCGTTATTTCGAGGTACTTTTATGCCTGAAATAACGCCATATTTTTTGTAAAATATCAACTTAATCTACCGTAATGTGCAGATTTTCAACAACTAGTCGACAAGCTCAGGGGTAGGGGTATTTATTTAGAAAAACATCAATTGAAATTTAGCAATAAGAAAAATTTTACATAGATAGTTTTCAACTATATTCAAACATAATTCTCAAAAGCCTAATACCAAGCAGTATTTTAGGTTGAATTTGGGGTTTTCAATCAGTTATTTAATATGGTACTCCTGAATCAAAGCTGGGTTTTCGGGTGTTAGGGTAAAGTTTACTTCAATATTTCCTTTTTCACCCTCAATAATAAAAGAGCCTCTTAAATTATTTTCGGGCTTAATTTCATGTACTCTGATAACCCTACCAGCTTTATTAAAAGCCTCTGTAGCTTCTTTTTTCAAGGTATTAGTAAAATAATCAAGGAAAAAATTATCAGCAAAAATGCCAGACTGCTCGGCCTTCTCCCAATTTGGCAACAATTTCACCAATTCAGCTTGGCGTTGTTTCAAAATAGCCGATGGCTTAATGGCATGAGGTTTAAGCTGTGCTACTGATACCAAAGTGTCCAAAATTTGAAGATTAAGATAACTAGCATACGCATAAGTTTGATTAGCAAACGACATTATTCCTACCCCATAATCCTGTAAAATATTCCAGTTGCTACCAAAACCAGGCAAGCCTCCGCTATGTCCAACCATTCGCCTACCATCACAATCTGTTGACTGCCGCAGGCCATATCCGTAGGCACTCACCATTGCACATTTGCGGTTGGTTTGGTATTTATGATTCACATTCAAACCGCTAAATTGCCAAGGTTGTTGCATTTCTCGTACCGAACTTCTTTTTATTGGCCCTTTCTCTGGCTCGTCGCTAGCTGGCCAAACCGACTGATGGAAGGCCATATACTTACTAAAATCTTCGATAGTTGTAATAAGACCACCCATAGCACCATACGCCCCATCGTGCAACAAGGGCTGCTCAATCCACTGGTTGTCGATCCAGCGATAGCCATGAGCTAAATCTTGGGCAGGTACATCGGCGTATTCCCAGTAGGTGTGGGTCATACCCAAAGGAAGCAAAATCTGCTCTTTGATATACTGCTGATAGGTTTTGCCAGAAACTTTCTTGATAATATAGCCTAGCATTGTAAAGCCCAGATTGCTGTATTCGTATTGGGTACTAGGGTTATTAGAAAACGAAATGCCTTTTTCTATAAGGGTTAAAAGTGCTTGGTCAGAAACAGCCAGTTGTCTATCGCCCCAAGGGTTGTCTTCAGGAAAACCCGCCGAGTGAGTCAATAAATTCCTGATCGTAATTGTTGGGGCATCTTTGGTTAAATACTTTTGGTTTTTCATAGCTGGAATATATTTCCAAACAGGGTCGTCTAGTTGCAATTTGCCTTCATCTCTAAGTTTGAGAATGGCCATAGACGTAAAGCTTTTACTCATACTAGCAATACGGAAGTCGGAACGGCTAGTAGCCTGAATTTTTTGTTCCAGATTGCTATAGCCAATATTGCCTGTATGAATCAATTGACCATCGACTACCAAGCCATAAACAAAACCTGGGAAATGGTTTTTTTCGGCATATTCCTTACACATCTGGTCGATGAGGGGTAAAGCTTTTTTGATTTTTTGCAGACGCTCGGCATCTTCTTGGGCATGAGCAGGCAACCCCAAACTACAAATACCCAAACAGCCAATAGTAAGTAACTTTTTAATCAAGTGCATGTTTGTTGAATTTATCATTGATTTTGAAAATGGACTATTACAAAATACTGAATTTGTTTGATAATGTAGTAAATTATCCATCAAAATTAATCAGAAAATAGGGCGTTCTGCTGAAAAAAGCAAAGGTGAACGGGCATCAAAAAGGCCAACTCTTATGGAGTCAGCCTTTTGATTTTATGCTTTCCTATTATGAAGCGAATGAATTTAGCACCATAACAATAGAGATTTTAATGCCTTTACAAAGAGTCACCAAATCATGTGGTTTATGGATTAATTCGATGCCTTAATAAAAGCCAAAACACCTTTAATATCTTCTTCTCCTAAATTAGGAAAAGCCGTCATTTGAGTTCCGTTGAATTTTTTGAAAATATCGTTGGCATATTTATCGCCACTAGCAATTACTTTCTGAGGATTTTGTACCCACTTTGTGATCCAAGCTAGGTCACGGCGGCTATCGATACCTTTTAAGCCTGGGCCTACTACTACTTCGTCGCTAACGGCATGGCAAGCCGAACAGTTATTGGTAAAAACTTCTTTTCCTTTAGCTATTTCAGGATTAGAGAGGTCTGGCCCAGCAGGAGCGGCTGCAATAGGGGCTCCACCAGTAGCGGTTGTTGCGGTTTCCTGTTTGGGAAGCATCACAAATGCCAACAAGGTGAAAATAAAGCATACCACTACTACAATCAATAGGGTGTTAATAAAGCGAAGGGTTTTAAAAATTTTGTTTTCCATTTTGATAAAATTATTGTGCTAAAGGGGCAATCTTAATGACAAAAGTACACAATTCGTTGCATAAGACGTATAGTCAAATCTATACTTTATCAAGTTTTTCTGCAAAATTACATGGTATAGATAGGCACAAAATGGTTTTACGAGCTGTATTAAAGTATTTTATAGATTATGTTGAAACTAAACCCCGATATACCAAAAATACTTTGTGCCTTTATACCCACCTCAAATGGTATCTTACTTGTTGGTGCAATTTCTTAGAATTTTCTGGCTGATAAAATGATAATTATAACTTTGCCCAGTGACTTTTAATGTTTAAAAATCTTTTTCTGAAGCGATTTATAATCATACTCTATTGGGCCACATTCCCTTCCAGCATGCAACAATAGCTCTGATAATATATCTTTGAGGGTATCGAGTTTTTCTAAACCGATAATTTCTTGAAAGCTAGAATCTACGTATTCGGTGCATTCTTTCCAGTCCAAAATACATTTTATGCCTAAATCTGTGAGTTTAACAATAATGGCTCTGGCATCGTTGGGGTCTTTTTCGGTAAATACATAGCCTTCATCCATGAGTTCTTTTACCAATTTACTCATGCCTTGTTTGGTCATACCTGCTTTTTGAGCCATCGAATTGATATTGACTCCTTCGATATCTATATGAATCAAAGCGACAATATGCCCTAGACGAAAATGTCCATATCCTTTTTGGGTCAAAAATTTGATGGATAATTCTGACATAAAACGGTATGTTTTATTCAATAATCGTCCCAATAACCTATTTTTTCTTGCTCGAAATTCTGCTAGGCTAATTAAATCTTCTTCTGTCATAATCATTCTTATTTAGTGGTACACTCAAAGCTAAGTAATTAAATATATGAGTGATAAAAAGTTGATTTGTTGATAATCAGTGTTGTAATACCTTGTTTGTGATTTGTACTTTTATCTTAATAAGTAGACAAAACTACAGCTCCTAAACCGTTGGTGTATTGGTTTGATTATCTAATGTTCAATTCCCGTCATTACTCAATAACCTAATTCTGACAAGCACCCATTTCTTCGTCTGCCCTAAAAGTGTTGAAACAATAGACTCTTAACTGAAAGTGTAGAGATTTTATTGGCTCAACTTCTTTTTATCTTATTTTTTGCAGGAAGAGATTTTATTTTATGGTTTTTATATGTGGTATTTACTACTGGATAAAACGTAAATTATGGCTTTTTAGCTTATCGAAATGATATGCTTTTGAGCTTTTATCATTTTTGAATTGTAATTAAATTATTGTTTTGGCTTTTGTACATTGAAATAAAACTACAAAAAAAATATTCGTTTTTCTGCGTTTTGAGCTAGCTAAGCCTATTTTTAGTACTTCTATATGTTGATTTTGCCTTTTTACTGCAATAAAATTGACTCATTTGTTGAATTATCTGTACAAAGGTAATACATAAAAAAATATTTGTCAACTTACTTGACTAATTTAGTAAACTTAGTTTACCTTTGTGTCGTCAAAGCAATACTTGATAAAGTATTATTCATCAAAAAGTACAAAAACTTTGGCACTACGAGAGTTCATGTTCCACAAATAGTAACTGTCTTGGATTTGGCTAGTAGAGTCTATTTATCCAAACTAAACTTTTTTAAAACGATAACCGAAATGGAAAATCAAAATCCAATCAAAAAGCAATTACCCAAAATTATCTTATTAACAGTTTTAGTAGTAGGAGGATATTTGGGTTACAAAGAATATCATTATTCGCAGACACACGAAGATACCGACAATGCTCAGATAGAAACATATTTTGTTCCAGTATTGCCACGTACGGCTGGTTATGTAAAAGCTGTAACAGTAAAAGATTATGATTTGGTAAAGAAAAACCAATTATTGGTCGAGATTGATGCAGAAGAAGGAACTTTGGCCTTGGACGAACTAAAAGCCGATTTGTTACAAGCCGAAACCGATGTAGAAAATGCAAAAGCGAATATCCAAAATTTGTCGATGACCATCAAAGCATCGGAAGCAAATTTGAAAGCTGTAGCCTTGCGTAGGGACAAAAGTAGAAAAGATGCCGACCGTGATAACGCTTTGGTAGCCGACAATGCTATTACTCGCAAGCAAGCCGAAGATAGTCGCTCAAATTATGATGTATTGGTAGCTCAGTACGACGCTGGTTTGCAGGAAATTGCCTCAGCCAAATCTCGTTTACCAATTTTACAAGCCGCTTTACACAAAGCCGAAGCCACGTTGTCGGTAAAGAAAGTGAAAATAGCACAGCAGGCCTTAAAACTTACTTATACCAAAGTGTACGCTCCATCCGACGGCCGTATTGGCAAGAAAAACATAGAAGCTGGACAATTTATTCAGGCAGGTCAGCCGTTGATGACCATCGTTCAGGATTCATTGTTTTGGGTAGTAGCTAATTTTAAAGAAAAACAAATTGCCAGATTGAAAGTTGGCGATGAAGCTGAGTTAAAAATTGATGCCTATCCCGACAGAGTATTGAAAGGTAAAATTGTGGCTATTTCAGAATCGACAGGGGCAAAAACTTCGTTGCTTCCTCCAGACAATGCTTCGGGCAACTTTGTGAAAGTGACACAGCGTGTACCAGTAAAAATCGAGATTGAAGATATTCAGAAAAATAAAGATATTTTGCGTGCAGGGCTTTCATTAGAGGTTTCTGTACCTATAAAATAGTTCATGTTCTTGGTATAACTCCAGCATTTACAGTACCAAAATGGTTAGAAAAACACCTGTAAATGAATGATATAATGCAATTAGCACTTTGATTTAGGGTTATAAAAAATAGTTTTACATAATAGGCTATTGCATTAGAATAGATACCCACCGATACAAAAGTCTTGATGATAAAGCACTGATTAAGACTTATATATGGATTTGTATAGAGGGGTGTTGGCTCGAATGGAGTTGCCAAGAACACAGAACCTAAAACATTTTTAAGATATGGCTGCTGCAAAAGGTATAGCAAAAGTTTTAATAGTAGTTACGACGATTTCGGCGGCTGTCATGGAGTTGCTCGATACCACAATCGTTAACGTAGCACTCAATCAAATGGCAGGGTCTTTAGGTGCAACTATTGAAGACGTAGCGTGGGTAGTAACATCCTATGCTATTGCCAATGTGATTATTATTCCCATGACGGGCTTCTTGGGAGAGTATTTTGGTCGGAAAACCTATTATTTGGGGTCTATTATTTTGTTTGGGGTGTCATCGTATTTTTGTGGGGCATCGCATGGCTTGTGGGAATTAGTATTTTGGCGTTTTATCCAAGGTGTAGGTGGAGGAGCTTTGCTATCAACATCGCAGGCTATCTTGTTTGATGCCTTTGAACCCGAAGACCGACCAATTGCCTCGGGTATCTTTGGGATGGGTATTATTATGGGGCCTACCTTAGGGCCTGCTTTAGGAGGGTATATTGTCGAGCATTTTACATGGCAAGATATTTTCTTTGTTAATATTCCTATTTGTATTGCTGCTACTATTCTAACCATTTTGTTTATCGACAGAAAAGAAGGCGAAGGTCAGAAAAAGCACTTAATCAAAATAGATTATTTGGGTATTGGTCTCCTTACAATGGGGGTGGGTTCATTACAATACGTCTTAGAAAAAGGTGAATCGGAAGACTGGTTTGAAGCTCGCTCTATTGTAATTATTTCGTTGATGGCAGTGGTAGGGTTGGTAGGATTTGTTTGGCGAGAACTCACCACCGAAAGCCCAGTTGTAAATCTTCATATTTTCAAATATCGGGTTTTTGGGGTTTCTACAATCTTTACTTTTGTGGCAGGTTTGGGTTTGTTTACCTCTGTATTTGTGTATCCTGTAATGGTACAACGAATCAATGGCTTTACACCACTCGAAACGGGTCTTTCGCTAATTGCTCCTACGCTGTTTGGGGTAGTGCTGTTTCCTATCATTGGTAAACGAATGGCCGCTGGCGACTCGCCATTGCCTTATATGATAATAGGAATGCTCATCTTTATATTCTTTGGTTTTTACAGTGGTACAGCTACTACCGACATGGGCAAATGGGATTTCTTCCCAATGCAACTTGCTAGGGTTTTTGGCGTAGCCATGCTACAAATGCCATTGATTAACCAAGCTGTGGCAGGCCTAAAACCTAAAGAGTTTCCTGCGGGAATTGCCCTTACCAACATGATCAGACAGCTAGGAGGTGCATTTGGGATTGCCTTGGCCAACAATTATGTAACCAGTCGTGCGGCTCAACATCGCTCTGATTTAATGGCCAATATGACCCCCGACAACCCATTGTTCAACGAACGTCTCAATGGTATTGTCAATTCAATGGTAGCAAAAACGGGTGATCTATTTACCTCGACCCAAATGGCTTACAAACAACTAGAGTTAATTGTATCTAAACAAGCGTATTATTTGGCCTATTTAGATACCTACCGAGTTATTTCTATCTTCTTTATGTTGATTTTACCGTTGATTTTTCTATTGAAAACTAAAAAGCCAACCAAAGAAGAAATTGCAGAGGCTGCAAAAGCAGCTGCTGAAAGCCATTAATGCTACCTTCCAACTAAATTTCTTTTCAAACATTTGATTTTAATACTCATGAAAATGAATAAAATATCGATACTTTTCCTGATGCTTTTGGCTAGTGCTACGTATGCACAGGAAAAAAACAACGATGCCCTGAATCAGTTGGTAAAAGCCGCCATTGATTATTCGCCTCGTATCAAAGAGCAACAGCAATTAGTGAATATTGGGGATTATAAAACAAAGATTCAGGAATCAGCACTAAAACCGCAAATCCAAACGGAAGTAAGTGTTACCCGAATCGACCCCGTAGCAAAAGCAAGCTTTGCTTTTGGTTCAAGTACTACCGAGTTGCGTTTTCAGCCCAATATGAACTACAATGCCAATATTGGAGGTAATTATACGATTGCCGACTGGGGAAAGCAGGCTTTGGTAATAGAAAAATCAAAATTGGAAACGAATCTTTCTAAAAATAATGTAGAAGGGCTAAAAACCAACTATGCTTATCAGGTTGCCAATTTGTATTATGGAATCGTGTATTTGCAAAAAGCTATTGAGGTTCAGAAAGAACAACTAAAATTAGTAGCTGATAACGAAAAAGTAATAGCCGACCGCCTAAAACAAGGCGATGCCTTGGACTACGATCGGGTGTCGATTCAGGTAAGATACAAAAATGCTGAAACTCGTTTGACAGATTTGCAAAGCCAGCTCGAAAAACAAATCATTTATTTGGGGTCGTTGATTGGAAAAGATGCTCACGGTGCAATCCCTGCAAATGCCGATTTTGTAACAGGTATGGCCGACCTAACAGCCGATGCCGCATACGACCAAGCTCAAACCGCCAATATTGACCTCAAAACGTTGAAGGAAAAAGATTTGATTGCCGAGCGTGAAGTAAAAATTGCTCAGTTGAGTACCGCTCCAACGTTGTCGGCTATAGGCCAGTTTGGTATTAAAAATGGTTATTTGCCAAGAATCAACGGCGAAATACCGCCAGTCAATGAAGACTTCAAGTTTAATACCGTTTTAGGATTGAAATTGGTAGTACCTGTGTATAGTGGCAACAGAGGTGCATATAGTACAGAAGTAGCCAAACTCAATAAAGAAATGTTGAAATACAGTGTAGATGCAACCAATCAGGCTTTGAAAAGAGATATGGATGCTGCACAAAATGATTATTTAACAGCCAAAAGTAAATTAGACCTTTCTGAAAAAAATGTATTTCAGGCTCAGTATGCCTTAAAATTAGCCGAAAGTCGCTATAAAAATGGTGTAATTACTAATGTAGAAATCGAAGCAGCTCAGACAGCTTTAAGGGAAGCACAATTAACACAATTGCAATATCAATATATGATGACATTGGCCAAACTCGAAATCAATCGCCTTACAGGGCTGAAATTTTGGTAGTCGGACAGCATTTTTGTCAAATCAAAAAGGAGCGAAAAGGGAAGAATTATCTCATTTCGCTCCTTTTTTTGTACCTTGTAAGTATAAAAAACTCTTTCCCACTTGAAAACAATTTTAGCATTTTTCTTGGCTGTGTCAGCTTGCTTGGCACAGGATTCTACCGTACATACGCCCAAAATCCAGAAACTAGTAAAGGTTTTTACGGGCAATAAGTACTTGATTTCGCCTTTTGTTTTTTATATGCCCGAAACCAATTGGGTAATTGGAGGAGGCATAAAACGATTTTTTAATGCAGGAGGTGAAGGTGATTCACTCACGAGAATCTCGAATACATCGGTTTTTGTACAATATTCTTTAAATCATCAGTTGATGTTTGAACACAATTACCAAGTATTTACCAACAACGAAAAATACTATATTTTGGGCTATTATGGTTTTAATCGCTTTCCTATCAACTATTATGGCGTTGGGAAAAATGCCAAACTAGAAAATAAAGAGTTGGTATCCTTCGACCACATTCGCTTTGATAACCTTACCTTACGGAAAATCGCCAATGGCCTTTTTGCTGGAATAGGTTGGCGGTATTTCAAAACATTTCATGTAACAGGCGAGAATGGTGTATTAGAACAATCAAAAGTGTCTGGTTATCAGGGTTCTATTGCCTCTGGGCCAAAGTTGGCTCTACTTTTCGACAATCGTGATAATGTGCTGACACCTTCCGCAGGATTTTATGCTCAGGTAGAATGGACAGGACATCGGTCGTATTGGGGTAGTACTCATACCTTTAACCGTACCATGCTTGATTTGCGAATGTATTGGAAACCCATCACCCACCGAGACGATGTAATAGGCTTACAAAGCTTTGTTCAGCTTATGACGGGCAATATCCCATTTAATGAGCTATCACAGCTTGGTGGCGACATGATTATGCGGGGGTACTATCAAGGAAGTTTTCGGGATAATAACTTATTTGCCACCCAAGCCGAATACCGATATCAGGTGTTGAAACGATGGGGATTAGTAGGTTTTATTGGGTTAGGAGGAGTAAACAATACCTTGTCAGACATGAATAGCCTTGAATGGAAACCTAGCTATGGGGGAGGGCTAAGGTTCAAAATCAATCGAAAAGAAAACGTAAATGTTAGGGTAGATTATGGCTTTGGCAATGGACAGCAAAATCTCTATTTTTTTATAGCAGAATCGTTTTAAAAAGTAAAAAAATAGCAACTGAGTGATACCAAAGAGGAGAGGTTTATTGTGTTTTTACTTAATAATAATGTTTGGGTTTTTGTATATATCTGATTAATAATGTTTTGTGTAAGGTAGTTGTGTAGAAAACCTATCCCAAAAGTAAAGTTTATATTGTTCTTTAGTTGTACTGACGCAATGTATTATAAGTAACATTTAGAAATAGTACTGTACTAAGGTCCAGCTTTGTCATTAAAATAAAAATTAGAGTATTGGTAACTCTTGTAGTTGCCGTATTTAACATGGCAACCGCAAGGGGTGCCACTACACCAAAAAATACTAATAACATGAAGATGTGTGTAATATATATTGATTCAACTCCTGTTTTAAAAGCTATAGATACAGCCTACATGATAAAACTTTACACTACAATCCTATTTGTTTGCTTAGTCAGTATTCGTTTTACCCTTTTTTCGCAAGAAACTAAAACGCAGGCATCCACACCTGAAAAAGCAAAAACTACAGTACCTATTACAAATAGTGTACAAGAGAACGGTACACCAGTAGGAACAGGGGATAAAGACCCCGAAAAACCCCAAGAGGGAGAGGTAAGCACTTCTTTGGCTGGACAAGCCTCAGGTTCTGTTCCAACGGCTTCTCCAGAGATGGCATTTCAAAATCGATTCTTGGACATACCAGTAAATGCTTTTACTGGTACTGCACAAGTTCCTATTCATTTATATACTTTAACTGAGGGTAATATCAGTGTGCCAATAGCAATTACTTATAATGCCTCAGGAGTTAAAGCTCACGAAGTTGCCGCCTGGACTGGTATGAATTGGGTTTTATCGGCTGGCTCAAGCATTTTTCGCGTTGTAAGGGGTATCCCCGATGAAGGGAAATTGGAATACGCTACTTTTGGTAGTAATCGTAGCGATACACGAAAAGGATTTTACCAACATGGTATTAAGGCTAATAATGATGTAAATAATGATTCTGAATCAGATTTGTATTTGCTCAATATAAACGGAGGTACTTATAAGTTTACCTTTGAATCTGTTGTTAGTATAGACCCCAACACAGGTCAAACCTACCGAAAAGCTATTTTCTTTCCTGATGCAGATATTGATGTTCGTGTTAACTATCGACATTTTAAGCCCTATGGCGAAACTTCGATTAATTATAACATTGGGCAATTTACAGATTGGCAAATAACAATGCCCGATGGTATTATGTATACGTTTGCTGGTACATCCGAAACGACTGAATCTTCTTTTGAAATAGAAGCCAAAATAGCCATTAGCCAAGGAGTTTATGAAGGAGGGAACGAGCTATACCGCTATGCTAAAAACAATAAAATTACATCAGCTTGGAATGTTACGAAAATAAGTTCTCCTTTCGGGAATCATATCGACTTTACCTATGCACCATCAAAATATGCTTATTTTAAATTAGCAGAACAAGAAAGACAAACTAATAACTGTAGCTTTGGCGCTATCTCAAACGCTATAAATAAAGTTTATGTACAAGGATCTGCTTTGGTCGGAATCAGTAGCCAAACAATTAAAGTAACAGTGAATGATGCCCTTTGGGAATGTCGTTTAAATCCCAACTATAATAATGGAGATTCAGGCGAAGATGAGTTTATTTGTGGCTTTAGTAGTAATGCTTCTTCTAGAATTGATGTAGATACTTGGGGGCGGCTTCCCCTTGGTACTAGCACCAATCCATCAATACCCAATCCAGACGCTAAACTATTTGCCAAGCTTTCGGTACAAGATAGAAATAATACTTCTGGCAAAATCCTAGAGTGGAGTTTTGAATACCAAAATCTTAATAGCAACTATTACGATTTAGACCCAGCTTTGTATAATTATACTTTTTCAGAGGTTGGCTATACTCATCAAAGAAGGTTATTTCTCCAAAAAATCAATTTTCCTGATGGAAACAACTATCGTTTTACTTATGGAGCAAACAATTATTTGATTCCAAGTCGTTTGACCAGAAGAATTGACCATTGGGGTTTTCTTAATTATGAATCTAATAGTAATTTGATAGGAAAGGATTACACTCGCCCTTGTTCTCCGAGCGATGGCAGTGTGGTTGCTAATCGAGAAACAAGTACGATATATAATTATGCTCAAACCTATACCATTGATAGTGTTATTAGCAATACTGGTTCTATCATCACGTTTGGATACGATAATCATCAAGCCCGTAATTTTGTTGGAGCTATTGGTGGTAGTCGTATTCGTAAGATAGAAACCAAGGACCTTATTTCGGGTATCAAAACCATCAAAACTTACGATTATCTTCAAACAGACGGTACTTCTTCTTCTGGATTTATGGCACTAAAGCCTGTATATCATTTCACCGATTTGAATAATAATGAACACTGGAATTCGGGCATTTATTCACAACTATTGGGGCTTCTGGGAAAACCTGTAGTAGGGTACAGTCGAGTTGTTGAAAAGATAGTTTCTCCTTTTCAGAATACCTCTTTAGGATATACGGTGCTTGAGTTTAATCAAAGTCTTACAGAAACCAATTTGGTAATTAATGGCTCATCTATTCCATATACTGTTAGGCCATGGAAAAACCACTTTAACCACGACTACGCCAATGGAGTACCCACGAAGGTGTCTACCTATAGTTCAGACAATCAGGTGATTACTGAAAAAATAACTAATTATACGTTTGCCAATTCTGATCACTTAGCGATTAGTGGATATAAAAGTTTTCGGCTCAATGGTTTGAATTATAATTTTGAAGAAGCATATTCTGAGCCACTTGCAAAATTTCGGATTAAGTCTGAAACCACCAAAGTCTACAATCAGGATGGCACAAATCCCCTTGTCAATACAAACACATATACCTATAAAGACGAAATGAATAATGCGTATCGTCTGGCATATCAAGGCAAACACAATCAAGTAGTAAAAACCGAAAGTTATGACAGTTATGGATATTTGAATCAGACTCTCAACAAATATGCCATTGATTTTACTTTTGGTCAGGACTCAATCAGTCACCAAGTTTGTTATGACAATTCGGGCAATATCGTTGATTGTAATGACCCAACTGTAAATCCAAACTTTACACAAACCTACTATGAAAAATACGACCATATCCCAACAAATATAGAAGCAAAAGGTATTTGGCAACTACAACAAAAGAAAATGTGGGCAACTGTGATTGAAACCATTGCCATGAAAAACAACAAAGTGGTTTCGGCTACTTATCAGAATTTTTATCCCGACTCTACCCAGTATCATCAAGCAGGCTTAGGAAAAGAAAGCTTTATCGCTCAGAATTTACCATTAACAACTTTTAGCGAAGTCAAATACAATCGTTTTGCTACAGGCGAAAATTTTGATAAAGATGAACATTATGATTTAAGAAGAACTATTGAAAAATATAACTCTTTGGGTATGCCAGTTGTTGTTCAAAACAGATTTGGAGCAAGAGACTCAACAGTATACGATGCCACTAATACACTTGTTTTGGAACAACACAATAATATTCAAGCATACGACAAAAACCGCACAAAACAAGAGTACAATACTATAATTTTTGGCGTAAGCAAGGAAATCGCTACCAATGATTTAGAGATTCAAAAAGAGTATTATGATAACGGTAAAATTAAACAGATTAAAGATAAAGACGGCAATGTTATTCAACATTATCAATATTATTATCGTGGACAAGCAGACAACGACCCTTATGTAAATACAGATAATGATAAAAATCGTATTATTACTCGAACACCACGGATAGCGACGTCTAATGCTACAAATTTAGATTTTGACCAGTGTGTGATTTTGGTAACATACATGGATGGAACAGGTAAAACACTACAGTCGGTAGCATACAAATCATCTCCCAACCAAAAGGATATAATTTCTGATATAACTCTTTTTGATGAATTTGGAAGACCCAACAAAAATATTTTGCCTATTGAAAGTAATTACAATGATGGACGCTATACCCATGTTGGTATTTTAGATTTTAATGGTTTTACGTCTCGCTATCCATTCGACTACGTATCGAATGTACAAAGTGTGATAAACAAAGCTCGACTTTTTTATAATGACAATGCTCCTTATTCAGAAATCAGTATTTATGAGTCCTCGCCACTCAGTAGAACATTCAAGTCTTTTGGAACAGGGCAGGCTTGGCGAGATAACGATAAATCAACGCAGATAAAATATGAAACAGCAACGGGAATTAAGAAATTTACGGTACTACATGATAACACCACCGTAACCGTTGGCACGTACTCAGGCTATGAATTAACGAAAAAAACTTTGATTGATGAGCGTGGAAGTTTGGTAGTAGAATACACCGACAAATCGGGAAACCTCATTCAAAAAGATGTCCAAGTGGATGGTACAGCAAGCAGTCCAGTATTTTTAACAACGGCTCATATTTTTGATGATATTGGAAGGCTTCGCTACACGCTTAACCCGAAGGCTTATAATGCCTTATCGGTGCTTACATCTTTTAATGAAAACAATACTATTTTTTGGTCTAATGCCTATGTGTACCGTTATGATGGTCGCAATCGTATCATAGAAAAACACAGCCCTAGCCTAGGATGGAGTAAGCTCGTCTATAACCGTCTAAATCAGGTAGTATTAATGCAAGACTCACAGGAAACCCTTGATAACACCTGGAATTATATTAAGTATGATGGACATGGCAGAACCATCCAGACAGGGCAAATCGTTACTCCTTTAACGGCTAGTGCTATACAACAAGGCTTTGATGCCTTGTCGAGTGAAAAACAATATGAAGAACGAAGTACCCTAATAGGCAATATTCAGCAATATACCAATCGATCGTATTATAGTGTATTAGGTAACTTGATTACCGATGCCAGCCTCAAAACGGTGTTGTATTACGATGATTATCATTGGCGATATAATAACAATTATTCTGGTAATATTGCCGAATATGCTTTTCAGACAAACCCTTTTAATGCCTCTGCTTATTCTACTAGTAATGCCAAGGGGATGGCAACAGGAGCATTAACAAAAATTGAAATGTATGGAGATTTCCTTTTTCCAAGTGTCAATTATTTTGATAACAAAAATCGCAATATTCAGTCTATCGGCTATCATAACTTATTAGCTCGTAACCAAAGCGATATACAGTATAATTTTGTAGGAGATGTTTTACAAAACCGAATGATTTATCGCAAAAATGGCGATGCCGACCGTGTGCGTACTTATGAATACGGATTGGATCATATCGGTAGAAAAAAAGAATTATTCTATACCTTCAAAGAAGGAACAACCACTAAAGTGGCCCGTATAAAAATGGCAAATTATGCTTATGATGCCATTGGTAGATTAAAAACAAAAGGTATTCAACCCACAAACGATTATAGTACCAAGCAAACAGGCTTATGGACAGACCCCAATACTTGGCTCAAAGGAATTATCCCTACTATAAATGATGCTGTGGTGATTAATCAAGGTCATACCGTTACTATTCCAACAAATCAAACTGTTACCGCAGGGAGTTTATACGATAAAGGAACGCTCATTTTTCAGCAAAATAGTATTTTATCAATGGGTACATTACCTGCCAATCAAAGTAACGCTGCCTTACAGCTTATAGAGTATAGCTATAATATCAGAGGAGGATTACGAGGTTTGAATTTGGAGGGTTCAGGTAACTTAGCCACTTCGCAAGAAAAGCTATTTAGTTATAAATTAGATTACCACGAAACAGGGAAATATTTTGATGGTAGCATCTCTGCCCAAAGTTGGAAAAATCATAATAGTGCACAATCACGGAGTTATTCATTTAGTTATGATAGAGCCAATCGTTTAAAAAATTCCATTTATTCGGGAGGGCAAACGGGTGAGAATTTTTCTATTCCAACCGTCAATTATGATGTAAATGGCAATATTACGTTCTTATCTCGTATGGGAAAATCAGGAACGAGTACCGTAAAAATTGACTCTCTTGATTATCAATATTTCAACAATGGCGACCAATTAAAAACCGTGAACGATTATGCTTCAAATGCACAAGCGGAAGGTTTTAAAAATGGCTCAAATACTGGCGATGATTACGAGTATTACGCTGATGGTAAACTCAAAAAAGATTTAAACCGCAATATTTCACTCATTGAATACAATTTCTTAGATTTAGTTTCAAAGATTACTCGTGGGAACGGTGATTATATTGAATACAAATACACCTCAACGGGTACGAAGCGACAAACCAAAAGAGTGATAGGCGGAGTCGAAAGTTATACATTATATGATGGTGAAATACTCTATACTTATACAGGTACAACCCCAGCCTTGGGTAACTTCACCGTTTCGGAAGTACAAAATGCAGAAGGACGTTTTGTTAATAACCGTTTAGAATATGGCTATACCGACCATTTGGGCAATTTACGTTTGAGTTACTATGATAGTTTGGGTACTCCTGCCATCGTTCAAATCAATGCGTATGATGCTTGGGGAATGGAAATTAGACCTTTGCGATATTTGGTTGCAGGAGCAAGCCAAGATAAATACACTTGGCAAGGTAAGGAAGATTTAAGCGGTGATGGTTTAGAAAATTGGTCTGATTTTGGGTGGAGAGTTGAGGATAGAACGCTTGGACGATGGTTCACGCCAGACCCTGAAGACCAATTTGAAAGCATAAGTACATACGCTTATTGTGCCAATAATCCAGTAAGCCATATCGACCCCGATGGACGAGCCTTACCAGTGGTAGCCGTAGGAGCTTTAATTGGTGCGGGTATTAGTGCCTTAACTTACACAGCAAGCGTTGCCTTTAGTGAAGGCGGTTTCAACAACTGGAGTTGGGGTTCTTTTGCTAAATCGATGGGCGTTGGGGCTGTTTCGGGGGCGTTGAGTTCGGGCATTGGTCAGGCTTATGGAGGTATTGGCGACTTTAGCAAGGAACTATCCAGAGCCTTTACACATGGAATAGTCCAAGCCAATGTATCAGCCTTTACGGGTGGCGATGTCGGAAGTGCATTTTTGAGTAGCGTTATTTCTTCGGGCGTTGGTTCGGGAACAAGCGGAGCAAGTGATGGCGTACAATTAGGCGTTTCGGCTTTATCAGGTGCAGGTTTATCAACAGCTATGAACGGAGGTAATTTTTGGGAGAATTTGGCGTATAGTTCGGCGGTAGTTGGGTTGAATCATATTCCGCATAAACCAACACCTGCTGAAATAAGAAAAAATGCAATGAGAAAATTTAGAAGAGATGTTTTAGAAAGTTTATCATTAGGAATAAGTAGATTAAATCCTGCTGAAATTACTATATTATTAGACTTTACGGACGTACCGATTACAAGATATTTATTGAATATTAATTATGCTTATGATGTACGAAATGGACTATTTGGAGAGAATACTCCACCAGACAACAATCACTCTAATGCTTTTCTTCATGCTTATATTGCTGCTATACATACTGATTCATTTGGGTATGATATTGCCAGAAAATTAGTTGATGCACATGAAATGACTCAAGGGCAAGGGGTTGGCACACAGATGGATAAAAGAAATAACATGATTGGATTAAGTTTAGGTTCTCGTGGTATTACGAATGCACAAACTATTTATCAAATGGTTAAAAAGGGGTCGTTTTGGATAATTGAAAATAATAACTTAGTACAAAAACCAATGAAATAGGATATTATGAAATTAATAAACCTTATATTTTTATTTATACTAATTTCTTTACTTAGTTGCAATAAAGGAGAGCAAAAGAAAAACGTATTTACGATAAATACTTCACGAGATACCACTTTCTTTCTTTCTAGGAAAGAAGGGAAAAATGAAAATATGCTTGGGGGACAATTAATTTGTAAATACTTGAATAAATCAGCAAAAAATGATACACTTTTTTTAAAGGTAATAAATGTTAATGGTAGTGTTGATATTTACCCTATTGTTCTGGAGTCTTATCTTTTAGGTGGGAAAAAAGAAATTTGGCAGGATTGGTACACAAATTTTGCTATAATTGAACATAAAAAACGTAATGAAAGCATTAATATAAATGTAGAAATTAGATATTGATGATTTTTGAGCTTCGATGCAGAACTAACTTTGAAGTTATCTTCAATGTACTCAAATAAAATTTTGTGTACTTCTTCCATACTTTCAAGCCTTAGGGACATTATTCCCAAGAGATTCTGCGGTTGCATAGGGGGCATCGGCTCGGAGCATACTCTGTCTGAGTTCAAAAGTCTTTACCACTTCTTAAAGATTGTCCGACAAATACTGACCACCCCTGTCCGAGTGAGTTATCATTCCTTGGGGAACATTCTTCTTGAGTAATGCCTTCTCTAATGGTTCACGACTAGTGAGCCATCTCATACCATATAAAAATAAATAAAATGAAAAAAAGTGTAAGACAACTAATAAATATTTCACTCCTCTCATTACCAATATCATGTACTCAAAAGCCACATGAGCTAAAAATTGATGCCAGTAAAGATACAATCATAGAACTAATGAAATACAAGTATAATAAAGACAAAGATTATTCTGGCAACACTATTAGTATAAAGAAAATAAGTGGAGAACTTAACAGTGAAGCTGAATATTTTCTTATTCCAAGCTATAAAGATTCATTTCTTATGAACTATATGAATAATTCATACAAATTAGATTCTGGCAAAATTGAACAAATTAGTGATAGTTTTTCAGATATGTATTCTGGGAAAATAAAATTTATTTACAAACACAAAAAAGTTACAAAAGGTAATCTGATTTTTAAAATAGAATTCTAAAGAAATGGTCAGAAAGCAAACTCTGATCATTTTTAATACGGCAAGTGTTGCCTTAACTGGAATTGGGGTTTTTTTGCTAAATCGATGGGCGTTGGGGCTGTTTCGGGGGCATTGAGTTCGGGCATTGGTCAGGCTTATGGAGGTATTGGCGATTTTAGCAAAGAACTATCCAGAGCCTTTACACATGGAATAGTCCAAGCCAATGTATCAGCCTTTACAGGTGGCGATGTCGGCAGTGCCTTTTTGAGTAGCGTTATTTCTTCGGGCGTTGGTTCGGGAACAAGCTGAGCAAGTGATGCCGTACAGTTAGGCGTTTCAGCTTTATCAGGGGCAGGATTATCAACGGCTATGAACGGAGGGAATTTTTGGGAGAATTTGGCTTATAGTAGTGTGGTGGTTGGATTGAATCATTTGATGCAACATATTACGAGACCACGAATGATAGATATGCAAAAAAACTATCCTGTAAACCCTGATGGTAGTGAAATGTCAGCAAAAGATGTATTTAAAAAGGTTGGTGGAGAGGTCTATGAAGCAACAGGTGGCGAGGGAAATGCTTGTGCTACGAGAGTTTCTTACGCACTTAATAGATCAGGGGTTAAAATTCCTAAAATGTCATTTACTTTAAAAGGGAAAGATGGGAATAACTATATTGTTAATGCAGCTAAGTTGAATGGATGGCTCATAAAAGTATTTGGAAATCCTGATATGTCACTCACTGACCCTACATTTCCAATGATGGGTAATGGTTTAAATCAGGGACTATATGTGATGCTCCCTCAAAGTTATGATAGTTTTGGTGCTAGTGGCCATGCTACTTTATTTTTAGGAGGTGGTTGTATTTCTAATCATTGTTATTTCGAAAATGCTAAAACAATAAACTTATGGCGACTCAAATAAATAAATATTCTATAATATTTATTATTATCCTGAATACTACAATGTATTGTAAAGGGCAAAAAAGCAAAGTCAATTAAGAACGTACCAGATAGAACAAGAAACTGTTTTAAAGGATTATTTTTTATGTAATTGTATAAAATCAGGATTTAAAGAAGTTGGTGTAGATTTAGGAAACTATGATCATACTATTCAAGTATTGGATGAGCAAATGTGGACTTCTATAAAAAAAGTAGACAGACTTCAAATTGAGAAACTTGCTTTCAAAATAGGAACATCAATAAAGGTCTCTTCATTAACGCAAAAAGTAGGGGTAATGGGAGTATGTCTAAGATATTATAAAAGTGATACGCTTGGTATGACTATCCATAAAATTATTAAAAAGAATATTAAGGAGGTTCCCGAATTTTAGTTTTTATATGTGAAGAGGTATTGTCGGATACATTGAGTCAACAGATTATCCTAGTTATTAGTATTTTCCCAATTCTAACTTACTGCTCATTTCAATAGTTTTGAACTTGATAAAGATGTTTTACGCCTTATTCGGAAAAACCCTTTTGAAGAAGATACTTTATTTGATATGAGTAAATTACAGTTGATAGAACGCCCTAAAGATGTACCAACTAAATCACAAGTATTTGAAGAGTTTTTAGATACGATAAGAGTTGATAAATGAGTCATTAAAATTGTAGAAATCTTAGTTAAGCTTGCCTCAATAGTTTCTGTTGGGGCTACTTTTTTTAGGATGCAAGCCAATGTCGGCAGTGCTTTTTTGAGTAGCGTTATTTCTTCGGGTATTGGTTCGGGAACGAATGGTTTATCAAAAGCAGGGCAATTAGGAGTTTCGGCTTTGACAGGGGCAGGATTGTCAACGGCTATGAGTGGTGGGATCTTTAGGTGCAATTTGATGGAGGTGTTACAGGAAAAAAGCTAGAGAAAATGAAAAGTTATCTCTCGAAAAACTCTCAAGTTAAATTAGCCTATCAAAAATGAGTATGTTAGGTTTTATTAATTTGGCAAGTCTGAGCATTATCTGGTGCATTGAGTTCAGGTATTGATTTCTACTATTCAAAGGCTCTTGAAAGGTCTTTACAAAAGTTAAACCACTAAATTTTTACCAAAAAAGGCATATTCAAATTTGTATAGACAACCAATCATTGCAATTTTTGGTCATTAGGGAAAAGATATTGTCTGAACTCTATTTATCAAACCGTCAATTGCATGAAAAAGATTTACCTTTTCGCCATTTTTCTCCTTGTATGTCATTCTACCTTTTCGCAACGATTCTATTCTGTTGTATTTGATCAGTTGCCTCGTGATATGCAGTTGTATCCTCGTGAGGCCAATAATTTGGCTAAAGTTCCTATTTCGGGTATGATAGAAGTAGCTGGCTGGTCGTATATGTCGGTACAGGTGTTTAGGAAAAATGTTCCCATTGGATATTACCGTGCCAATCTGAATTATGGTAATGCCCATGCTACTAAATTTGTATTTCCCGATATTTATATTAAAGCCGAGCCTGCCGACTACGAGTTTAGGGTGTATGCCTGTAAAACGCAAGATTCTATTTTGATGGTGACTCGCCAAAAGGTAGTGGCAGGCGACTTTTATGTCATCAATGGGCAGTCGAACGGGACGGCTTTTAATGTAGGAAATGTGCCTTACACTTATTTTAATGAGTACCTTCGCACTTTTGGTATTTCTAATGATGGCCAAACTTTTAGTACTGCCGACACCCTGTGGAATTATCCCGATAGGTCTTTTCCGTATGTAGGGGCTTGGGGTTTACATTTACAGCGACTTATTCTCGAAAAATACGGTATTCCTACTTGTATTATCAATGCCTCTATTCCTGGTACGTTTATTAGCGAACACCTTCAACGTGTAGCCGAACAGCACGATAATTTTGGCACTATTTATGGGTCGCTTTTATATCGGGTTACAAAAGCTCAGGCACTTAATCATATCAAATGTTTTTTTTGGTGGCAGGGCGAGCAAGACATTATTTATAGCAAAACTAGCTATCCTGAAGATTTTCAGAAATTATATAATTACTGGCGTGAGGACTATCCTGCTATTCGTGATTTTATGATTTTTCAAATGAATATTCTTCCTGCTCAAACTGCTACAGGAGCTTCTATTAGAGATTTTCAGCGAAAAATTCCCTCATTATTTCCCTATACAAGTGTCCACGCCACTGCTGGTGCTTATGGGTATGATGGAGGGCATTACTCACGAGAGGGTTATCAGCAAATAGCTTTACAGGTATTTAATCGACTTCAACCCTTGTATTACGATTCTTCTGTTCAAGGAACATTTACTTCGCCCAATATAAAAGCTGCGTATTTCTCGTCCAAGGCTCAAAATCAAGTTGTATTAGAATTTGATACCAATCAAAAAATGGTTGCCGTTTCTGATACCACTGTAGTAGGGGCTTCGTCACATACCAATATTTTGCTAAGTGTAAAAGATTATTTCTATTTTGATGAAAATGAAGCAAATACTCCAGCTATTGAAGCTATTCAATACCAAAACAACAAGGTAATACTTAGCTATAAGTCAAAGTTAAACTACAAAACTATCTCGTATTTGCCCAATACTTATCGTACAAGCGATGTGCCTGTGTTTATAGGCCCCTGTTTACGAAATAGTGCAGGAAATACCGCTTGTGCGTTTTCGTCGGTAGCTATTGAGGACGCTCCTATATTGGCAAGCCCAACCTTGACAGCCGAGGTGATGTATTATAATAAAGTACAGCTAAAATGGACTAAAGCAGCGATTGCTACTCAGTATCAAATTGAGAAAAAGCGGCTAGATGAACCTATTTCGGCTTTTACGATTCAGGCCCGTATTGATAGTAGCATTAGAAGTTTTGTAGATACCACAGTGATAGCCAATACCTCAATAGTATATTGTATCAAAGCTATTTCAAGTGTTGCCGAATCGGCTTATAGTTACGATACCGTTGTTACGCCAGCACTTTTGGCACAGCCCATTCTTTCGGCTACTATTTTGTACAATAACCTTGTGAAATTATCTTGGCCAGCGGTATCAGAAGCAACAAAGTATCTTTTGCGGAGAATAGAAGGAAATACAGTAGCAACACTTCTCAACGCATCGTCTTTGACGTTTACCGATACTACCCAAGCAGGCAAAGTGTATAGGTATGAAATTCAAGCTTTTGGCAATAAAACCGAGTCGGGTGTTGCTAGTATTCAGGTGAGTATGCCAGCGATTTTGCCGACACCTATAGTGTCGGTTCAGAATATTACGTATGAAAGTGTACAACTGAATTGGAATGCTGTAGAAACAGCCAGTTTGTACAGAATAGAACGCCAACAGGCAGATATGCCCCAAACGGCCTTTGAGCTAGTTGCAGAACTACAGGCATTGACCTTTACTGATAAAGCCCTAAAAGCTAATCAAGAATACCTGTATCGTGTGCAGGCATTAAGTACTATTTCGGCATCGAATTATGGAACTGTTACTGCCAAAACGGTGCAGGTGTTGGCTACCGAAGAAGAACTCTTGGGAGATATGTCGGTGTATCCAAATCCTGCTAGTGATTATTTAATGTTTCATTTTTATCAGCCCTTTTCTGGAAAAATAGTACTTTTGACATTGACAGGCCAGTTGGTTTTGGAGGGAAATGTATCTACTAGTAAATTGTACAAACTGGCACTACCAGCTCTTCCCAAAGGTGTTTACTTGGTTAACCTTGAATCCAACAGCCGTATAATTTCTAAAAAAGTATTAGTTGAATAATCATTTAATTGGTGGTATCAACAGCTAAAAAACTAAAAATCAATGAGAAAACTATTTTTTACGGTGGCAAGTTTCCTGTTTTCGGCTTTGTGGTTACAAGCACAGCAAACCGAAAACCTAACTGCCATAAAGGCAGGACGACTATTTGACAGCGAAAAAGGGGTATTTATTACAAATCAAGTTATTTTGATTAAAGACAATGTTATTACAGAAGTAGGCTCGGGTGTAAAAATACCCACTTCGGCCAAAGTAATTGATTTGAGTAATGCTACTGTTATGCCTGGTTTTATGGATTGCCATACGCATATAACTTCGCAGCCCGACAACTACATGGAAGACCTATTCCGTAAATCGCCCATTGATTATGCTGTAGAAGCCCATATCTATGCTAAAAGAACCCTCGAAGCAGGCTTTACTGCCTGTCGTGATGTGGGTGCTCCTGAACTAATAGATGTAGCATTAAAACGTTCTATCAATGCAGGCCATGTGGTAGGGCCTCGTTTGTATGTTTCAGGGCCAATTATCGGGGCTACTGGTGGACATGCCGATATTAGCGGTTTTTCGCCCTATCTTTCTTTCAAAGCTATCAATAGTATTGCCGATGGTATTGACGAAATCCGCAAACAAGTACGCTATAATATTAAGTATGGTGCCGATTTAATCAAATTTACGGCTACAGCAGGAGTTTTGTCGGAAGAGGAATCGGTAGGTGCTCCACAGTATTCACAAGAAGAAATGAATGCTTTGGTGGCAGAGGCTGCAATGTGGGACAAAAAAGTGGCGGCTCATGCACACGGTACTCAAGGAATCAAAATGGCGGTAAAAGCAGGCGTAGCCTCTATAGAACACGGTAGCTTTTTGGATGATGAATGTATCGAGCTGATGAAACAAAAAGGAACTTACCTTGTAGCTGATATTTATAATGATGATTATATTTTGTCGGAGTTTGCTAAGTTGGGTTATCCTGAAAAACTCATCGAAAAAGAACGTCAAGTAGGTAAAACCCAAAGAGAGAGTTTTCAGAAAGCGGCCAAAGCTGGTGTAAAAATAGCTTTTGGTACTGATGCAGGCGTATATCCACATGGTAACAATGGCAAACAGTTTTATTATATGGTCAAATTTGGCCTCACACCCGCTCAAGCCATTCAGGCTGCAACTATCAATGCCGCTGATTTGATTGGGGTAAAAAACAAGCTAGGTTCTATTTCGATGGGTAAATACGCCGATATTGTGGCCGTAAATGGTAATCCAGAACAAGATATTACCGTTTTGGAAAAGAAAATTACTTTTGTGATGAAAGATGGTAAAGTAATCGTTGCTAGTAATCATTAAAAGTAGCGTTTAAGGTCAATAATTAATTTTCATGCAATTGTTGACCTTAAAAATGAAACTAAATTTACTATTTTATATTACTTGTTTAGGTATTTTTTGTATTTTAATATACTGATTTATAGTGTATAATGATGTATTTGCTCTAGTAAATATTGAGGTTAAAGAAGCTTCTTTGGGCTGTTGTTATAGGTAAAAATGTGAAGATAAGCTCGCATTTTTGATTAGAGATAGTCGGGATTTGTCTTTAGGAATTAAACTATAATAAAAGTACAGTTTTGTCATAAAATAATTCTATCTTAAACCCAATAATCCCTAATAACTATGAATCAACTGCAAACCGCAGATTATCTTGTCTTTTTCATCTATTTTTTTGTGGTAGTCGGCTACGGATGGTGGGTTTTTCAACGCAAAAAGCAATCAGAATCTAAAACAAAGGACTTTTTCCTGGCAGAGGGCTCGCTTACATGGTGGGCTATAGGGGCATCATTGATTGCCTCCAATATCTCGGCTGAGCATTTTATTGGTATGTCGGGTTCTGGCTTTGCTATAGGTTTGGCTATTTCATCTTACGAATGGATGTCGGCCGCAACGCTTATTCTTGTAGCGGTGTTTTTTATACCAGTATATCTCAAAAACAAGATATACACCATGCCTCAGTTTTTATCGGTACGATACAACGACACAGTGGCTACCATTATGGCTGTATTTTGGTTGTTGTTGTATGTTTTTGTGAACCTAACTTCTATTCTATATTTGGGAGCTTTGGCTGTCGAAACCATTTCGGGAATATCCTTTTTTTACTGTATGATTGGCCTTGCTATTTTTGCCGTTTTTATTACATTAGGAGGCATGAAGGTTATTGGCTATACCGATGTTATTCAGGTAGTTGTATTGGTATTGGGCGGGTTAGCTACTACCTATTTGGCACTCAATATGGTATCGGATAAGTTTGGTGGCGATGGTGTTATTGATGGGCTAGGTTTGTTAAAAGAAAAAGCAGACTCTCATTTTCACATGATATTTTCTAAAGGCGACCCACATTATTACGAATTACCGGGTTTGTCTATTCTGATAGGAGGAATGTGGATTAATAACTTCAACTATTGGGGCTGTAACCAGTATATTATTCAACGAACACTTGGTGCCGACCTCAAAACGGCTCGTGGAGGGATTCTTTTTGCAGCTTGTCTAAAACTCCTTATGCCACTTATTGTGGTAATTCCGGGTATTGCGGCGTATGTATTGTACCAAAATGGCTTATTTCAACAAGAAATGGTAGATGCTGCTGGCGTTGTAAAGCCCGATCATGCTTATCCAACACTCATGAATTTATTGCCACAAGGAATGAAAGGTTTGGCCTTTGCTGCCCTTACGGCTGCCATTGTTGCGTCGTTGGCAGGGAAATGTAATAGTATTGCCACTATTTTTAGCTTAGATATTTACAAAAAATTCTACAACAAAGAAGCCTCAGAAGATAAAGTCGTAAAAGTAGGACGCTATGCGGTGCTTGCGTCGTTTATGATTGCCTTGGTTATTACGCCTCAACTCAGAAAACTAGAACAGGCTTATCAATTTATTCAGGAATATTCCAATTATATTACACCTGGTGCATTTGCGTTGTTCTTCTTAGGGTTATTCTGGAAACGAACCACCTCGCAGGCGGCTATTGTGGCGGCATCGTTGGCACTGCCATTGTCGATTTTATTCAAATCTTTACCAGCTATTGGCTCTACGTTTTTAAGTACAACAATAGACCCTATTCCTTTTTTGGATAGAACACTGTGGGTATTTGGTATTTTGGTAGTATTGATGATTGTAATTTCATTAAGCGATAAATCAAGTAAAAATAACCCTAAAGGCTTGGCTATTGATGCCGAAATGTTTAGGGTTACTCCTCCATTTGTGGTATCTTCTATTTTAATTTGTGGAGTATTGGCAGCACTTTATACTGTATTTTGGTAAACAAAAAAATAAAGATTTGGGCAAAAAAACGGCGTTTATCTGTCCAAAACAGTACAAAAAGGTTCAGAATATTGAATTCTGAACCTTTTTGTACTATCAAGTTTACCTTAGTATTGTATTATACTGTAGTTTTGTTGTACTCAAATGGTTCAACAAATAATATGTAAGTAATAACTACTCATTAGCAGAGAGTTTGTTGAAAATAGTTTTTTAAAATAAGACAAAACAAATTAGTTCATCATACCGTCATAGAGTATATATGGACTCTTTTTAGAGATAAAATATAAAGTAAGGATGTAGAATTGAAAGCTTGAAGAGCACGTACTCTTTAAGCTTTTTTGTTTTTATACTTTTTTAACAACCCAATTTGTGTAAATACCTATAATATTATTTTGAACATCTGTTAATATTTTGAACATTTGTAGTAATATTATTTAAGTTTGCCATTGCAAGCAAAAGCTCATGAATGCTTGTAATACCTTGCTTTTAAACTTTGTTTAAAAATATGAACACGCCCTTTGAAAACATTTTATTTATTGTTGGTCTGGTCACATCTTTATTAACGGCTATTGTTGGGTTTTGGATTATCGTTCAATTTAAGCACCCTGGAAAGAATCTACTAGGTGCTATATTTCTGATTTGGTCTTTTAACTGTTTAGCCAATACCTTACTTTTTGGACCCATTCCAGCGTATTATCAGGCCTTATTTTTTAGGAATGCCATGCCGATTTACTTTTTTTTACCATCCTTTACTTACTTTTATGTAAAAAAAATAAATCAACCATCTTTCCTAGTCCGACCGATCGATTATGTCCATTTTGTGCCAGTAGCCATAATATTTATTGACTTACTGCCATATTATATTTTACCTTTCGACCAAAAGGTGCAGTATATGGAAGGCATTAAGCATAATGTAAAATTGCTGTTTACGGGTAGTGAGGGCCTTATTCGCAACGATGTTCGTGATATGATGCTGGGTTTTACCTTTTTATTTTATGTCACTAAAATCTGGAAAATTATTGCAGAAAAGTATCGCCAGCAGCCCAGTACTTCTTTTTCATTGATAAAATGGAGTATTTTTTTGGCTATTATGCTTACAGTATTATTTATACTGAAGCTGTCTTTTTTTAGTGTATTGGTGTCAGATATTGGGGTGTCAGAATTGCGGGTAATGTTTTCTCAAATTGTAGTGATTTATATTTCACTCTTTTCTACTATTTGTTTCTATGTTTGGTATAATTACCGAGAATTGAATACCGTTTGGGGAAGTAACGAAGAAGTATATCTGATTGATGAAGCAGATTCTATTAATTCTGTCGAGCCAATTGAGCTAGACCCCGAGGTGGTGAATCAGTTTGATAAATACGTTAATGCCGAAAAACCTTATTTGAAGGTAAAATATTCTCTTAATGATTTGGCTCATGAAACCAACTTGCCAACCTACCAAATTTCACATATTATTAAGGGGCAATATGGTGTTAATTTTAATGATTATATCAATTCTTTGAGAGTCGAGGAGGTGAAAAAACGCCTAGAAGACGACGAATACCAAAATTATAGTATAGAAGGTATTTCGAAAGACTGTGGTTTTAATGCCAAAAGTACCTTTTTTACGGTTTTTAAGAAACATACTGGCGTAACGCCTATGGAATACCAAAAAAATGCCAGACAGAATACCAAAAAAACACTGGCTTAATTACTTCTATCAACCCACTGTTATAATGAAAAAAATTGTATTAGGTGTATTTGCCATGTTATGTTTTGAGACGATGGCTCAAAATACGTATTTAAAAACTTCGTCCAATGCCGAAAGTATTAGCCTTACCCCAGAAGGAGCTGCTTTTTTAGCTAAAATGCCTTTGCATTGTATCAATAATGAATACCCCAACAAACCTAATCATACCTTAGAAAAACCTGAAGAGGTAGTATTGTCTCCCAAACAATTACATCCTTCTTTTTATGGTTGTTTAGACTGGCATTCGTCGGTACATGGCCATTGGATGTTGGTGCGTTTGTTGAAATTATATCCCAATATGCCCGATACCGAGCAAATCAAGAAAGTATTAGACGAAAGTTTTAAGTCGGAAAATCTACAGGCTGAGGCTGATTATTTTACAAATTACAAACTAGCAAAGGGTTTTGAACGAACTTATGGCTGGGCTTGGCTACTCAAACTCGACGAAGAGCTACAAACATGGGATAACCCTTTGGCCAAACGTTGGCATGCCCAACTACAACCTCTTACAAAGGTAATTGTACAACGTTGGAAGGACTATTTACCCAAGCAAACCTATCCAAATAGAACAGGGGTACATCCTAATACAGCATTTGGGATGGTTTTTGCACTTGACTGGGCAAGAGCTACAGGCAATAAAGAGTTTGAGGCTTTGTTGGTTCAAAGAAGCAAAGATTATTATCTCAAAAATACCAATACCCCAGCCAATTTAGAACCAGATGGTACAGATTTTTTATCTCCAAGTTTAGAAATAGCCGACCTTATGCGTCGAATCTTGCCTAAGGCCACATTTGTACAATGGTTTAATCAATTTATTACACCCGAAGGCTTAAAAAATCTGATGCAACCGCCATTTGTGAGCGATAGAAATGACTATTCTATTGTACATCTTGATGGGCTTTCACTAAGTCGTGCATGGTGTATGAAAGGTATTGCTAAGGAGTTTCCTAATACCGACCCACGAAAAAAGATGTTACAAAAGCAAGCTGTTTCGCTTTTGAATAAAACTTTGCCGCAGATTGCCAGTGGTAATTATGGGGGCGAACATTGGTTGGCATCTTTTGCTGTATATGCGTTAAGCGTAGATTAGTACAATACCCAAAGCTATATTGTGAGTCATTTGAGTACGATAGCTCGTATTCAAGTGACTTTTTTATTTGGAGGTTGTTACTTTTTCTATTGACCAGCTAATCCCCAAAACAGCAATTGTATCAGTTCTAATTATTTCGACTCCAGTATTCTTGTTTTGATAAGGCAGTACAGTTAAACATTTAACAGGACTTATATTTGTCAAAGTACGTGATGATTATATGATTGGCTGTTTTTACGATTATAGAATAGATTCTTAAATGATTTTATCAATAAAGATCGGTAAAAAATAAGGCGGTCTGTCTTATACTTATATCATATTGAGTCATCTAAAAACTAGAAAGTTTAAATAATCCTATTGTAAATATGTTTTTAAGAACCAAGCAGCGAGTATTTTATTCAAATCGTCATAAGATTGTCAATTGGTTACGTCTTGGTAGTCAATGTTGTATTGTTTTTTTAATGCTATTTTCTTCAATAGTATACGCCCAAAGCGACACCACAATTACCATAAAAGTACTAGGTGGATTGCAGTATAATTTGCCAAGATTTGCTGTAAAGCCCAATACTCGTGTCACGATTGTTTTAGATAATCACGATGATATGGCTCATAATATGGTCATAACCAAGCCCAATGCTCGCTTAAAAGTAGTAGATGAAGCCCTGAAATTAGCAGAAAAAGGGGCAAAAATGAACTACGTACCTAATTCACCATTAGTAATTGCTAGTACCAAAATTGTAGAACCTGGACAGCTCGAAAGCTTTACATTTCTGGTAGAAAAGGCTGGCATTTATCCTTATGTTTGTACCTATCCGGGACATGGCTTTGTTATGTATGGGGCTATGTATGTTGGGCAGCCAAGTTGGCCACCTTTAGAAAAAGACCTTAATATTCCTGAAGGACAACGACAAGGGACTTCATCACAGCATCATCATACTGGGCATGCCATGGGTACGCCATCGCCACATCCTTATCCTCTGGAATACCCTGC
The DNA here is from genome assembly GCF_000427405.1 of Flectobacillus major DSM 103. Classification (NCBI taxonomy): domain Bacteria; kingdom Pseudomonadati; phylum Bacteroidota; class Cytophagia; order Cytophagales; family Flectobacillaceae; genus Flectobacillus; species Flectobacillus major. The sequence goes on from NZ_KE386491.1 coordinate 1,617,095, forward strand.
CCTTTACCGAACTTTTATGCCCGAAGCAAGCCCTGCGGCTATTGTAGTGGCACTTACAGCCACCGAATCGTATTGTTTTGATGCTGGCAAATGCTATTTGCGTTATGCTTGGACAGGAGGTTTTGTCGATAATGCAGAACAATGGAAAGGCAATGGAAGTAAACTTTCTAAAATTGTAGGGGATGTGTACTGGAAACAAACCGATGGCTTTCCTTTTAGAATAGGAACGGCTCAAAAAGTACCAGCAGTAGATTTTAAGGGGTATCGCCTCAAAAAGCGTTTACCGAGCTTTCAATATAGTATCGACCAAATCAATGTAACCGAAACCTTACATTGGAGCGAAAGTAGCTTACAACTGAAAAGGCAGTTTGTTTTTAGTCCTCATCAGCACGATTTATATTTGTTATTACCTACACAAAAAGGTATTCGCTATAAGGTTGCAGTAGGCAAAATAACAAATAATGTATGGAAAATTCCTGCAAAACAGAATGCTGCTCAATTGGTTATACAACGAGAAAACTAATCCCAAAAAGATGAAAAGGTTATTACTTTCTTATATATTATTATTGAATTTTTGTGGTTATCGGGCTCAGGCTTTTATCCAAAAAGACTCTGCAGCGATGTATTATGATGTCGAAAATATAGAGCTTCCCGAAGGACTAGTTGCCGAAACTGGAGCTATTGGTTTTTTACCTGATGGTCGCTTTGTAGCTTGTTTTCACCGAGGCGAAATCATGATTTATCATCCCAAAACCAAAGTATGGAAGCGTTTTGCCGAAGGCTTGCACGACCCACTGGGTGTTTTGGTAGTAAGCAACAACGAACTATTGGTGATGCAAAGACCCGAGCTAACTCGTGTAAAAGATACTGATGGCGATGGTGAGGCCGACTTATATCAAAAAGTAACCGATGATTTTGGCCTTTCGGGCAATTATCATGAATTTGCTTTTGGCCCTGTGGCCGACAAACAAGGAAATTTATATATCGCACTGAATTTGGCTTCTAATGGAGCAGGTATTCGTAACGAAATTCGAGGTACTTACGATTCTTTATCACGGCCAGGGCGTATGTACGCTTGTGTGCCATATCGTGGCTGGATTATGCGATTAGACAAAAAAGGTAAGCTACATCCTTATGCTGTGGGTTTTCGGTCGCCCAATGGCCTAGGTTTTGACCAGCAAGGCCATTTATTGGTTTCTGACAACCAAGGGGATTGGCTTGGTACTAGCAAGTTGTATCATGTAGAGGAAGGTAAATTTTATGGACACCCTGCGGGGCTTATTTGGAAAAAAGATTTTCCGAGGGTAGTGCCAATCAAATTGCCTGTCGCAGAACTAGATAGTATGCGAACTAAAGAAATTATGCAGTTTCCACATGGCTATTTTGCCAATTCGCCAACTCAACCATTGTTGGATAATACAGGTGGAAAGTTTGGAATGTTCAATGGCCAAATGCTAATTGGTGACATGGACCATAAATACATTATTCGACTTATGATGGAAGAAGTCGGCGGAGCATTGCAAGGGGCGTGTATACCTTTAGCAGTGGGTTCAAAATTACGAATAGGCAACAACCGCCTTGCTTTTGCACCAGATGGAAGCCTTTGGGTAGGACAAAATGACCACGGATGGGTAGGGGCAAGGGGTATTCAACGAATTACTTGGAAAGGCAAACAGCATTTGGATATTATGGCAATGAATTTGACCAAAACAGGGTTTGACCTAACTTTTTCAATGCCAATCAATAAACAAATGGCCGAAGACCTTAAAAATTATGTATTTAGAAGATACTATTATGAGTATCACCAAGCTTACGGTTCTAAGCAATTTGGTATAAAAGATATACCCGTGACCAACATTCGGGTTTCGGAAGATGGCAAAAAAGTATCACTAGAATTAGCGGAATTAAAAGCAGGATACGTATATGAATTGAGGTTAGGGGATATTGCCAATCAGCAAGGTGATAAGTCTTTGATTAATAAGCTGGTATGTTATACATTGAATCATTTGAAATAATTCTGGGAAGTGTAAAAATAGTATAAAAAAAAGATGAGTCATCCCTAAATGAGTGATTATTTTTTAGGTATACCTTCCAGCAATAGAGCCGTAAAATTTTGTATCTAAAAATAATATCAAAAAAGCGGTCGAAAAACGTTTTTCGACCGCTTTTTTGATACACAGTTGGAGAATAACCCTAGTTCTAAAATTCGGGATGACTCACGTTTGTTTTTATAACTACCAGAGTTTTAACGTAATATTTTCTCCAGTAACTTCCACTATATCCATGTCTCCTTGATGGATAGGCACAACCAATGTATTGTTGACTTCCCAGTGTTGAAATTTGCCAACAGGAAACGCAATACGAATCTTCCAATCGGCTTTTATTTGTGATAGTTTCAATGTGGTAGCTTGTGTTGTTTTGACAAAATCTATACTAATCTCATTATCACCAATTGGTACATGGTTTAATTGTGCTGTATTCCATTCGTCGGGCATTTGGGGTTTGATAAATAGTTGTTGCTGTGCAGCATTTGGACGAATTCCAAAAAACTGTTTTACAATAGGCGTTGCATAACTATACAAATTCCACGCCTGTGTAACCATCCCGTAGTCGGGTGAAACCTCGTAAATAGAGCCAGGAAGGGCATAACTAAAGGTTTTGGTCATGCGTTTAAGGTAATTCAAGGCTTCATTGGCATTCCCATAATTGTTTTCGCCGATTGCAGCAACTCCAGTAGGAAGCGTCATAACGGCCCCTGTATAAGTAAATATTTTTCGATTAGGAGCAAAAGAACTTTCATCTTTTCCTGCCGACTCGTCACGGTCGATACCTGTTACAAATACCCCAAATGGATTGGTGAATTTATGGGCCGTACGAAGAGCAATTTGGGCTTTTTCGGGGTCAGCAACGCCTGTTTCCATGGGGGTATTCACTACCCAATTATGGTGTAAAACAAAACCTTGCTTGGTATTTTCGGGCAACGCCATTACCTTATTTTTGGTAGCTTTTAGTTCTTCTACTGCCCAAGGTTTTTGTAAAGTATCTGCCCGAATGATAGCATCGTCGATTAAATGTAAGGCTTGTGTTTTTGTACCAATAAAATCAGCAAAAGATTGGCTTTCGGCAACCCAAAAATCGGTATTGATTTTTTGTTTTAGTTTTTCTGCATACGATTTGTAGGTATTGGCTAGTGCTGTATTGCCCAATACTTGTGCCATTAAACTAGCATCGGCAAAGGCTTTTTGCGAGTACACTGCCACGTCAATCATTTCGCTATTCATACCATGAATTTCCATCATGCCAAAGCCATCGGGCAATAGATTTTTATCTTTGTCATTTTCGTCTAGAAGCCATTGAAGCCCTTTTTGAATACTAGGAAAGTATTTTTGTAGAAAAGCTTTGTCGCCTGTCCATTGATATACTTCCCATATCATACTGACAAATTGAGGTGTTTCGTTAACATTTCCAGCATTAAATACCGCTCCATTGCTCGACACCTCATGTACAATTCTGCCATTGCCATTTTCTTTTTCCGATATTTTATGGATTAATGCTATTGCATCGTATACCAGTGGCTTATTGCCAGTGGCAACCAAGCCCTGTAGTGTATATTCGCTGTCGACACCAAACCACCAAGGGTAGTCGGGCAAACCAGCACATAAACCACGACCAGTTTCAGGAACGTTTCTTACCAGCCAATCGGTATTGTATTTTACCCAGCGAAAGGCTTGTTCTAATGATTTGTCAGGGATATTTAAGGAAGTAGTTTGTGCAATTTGCTCGTATCGTGCTTTTTTATTCGACAAATAGGCAAAGCTATTTTGTTGGACATCTCGAAAAGTACCTTGTACCTGTTCTTTCGACTGGTACGAGCCAGCAATTGTAAACGGCAAACTCATGCTGCTATGGGCTGGTATAGTAATTTGATAAACCAACGACGCTCGACAACCTTTGCCCAAGGACTGAAATTGACAAGTGGCATTATTTTGGTGGTGTTGGCTAGGGCTTTGAGCTGACCCAAACATCACAAACCAGTTGTTCAGGCTATCTTTGGCTATCCACGATTTGTGAGGGTTGTCCCAAGTGGCTATATCGGCACCATCGATCATATTGGTGCGTTCGCCAAGCCAAACAGGGCGTAAGTCGGAATGCCCCGTAAATTCAAATTGCACGGTTTGAGGACTAGCTAACTGATTGGTAAAAGTGTATTCGACTACCAGAGCCTCTTTGTTGTCGGGGACAAACTGAAACCGCTCGATGGTTAGCCCTTCCGAAATGTTTTGGTAAAGATGCTTATTGGCGAATGGGTAATTGGTAAATCCTTGTGCTTCTGAAAGACAAATAGATTTTTGATTCACAACAATATTAGCCGTAAAACCATCCATAAGCTTGATGGGGTGGTCCCAAATACCGCCCATTTCGCCTGTAACATGCCAGCCCAAATCGGGAAATTGCCCGTTTTGGTGACCAACCATATAAAGCCTATCGCCTGCCGTTACAAAGGGCGAGTTTAGATATTTGGCTTTTCCTTCAATCTTTTCGGAATTGTGCGTTAGCTGTTGAAAGGATGGCTGAACAGTCGTTTTGTGGGTACAATTGCTCAAAAGAATACAAGCACTACTTGTAGCAAGGAGTTTTTGAAGAGTTGCTTTCATGTATTAAATAGTTTACAAAAATGGTGAACAAATGTAGGCAAAAGAAATGGAAGTTTTGATAGGGTTAAGTAGGGATTATATAGCAATATACCTATAGGTTAGTAAGAAATTGGGGAGTATTTTGATAAAAAAAGGAGGATACTGGTAAATATTTGAGGAAAATAATAGAGAAAATCATGGCTAATATCCTCTTAGTAAACCAACTCGCCGACTAAGAGGATAGAAAATATAGAAGCCCTTATCTGCTTATTAATCAAGTTGATAAGGCAAGAATTCATCAACATTGGTACCATAGCGATGCAAATCTCGGATAATCGTTGAGCTAATAGGAGCTAAGTGTGGCGAAGTAATCAAAAAAACGGTTTCCAAACCTTTTACCAAATGCCTATTTACTTGCGAGATAGAGTTTTCGTATTCAAAATCTGTTGTATTTCTTAAACCCCTCAACAAGAAATTTGCATTCATTTCCTGTGCCACATTGGCTGTTAGGTCGTTATAGGCTACCACCCTAACGGGCATTCCCTCAAAAGTTTGTTCTATCCATTGAGTCATTTTTTCGATAGTAAAATACCTATTTTTATTGGAATTATGTCCTATCCCGATGATAATTTCATCAAATAACGACAAAGCTCGCAATACAATGTCTTCATGTCCTTTGGTAAATGGGTCAAAAGAACCTGGGAAAAAGGCAATTTTTTTATCCACGGTTAAGTTATTTTGAGGGTTTGGTATAAGTGAGTGAGAATATTAGTGGTTAAGTGGCTAATGTTTTGATAATCAGTTGAGTATTTGTTTTTGAGGTAAAAAATATAAGAAATAAGGCAGATTATCGAATTTTTAATTATTAGCTTCAAGCTTTTCTTACTTGGCCAATTACTAGCAAATTAAAAAAGGAGGGTTCAAAATACCTGTCAAAACCAATCCTAAAGCGTTTATTATCTAAAGCTTATTATTATAGCTATAGATTTAGCATACCAATGTATTTATTAGGAGAAAGTCCTTCAAACACCACCGTAGTATTTTGTTGGTCGCCAATATGAACGTTTTTGATGTATTCTTCCAATAGTTGTTGAAGTTCGCCTTTTTCCTCCACTTGTCCATACAAACGCAACATAATTTCGTCAGCTTTCAGGTTCAATTCATGACAAACCACCATTACATAAAACAAAATATCCTGATAGGTTTTGTAAGTAAACCTATTACAAAGCTTGAGTTTGCCAGCCGAAGTTACCACCAACAAAAAGCTATCTTCCTGAATACACAACAAACCGCTATTAGCTTTTGTCGATCTGGTAGCATAATCTACCAAAATATCGGTAAGATGAGCAAATTGTAGCTCTACCAAGGGGTATGTTTCAGAAAACCAGTTGACCAACTCACTTTCTACGCTATAAATATGCACCAAGTCGAGGTTGTCGTCGACAGTACAAAGGATTTCTTCTTGGTTGGTCAGAGCCGAACCTTTGGCCAATTGCAAATACCTATGCTGATAATCTTTTCGGAAAAAAGCTAATGGAACTTGCGTAAAATACTGGCTATCAATAATAATCCGAATAGAATGCCATTTAATAGACTTCAAAAACTCGTGCGAGCCATAAATTAAGCTGATATTATCGACAATACTGGCTTCGTCGTCCAGAATTGGTAGGGCGTATTCTTCTACCCAAATAATTTGTTGGCATGTGGTATCTTTTACCCAAAAGCAAAAATGCTTTGGCGATAGCTCAAAACAGAGCTGGTAAAAAGCCAATTTTTCAACATCAAAACTGGGTGAAAAATACTTTCCTTTGGGTTGAATATTTGATATAATTGCCTCCAATTGACGTATCGGGTTGAAGAGGGTAAAATCCATCATTAGTATAAAATTGTCATTGCATTACCTAAACCTCTAGCTCTTTGTTGCCCATTTGATTAATTGAATATTAAATTTCAATAAAATGGGATGCAAAAATACAATTCTCTTCCAAATTATGTGAAGAATTCTATGAATTGCAAACTAATATTATTAATTTTTGCTGATAATCAGTTTATTAGCAAATGGCTTGTCTTATAGGTATTGGTGCATATAAAAATAAAGTATTATTAAAATGGTACTGTTGTGAATAGGTTATTTTGACAAAAAACCTTGTAACTTCAAAAGTTCATCCAATGATTTACACAAAGAAAAAACACGATGAACCTCATGCGGAGGCAAGGCTTTTATTTCTTCAAAACTCATCCAACAGACTTCCTGAATGATTTGGTCGCTCATTTCGGGGTCAAAACCTTTTTGGGCTTTGCCTTCGGTAATTTGTACCTCAAAAAAAACCTCAATGGCATGAAGGGGTAATTCCAAAAACTCATTCACAAAGAGCATTTTGCCCACTGCCACTTCTGTTTGGGTTTCTTCCTGAAACTCACGCTGGAGTGCCTCAATCGTAGATTCGCCAAACTGAAGCCCCCCTCCAGGCGGACACCAAAAGTTGGCATCTTTTACTACACCAGCATGATTAATCATCAAAATTTTCTGGTTTTGCACACAGATACCACATACTCTCAAACGAAGCCGTTCTGAATAAAGCGTTAGTACTTGTTGATGTGCAATATCTGTTTCTATCATAATCTTAAATAAAACGTAAGCCACTAAAGCTTGGTGATTTCTGGCTGCCAAATGTAAAGCTTTTAGCTTCCCAAAACGGCATCAATCAGAATAGGCATCAAAATTAATCTAATTTGCTTGATAATAATGGAGTGTGTTGAGTAAAAATCGCTAAATCAGCAGAAAATAAATGCTTTATTATCAATATGTGTGATACATTCGTAGTACCGCCGCAGTTTACGTCTCAGGGATATACTATTTTTGGGAAAAATTCCGACCGAGAACCTAATGAGGCTCAGGCGGTTGTTTATTTGCCTCGACAACAATACCCCAACAATACCACAGTAGCTTGTACGTATATGGCTATTCCACAAGTACCCGAAACCTACCAAGTTGTATTGTCGAAGCCTTTTTGGATGTGGGGTGCCGAAATGGGTGTAAATGAGTGTGGATTGGCTATTGGGAATGAAGCTGTTTTTACTAAAGTACCCATTGCCAAAACCAATCAGGGACTTACAGGCATGGATATGCTTCGTTTGGCTTTGGAAAGATGTAATTCGGCCGAAAACGCCCTTGATTTGATCCTTCAATTACTTCATGATTATGGGCAGGATGCTTGTGGAGGCTACGAAAACAAAAACTTTTTTTACCATAATTCTTTTATAATTGCCGATACCCAGCACGCTTTTGTACTAGAAACTGCGGGGAAAGAATGGGTAATAGAACGTGTAAAAGGATTTAGGAGTATATCTAACGGTCTGACTATTGGTGAAGAATATGAGGCTATTTCGCCCAATGCTATTGCTTATGCTCGGAAAAAATCGTGGCTAAAAGCGGGTGAAAACTTTAATTTTGCCAAAGTATATTCTGCTTCGTTGATGACCTGGGCGAGTAGCTGTAAAATTCGCCAACAAACTAGCCAGTATGTTGGACAGGCTTATGAAAAGTTTTCGATAGAAAGTGCTTGGGAAATTCTATCGAGCCATTTTCATGACGATACGTCGTTTGTACCTCATCTGTCTACTACCAAAGATATTTGTATGCACGCCAGAGGCTTGTTATGCCCCAATCAAACGGTGGGGTCGATGGTGGCTCATTTGCGACCCCAAAAGCAGTCATCCGTTTGGATTACAGGTACATCCAATCCATGCTTATCGATATACAAGCCGATTTATTTTGATGAAAAGACCCACCTGCCTATGGCACCAAGCCGTCAATACGACAAAAGTATATGGTGGAAAGCCGAGAAACTGCACCGCTTAATTCTCTTGGGGATTCTTACCGAAGAAGACGCATGGTTGCTGAAAATGGCTATTTATCAGCTTCGTGAAGAAATCCATGAACAAGCCCTCAATGATGATTTTTTGTTTTTGCAACAACAAAAAGAAGGAAATAGAATCACATCTTTGGCTTTTCAAGTATACCAAAATCAAGTAGAACATTGGCTTACAACGATGGATTTACGTAAAAAGAAAATAGCGGCTTTTCCACCCTTATTTCATTTTTATTGGAGCAAACAAAACCGCAAAGCAGGAATAAGCATATAAAGCTAATTTTTAAGCCCAATAGAACAAAACAATCACTAATTTACGTAACCATATTCGATAGCCATTTTTAGCATTCCGACAACATTCTTTACATCAAATTTAGCAAGTAAATTGCTCCGATGAGTTTCTACTGTTTTTTCACTAATAAATAAAATACTAGCAATTTCCTTGGTAGTGTGGCCTTTGGCAATTAGCTCTAAAATCTCTTTTTCTCTTCTGGTAAACCTCAATTGATAAATATTGTGTTCTTGTTGCTTTTGGCGACTAAGCCCCTTTACAATAATATCCATAACCTCGGCACTCTGATAGGTTTGCCCTTCATGAACAATCCTGATAGCTTTGAGGAGTTCATCACGCCCCGTATTTTTTAAAATATAACCAGATGCTCCATTTTTGAGCATTTTAGTAATAAAACTCTCCTCATTGTACATCGAAATCGCAATCACCCTTGTCGAAGAATAGTGTTCGCTGATATATTTACAAATATCCAAACCACTATCTTTACCAAGATTTATATCCAGTAATACCACATCTACCGCATTATTATTCAAAAAATCAACTACCTGCTGGGCTGTCTGGCATTCGCCCTCAACCGAAATATTAGGTTCGCTTGCCAAAATAGAGGAAAGCCCTTCTGTAAAAATCTTATGGTCGTCTACTAGTAATATTCTAATCATTGTGGATTTTATCATTATCTTCACCATTGCTTTGGAAAAGACAAAATTATCATGAAAATACTCTATTTATGGTGTTGCCTACTCGGTATATTTACAGCGTATGGCCAAGATACCAGCAATTACCCCAATCAAGATACCAATTATACAAAAGCTCAGATTCAAGATTTTATTACGAAATATACCCAACAAAATGATTATAGAGGCTTGGCATTCACCTATTTAGCTTTTGCCAAAAATCAAGAAAGGTGGAACCTCGCCGATGAATCGCCTGTTGAGAGTTATCGTAAAAGTATGGATTATTTTCGAGTAATGGGCGATTCGCTCAATTACTACGAAGTAACTGGAGCAATGGGTACGTACTTTATGGAGCGACCATTTTTTCATAAATATGCCCGTGAATATTTAGAAAAAACCGTTAATTATTTCAAAAAAACAAAAAACACTAAAGCCGAAATAGGGCATTTGATTAACTTGGCCAATATGGCTATTCGTGACAACAATACGCCCAAAGTATATCAGTCGTTGGAAAGAGCCAATTTCCTTAATCAAAACATCAACGATTTGTTGATGCAGGGGCGTATTGATGCTGCTTATGCCGATTTGTACAGAAATGAAAAAAAGTATGCCTTGTCGATACTCATGGGTAAAAAAAGCTTGCAAGTAGGTCAAACGCTCAAAATTGCTTGGCTTGAAGCTTTCTCACATTACGAAATCGGTATTGCGGCATTGGAACTAGGTCAATTTGATTTTTCATTGAGCAATTTATTGGCTTGTCTCAGTATCACTGAAGCCAACTATTCGCTCAACCAGCTAAAACGTGCTGTTTATGAAGAATTAAGCAGATATTACCTGCTAAAAAAAGACTACAAAAAAGCCTACGAATATACCAATATGATAAAAGTGACGGCCGAGCTAATCTATAACTCGAAGGTAGAAAGTGATATTAGGTCGTTTCGGGAATACCAGTTGCTAGAAAAACAAAAAATTGAACTTGATAAAATCGCTTTAGAAAAAAAACTAGCCGAGTCGGCATTACAAACGCTTCGTTCACGACAACAATTGTATATTCTGTCGATTTTGTTGGCTTTGGCTCTTATCGGCATTTTGGCGTATGCCTACTTAGCAAGGCGACGATTCAACCGCCTGCAAGAAGAAGAGGTATCTAAAAATCTTCATATCGAAACCCTCCACGCACTTATCAATGGACAGGAATTAGAGCGTCTACGGATTTCGCAAGAACTCCACGACGGGCTAGGAACACTTTTGTCGAGGGTCAAAATCTTGATGGATAGCCAAAGCATGAATGTCGATAAAATTCAGCTTATGATAGACGAAGCATGTTCGGAAGTGCGTAATATATCGGGCAATTTACAACCCAATACCTTAGAAAAGTTTGGATTGGTGCGTGCTATCCAAGATTTAGTACTCAAACAACACAGTGGTTTACCTGTTATTATTTTTCAGTATTTTGGAGAATCATTTGACATTCCTTCCGAAAAAAATCTGATGATTTATCGCATTATTCAAGAGCTACTGACCAATGCCCTCAAATACGCCCAAGCTCAAGAGGTTTTAGTACAAATTATTTTTCAAGACCAAAATCAAATAACACTTACTGTCGAAGACGATGGTATTGGTTTTGATGAAACCAAAATCGAGGCTCATAACAGTGGTTGGAGCAATATTCGTTCACGAGTAAGTTTTATGCAGGGGGCTATCAATCTGCATAGCGATAGCCGTTCGGGTACGTCGGTAACCATTCATATTCCATTTTTTCAATAAGCTACCAACTTCAAAACTCAGGGTTTACCCTGAGTTTTGGTTTTAGGTATTTTCCCTGAATACAATCCATTAAAAATAAAACAAATTTGTATGAAGTTTTGGGAGAAGTGTGTTTTTCAAAGAATACGCTACTCAAAAGTTATTCTTCATAGAAATGATCTTTGAAATCCCCCATTTCTTAAACGGGGGATTTTTAGTAACCCCAAAAGCCAATAATCAAATTTTTGTTACGAATGAAAATAGCGTTTATCAATGAAATATAAGCTTGTTGTAGGGTTGTTGCTATATTGTTTTGGCGGTTTATCGCAATTACCCCAAGGTATCTTTGTTCAGAATCAATCCCCTAAAGTGATGGCAATACCTCCTTTCGAGGAGGTATCTATGCCTGTCAGTAAAGAAGGCGTTACCCTGAAAATAGCCATTAAAGATACCCTCGCAACTATATCAAAGTATATTTATGGTACCAACGCCAATCAGTACAGCGGTACACTCAACCAAGAAACCAAACTAATAGAGTATCTCAAAAAGCTCCAGCCCAATTTGATCCGCTATCCAGGGGGGCTTCATAGCGACGAGTTTTTTTGGAATGTAGAATGGGACTGGAACCTGAAAAACCCTGATGGAAAAACCGCAGGTTGGTACAAAAACTTACCTAAAGATTTACCCATCAAAATGATAAAAAACGGTAAGATAGAACCCACAGGAGGTTTGGACTACGGCTTTTGGGGTGCAGGAAAAGGCTCATGGACATTTGGGGTAGACGACTATTATGATTTTTTACAAAAAACAGGTTCAGAAGGACTCATTACCGTCAACTATGGCTATGCCCGTTATGGCACAGGCTTAAATCCAGTACAAACTGCGGCTCATTTGGCTGCTGATTGGGTGAGGTACGATAAAGGTCGTACTAAGTTTTGGGAAATTGGTAACGAAAACGTAGCTACGTGGTCGGGAAGCTACCAGATTATCAAAAGTCAAAATCAGGATGGACAGCCCGAAATACTAACACCTGAGCTGTACGGTCGGCATTGTCGAGTATTTATAGATTCGATGAAAAAAGCAGCCAAAGAAGTAGGGGCCGAAATATATATTGGTATTCAAAATGACGAAGGGGCGTTGTCGGGGGCAGGCAATAGCCCCGATTGGCTACTCGATCATACCTATTATACCAATTACCAAGAAAACGCTACTCTTGAAGCTATTTTAAATTCACCTTTTGCCGAAACTCGTAAATATGCTGAAAAAGCCCTAATAGAAGCCAAACGCTGGAATACAAGCCCCAAGCCAACCACTATGACAGAGTGGAATATTTTTGCTGAAGGCTCAAAACAAGCGTCATCGTATATCAATGGAATGCATTTGGTGTTGGTGTTGGGCGAAATGATGAAAAACCAATATGCAATGGCTACCCGTTGGGACATTGCCAATGGCTGGGGTACTAAAGGCGATGATATGGGTATGTTTAGCGGAGGCGACGACCCCGACGGTAAATTGGCAAAGTGGAATCCTAGGCCTGCTTTTTATTATCAATATTACCTTCAAAAATTTATGGGCAATCATCTGGTCAATACCTTTCAGACTGGCAACAACCAAATTGTGGGTTATGCCTCGGGGTTGTCTGATGGAAAAATTGGACTTGTTGTTGTTAACAAAAGCCGCACAGCCGAAATAGCCAAAATAGAAGTGCCTGATTGGCAAGGAATCAAACGCTTTTATCAGTATTCGCTCACAGGCGGAACCGACAACGGTAACTTTTCACTAAAAGTATTGATTAACGGTATAGGGCCAAGTACCACGCAAATAGGAGGGCCAATAGAACAACTCGACAATATTAAGGCTCAATCGGCCTTGGTTTTTGAACAAATGAAAATAGCCCTTCCTCCACTTTCAGTACAATATGTCTTGATAGAGTCGGGCAAAAATATAGCACTGAGTACAAACCAAGACGATACCCAAACGATAGAAGTATATCCTAATCCTTTCAAAGAACTGATTCAGATAAGGAGTATGAATAGAAAGATAACTTCATTTGAAATACTTCATATATCGGGAATACACCTTGTGAGTGGTAAGGTAATCGACAACAAAATTACTCTTCACAATGGCCTCAAACAAGGAGTATATATCCTAAAACTGTTTTATGAAAAGGGAGTTTTTGTTCAAAAAATCATAGCTGAATAGGAGGGAGCTAGTTGGATAATAAGGTAAAATAAAGTAGTAAACTAGAGCTTTCAGAGAACTCTTGGGTATGTATACTTCCTCAAAATCAGGATAATGGACAAGGATATATTTTGTATTTTTAAGAAAAAAAAATCAGAACATGAAAAATTCTTCTCGAAGACAATTTGTAAAAAATGTGGCTTTAGCTACAGCAGGAACTGCGGCCGTAACTCAAACAGCAGAGGCTGCTCCTAAAAAAGAGTTGTTTATTCACCATGTGTATTTTTGGTTGAAAAACCCTGGTAATGAAGCCGATACCGCCAAACTTATAGAAGGGCTGAATGCCTTGGCAAAAGTACCAACTATTAGAATGGCCCATATTGGTAAACCTGCCGCTACCAACCGTAGTGTGATTGAAAAGGGATACGCGGTATCATGGATGCTGTTTTTTGATAATATCGAAGAGGAAGAAATTTATCAAAAACATCCTATCCACTTAAAATTCGTTGAAGACTATTCTCATCTCTGGGAAAAAGTTATCGTTTACGATTCAGTTGGTCCAAAACGCTAGTTTGTTGTAATTGTTTGAATTTCAGTTGTTTAAATAGTATGTTAGTGTATTTTATAGCTGGAAAGGCCTTCTCCAAATCCATTTTACAGCCTTTATTGTTATTAGGCGAAGTTATTAGCCTGATAACAATAAAGGCAAATGGGTTGTCTTACCGTTAGATTAGTAGTGTACGAAAGTAGAGATGTTTTTGGAATTAGGATTAAAAAGGCTTTATTTTTTATGTACAAAAGATGAATAAGTTTCATAAATCTGAAATCAAATATCTGACATCTGTAATTTTCAATCCTCCAAGCACTCCTATATTTATATCCTTAATGTTTTGTTATTGATTAGTAAATCAGCTACTTATTAGGCTATATTTTTATATTTCAAACACTATATTATTTTTATGAACAATACCCTTCTGTCATTGGGTAGAATATTTGCTGGCATTGTATGGTCGAGTGCTAGCTTATTCGCTCAAAATGCTTCCGAGCAAATTCGCCTCAATCAAGTAGGTTTTTATCCTAAGGCTGTCAAGCATGCCATTTTGATAGGGAAAGACCACCCCAGTTTTTATCTAATAGCCCAAAATACCCTCGATACAGTATTTTCAGGAAAATTAGGAGGCAATATCAAAAGCCCTTTTTCTGAAAAATATTCACAGCTTATAGACTTTTCAGGATTCCAACAACAAGGAACGTATTACCTATATGTGCCTCATGTAGGCAATTCTTATCCTTTTAGTATCAAGCCCAAGATACACCATGAAGTAGCCAAAGCTGCCATAAAAGGCTATTATTACCAACGAGCTACGGTTGATTTGCCCACTCGATATGCAGGCAAATGGGCAAGACCTGCGGGGCATCCCGACAACAAAGTATTGGTACATGCTTCGGCAGTTTCAGAAAACAGACCAGAAGGAACGGTAATATCGTCGCCCAAAGGCTGGTACGATGCAGGTGATTACAACAAATATGTGGTGAATTCGGGAATAACGATGGCAACGCTTTTGTCGAGTTACGAGGACTTTAAGGCTATAGCTGGCAAACTACAATTGAATATTCCTGAAAGTAACAACCAATTACCCGACTTGATTGATGAAATCCTCTGGAATTTGAGATGGATGCAAACCATGCAAGACCCCAACGATGGTGGAGTATATCATAAACTGACAAATGCCGCATTCGATGGGATGGTTATGCCTCATAAAGCTACCAAAACAAGGTATGTTGTACAAAAAAATACCATTGCTACTCTTGACTTTGCGGCAGTAATGGCACAAGCCTCAAGGGTACTCAAGCCTTTTGCAAGGGAATTACCCCAACTGTCAGACTCATGTTTGATTGCCGCTCAGAAAGCATGGGACTGGGCTATCAAAAATCCATCGGTATATTACAGACAAAACGATAATAACCAGCATTTTAAACCTGCTATCACAACAGGAGGGTACGAAGACAAAAGTAATGTTGATGAGTGGTTCTGGGCATCGGCCGAGCTGTTTGTGACTACACATCAAAAAACTTATTTCGATGCTATTCAATGGCCAGAAGTAGCTACGATTCCTATTGCTACATGGAATCAGGTAATGCCATTGGGGTATTATTCCTTAATTAGGAACGAAGCTAACCTGCCTGATTTTGCTAAAGAAAAAATACTCAAGCTAAAAGAACAGCTATTGAATACAGCCAATCTGTTGGTCGATAAGCAAAGCGAGCAGTTGTATCATACCGTGATGGGCAAAACTGCCAAAGATTTTATGTGGGGAAGTTCGTCGCATGCAGCCAATCAGGGTATATTGTTGGTACAAGCCTACTGGTTAACCAAGCAATCTCGTTATTTGGAAGCTGCGTTGGGCAATATCGACTACCTCTTAGGACGAAATGGCACAGGTTATTCATTTCTGACAGGTTATGGTACAAAACAAGTTTTGCATCCACATCACCGTCCTTCTATAGCCGATGGTATTGCCGAGCCTATTCCTGGCTTATTGTCGGGAGGGCCAAATCCCGGACAACAAGACAAATGTGTTTATACATCTTCTGTTCCCGACGAATCCTTTTCCGACCATGATTGTTCGTATGCTTCTAACGAAATAGCCATCAACTGGAATGCCCCATTGGTATATTTGGCCATAGCATTAGAAGCCCACCTAGAATAAGTAATGGTTTCATTATCAGTGATATAAAAACACACCAAACTAGCCTATTGTTGAGTTGTCTGGTTTGGTGTGTTTTATTGATGGATAATCGAACATTGGTACTGTTAATAAACTTAATTTTGAATATTTTGGGATTGAGCCATTGATAATCAGTGAGATTACGAGAATAAACTAGTTTGGGTATTCCTTCAATAGCTTCAATCAAAAAATCATACAGCAATCAATCTTAGAGGCTGATTACTGTATGATTGGGGTTTTGGGGTAAAGAAGGAAAAAAAGACTAATAGATTATAGCATTGGCCTAGTATTTGGCAGGGTCTCCTGCCTTGGGAATACTCTTTTTAATAAAAATACGAAGGTCTTCATTCGATTTTTCTAGGTCTTCTCTTCTCAAATACATCATGTGGCCCGATTTATAACCTTCCCAAAATAGACGGTCTTTGAATTTACCACTAGGATCCATTTGCCACATCGAATATTTGGCGTTGAAATAGTCGCAAGCACCATCATAATACCCCGACTGAACCAGTACTTTCAGGTATGGATTGGCAGCCATGGCCTCACGCAAATCATAACCTGTATTATCGTTGCTTCTGTCCCAAGGGTGTACAGGCCCAAACATATTGTATTTGAGGTCAGTTTTGTATTTTAATTCTTCTCGTAAATACATATTGATAGGAGGAGTAAACGAATGTAACCACGACGTTAGTTCGGCATTGTAATCTACTTGCTCGCCACCCTCACGGCTGTCAATACCCAAGTATCTTGAATCTAAACGCCCAATAGTATAGCCTTTGTCACGGAGTAATTCTTTCCAAAACAGATTAATGGATACATTGAGATTATTTTGTAAAATAACCTTTTCAGGCAAACCCGAATAGCGAGCCATTTTTTGTGCTATCTCTTTCTTTTTGGCTTCAGGTAAAAAACCACCCTGAGTTACGGCTGGAATCAACTCGTTGATGGTAAAGTTTTCAACCTCTGGCAACATCGCTTCTAAGGTTTTGTTTTGTAAATTGGGTTCTAAAACCTTGTGATGCCATGCTGTAGCAGCAAAATAGGGCAAACGTAAGCTAATTTCAACGGGGCCTTCACGCTTGATCCCCAAGTCGGTAGGCGATACCAAGATAACACCGTTGAGGTACATCCATTGATTTTGTTGTAAAGCCTGTGCCAAGCCCGATACACGAGTTGTTCCGTAGCTTTCGCCAATCAAAAACTTGGGAGAAGCCCAACGGTTGTTACGATTAACGAATGTACCGACCCATTCGGCCAAATATTTGATGTCGGCATTGATACCAAAAAAAGTAGATTTAGGTACGTCTTTGTCGATAATTCTTGAAAAGCCAGTATTGACAGGATCGATAAACACAATATCAGCTACATCCAAAATAGAATAAGGGTTGTCTTTGATACCATACGGCTGCACGGGATAGCCTTCGTCGTCGATTTTCAAGATTCTTGGCCCTGTGTAGGCAATGTGCATCCATACCGAAGCCGAGCCTGGCCCACCATTAAAAGAAATTACCAAAGGACGTGTCGATTTGTCTTTTACGTCGGTTCTTTCATAATAAGTATAAAACAACGCTGCTTGGATTTTGGCATCTTCATTCCAAACAGGAATAGTACCAGCAACGGCTTTGTAAGGTACTTTTTGGCCTTTAATGGTTACTTCGTTGGTAGTAGTAACAAACGAATCGGGGTTGAGTGTACGGCTGCTATTATTGTTTTTTTCTTCAACAACGGCTTGGGCAGGGGTTTCTTTAGTAGGTTTTTGTTGAGCAAAACTGATAGATGCCATACTCAACAATAGACTTAGTGCGTAAATTGTTTTTTTCATGAGGATTTGTTGACGTGGGTGAATGAAAGGGGGTAAGTTCTGATTTTATGAAGCTATTTTGCCCATTTTGTATTGTTCTTTACTTCCTTAATGAGTATTTCCGACTAGCCAGCGGTTTAATTAGCTAGCTAGTCGGAAGCTCACAAAAGGGTAAACAGCTTCTATACCAAATTTATCTAATATGACCAGATAATCAAAATGATACAAGGCCTTTATGACATAGAATTATTTGAAAGATTCAGGAAAGTCTGTTTCTTGTGTTCCTCTGGTTTTGTTAGGTGCTTTGTTCATATCAAAGTCAATCACTGCTCCCTTTTGAAGAGCCGAGTGGCTAAGCCAGTTTTTAGAATAAGGCTGACCATTCAGTTTTACGGCTTTGATATAACGATTGTCTTCCGAGTTTTGTGGAGCATTGATTACCACCATTTTGCCATTTTCCAACTGTAGGGTTATCTTTTTAAATAAAGGAGCACCCATAACGTACTGGTCTGTACCTGGACAAACAGGGTAGAAGCCCATTGCCGAAAATACATACCAAGCCGAAGTCTGACCGTTGTCTTCGTCGCCACAATAGCCGTCGGGAGTTGGCTGGTACATTCTGTTCATTACCTCACGCACCCAGTATTGGCTTTTCCATGGCTCGCCAGCGTAGTTATACAAATAAGGCATGTGTTGAATAGGCTGATTACCATGAGCGTAGTTACCCATATTCATAATTTGCATTTCACGGATTTCGTGAATAACAAACCCATAATAAGAGTCGTCAAAAACAGGAGGTACAACAAATACTGAATCCAACATTTTGACAAATTCTTTTTTGCCTCCCATCAAGTTAGACAACCCATTAATATCATGAAAAACGCTCCAAGTGTAGTGCCAAGAGTTTCCTTCTGTAAAGGCATCGCCCCATTTGAAAGGATTAAATGGCGATTGGAAAGTACCGTCGGCATTTTTACCACGCATTAATTTATGACTTGGGTCAAATACATTTCTGTAGTTTTGGCATCTTTGGGCAAAACGGTCTATTTCGCTTTGTCGGCGTTTTAGGGCTTTGGCAAGCTGGTACAAACAAAAATCATCGTAGGCGTATTCGAGTGTACGAGCAGCATTTTCGTTGATTTTTACGTCGTATGGCACATAGCCCAATTTATTATAATACTGTACACCCTTGCGGCCAACCGAGCTAAGAGGGCCTTCTGTTTCTGAGTTTTTCAATAAGGCTTCGTACAAAGTATTAATATCGAAGCCTCTAACACCTTTCAAATAAGCATCGGCAATAAGCGATGCCGAGTTTGAACCAATCATACAATCACGGTGGCCGGGGCTTGCCCATTCAGGCAAAAAGCCACTTTCTTTGTAAGCATTGGCCAAGCCTTCCATAATTTGTGAATTTAGGGTAGGGTGCATCAGGTTGAAGAAAGGAAATACTGCCCGGAAAGTATCCCAAAAACCATTGTCGGTAAACATATAGCCTGGCAAAATTTTTCCATTATAAGGGCTATAGTGAACTACTTTTCCTTGGGCATCTATTTCATGGAATTTTCTAGGAAAAAGCATTGTACGGTACAAACACGAATAAAATGTACGGGTTTGGTCTACGCTACCGCCTTCTACCAGCATACGGCTAAGGGCTTTATTCCAAATATCTTTGGCTTTTTGCTTAACGGTATCGAACGAGTCGTTGCCAATTTCCTGCAAATTACGTTCAGCTTGTTCGGCACTAATAAACGACGAAGCTATACGAGCATGTACTTTTTCGCCAGATTTAGTTTTAAAACCAATAACCGCCCCAACGTGGTTGTCGCTGAGTGTAAGTGTATTGGACAACAGTTCTTTGGGTTTCCAAACGGCTTTAAAACTAAAAGATTTGTCAAATTGGATAATAAAATAGTTTTTGAAATTATCGGGTACGCCTCCACTATTTTTGGTAGTATAGCCAATAATAGTATTTTTTTCAGGAATAATCTTGATAAAAGAACCCTTGTCGAGGGCATCGATAACCACATACGAGCTATCAGATTTGGGAAACGTAAATCGCATCGAAGCCGCACGCTCGGTAGGGGCTATTTCGGTAGTAACATCGTGGTCGGCCAAATACACGCTGTAGTAGTAGGGTTTTGATACTTCTGCTTTGTGCGAAAACCAGCTAGCACGTTCGTCTTCTTGAAAACGAATTTTACCTGTAATAGGCATAATTGCAAACTGGCCGTAGTCGTTTATCCACGGGCTAGGCTGATGCGTTTGCTTAAAGCCCCTGATTTTGTCGGCATCATAAGTATAGGCCCATCCATCGCCCATTTTGCCAGTTTGTGGCATCCAAAAGTTCATACCCCAAGGCAAGGCAATTGCAGGGTAGGTATTTCCAGTGGAAAGGCTTGGCTTTGATGCAGTACCCATCAGCGGGTTAATCCATTCTACGGGGTCGGTTACTTTGCTAACATACTGGGCTTTGAGCGGTACAGCAAAAATAGCAAAAATAAAAAGGGTTAAAAGTTGGTTTTTTCTAAGAAAATTGGACATTTTTAAAAGAATTTCAAGTAGGGTGAAAATAATTTATTCAGATAAAATTATGCTAACCTATCAATCGGTATTCAAAAGGATAAATATAGGAGAATAATTTGAAAAGCTTATCAGCATCTGTGTCTGGCAGGGCTAATAAATAATCCTGTAGCAGCAAAATAACCTGGAGAAGTACTACTTTACAATTGAATTTAATGTGCTCATTAAGAACCAATACCAAATAATAAAAATAGCTATTTAAACACGATTTTGAGTATAAATACTTATTTTATATCTAACTATTTATACTCAAATTTGCATTATTAAAGTGCTTTTGTCGAATTGAAACAAGACTTTACAGAACCACCTTTGTGGTTATCATAATAATATTTGGTGTAGTTTGGATAGCGTAACCTATAAAGGTGTACGCTATTTTTTTTTGTGATAATTCATTTGTACTTTTGCGACAGTTTCTGGTGCTTTATGTTTATTTCATGATAAACCTCAAAGCTTAATAGGGAATCTGGTGCAAAACCAGAACTGTCCCCGCAACTGTAACACTCATTATTGTCAACTCATCCCTCATAACCACTGAAGCGTTTTCGGGAAGGTTCGGGTTTGACGAGTGAAGTCAGGAGACCTGCCAAAACCATTCTTGATTTGAGCTTACGGAGGATGAGCAAAGGTTGAGCGTTCGCATATTTAGTTTCACTTTTTCTTTTTTACAAATCATCACTTCGTAGTGATACAACGCAATAAATTCAGTTCCCGACAGAAGGGATTGGTTTGGGCTAACAATATGCCTTTAGGGGCTGTTTTGGAGCAAATATCCCAATCGTTTGGTCGAAAGAATGATTTTTTTCGGGTAAAATAGAAAAATGGAATTTCCCATTTCTCATGTTTATTCAGTCAAAATTTTTCAAAAACAGTACATTAGTCCTTTTGGGTTTGCAGGCTTCTCAGGCTTGGGCTCAACAAGAAAAACCCGCTAGCTTATTGGATGAAGTGGTAGTAACCACTAGCAAATACCCACAAAAGCAGTCGCAAACAGGTAAAGTAGTTACTATTATTTCGCCTGAGATTATTCAAAAAAGTAGTGGCAAAACCATCGGTGAGTTGCTCAACCAGCAGGTTGGCCTAACCGTAATTGGTTCGCAAAATAATTTAGGAACAAACCAAGATATTTATCTAAGAGGTGCAGGAAGTGGTTATACCCTTATTTTGTTGAACGGAACGCCTATTTACGATCCTTCTAGCTCGTCAAATGCTTTTGACATCAACCTTATTCCTCTCGACCAAGTTGAGCGTATCGAAATCCTTAAAGGTGGCCAATCAACCTTGTACGGTTCGGATGCTATTGCTGGGGTTATCAATATTATTACCCACAAACAACAAACTCAGCCAATTAAAGCCAATATTGCTGTAGCAGGCGGAAGCTACGACACCTACAAAGGAAATGTAGGCTTGAGTGGTCATGCCAACAAAACCAACTATTCGGTACAATATGGCTATTTGACTTCTAAGGGCTTTTCGGCTGCCAAAGAACCTACAGGAGTTACTGGTTATGACCGTGATGGAATCAATCAGCATAATTTCAATGCTTTTGTAGAGCAACAACTTACTCAAAAACTCACTTTAAAGCTTAATGGGGCATTTAATCGTTATAAAACAGACTTAGATGCAGGGGCTTTTAAAGACGAAAAAGATTATACATTTACAAGCAAAAACGTATTGTGGGGCGGTGGTTTGGTGTATGAGTTGGGCAAAGGAAAGCTTACTGTAAACTATAACCAAAATACTACTGAAAGAAAGTATCTCGACGATTCTGTTCATGTAGAAAAAGATGCTTTTAATAAATTCTCGGATGGTTTTTATAAGGGTAATGCTCAATTGCTAGAAGCGTATGCCAATTTTGGACTTAACAACCATGTAGAATTGTTGGTAGGAGCCGAAAACCGTTGGCAAAATACCGACCAAACGTATTTGTCTATCAGTGCTTATGGCCCTTACGAAAGCCCTGCAATTAATTCTTCAACGGCCAAAATCAAATTATTTAGTGGCTATTCTTCATTGACGTTCAAAAACCTAGGCATTTTTGGGGCAGAGCTTGGCGGTCGTTACAATAATCACTCTATTTATGGCGATAACTTTACTTATAATATCAACCCATACATTTTAGTAGCTAATCAGCTCAAGGTGTTTGGTACGTATTCATCTAGCTTCAAAGCCCCTTCTTTGTACCAATTGTTTTCGCCTTATGGTACGCCCGACTTGAAACCAGAAGTAGGTAAAACGATAGAATTTGGTTCGCAGTTTTTTACCAGCGACCATCGTGGAAATGTCAGAGTGGTGTATTTTGACAGAAAAGTAAAAGATGTCATTGCCTATATTTCTATCAATCAAGACCCTTGGGGACGATATGTGAATTTCAACGAACAAAAAGACCATGGCTTGGAGGTTGACGGACAGTACTCAATTGGAAAAGCTACTCTTATAGCCAATTATACGTATGTAGATGGAAAGGTTTTGGCAAGAATGACTTCAGGTAAAGATACTACTTATGCTAATTTGTTCCGTCGTCCGAAGCACTCATTCAACGCATCGCTATCGTATCAAATCTTGAAAAGCTGGTCGGCACAGGCATCTGTTCGTTCAGTTAGTAAAGCCGCTAGTGGGCCTTACGACGACGCTGCTGTAACCTTAGGCTCGTATACCACTGTAGATGTTTACCAAGAATACCGCTTCAACAATAGTTTGAAAGTGTTTTTAGATATAAAAAATATTACCAATAAGGAATATTACGATATTCCAGGCTATAACACACGCCGCCGCAACTTTATGATTGGAGCTTCGTATCAGTTCTAACATACCAGTTGCTATGAAAACTAAAGAAAATAAAGTATTGCCCTTGCTGTTTGCCTCGAAACCTATTGAGTTGTTAACAACATAAAAATAATACTTGTTTTTACCTCTATTCCTATCAGAAAAAGTAAAAGGTGTGGCACACAACGATACTTTTTCGACTCCCTTTGTGCAAGCAAAGGGAGTTTTTAAAATCCATTTTGTTATTAAAAATAAAGATACAACCATGCAAAAATCGCAATTAAATCCAAAAATGTCTGTTTTACTAGCTATTATCGTTATGGTAGCTTCTATGCGGCTTATCAACTCGTCATGTATTCATCCTTTAAGCAACTTTACGCCGATTGGGGCAATGGGCTTATTTGGAGGAGCGTATTTTTCACAAAAGTGGAAAGCATTTTTGTTTCCCATACTTACACTACTTATTTCGGACTTGGTAATTAATAATTTTATTTTTGAAGGAAAATACGGTGTAATGTACAGTGGGTGGTATTGGATTTATGGCATTTTTGCATTGATTGTATTTTTGGGCTCATGGATTATTCAAAAAGTAACCTTCAAAAATGTATTGGTAGCTGCTATTGTGGCATCGTTGAGCCACTGGCTATTGGCCGATTTAACGGTTTGGATAGGAGGCGGAACAGACCTCCGTACAGGAGGGCCATTGTCGAGAGATTGGCAAGGCTTGGTACAATGCTATGTACAGGGTTTACCTTTTCTCAAAAACTTTTTGATGGGAACGTTATTCTATAGTGCTATTATGTTTGGTGCTGTAGAATATGCCAAAGTGTATTATCCTAAAGCTGTATTAGCATAAGTAGCAGTCTAGTATCATAATTTATACCTAATAAAATCTATGCTGAGGAGTGTCTCCTCAGCATTTTTACTATTTCCAAAAGCTCACTCATATTTTCAAACGTTGGTTTATGAAAGCATGTTCTTTTTTGCCCGCTGCTACCCAAATGATTTATGACATGAACCTGCAAAACCTATTGTATGGTGTCACATTTGAGTGTAGCCCCCTTTCTCGACAAGAAAAACCCATTATTGTTCGCTGTGTTTTGGAAGATAACCATTTTACAAGCGAGGAAATAGACAAAGTGTTTTCGGCCTATAAGGCAGAAGGTCGAAGTTTATATTATGTAGAACAAGAGCGACTCGAAAAGGCCGCTCCAGATGTGATTTTTACACAAGACGTTTGCGAAGTTTGTCAAATAGATACCGTATGTACTTCGGCAGCGGTAGCCCAATTGGCCAAACAGCCTCAGTTGGTAGCCCTGACTCCTAAAAACCTACGAGATGTATTTGATTGTGCTGTTCAGGTTGCAACGGCATTGGGCCAAGAAGAAGCCGCTTACCATTATTTGGCAGGATTAAATAGAAGAATTGATAAAGTAATAGATACCCTCAGAGCAAACAAAGCTCCTTTGAGAAGAATAAGCCTTATGGAATGGATTCAGCCAATCTATAATTGCGGACACTGGATTCCTTACCAGATTGCTTTTGCGGGTGGTGTAGATATGCTAAGTAATCCTGCTGGATATAGTATTGTAACTGCTTGGGAAAAATTCAAACTTTATGACCCCGAAATATTGGTGATTGCCCCGTGTGGGTTTGATATTGCTCGTACTTACGAAGAAATAAGTTTGCTAGAAGCTCAGGAAGGTTGGAATGACCTGCAGGCTGTCAAAAACCAAAAGGTATTTATTGCTGATTATGACATGTTTACACAACCAAGTGCCTCTACGTTGGTCGATGGTATAGAAGTGCTGGCAGCGATTTTTCACCCTGAGTTATTTCAGATTCCAGCTCATTTACAACATAAATGTACCCAATACAAGCCTTTGGCTTATAGCGTATAAAATACAATCGCTAAGAAATTTTATTTTAACATACTCACAAATCGCTTCTTATTATGATTTGGATGATTACTGGCGGTGCCAGAAGCGGAAAAAGTAGCTACGGACAACAACTTGCCTTATCTTTTTCTGATAGCCCTATTTATTTGGCTACGGCTCGCCACTGGGACGGCGACTTTGAAAAACGCATAGAACGACACCGCAACGACCGTGATGAACGATGGACGCTTTGGGAAGAAGAAAAAAATATTGCTCAATTGGCTATCGACAATCGGGTGGTGATGATAGATTGTGCTACGCTTTGGCTCACCAATTTCTTTGTCGATAATCAATATGATATAGACCTTTGTTTGAGATTGGCCAAGCAACAAATAGACGAGCTTACTCAAAAAGTAGGTACATTTATTTTTATTACTAACGAATTGGGGATGGGCGTACATGCCGAAACGCCTATCGGACGAAAATTTACCGATTTACAAGGTTGGGTAAATCAATATTTAGCGGCAAAGGCTCAAAAGGTAACATTAATGGTAAGTGGTATTCCTGTTTTGATAAAAAATGAAGAAAAATAATGCAATCATGAACTGGTCGGGGGGCAAAGATTCTGCTCTGAGCCTTTATCATGTTTTGAAAGATGAAAATTTTGACATACAATACCTGCTAACGTCGGTAAATGATACTTTTAAAAGGGTGTCGATGCATGGTGTACGGGAGGAACTCCTTTGTCGGCAAGCCCAACAGGCTGGTATAGAGTTGGTTACTGTGAGGTTGCCCGAAGTGGTAAGTATGGAAGAATATCAGCAATTGATGGCCGATACTTTGCAACCACTGCTAGATAAAGGTATTACACATGCTGTTTTTGGAGATATTTTTCTGGAAGACCTCCGCAAGCACCGAGAAGAACGTTTGGCTTTACAGAATATACAAGGCGTTTTTCCTATTTGGAAACGTAATTCCTTGGAACTACTCGAAGAGTTTTGGGATTTGGGATTCCAAACCGTAGTGGTAAGTGTAAATGGCAATTATCTTAATAAAAGCTTTTGTGGGCGGGTTCTCGACCGTGATTTTGTCAAGGATTTACCCAAAAATGTAGACCCCTGTGGCGAAAATGGCGAATTTCATACCTTCGTTTTTCAAGCCCCCTATTTTAAAGAAAACATAACATATACTCTTGGCGAAACAGTAGATAAGACGTATCAATTTAAAGATGCGAACCTCAATGAACTTGTTTCGACGTATTATTTTACCGATTTATTGCCCAAACCATGAGAACATTTACAATAACCACGCCTGATAAGTCTATTCAATCATCTATTCAACACAAAATTGATTTTAAAACAAAACCGCTTGGAGCTTTGGGTACACTTGAGCAACTAGCTTTACAGATAGCTACTATTCAGGGAACTACCGAGCCTGTTCTGAATAATCCTCATTTGGTGGTTTTTGCGGCCGATCATGGTATTGCACAAGAAGGCGTGAGCAAATACCCGCCTGAAGTTACCTTTCAAATGGTGATGAATTTTGTACGAGGAGGTGCTGCTATTAATGTTTTTTGCAAACAAAATCAGATAAAGTTACAGGTTGTAGATGCTGGGGTAAATGGTATTTTTGACAAAAATATACCTATTATTCATAACAAACTTCAGCATACAGCTGGGACAAAAAATATCTTGAAAGAGCCAGCCATGAGTATCAAAGAAGGGCAGAAGTGTATCGACCGTGGGGCTACAGTTGTACAGGATATTTTTGAACAAGGATGCAATATCATAGGTTTTGGCGAAATGGGAATCGGGAATACCTCCTCGGCAAGTTTAATTATGAGCAAAATATGCAAAATTCCCGTTAGTGAGTGTGTTGGCCGAGGTACGGGTGTCGACGACGAAGCCCTTAAACATAAGGTTGCCGTTCTTACCAAAGCTCAACAATTGTACAAAGGGTTGGATTCGCCCCTCAAAATATTGACAACCTTTGGAGGCTTCGAAATAGCTCAAATGGTAGGAGCTATGCTACAAGCTGCCCAAAACAAAATGATTATTTTGGTAGATGGGTTTATTGCTACGGCTGCTTTTTTGGTGGCTAGTAAAATAGAACCTACCGTAAAAGAATACGCTATTTTTTGTCATCAGTCTGATGAAAACGGACATAAAAAAATGCTAGATTTTTTAGGAATAACTCCCCTTTTGCAACTTAACTTACGCCTAGGCGAGGGCACAGGTTGTGCTTTGGCTTATCCTATTGTCAAATCGGCCGTAACATTTCTTAATAGCATGGCCAGTTTTGAAGTCGCTGGAGTTTCTAATGCCCAATAATACTGATATAGCCCCTTCAGGTTTTTTAAATTATCATACTATGAAAAAGCAACTTCATATTTTTCTGAATGCCCTAATGTTCTATAGTCGGATTCCTGTGCCATCGTGGATGCACCACAACGAAGAGATGCTCAATCGTGCTACGGTATATTTTCCTGTAATTGGCTGGATTGTAGCAGGTATTTCGGGTTTAGTTTACTGGCTGTGTACATGGATTTTTCCACCTTCTGTAGCTGTTTTGCTCAGTATGGGAGCTGGAATTTTAACAACAGGAGCATTTCACGAAGACGGTTTGGCAGATGTTTGTGATGGATTTGGAGGAGGCTGGACAAAAATAAAAATCCTTGATATAATGAAAGATTCGAGGGTTGGAACGTATGGGGTTGTGGGGCTGCTACTTGCCCTATTGCTGAAATACGCTACGCTAACTACCTTAGATATACGTCATACGTTGTTGGCCTTAATAATAGCTCATCCGCTAAGTCGACTTACAGCTTTGTCGATGATTTATACCCACGAATATGTACGAGAAGATGCCCTAAGTAAAGTAAAGCCTATAGGCAAAAAAATCAGTTTATCAGAGTTACTATTGGCGGGTTTTTGGGCATTTTTGCCATTTGTCTTTATTCAATTGTACTGGCCAAATTGGGCAATATTGGGTGTTGTCTTACCACTATGTATTACTAAATGGTATTTAGCTAGGTACTTTACCAAATGGATAGGCGGCTATACAGGCGACTGCCTGGGAAGTATTCAGCAAATTAGTGAAATTGTGATTTATCTTTATTTGATAGCAATATGGAAATTTATTTAGTACGTCATACCCGTGTGGATGTAGCCAAAGGAATATGTTATGGTAAATCAGACGTTGGTTTGGCTACTAGTTTTGAGCAGGATATTCAGCAGGTAAAACAAAAAATATCCTCAGAACTTAGTCATTATTTGGTTCATAGTAGTCCTTTACAGCGGTGTAAATTATTGGCAGAAGCACTGAATGAATCGGATGAAAGTATTCTTTTTGATGCTCGTTGGCAAGAAATGGATTTTGGCGATTGGGAATTGAAGCTTTGGAATGATATTCCTACCGACGAAAGTCATGAATGGATGCAAGATTTTGTGAATATGCCTGCCCCCAATGGCGAAAGTTTTATAAGAATGGCCGCTAGGGTACAATCTGTATGGGAAGATTTGTTGAGGCAAGATTCTGAAAAACAGGTAGTTGTGTGTCATGGCGGAGTTGTTCGTTTAATCCTTTGTCTTGTCTTGGATTTAGATTTGAAAAATGCTTTTAAAATAGAAATAGACTACGGTTCTATTACCAAAATTTCATATTCTCCTCATTGGACTAAAGTTCAATATGTCAATCGCTAAACTATTATCAGCTTGATATGCAGAAGGGTGAAAACAATATAACGGTTTATTTTTACTTGGTTTCTTCACAGACTGAAGTTATCTGCATAAAAACTGAAAATACAAACAAAATGAATATTAAAGCGACTGACCACATATCTACACTTTGCAAAATAAAAAGAACCGTAAGTAAACGCACAAGCCGACACAAATTATCGTACATTTTATTTTGCCCAAGTCTACCCATTTAAAAGTGGCTTTTATAATTGACAGTTTAATAATCTTCTCTTCATTACACTTGCCAAGTTAAATTTTATGTAAGCAAAAACTATAGGGATAATATTAAGAGAGTTACGAGAGAAAAAAGGGCTAGTTCTTAGAGAATTGGAAGTAGCGTTATCCCTTGCCCCGACTATTTTAAGCAAGATAGAGCCGACCCAAAAATATCAACCAAAAAGAAAGTAGAAGGGCCTATTTGTTGGGAGGATAACTATGAACCAATTAAGAACTGTAATAAAGAAATAAATTCAAAATTTTGCCCCGACTGTGGACAACCAGCTAGCCTTAAAAGAATTGACAGAAAATACATTATTCATGAAATAGAGCACGTTCTATATTTTGAACGTGGAATTTTATATACAATTCGTGAGCTTACAATAAATCCAGGACGAAACATTCGTAAATATCTTTCAGAAAACAGAAGTCGCCTCGTAAAGCCTATTATATTTATCATTATAACGTCGTTGATTTATACAGTTTTAACACATCTTTTCCATGTTGAAGACGGTTATGTAAAATATCAAGAATCAAAAGGTGCCGCTCCAAGTACGATTAGCAATATTGTAAAATGGGTGCAAGGGCATTATGGTTATGCAAACATTATGATGGGAATATTTATTGCTTTGTGGTTAAAACTGTTTTTTAGGAAGTATGACTACAATTTTTATGAAATTCTGATTATGCTTTGGATTTTTCCAGTACTTATTGGAACACTAATAGATTTATTAAAAAAACATTAATTTGAAATAAAATACAATTGGCTTCAATACTTTTATAGGTAGAAAAACAAGTGAGATATTGCCAAAAGTAGGTCTGAACGATTTCAATTGAGTATTTGAATAATGCTCAAAATACATTATTCTGTTGAAAATCACACAAACGACTCTGGTTTGTGCTGAAAATCGATCTTTGGCAATACCCAAACCGTTAGTCTATAGAAAAACTATTCCTACAAAATATATCTCTCTGGATTTACTAACCTTTACAGTTTTCAGTATTTTGATAACCGCAATCCGACTCAATAAATCCTAATTTCGGGCATTTTATCAACTTCAATCACTTCGTGTTATTGAAACCTTTATTCTTCTTCGGCAATATTTGGTCTAAACCGTAATTTATTTACTGTTTTTTGAAATTATTCTAGTTGTTGTTTGCGTTGTATTAGTATATTTAATGTATATACATGAATCGGAAGGACTTTATCAAAGCGATGGCAATAATGCCCGCAACAATCAATATGCAATTGAAAGAACTGAACCAACTAGCCGATGTACATGATACATCGGCGATAATGCCAGTATTATTTCTTGGACATGGTAGCCCTATGAATGCCATCGAAGACAACGAGTTTGTAAGAGGATGGCAAAACATAGGCAAAACTATTCCTAAACCGAGGGCTATTTTATGTGTTTCGGCTCACTGGGAAACCAAGGGTACATTGGTAACGGCTATGCCAAAGCCTCCGACCATTCATGATTTTGGAGGGTTTCCTCAAGCATTATTTAATGTTCAATATCCTGCCCCAGGTAGCCCCGAAATAGCTATTGAAACTCAAAAAACGATTCATAAAACAGATGTAGGTTTGGATGAAAAGTGGGGCCTCGATCACGGTGCATGGAGCGTCATCAAGCACCTGTATCCTAAAGCTGATGTACCAGTTCTACAACTGAGTTTGGATTATACCAAATCGCCTCAGTATCACTACGAGTTAGCACAAGAATTAGCTTCGTTGCGTAAAAAAGGCGTATTGATTGTAGGAAGTGGTAATATTGTCCATAACCTTAGACGAGTAGCATGGGATAAAATTCATGAACCCGAATTTGGGTACGACTGGGCCATCGAGGCCAATAATACATTTAAGAAACTGGTACTCAACCACGACCACCAGTCACTAATCAATTATCAATCGCTTGGCTCGGCGGTGCAGTTGTCGGCTCCATCACCCGACCATTATTTGCCATTGCTTTACACATTGGCCTTGCAACAAGACCACGAAAAAGTAAGTATTTTCAACGATAAAACAGTTATGGGTTCAATCGCCATGACTTCGTTCAAAATAGACAAAGCATAGATAAGGATTTGCATTCCTATTACTTGGTAACTGAAAGTACAAAGAGCGTTTTGATAAACATGAGTTCCCTAATTTTGGAATTGAGATTATTCCCCAAATTTTCATCAAAAAGCGGTCGGAAATTGTTTTCCGACCGCTTTTTTTGATATTATCATACTGGATGACTTATGTTTATGTTCGTGCCACTATCATTGAACGATAAATTTCAGGAAGGTTTCGGTATTTGTATTTCTTAGATGAATAAAATACACACCAGATGTGAACTCTCTGAGTGGTATTTGAGTACTTTGTCTAAATGTACTCATGTACCTATATCGTCCTTGGCTATCGGTAATATTGAGTTGTACATCGTCTTTCAGACTTGTTTGTACCGAAAGTATATCAGACGCAGGGTTGGGGAATACCTTGATAGCCTGATTTATCTCTTCTTGAGTACTTAATGGAATCAATACTTCAATCTTAACTTCGGCGGTATTGGTGCAACCGTTTTGGTCAATGCCCCTTACCGAATAAACCCCAGCATTGGCAAGCTGAACATTGAGAATAGTAATAGCTGCCGAAGATGCTACAAAATTAGCAGGCCCTGTCCAATTGTATGTGCTAGCACCATTGACACCCAACGTTAGAACGCCAGATTGATATACTTGAGAGGGAGCATTAATACTAATTTGGGGTAACGCATATACCGTTATGCGAGTAGAATCACTATTCTGACAGCCATTTGCTCCGTAGCCTATTACTTTGGCGTAGCTTTGATTGGTAGACAAAAGAGCTTTTTCAATACTTGCATGGTCATTGGTAGAAACCAAAGTGCGATTATTCAAGAAAAAAGAATATTGTTGTCCTCCTGTAGCACTCATTTGTAAGGTTTGACCTTCGCAAGCTGGAGGCGAGGTTATTTTGATAGGAGGTATCGGTAATATTTTTCCTTGAACAGTATCTTTAGAAATAGCCTTTGGTAGCGAACCCTCTAGGTGTACAGTATAATCACCAGTATTCAATGAGGTAATATTACTTAGCCAAACTACTTGATTGTCGGTATTATGAATTATCTGATAGGGTTTTATCTTTACCTCCTTACCATTGGATTGTATAATTTGGGTAAAGCTATTTGTAGGCTCAAAATCACCCAATACACGACCGTATACTTTTAGGGGCTGATTGAGGCATACCGTACTTACGCTATCAATACGGACAATAGGAATAATCGTTATTTTGGTATTGGCCTCTTTTCCTGTACAACCTTCATAATAACATTTTGCCACATATTCGGTGCTGGCTAGGGGCGATGCTTCTAGGGGACTTTGATTGTAAAGACCTGCTCCTTTTTCTTTTGTTGAGTTCCAGTTCCAAAGTACTTGTTTCTCACAGCCTTGGGCTGTTAATGATACCTGCTGGCCGTACTCAATCGATGAAGGATTGGGTGTGATGGTTGGGGTAGCATATTCTCCTGTACAAGGGTTGTATCGAATCACAAATCCGTCATATAAAAACCAAAAAAGCCCATTTATATCTACGTACATAGACGAAAGTCCACTAACAGATAACTGTATTTTACCAAGTTCTGACCATTGATTATCAAAAAACTTGAGGATACTGTTATTGTCAAAAACAAATATATCGCCAGAGGTAGGATTTTCTGTAATTACGTAAGGGCGTGTAATAAGTGAGTTGCTTTGGTTAAAACGAGTCCACTTTGTACCATCAAACATGATAAGGGAATTATTTTGTGAAGCCCAGTATCGTCCTTTAGAATCTATAAAATCGTAGTTGATAGATGAATAGATATTTTCTAGGTCATTGTTGCTAAATTCGGTAAAAGAGCCATCGCTAAATTTATATCTTACCAAAGTATAACCTGAGTTGTTATAAAATCGTTGGAACAGATATTCATTATTCCAGATAGGAGCCGAATAACTGTTCAGATTGCTACGAGGTGGGGTTATTTTTAGTAAAGTTTTGAAGGTATTGTTTTCTATTTTGGCAATAATATATTCCCCCTTATCGTAAGTGTATCCATAGATATATTGGGTTTTAGTATCATATTTATAAAAAGAAAAATTACTAGGAAGTGAAATGTTGGTTGAGCTAACAAAATTTAGGGTATTATTGTCAATGATATTGATGGCATAAGCAGGTTTTGGGAAAGAACCATCGTATTCTAGCCGCCTACTCATTTGTGCAATAACTGCTATTTGGTTTTCCCCGACTGGATAAAACCCTTTTGTATTTAAAATACCTAATGCTCCTTGGGTAGTTTGGTTGTTGAGTACTGTAGGAGCAAGCGTTTGGAGGTCAAATAGAATGATACCTATTTGTGATTTATAAATAAAATGCTTAGGTGTGATAGCTCCCTGTAAGTCGAAATTTCCCATAAAAGGAATATTGTCAAAACCCATATAGGCAACATGGTTCGTATCAATATTGGCCTTTTGATAAACAAAAGTCTTAACTTTTTGGGCAATAACTCCTTTGGGGTAATAGCTTAATGGATACTCCTCAAGCATATTATATTCGAGAGTTGCTTGATAGCTTTTGTTATTTTCTAAAGATGGAATTCTGAATATATATTTGGAATTGCTGTAGCTAAATGGAGAATAGGTTTTTTCATAAACTACCTTCGATAAATCATTGCTAGGACTAATCTTTAGGGTTACTTGAGCACTTCCGTTAGTTATATAGTCATAAGTGAATAGAGTCATTCCTGCCGAAGGATTGGTAAGATGCTCGGTGTGGAGGTCGTTGACCCAGTCGTTTGAATTATATATCAAAACCGTTTTGGGGTCAGACCATGCTCCTTTTAGGGTGTCCACTATTGTTCTGATACGCCAAAAACTAGTATTGTACGAAGAATTTAGCTTGATTTTAGTTTCAGTTTCTGCAAAAAATACCGACTGTACCGACGAACTAAATTGGTAGTCATAGGTACTGGTAAACTGTATTTCGTATTGGG
This sequence comes from Flectobacillus major DSM 103, assembly GCF_000427405.1. Classification (NCBI taxonomy): domain Bacteria; kingdom Pseudomonadati; phylum Bacteroidota; class Cytophagia; order Cytophagales; family Flectobacillaceae; genus Flectobacillus; species Flectobacillus major. The sequence goes on from NZ_KE386491.1 coordinate 1,651,227, forward strand.
TAGCATTGGCAGATGGTTGTACTTTGAGCACATTGTTTTGAGCCAAGTCCAAAATCCATGACTTAGGAATATTAATGGTTTTAGGAGGTAAAATGCTACTAGCCGAAACAATAATTTTAGCGGTATTACTCCATTCGGCACTGCCCAAGCGATTAATAGCTTTTACCCGTACATAGTACGTTGAGCCACTGGTAAGTTGGTTATCAAAGTTGGTATATTGTACGGTTGTTGTATCTTGACTTACTATTTCGTCAAAGTTGGTATCTTTGGCTATTTGTACAATGTATTGTTCGGCCATTATAGAAGGATCCCACAAAAAGTAGGGGGCTTTTGCTATTGGGTATTCATCAACCAAATGAACTGTTTGGATATTAGCCGACAGTTCAGCTACGTTAGTGTTGGCGTGTTGCTCGATTACAGCACGAGTTAAGGGATGAAATGACCCTAAAGAATTACAATAACTCATTACAGAACCTTTGATAAAATCAAGGGCTTTGTCGTAGCATGCTCCTTCGGCTGCATAACAGTAGTCGATTGGGCCTCCTGGCCAGCTACAGCTTTGGGTGTGTGGCGAACCAAAGGAATGCCCCAATTCATGAGCAATTGTACCTATTCTAAACCAAGGATTTACAGATTCTTTACCCGACAAATAGGCTACACCACCAGCACCTGTAAAGTTTTTGGTAGTAATGTACATAACCTTGTCGTATTGAGACCTTAGCTGAACAAATTTTGGACTAGATGAGCTAGAATTCCACACATTATTTACCCGTGAAAGCATCTCAAAGATATTATTGGTATTATAATATGGGTCATCTTTGGCATTAGTCCATATATTAATGTAGCTTACAACAAGGCGAATATTCATCTCTTGTTCAAACACCTTCGATACCATGCTCATCTGGCGAATAGCATCTTTTTTAAGCAAATTGGTATCGCCTTTATAACTCTGATAAGTATCATAATCAATCTCGATAGCAATACGAGCTACTCGGGTAATGTTGGTGGCCATTCTACTAGATTTTTTACTTTCTATGTATTTTTGAGCATTTTGAACCAACGCCAGTGTCGAGGTTGACATTTTAGAATCGTCGGTACCACATACTGGCAGAGTAGAGGCCGTTTCTTGTGCAAGGGTATTTTGCCATGTAAAAATCAGATATAGAATAGCAAGGAAAAGTTTTTTCATAAGTTGTGTATTTTTCATGAAAGATTATAACAAATGTAAAAGATAGTATATCAGAAAAGTTACCATAAAATAAAATTTATTTGTATAAAACGGTTTTTGTCTATGATTTTTTTGTGATTGCAGGATGCTGTTGTATAGGAATAATAAATGTAAAATGACATTTTCGGTATTATAGTACTGATTGAATAATATTTTTGAATAATTATGGATTGTCAGGATATGAAAATTCTTAGAATTACTTAGCTTTGATAATAAATTCAAATAAAAGCTGTTTAACAATCTATCAAATGTCACTTCAGAAACAATCAATCAGAGTTCTTGTTGTAGGGTGTGGAAATATGGGGGCTTCTCATGCCATTGCTTATCAGTCAACCGAAGGTTTTGAAATTTGTGGAATCGTGTCTACTGGCAAAAGTAAGGAAGTACTCAATGAGCGATTAGGCGGAGGATATGCCCTTTTTAATGACTATGCCGAAGCCCTAAACGCTACCAAGCCCGATGCAGTATGTATTTCGACGTATCCCGATACGCACGAGGCTTTTGCTGTAATGGCCTTAGAGGCGGGTTGTCATGTATTCATTGAAAAACCCCTTGCCGATACAGTAGCAGGAGCACAACGAGTGGCTGATTTGGCCAAAGAAAAGGGTAAAAAAGTAGTGGTGGGTTATATTCTTCGTCATCATCCATCTTGGGAGAAGTTTGTCGAAATTGCACACGACTTGGGCCGTCCTTTGGTCATGCGAATGAACCTTAATCAGCAAAGCCACGGAGTTATGTGGAATGTTCACCGCAATTTGATGAAAAGCCTTAGCCCGATTGTTGATTGTGGGGTGCATTATATCGATGTGATGTGCCAAATGACTCGCTCAAAACCTATACAAGTTAATGCCATAGGGGCAAGGTTAACCGACGATATTCCTGAAGGAAATTATAATTATGGACAGCTCCAAATTCGTTTTGAAGATGGCTCAGTGGGTTGGTACGAAGCAGGATGGGGGCCTATGATGAGCGAAACAGCTTTTTTTGTGAAAGATGTAATTGGCCCTAAAGGCTGTGTGTCTATTGTGGCTAAAGAGGCTGGTAGTGTAGGCAAATCTGACAATGTGGACTCGCATACCAAAACCGAGTCGCTGAGGGTACATTATGCCAATATTGATGAAAATAATGCCTTTACTAAGCCCGACGAGTGGATAAACCTTACCGACGAACCCGACCACCAAGAGCTTTGTAACCGTGAACAACGCTTTTTCTTGAAAGCCCTACAGGAAGATTTGGACTTAACCGACCATTTGGAGGATGCCGTAAATAGCCTTAGAATAGCCTTCGCTTGCGACGAATCAGTAAAAACTGGGTTGCCAGTAATGTTATAATTATAACAAATATCGCTTTGCTTTGGCAAAGAAGTGGTCAATAAAAACCCGAAAATCCCTTGAAAGTTTTCGGGTTTTTATTGACCTTTGTTTTTTGTGGTACAAAAATCAGTACCTAACTTCTCCTCAAAACGCTATTTCTCATGAACCGAATCGACCGTATTACGGCAATTTTGATTCAACTACAGTCAAAAAAAATAGTAAAAGCCCAAGAAATTGCCGACCGATTCGAGATAAGTCTCCGAACGGTTTACCGTGACATTCGTACCCTCGAAGAAGCCGGAGTACCTATTATTGGCGAAGCAGGGGTAGGGTATAGTATTATGGAGGGGTATCGACTGCCTCCCATTATGTTTACCAAAGAAGAGGCCACGGCCTTTATGACAGCCGAAAAACTGGTAGAAAAACTCACTGATAATTTTACCAAAACTACCTATCAGTCAGCTATGTATAAGGTAAAGGCAGTGCTAAAACTTGCCGAAAAAGACTATCTCGATCTTATTTCGGCACATATCGAAGTGCTAGAAAATCCGTATTTGCCCAAACACAATAACGAAACAGTACATCTTCAAAAAATCTTGCATAGTATTTCAGAAAGAAGAGTTTTAAAAATGGAATATTTTGCCAATCATAGCCAAGAAAGTACCACTAGGCTGGTTGAACCCGTCGGGATTTTTCTGCTGGCAACAGCTTGGCACTTAATTGCGTATTGTCAGTTGCGTAAGGACTATCGTAATTTTCGGATTGATAGGGTTGTACATATTGAAGAAACCAATCAGTTTTTTGAAAAAGAACATCCCGCTCTTCAAAACTACCTGCCTCAAATGACTCGTCGAGAAAATATCCATACCGTTATTATTCGGGTAAAAAAAGAGGTGGTTCGGTACTTTGGTGACCAAAAATTTTATAACGGTTTTGTATCTCAAAAAGACTTAGGCGACGAAGTTGAAATGACCTTCTTGACATCTTCTATCAATGGATTTGCTCATTGGTATTTGAACTTTGGAGAATATGCCCAAATCGTCGAGCCTCAAGCTTTGCGAGATAAGGTAAAACAGATTGTAGAAAAAATGTTGGGATATTTGTGAAATACACAAGTTCTACTGACATAGGGCTGTCATAAACGGGTATTTACTTTGTTGTATCAACTAAACAAAACAATTATGACAGTGATTGAACAATTCCAAAGAGAGTTTGAAAGCGAAGTTCTTACCACTCGCAAAATGCTGAGTATTGTACCTCAAGACAAATTTGAATGGCAACCTCACCCCAAAAGTATGACCCTCAAGCGACTCGCAACTCATGTGGCCGAGCTACCAAGCTGGATTGGAATGACCCTTACAACCTCCGAACTTGATTTTGAGAATAATGCCTACGAACCTCAAGTAATTAGCTCTACCGCCGATTTATTGGCTTATTTCGAGCAAAACGTTCTGGACGGACGTGAATATCTCAAAAATGCTAAAGAAGAACAACTATCAGAAATATGGACACTGCGAAGTGGGGCTACGGTATATAGTTCCGACCCCAAAGTAGATGTACTTCGTATGTCTTTTTCACAAACAATTCATCATCGAGCTCAATTAGGTGTTTTCTTACGCCTTTTAGATATACCTATTCCAGGAAGTTATGGGCCAAGTGCCGATGATATGAGCTTCTAAGAAGAACTAACCTAATATCCCAAATATATTAGATCAAACAAGGCGGTAGAAAAACTAATTTCTACCGCCTTGTTTGATCTAATAGTCTATAAACACCTATCATTTGTGTGCTTTTTTATCCTAATAGGGTGCAACTGAAGTCACATCCTATTAGGATAAAAGTACGATGGTCAGCCTCGTGAACCCCAACACCAATAGGAGGGACTTTTAATACTACCTAAAATTCGAGATGACTCGTGTTTTCAGATAAAATAATGAGTATTTGCTGAAAATACCTTACTTATTTTGCAACAACTGAATATCAGGCGTTGAATTATCTTCGAGCGAAACTCTGCCTCTTTCTTTTCTTACAATTCTCGAATACAACCCAACTTCTTGGCTAAACAAGAACGTAAAGAATAATTTAGTGAATGAAGTATGATATTTGAGATTATCATAAAACTCAGGAGCAGTAGCCTTTAGCTTAGGCAAGTTGTTCCAAGGTACAGAAGGCATATCGTGGTGTTCGTTGTGGTATCCAACGTTCATATTGATAGTGTTCAATCCACCATAATAGCTATAAGTTTCTTGGTTTTTGTCCAACACCAAATAGTGTTCCTGAATCCAGCGAGCTCCAAGTGGGTGCAAGCCTACCGAAAACATAAAGCTAGCTCCTAGATAAGCCAAAGCAGGCCAGCCCATAGTATAAACAATAGCAGCATCAAAAGCCAACTGACAAACAATGTTCATGATAACAAAACGGTCAAATACTGCCAATTCTAAGCAACGCAAAGTTCTGATTGCTTGAAAAATTGGGAAGAACAACAACCACAACATTTTACCAATAAAATAGTTATTAATCAATTTAGCTTCCCAGAAGTCAGGTAGGTCGGCATCTAACTCATGAACCCCCTGAAACGCATGATGTTTGAGGTGATAGTTTTTGAATGAAATGGCTGTTGGAGCTAATGAAGGGAAATTGGCAATAATCCCTGCATATACATTCCAAGAAGGCTTTTTGAAAATAAGGTTGTGGGCTGCTTCGTGAATACATACAAACAATGTATGTGTAGGAAACGCTCCGATGCACCATGCTGCCGCTAAAATTACCCACCAAGCTTGGTCTTTTACTAAATAGGCCATAACAACTTGAAGTGATACACACCCTAAAATCCAGGCAAATGTCATTGGATTTTTAGTAATTAATTTTTTTACCTCAGGGTGGGCTTTGATAATTTCACGTGTACGGATACGATGTGGTTCCGTACCAGAAACATAGGTAAAATCTTTTTGATAAGCCATTCGTTCGGGATTTGTTTAATTTAGATTATGATTAATGTTATATTTTCGGGTTTGATTGATTTTAGCAAAGAAAATCTTTCAAATATATAGCGAACTTTGCGTTTTATCAATTTGTTTACAAATTAATCCATTTTTTGAGCTGAATAAAATGACATGAGTCACTGGCAAATACCTGCAATTGCTAGCTGTTTTTACTAAAAACTTAAAAAGATACAATTTGCCCTAATAGGCCTCTCTTGCACACTGCTTTGATTAAACCCTTTGATTTACCCTTACAAAGCCCTCCATAGTCGTTAGTTTTTGAGTATATTTTTGGCTTTTCAACTTTCACATGTAAAGATTATTTTCTTACGCTCAATTTTCAAAAATTATGAAAAAAAGTATCTTATCATTGATGTTGGCCGCTACCGCAGCGATGTCAATGGGACAAACGGGGAGGGCTTTGGTAAAACCAACGGCTCGCCAACTCAATTGGCAAAAACTCGAAACAACGGCATTTATTCACTTTACGGTTAATACCTTTACCGACAAAGAATGGGGCGAAGGTACAGAGTCGCCATCGATATTTAATCCAACAAAGTTAGATGCTCGTCAGTGGGTAAAAGCCCTTAAAGATGGGGGTTTCAAAATCGCAATTATTACTGCCAAACACCACGATGGTTTTTGTTTGTGGCCTTCAAAATATACCAATCATTCGGTAAAAAGTAGTCCTTACAAAGATGGAAAAGGCGATGTTGTCAAAGAAGTAGCCGATGCTTGTAAAGAATTTGGGCTAAAATTTGGGGTGTACTTGTCACCTTGGGACCGCCACGAGCCTAGCTACGGAACGGCTTCGTACAACAATTACTACAAAAATCAGTTGCGAGAATTGCTAACCAATTATGGCGAAATAGCAGAAGTATGGTTTGATGGAGCAAAGGGTGAAAATGCTAAAGACATGGAATATGATTTCAAAGGTTTTTGGCAAATTGTGCGTGAATTACAGCCTAATGCGGTGATGTTTTCGGATGCAGGCCCAGATGTACGTTGGGTAGGTAACGAAGCAGGAAACGCTGGCGAAACGTGTTGGTCAACTATCAATGCCGAGGGCTTAGCACCGGGCAAGGCCGATGCCAATTACCTCAATGTAGGCAGTGAAAATGGTAAAAGCTGGATTCCTGCCGAAACCGATGTGTCGATTCGTCCAGGTTGGTTTTGGCACGAAAAAGAAAATAACAAAGTAAGAACGCCAAGCAATTTGGTGAATTTATATTACCAATCAGTAGGGCGAAATAGCTTGTTGTTATTGAATATTCCGCCCAATACCGAGGGGCTGTTTGAGCAAAAAGATGTACAAAATATCAAAGAGTTTAGAAATATCTTGAACGAAACATTTGCCAATAACTTGGTAAGTGCCCAAAGCAAGCAACTAGTTGATCAAAAACTCGAAACGGCTATTCAGGTAAAAACCAATAACCCTTTGGTGATAAACCTGAGTAAGTCGGTCACTTTCGATAGAATTTCTTTACAAGAAAATATTGCTGAAGGACAAAGAGTGAAGTCGTTCAAAATTGAATATTGGCAAGATGGTTCTTGGAAGCCTTTGGCCACAAGCACAACCATTGGGTACAAACGATTATTGCGTTTTCCTTCGGTAACATCCAACAAGCTTCGTTTAACTGTCTTAGAGGCTTTAGCTCCAACATTATTAGGAGAGTTTGGGGTTTATAAAGCGTCGTCGAGAGAATAATAAATATAAGTCCTCATTTTGGTACTAGGATTATTCTCCGACGGTATGTCAAAAAAGCGGTCGAAAACAATTTTCGACCGCTTTTTTGATATTATTTTTAGGTACAAAATATTATGGCTCTATTGCTGCAAAGTGTACATAAAGAATAATCCCTCATGGGCTCAATCTCAATTCACTCAATTAGGGATGACTCATGCTTTTATGGGGTTATCAAATAGGTTTTACAGCAAAATAGCTAGCAAATCGCTAGGTTGATGGGCTAAATAGGTTGGCCTGAGGGTTTCTATGAGGGTTTGGGTATCATACCCCCATGCTACCCAGATAGTTTGTATACCTACTTTGTTAGAAGCTTCGAGGTCACGTGCTTCGTCGCCCAAATAAATGATTTCTTCATGTCGATAGCCTTGTTCTTTGATAAGTTTACGCAGCAAAATATCTTTTCCCATCACATTTTTGGAACAGCTAATAGTTGAAAAATAGTTGATGCCTTTTGCTTCTAAAAACAACCTAATATTTTCTTCCGAGTTTGACGACACAATATCCATACTAAAGCCAGCCTTATATAAGGTTGCCAAAACCGTTTCTATACCATCAATCAATTTTAGTTGTGGCAAATGAGCCTTATATCGCTTATAAATAACAGGAATAATAAAAGGCAGATGAATCAAGGGAACTTTGAGGTATTTGGCTCTTTCAAAAAAAGATAAATTTTTGAGTTCTAGTAAAGCAAGCTCGTCCATTAATCGGTAGCCTTTTTTTTGAGCTAATTCATTAAATAGTGTTAAAAATAGTGTTTTAGAGTTGACCAGCGTTCCGTCAAAATCAAAAATCAAATGTTTTATCTTTTTCATAATGTATAGGGTGGGCGTATCTGCCCCAAAAAGGTTATTTACATTGCCGATTATTTGTTGTTGATTTGCAAATATAAGTTATTCACCCAAGGTAAAAGCTTTTCAAATGAACAGAGTATCTATTTATGAAGATAACCAGAAACTTCGTGAGTTGCTGGAATTACTAATTAATTCATCTGAAGAGTTTCAGGTTGTGGGTTCTCATCCCAATTGTGAATTGATATTACAGCATACACAAGCCGAAATGCCCGATTTGATTATTATGGATATAGATATGCCTATATATAACGGTATTGATGGCGTGCGAATTGCCAAAGAAAAATATCCTTATCTCAAAATAATCATGCACACGGTATTTGAAGACGACGACAGGCTCTTTGCTTGCCTAAGTCATGGTGCCGATGGCTATATCCTAAAAAAAGATTCACCGTCGATGTTGTTTCAGGCTATCAAACAATTGATGGATGGAGGAGCCCCGATGTCGCCAGGGATTGCCAAGAGGATTTTGCAAACCTTTAGAAAACAGACTCTTCCAGCCAATGAATATCACCTGACCGAGCGAGAAAAGCAAGTACTAGAACTGTTGACTCGTGGGTTTTCGTATAAAATGATAGCCAATGAATGTAGTATTTCGATAGAAACCGTAAGGCGACATTTAAAGAATATTTATTTTAAATTACAAGTACAGTGTGGTACTGAAGCCGTAGCAAAAGCTATTCGGGAAAGAATTATAGATTTGCCTTAAAAACATTTCGGATTCCTTACTTATTATGTTGTTTAAGCACCGTTTTGGCGGTGCTTTTTTTGTTTTGTACTTTCTACAGTTTTACAAAATGTGTATAAAGGGTTATAAGCCTTTTTTAAATATGATAAATAAATAAAATAAAAATATTTAAAATATTGATAGTCAGATTATTAACCACAATATCAATGAGTGAAAAAGGTAATAGACTTTACTGAAATATCGCTATTACTTTGGGTATCCGTAACTAACAAAGTACCCTACTCATGAAAAAGCTATTCATCCTTATTTGTTTTTGGCAAATACCCTATCTTATTTCGGCACAAGATATAGGTAGTCTCAAAGCCCAAAAGCCTGTTTCGATTTCGGGAGGCCTGCATTTGGGCTTCAACACCTATTCCAACTTGGAAGGTCGCCAGAGGCTTGACCCTTTTTCGTGGACTATTTCGGCTAGCCCAGTATTATCAGTTTATGGTATTCAAATGCCCTTTTTCTTCCTTATCAATCAGCAATCACAATCTTATGCTGGTCCTTTTCAGCAGTTTGGCATGAGTCCCAATTACAAATGGGCTCGCTTACATTTGGGGTACCGCAATCTCAATTATTCTAATTATACCCTTGCGGGGCGTTTGTTTTTTGGAGCAGGCATTGATTTAAACCCAGGAAAATTGCGGTTTTCGGCCATGTATGGTCGATTCCAGCAGGCCAATCGCCGAGATACCACCCAAAAAGGCTTTGGGGCTTTGCCAACGGCTTTTCGTAGAATGGGCTATGCCGTAAAACTAGGCTATGGTTCTGCACAAAATTTTATCGATGTTATCTATACCAAAGGTTGGGATGAGGCCAATTCTATACAAGTGCCTATCAATGAAATACTTACGCCTTCCGAAAATACAACATTAGGAATAGTTACACAGACTACCTTTTTTAAGCGACTCACTTGGTCAAACGATATAGGGGTAAGTGGCTATAACTCAGATGCTAATGCTAAAGAGTTGACGGGCGACCTTTCTATTAAAAGCGATTTTTTAAGAAGCCTTTTCAAGCTCAGAAGAAGCTCGCAGGTAGGGTATGCAGCTTTTAGTTCCCTGAGGTTCAATTCTCGGTATATTTCTTTACAAGTGCAATACCGCCTTATCTCAACAGATTATAAGTCGATGGGTGCGTACTTTTTTAACAACGACGTACAAGAAATTGTCCTGAATCCTTCGTTGTCGCTATTTAATGGAAAAGTAAACCTCAATGGTAGCTATGGTATCCAGAAAGACAACGTAAGTAAAACCAAAGCTACCCAAACCGAACGCAATATTGGTTCGCTTAACTTATCGATTCAACCTTCTCAAAACTTTGGTTTGATGGTGACGTATTCCAACTACGGCACTTTCCAGAATAATCCCGACCGTATTATTGATACCCTCAAAATTCAGCAAGTAAACCAAAGCTTGGTATTTGCACCGAGGTATTCGTGGGGCGATAGGGTAGTAAGTCATGCCCTCAACCTGATGACCAGCTACCAAAACTCTACAGATTATAATACCGTTTCAAAACAACTCTTAGAGTTTAACAATCTATTTGTTTCGCTCAATTATAGTCGAAACAATAGCAAGCAAAAGTTTAATGTTAGCCCAGGAGTATTGTTTATCAAAAACTTCTTGTCTTATGGCAATTCTAGTTCGTTAGGTGCAAACCTGAATATTTCCAAAAACTTCAAACGCTTTTCTAACAGTCTAACTGCCAATTATAACCAAAATTATTACCAAGACGAAGCCAACGGATATACCCTTAATGCCCGTTGGAATGGACGCATTAAGGTAACAAATAAGCAACAGCTTTCGCTAGGTACAAGCCTTTTGTACAACAAAGACCTAAAATTTGATACCAGAAATTTTACTGAAATATATACCCAAGCAGGGTACTCTCTTAACTTTTAATCATTGATTGCCATGAAAAAAATACTATTAATCCTTTTATTGGTATGCATTGCTCTGGTCGAGAACTTTGCCCAGCAACTCAATGGCATAACTGTTCAAACGATTTTTCCACCACCCTATAGCCCACGATTAAAAGATTACGCTCCCGATGGTAGCAATAACTCGATGATTGTGATATTGACCAATACTAACCCCAATCCTGTACAAGTAAAACTATTGGGCGAAATCAAGGGGCAAAACAATGGTGTACGAGCCATCACAAAGGCCAATTATCAGCCATCGGGGCCATTGACTATTCCGGGCAATGGTATTCCATTGCAAATAGAGCTTTTTGGCTCAAACCAAACGATGTTCAATGAAGACAATCTGGATATTTCGGGAATAGAAACCCAAACTCTCATTTCGGGCTTGATTCCACAAGGTTATTATGAGCTTTGTATCAAGGTTGTGCCTTTTAATCAGCTTCCGGCCAATCTCAACGGTAGCGAACCCAAAGGTTGTGTAATTATTCCTATTACTTATATAGAGCCCCCACGCACTACCTCGCCGATTTGCGATGCAGGAAGGGCTATTCCAGCCACAAACCCCCAAAATATTGTATTCAACTGGACACCCTGTGTAGGCAATATTGCGGGGGCTCGTATCAACTATGATTTTTATTTGGTAAAAGTACCCGATGGGCAAAACCCCAACGATGCCATTAACAATGCCATAGAAAGAAATGTAGGAAACCCTTTTGTAGAAAAAGATTTACAAGTTCCTAATTTGATTTATGGTGCCAACTCTCCCGAATTGTCGGAGGGGCTTTATGCTTGGGCGGTAGTAGCGAAAGACAATAATGAGAAGGTTTTTCTTCAAAACAACGGACGAAGTGAAGTTTGTGTATTCAAGGTAGGCCCACAAGGCGAACGGGTGAGTCCTGAAGCAAGTACCGTAAAATGTAAGAATGCTCAAATTCCTGCCGACTTGGTGGCGGTGAAGCAAACTACTCTGGTAGGCAAAACCATTAAACTAGGCAATTTTGAATTGAGTGTCGACCAAGCTGCCGAATCGGTCGATGGTTGGGCTGGCAATGGCCGAATTACTTGGAATTATGTACCAATCAAGGTAAAATTCACCAAGCTGAAAGTCAATGCTTCCGACGAAGCTATCACAGGCTTGGCCGAAGGCAGTACCGAAGGCTTTGAGATGCCTGGCGTTACAAAACCCGACTTGTCGACCTACAAAAACATTAGCGTTGATTATCTAAAACAATATACTTCTACCTTAACCTCCAAGCTTTGGCAAGATATTAAAGGGCAGTTGGCGGTTTCGTTGCCGATTGGGTATGATGCAGGGGCAGGGCTAATAGGTATCAATTACATGACCATAGCACCCGACGGAGCAGATATGGGTGCATTGCTCAATGTAAAAATGCCAGAAGATAACTCGTTTTTGTCGATGGCCGCTACCGAAATGTGTATGTTGCCTAATAAACTTTTTCCGAATAATGCCGTATTGTATTTGGTCAAAGATTTTAAACCACCTTATACACCAATTACTTTCAAACAAAGCCATTACCCAGCCAACGACGGAACGTATGCTATTCTTACGCCCGATTCGGTGAAGCATGTACATGTAGAAGCCGAAATAAATTTGGGGCAAAATGTGTTACAACTCAATGATAGTGAGGGAAATGTACTGCCAGGCGATGTGATTTCGCAGTTGAAATTTGATTTTAATCGCTGGAGTGACTGGGTAGCTACTATTCAACTTCCCACTTTTGGTTTGAAAGATGCTAAAGGCTTATCGGTAAAAGGGTTGGAAGCATTTTATGACCATTCCGATTTCCGCAACCCCATGAATTTTACCCCACCTGCCGAATATGATGGCGACAGAGGAAATACCTTTATGGGGTTATACTTGCATAGGGTCGATGTCCTGTTGCCAAAGTCGCTCGGAGGTGGTAATAGTCGTATGAGTTTTGCCGCCCAACAAATGATTTTCGATAAAGATGGCTTCACAGGACGTTTTACGCCCTCTCGGTATCCGTTGTTAGATTATACCACTGGCAGAATGGGTAAATTAGCCTTTGCAATTGATTCTTTTGAAGTATTAATTGTCAAAAATGCTCTTATCAGAGGTTCGATGGTAGGCAAAATACAGCTTCCTATAAGTACCGATATGCTCGACTACTCGTGCAATCTTCGTAATGGACTCGATACCGTTAGAATGGTGGTTAAGCCCAAGGCACAAGGGTATAATGTTCCTATTTTCTTGGCCAATATGAAAATCTATCCTAATTCATCATTCTATGCCAATTTTGTAAAAGATAAAGACCCCGAGATTTCATTTGATCTCAATGGCGAAATGACCATAGATGCCAAAGCACCGATAGATTTCCTTGTTCCCGACCTTGTATTTGAGAAGTTTTCTATTTCTAGCCTAAAATCAAAAGGAGGCGACGAAATGGGTAATACGGGTATTTATATCAATACAGGCAACTGGAATTTGGAAGGAGGCTTATTTGGCGATAACAACAATGGAGGAAATAATAACGGAGCAAACAACAACGGTAGAGGAGGCCCTTCACTTTTGGACAACGAGGGTTATCCTGCAATGGCAGAAGAAGGTAAAAATCAGAAGCTAGGAGGTTTCCCGATTCAGTTGATTCCACCAAAATTTGTTAAAAACAATATCGGCTTAGGGCTAGAGTTTGGGGTAAAAATAAACGTAGGTGGCGAAGAAGCAAGCCTTGCCAATGCCACAGGTACAGTACAAGTATTGGGTAATATAGAGGTACAAAACGGAAAGCTTACACCAGTTTTTAAAGGGGTTTACCCATCCAGATTCACCATTGCAGGTCAGTTTGGCCCGGCTCATGTAGAAGGCGAAATAAAAATGTTTTATGGTAATGCCCAGCATGGTACAGGACTCAACGGATGGGCTAAGGTAAAAATCCCAAGTTTGGTAGCGGTAGAAGCTAGTATTTTATTTGGTAAAAAAGATGACTTTTTCTATGGCTATATGGATGCCAGTGTAGTCACCAATCCTGGGTTTGTGATTGTACCACCACTTACCTTAACAGGTTTTGGCGGAGGCTTGTATTTTAATATGCGTCAAGATGGTAGCATAGGCGAAAAATTAGAAAGTAAGCCACTTACTGCCGAAGAAAGAAGAGACCTAAGCAGTCAACCAGGCGTAACCAAGTCGGGGTTGGTATATGTGCCTCAGCGTGGTGCTTGGGGGCTAAAAGCAAGGGTATATCTATCATTGGCCGATGCCCGACTAATGACGGGTTCGGTAGGAATGGAAGCAGGGTTTAGCAACGGTGCATTGAATAATTTTAATGCCAATGGCAGAATCAATGTAATTAGTAAAGACGGTATGCCCGACGACAACACTGCCTTGGTACAAGGTAATGTAGCATTTAATTATACTGCTACGGGCAATTATGATGTATCGGCAGATTTACAAGTCAAAATTCTGACTGCTTCGGTACAAGTTCCGTTTAGAATGCACTTCTCGCCAAGAGAATGGCATATCAAATTGGGCGACCCTTATGATGTAAACCGTAGGGTATCGTTCAATATTCTGGATTTGAATTTGGCGGTAGTAAAAGCCAAAATTGGAGCGAATTTTTATATGGCTATGGGTAACGATTTGGGCGATATGCCTCCTTTGCCTAGTCCTGTAGAAAGTTTTTTAGGTACAATTCCTAACAATGCCGATGCACAGCGAAATAGCCAAATCAATGCTGTTAAAAACGTAGGTGCTGTAGGCGTTGACAGCGATGGTAAAGTAACCAGCGTTCCCGATTTTTCGATTTTGGTAGGAGGGCAGTACAACGGCTTGTTTGAAGCCAATGTGGCTATTCTTTCGCTCAATGCTCAGGCTATTATAGGGTTTGATGCAGCATTGACTCACGGTGTTGTGTGTTCAGAGGGTGGTAGTACAGCAGGTGGCTGGAACGGCTGGTATGCACAAGCCCAGCTATATGCCTACCTCAAAGGTGGAGCTTATATCGACCTCGATGTGTGGTTTGCGAGTGGTAAATTTGCTATTTGTACACTAGAGGCAGGTGCATTGCTCAAGGGCGGTCTGCCTAATCCAGCTTGGGTCAATGGGCGTGTAAAAGTACAAGGAACGGTGCTTGGGCTTATTAAAGTAAATACAGGTTTTGATATTTCTTTGGGCGAGCAATGTACCCCCCAATACCAAGAAGGTAGTGGCTTGGACGGTATTGCTATTATTGGTGATATATCACCCAACGGAGGCGAACCCGTAGAAACCGACGAACCTATTACGGTTTCATTTAATACTTCTATTGGCGAAGATTATGAAATAGGAATGCCAGATGGTTCTGTTAAGACATACCGTTTCAAACTCAAAAACTATTCTCTTACCTATGCAGATAGCAAAAATGGAGGAAAACTGACAACGTTCGATGGTTTTGCCGAACCAGAATGGGTCAATGATAAACAACAATTGATTTTGAATAAAAACAAACATTTTGCCTCAACCTCAAAACACACATTCACGATTGCTGTGGCCATCGACGAAGTAGGAGGAGGACAAGCCAATGCAGGCAAATACGAGGAGCGTAAAGCCGTTTTTACCTCAGCCAAACAGCCTGATTATATCAAATTCAAGGATATCGAATACACATGGCCATTGGAAGGACAAAACTATTTCTTGAAAGGACAATTACCTAAAGGTCTGATTCATGGGCAAATTCCTAGTGAGGCCTTCAAAGCAACCCTCGACGGTGAAGGTAATGGTACCGAAAATAGCATGATGCAGTCAATAGGTGGAGGGTATGTATATAATGCCGTATTTATTCCAAAAGATGGAGGAGATACCCTTACCACAAGCGTTACCTACGATAACCAGTCTGACGTAACTTTTGATATTCCTGCAGGTTTACAAAATGAAAAGGTATATCGCATGGAAATCAGAAGAATCTACAAAAATGGACTGAAATTAGGTAGTGCTGTCAATACCATGTTGGCCAATTCTATGATACGCAACAAGGCTACAGTAGGGCGTATGTCTTTTATGCTTAGAGACAAAGAAGATTATTTTTATGTTAATCAAAACTCACTAGCACCAATCAAAGCTGGTGCTAGTGCTGCCACCAGAACCAAAGTGGTATATGATATTGTATTCAAAACCAGTAAATACAATACTATCGGCGAAAAACTAGCAGCGGTAAACTTTGAAAAAGGCGAATACAAAAATACCAACAATAGCCAATCCAACGACTATTTGGTATTTGACCTAAAACCTTCAGGTAGCAACAACGAAAACTTTGACGATGCCGAATTGTTTGGCTATAATCGCAACGGCAGGGCTATTCCTGCATTGCTCAAAGTTACAACCACCATCAAAAATAGTGGTTATGAAGCCTATTTATTGCGAGAGGTATATACGCCTATTGTAAACTTTGGAGCTAAAAATGTCAATATCAATTATGGCTATCAAGAATGGCGGAAACAAATAGGGCTTGGTACTCCCGATAATGCCGTTGCCGTTGGACGACAACTAAGCTATCTTAGTTCAATAGCTAGTATGCAGACAAGTACATCTTTTAATATAGGCTCTAGTGTAAGCACACTCAACAATAGCTCAGCCTCTAGTTCAAGCAATACCGGTGGTATAATCAAGTCGATAGGTACACCAGTTATTGGCTCAGCCATCAATTTTAGTAGAATAGACAATATCATAGGGCCAGACTTCTTCGCTTTTAGTCTTGAAGAAGAACCCACTCGTGCTTATCAATTTACCTACCGAGTA
Source organism: Flectobacillus major DSM 103 (assembly GCF_000427405.1). Classification (NCBI taxonomy): domain Bacteria; kingdom Pseudomonadati; phylum Bacteroidota; class Cytophagia; order Cytophagales; family Flectobacillaceae; genus Flectobacillus; species Flectobacillus major. Next base: position 1,667,756 of record NZ_KE386491.1, read on the forward strand.
GACCATCTGGCTTATCATGATTTTTATGCTGTAAAATTATTTGGGGCAAAAATGAATACAAATCGTCAGATTTTAAGAAACTATTTGGGCAATTGGAAACAAGTAAGCAGCTTCCCTTTCAGCTTGTCGTATGGAGGAATAGACATAAGCAGTAGTAGCAAAAGCCTAACCCTTTTCACTACAAGTGCCAATATGGCTCGTAATTTCAGCGATAGCGACATCGACCTTTATAATAATTACCAAAGTGCTAATTATTATGACTTTACGCTTCGTACACAGGGGTCGGTAGGCACTATCAGGATTGATTATAAGCCTACAGCGTCGTCGCCAAGCTTTGCTGTTGACAAAAACTTCACATTTGGTACTTCGCAGATTAGCTTGCCTCCAGTTTCGCCACGCAACTATTTCAAGTTTTAAATTTCAGACCTCAGGGGAATTACTCAAGCGTAATTCCCTAGGTTTCATATTCAAAATATTTATTTCTATGAAACGCATTTTTGTACTCATAGCCATTTTGACAATAACAGCTTTTGACATTGTGATGGCACAAAAAAATAACAATATCCTTTCCAATGAAAAAGCCAAAGTTCCTTCTATTCAGTTGCTTACTCGTAATTATGGCGACTCAATAGTACTTCGGTGGGCACCTACAAAAGCCGCCCACTGGTTGGTTTCTACCAAAAAGGGTTTTAGGGTACAACGTACAGAAGTTACCAAAAATAATCCACAAGGTACGTCGGTGATGCTAACCCAAAGCCCCTTACGCCCCATGACCTTTGAGGTCGTAAAACAACATTATTCTAAATACGACAATTATGTGGGGGCCGCTATACAAGCCCTCTACGATACCAAAACAAATAGCGAGTTTAAAGCTGATTTTGCCAATATTCTCAAAACCACTACTGAACAAAACAACCGCTATGCTACTGCCATGATGGTAGCCGATTATAGTAAAAATGCCGCCACGGTACTAGGGCTAAGAATTGTAGATAAATCGCCCAAAAACCAAGAAGCTATTTATGTGTATAAAGTTTGGATAGATGATACAGAAAGCATAAAAGGGAATATCCCCAAAGACACCGCTTCGGTGGTGGTAATTCCCCAAGAAAAATCAAAAGTTTATGCTCCGCTTACAGCAGGAGTTATCAATGGTGACCGACAAATTACATTGCGTTGGTATCGCATGAACATTGATGGGCAATTTTCAGGTTTTTTTATTGAAAGAAGTGAGGATGGTACTTTTTTCAAAAGACTCAATAATACGCCTTTTGTACAGTCGCCTGCCGATGCCGAATACCTAAAAAGAGATACGGTATCGTACAGAGGTATTAAAGACCCTAGTTTGGCTTCCACATTTACCGATTCGATAGGCGTAAATTATAAAAAATTTTATTACCGAATTGTAGGTATAGATGCCTTTGGCGAGCTAAGCCCAAGCTCTGATGTGATGGAAGGAATAGGCAAAGACTATACTCCACCTACTGCCCCCAAAAATCTTAAAATAAAAGTGGTAGACAATAAAGTGGCTATTTTGACTTGGGAAAAACACAAGCAAGAGGCCGACTTAAAAGGATATGCGATTGCACGTGGGGGCTCAGTCAATGGCCCATTTAATTTTGTAAAGCAAGACCTGCTGTCTACTCAAACCCTAACTTTTACCGACCCCGACCCACAGCCTTATACTGGCAATTACTATATTGTTGGGGCAGTAGATACCGCTGGTAATGTCAACTACACATTACCCGTAGTAGCCAATATCGAAGACCGTACACCACCAAGTGCCCCAACCAACATTGTAGCCAAAGCCGATGCACAAGGCCGAATAAAAATACAATGGGCCAATAATCCCGAAGCCGATGTTGTAACCTACAAAGTGTATCGTTCTTATCGTAAAGAGAATAAAGCTTATACTCAAATCACTCCCGATGGCACAGCCTTGGCCGAATTTGTAGACTCCTTACCCGTCAAAAACCTACTCAATAAAGCCATTTATTACAAAATTGTGGCCATCGATCTAAGTAACAACCACTCGGGGTATTCGGTAGCATCGCAGGCCATATTGCCCGATACCAAAGCTCCTACAAGCCCTATTATCGAACAGATTACTATCGAGAAAAAAGGAGTGAAGCTAACCATTATTCCAAGCTCAAGTAACGACGTATCGGCACATACGATTTACAAAAAAGAAGACAAAGGAACATGGCAGGTATTCAAAAAAATCAATGGACTCCTCAACAGTAGCATAGTTGTGATAGATTCGGCAGTAAAAAACAATCAACATTATTATTACAAAATCGAAGCTATTGACTATGCAGGCCTCAAATCGCCAGAAGCGGTAAGTACTCCAATTGCTTTTGTAGGAAATACATCACAAAACCTTATCAATAACCTGGTGGGTAACTACGATGTCACTACCAAAGCCATTCAGTTAAAATGGACCTGCGAGGCAAGCAATATATCACATTATGTAGTTTATCGCTCGTTTAATCAATCAGGCTTATCAATGTACGAAACCGTAGAAACAGGTCGGTTTGTTGATAAAAGTGCCATCCAAAACGGTACATTTGAGTATGCCGTGCGAGTTTATTTTAAAGATGGCACCAGCCATAAACTTACGTCTCCTATTAAAGTAGAAGTACGACAATAGGGCTATATATAGCTTCTTGCTAGTTTTCTAATGAAACCCTTTACTCATATTTTAGTTTTATCAATAGTCTTTTGAAAAACAAGCAAGGATGAATAAGTATTTCATGTTTTTTCCTCTTAGCAAGTAAACCCATTTGCCTGCTAAGAGGAATACAGAACAGCTATATTCAAAGCCAGATTTTAATTATGTTTTTATACCAAAATCGGTTTGAATTTTATAAATTAACTCAATAATATAAGAGCTTTCATGACGAATACTTTTACTAGCAAACAAATGGTGAAAGAAGGGTTCTACATTGTGAAAATTAAAACAGAGGAGATTCTATAATGAAAAGACTAGTAAAACATCTACAGAATAATAGAGTTGTGGTTTTTGACACAGGTAAATTTGATGATTGGTGTGTTTATGTTGTAGAAAATAATGGTAGCCGAAAAGCCCATTTTGATGAAACGTACTTTAGTGATTTACACACAATATCGTATAAGTATGATAATAACAAAGTGTATCATGATTTTGTAAAGATTTATGAGCAAACCACCAAGGCAATAGACCCCGTAGTACTAACCTTAATCGACGAAATTGTAGAAACATATTATCAGGAAGATAAGCTCTTAGTGGAACAATGGTTTACCGTCATCTATGCAGGGATGATAGCAGAAGAAAATAAGGAAAAAGCAATATTAAAGAAAAGAGTTAAGAGATTGGGAATGCATCAGGTATTGATATTGAATATACCCGCAAAAGAGGCCGCAAGATTTAGTTATGGTAAAAAATGGAGAGAGCTAGACGCAATCATGAAATCCATAGGGTTTTGAAAATCAGCACTCTAGCGTAAAGATAGTCGGTGAATACCCTCAAAATACACACCTCTTTTGAAGGTATCAAGCGAAATACACCACTTCCCCAAAATACAATCACACTCATAAAGCCAATATACCTATGTGGAAACAAAAAAAGCGAGCTAAATAGCTCGCTTGTAAGTCATTGAATATCTAAGTTGTGGTCTCGTAGGGATTCGAACCCCAAACCTCCTGATCCGTAGTCAGGTGCTCTATCCAATTGAGCTACGAAACCTTTTTCCTTTCTTACAGCGTTGCTGTGTTTCGGGACTGCAAAATTAGAAGTTTGTTTTTAAAATACAAAATATTTGAACAAAAAAAGTGAAAAATAATTTTGCGAAATATGCCCTGAGAGGCTACTTTAAGCCTTTTTTTGACAAAAATGGCATATTAGTAGTGCTGTCAATCATCTATACGTCAATCAATTATAGAGGCCATTAACCTTTCCTTGTCTTTTGTATAAATCACACCCATTTAATAGAAAAAAAAATGAATAATTACCAAAATACATCACAGGATTTCAAATGAAATACGAATTAAAATCAAGAATCTAAGAATGATTTTGTAATTTTGTACTTTCTTTAGAAAAAGCAAGCAAATACAGTTGATATGTCATAATAAACCATTTGCTGTCTTTTTTATCTACTTTTTCTAATAGTCATTCTCAATTTATAATTCTTAATTCTAAGGAATGCTTACCGTATCGAATGTATCTCTCCGTTTTGGCAAACGGGTTCTTTTTGAAGATGTTAATATTAAATTTACTGAAGGCAACTGCTATGGCTTGATTGGTGCCAATGGTGCTGGAAAATCTACGTTTCTAAAAATCCTTTCGGGTGAATTAGAATCTCAGACAGGTTCGGTTTCTATGAACCCAGGAGAGCGTATGTCTATCCTTAAACAAAACCATTTTGAGTACGAAGATTATTCGGTACTTCAAACGGTTATTATGGGTAATAAACGCCTCTACGACATCATGCAGGAAAAAGATGCGATTTACCTAAAAGAGGATTTTACAGAAGAAGATGGTAACCGTGCTGCTGATTTAGAAGCTGAATTTGCAGAAATGAATGGCTGGGAAGCTGAATCGGATGCTGCGATGCTCTTGGGCGGCTTGGGTATCAAAGAAAATTTGCACGAAGTTTTACTGAAAGACCTCAATGGTTCTGATAAAGTAAAAGTGCTATTGGCTCAGGCTCTGTTTGGCTCGCCCGATATCCTGTTGCTGGATGAACCTACCAACAACTTAGATATTGAATCTATTCTTTGGTTGGAAAACTTTTTACAGAATTTCAAAAATACAGTAATCGTTGTATCTCACGACCGTCACTTCCTCGATAACGTTTGTACACACATTGCCGACCTTGACTTTGGTAAAATTCAGTTATATGGTGGTACTTATACTTTCTGGTATGAGTCGTCGCAATTGGCTGCCCGTCAGCGTGCCGACCAAAACAAAAAGACTGATGAAAAACGAAAAGAATTAGAAGAGTTTATTCGTCGCTTCTCGGCCAACGTTGCCAAGTCAAAGCAAGCTACTGCTCGTCAGAAAATGTTAGATAAACTACAAGTAGAAGATATTAAGCCTTCGTCTCGTCGATATCCGTTTATCAACTTTAAGCCTGAACGTGAAGCTGGAGACCAATTGCTTTCTGTAGAAGGGTTGAGTGCCAAAACTGAAGATGGCACATATCTTTTCAAAGATTTAACATTTAGTATCAATAAAGGTGACAAATTAGCAGTTTTATCAAGAGATTCGTTAGCGATTTCGGTGTTTTTTGATATTTTGATGGGCGAACGCAAGCCCGATGCAGGCGAATTTAAGTGGGGAGTAACTACCACACAAGCTTATTTACCAAACGACAACGCCAAATATTTTGATGATGCTAGCTTAAATTTGGTAGACTGGTTGCGTCAATATTCTACAGAAAAAGACGAAAGCTTTATTCGTGGATTCTTAGGCAGAATGTTGTTCTCAGGAGACGAAGCTTTGAAAAAATGTACTGTTCTTTCAGGGGGCGAAAAACAACGTTGTATGTTTAGCCGTATGATGTTGTCTGGAGCGAACGTATTGCTATTTGACGAGCCAACCAACCACTTAGATTTGGAGTCTATTACGGCCCTCAACAATGGAATGGCTGATTATTCAGGAACAATGTTGTTTACCTGTCATGACCACCAATTGACACAAACAGTAGCAACACGTATATTAGAAATCGGTTCTAAGGGCTTCCTCGACAAATTAATGACCTTCGACGACTATATTTCGGATGCTAAAGTAAAAGAGCAAAAAGAAAAAATATATTAATAGTTTAATAAACGCCCTAGAATATAAATCTCTAGGGCGTTTTACCTTTAATCCCAGTTAATCATGAAAAAAATCGTATTCTTCATTCTTACCTTTGTAGTAGTATTGTCATCATGCAAAAGCAACGATGACAACGTAACCCCAACCAAAACAAATAAGGAATATATTTCGGCCAAAACATGGATACTCGATGAGTTGTCGAGCGGAGGTGTTATTACGATTTATAAAAAAGGAGCTACTACCAATCTATATGATTTCAGTAAATTAGAATTAGTGCTAAAATCCGATGGAAGTGTAACTGGCACTGATTACTTAGGTCAGGCTATCAAAGGCGGTACATGGGCAGTCAATAGCGATCAGACCAAAGTAATATTTACGAATGTCAATATTCAAAGTTTGATACTATCTGGCGAGTTTACGCTCAATAAGATTAATGATACCAATTTTGATGTTAGAGGCAATGTTTCTTATGAAGGACAAAATATAGATGCCATAGTAAAGTTAATAGCAAAATAAATTTAGGCTGTAAGGTGTCTTATTATCAGTAAATTACAATTTATTTTCAAAATATCTTACATTTTGTTTTGTATTTTAAAAACAAACTTCTAATTTTGCAGTCCCGAAACACAGCAACGCTGTAAGAAAGGAAAAAGGTTTCGTAGCTCAATTGGATAGAGCACCTGACTACGGATCAGGAGGTTTGGGGTTCGAATCCCTACGAGACCACCAGAAAGAAAACCTGATACGTTCAGGTATAAGCATTAAGCCTCACAATAACATTGTGAGGCTTTTTTGTTTTCGTACTTTTGCACCACGTTGCACCAGACGACACCAGAAAGAAAAAAAGTTACACCAAAAAGGTGCTAGTATTGTTACACCACTGATGTTACACCAAAATTATGTCTGCTATATCTTTTAACATTGAATTAGACCCGAAAGAAAAGAAAAACGGGAAACATGAAATACGCATCAGAATGAGTCAAAATCGCAAGCATAAGCGGTTTAATATTGGCTACGCTATCGAAAAAAAGCTCTGGAATACCGAAAAACAGCAGGTTAGAGCTACTCATCCACTGGCGACTATCATAAATGCTGCTATCCAAACAAAACTGATGGAGGTGCAAAAAGAGTACCTTCAATCTGTCCCGCTCGAACAGCCTATTTCTATAGCCGAACTCCAGAAAAAGGCAAAGCGTGATGTGTCTGGAGGTGACTTTGTTTCGTACTTTAAGGAGCGTTTAAATACTTATGAAAACGGGTCAACTCGAAGAACGTTAGAAAAAGTTCTTACTAAACTAGAAACATATCTAAAGGGAAAGGAACTCTACTTTACCGAAATCAATCACGATTTTCTGGATAACTATGTAATTTATCTCCGAAGAGTGCTTGGTAACTCTGATAGTACCATACACCATAATGTAAGGACACTTCGAGCTATATTTAACCAAGCGTTGGTGTCTCAGCGATATGTACCAAAAGGTATATCCCCATTTTTTGGATACAAATTATCCAAAGGAAAAAGTAATAGAAGTAAATTAAACATAGAGGAGATTGAGAAGATTGAAGCTTTTCAACCTGCTGAAGGAACTAATCTTTTCCATGTAAGGAATTTCTTTTTACTCTCTTATTATTTATTAGGTATGAGAGTTTCTAGTATGATTAAACTTAAATGGACCAACATAGACGGAAATCGTTGTAAATATCATGCAGCAAAAGGCGACAAGCCTATGGATGTCCTTATCCCACCTCAAGGGTTAGAAATCTTAGAATACTATAGGAATGAAAATAAAAGAGGTTCTGAATATATTTTTCCTTTTCTTAAGAAGGGTGAGAAAATTGACCCTTCATCCAAAGAAGATGCAAAAAAGCTAGAATCTATCACAGCAACTGTCAACAATAATCTTAGAAAACTAGCCAAAGATTTAGGCATTGAAAAAAAGATTTCTACTCACGTTGCAAGGCATTCTTTTGCATATACTGCTCGTAAGAGGACAGGAAATGATATATATGCTATTCAAAAAGCTCTCGGTCACAGCTCTGTGTCTGTTACCGAAAATTATTTTGGTAGTGAGGAGACTGTTGAGGCTGATAATTTATCAAAACTCATGTTTGATTAGCCAATAAAAAAGCATTCTCATAAAACGAGAATGCTTTAACAATTAATAGTTCTACACCTATTATTCTTGATACGTGTCATATATTAAAAAGTCACCTAATCCAAGCCTCAACCTCGCTTGCTTCTGAAAGTGGCAATTGCGTTTTGATAGAGGCTATATAATAATCTCGTCCTTTGTGGTGAAAGGCTATATTTGCTCCTGAGGTTCGGTGGAAGTCGGTATCTGCAAGGTCCAATGCACTTAGGTTGATACTGAGGGGACGCATAGAGGCTGTTAGCCTCCAGCTCTCGTATTCATGCCAAAAGTTATCTACTAGGTTGTTAGCTCCATGCCAGGCTAATCGAATACCAGGCATTTCGTTGGTGGCCGTTGGTAAGCCGCTTACCATACCGTTCCAAAACAGTATTCGGGTTTTGAAAGTGTTCGAGCCTTGATTAAGCCTTGTCGAAACTCCCGCCTGTTTCGTAATTGCTAGCCCCGTGGCCGTATCTTTTGCTAGTGTGCTTATCCTCGTTTTGAGGCTGAACAATTGCCCTGTAATGCCCGCTTGAGGAGTTGTGTATTTCTCAAAATCGGCTGGAGGTACTTTCATTAGGTCGTCGTTGCTCTCTCGTTCCCAGTCCAGCTCCAGACGGTTGAGCTTTTCGGGGGTGCGTCGTTTGGATGGTGCCACTTTGCCCGTCAAGTTCAATCGGGTTTCGCTATTCATTAGTGTTTTCCCGAATTTGCCTACTAGCTTTCGGGCCTGTACGTCGAAGAAAAACACCACGTTGAACAGCTTGCGTAGGTCCAGCAAAAAATCTACTATCGTTTGCTCTTCGGGCAAATGGTTGGCGTACTCGATAGTCGTGCGGTCGTCGAGCGAAAAGGTATTATACACAAGCATTCGCTTGTATAGTTCGCTTGTGAAAAATTCCCCTTCTACTGTGAAGTTGCAAAGCGCTTGCATTCGCTCGAACAAATACCGGACAAATAGCATAGGTACTTTGGTGTTGTCGGCTATGTATGCTCCAGCACTGTAGTCGTTCATTCGCCCTGTATACCAGGGCGACGGCTCGTTGCCATAAAACCCACTGTTGATTACTACAGGCAAGGCGTATTTTGCCGTATTGTAGTCTACATTAGCCACAAAATTGGCAGGGATAGCCTCAGCTCCCAAAGGCAACTTATTGAAAGTTGTGTGTTGGTAATCGCCAAAAAACTCGCTTAGGTTTTGCGAAAAAGCGACTATGTAACCGTCTTCCGACACATCTACGAGGTACACAAATCCGCACTCTATTAGTACACCATAGGCATACTTTTCGCACAAATACTGCACCTCGCTAAGCTGACTTTGGGGCAAATAGTACCAGTTGAACAATTGGTCCGATACTGGCGAAAATGGTACTACAAAGTCGTTGACTTTCGACCCTTGTACAGTCGAAAAATCAAAAAGGGGGTTGTATCGCTCCAACACTACTTTGTTGGTGCTTTGCCAAGGCACTTGTTTTCCGTCTATCAACAAATAGAAATCCATATTATTTCAAGTTTGATTTGGCCGTATTGGCTTCTATTCTGCCAAGGGCGTGCAGAATATCGCCTGTTCCGGTTGACTTATCTCTAATTTCATCAAGTTTTCGGCTATGTAGCTGAAGCTCCGACAACATGTAGCGTTGTAGCATCATCGCCGTAATTCGGTTATTTCGCTCTTCGTTTCGCCATTCGTTTTCTGATTTGGCTTTGGCATCATATAGCTGCTTTTTGTGCTTAATACTTTCGTCGAAAATATCTTTTTGTTGCTCCATGATTTCGTCAAGGGCCACATTCCAAAAGTTATTATTGGAAATAGCTGCTTTCTGGTCAAATTCTAGCTGCTTTTTCAGGGCCTGAACCACCAAAACAACCCCTTCTTTTTGCGATTTGTCGAGGGTATCTAGCTTTTCAGCGTGTTTTTCAAGCAGCTTTCTTGAGTCTATAACATTTGCCTTTATGGTGTCGAAGGTTTTGCCGTGGCTTATTAATACGTCGTAGAAAGTGCGGGCAATTTGGGCAATCTGGTTATTCCCAACACTCGAAAACTTACTATTTTGGTTGTTGGCATTCTTCAGCAAATCGCGCATATCAGCGGTATTTTGCTTAATTTCGGCCATATCTTTCGCCGATTTTTTCGACTCCTCCATCATTGCTTCAGTGTTGGCAGGTGTCATTGATGCCCCTGAGCTGGAGGTATCGCTATTGGTATCTATTGTTCCGCCATCCTCAAACATCCGCTTACCCGAAGCCGTCAGTATACCCCCATTGGCCATTGTAATAGGTGCACCATTTTGGTACATAGAGCTTTTCAATAGCTTATCTACAATAGGGCCATTGTTTTTGTAGGTGTTACGGCTCAGCACCATTACAGGCTCACCGCCCTCGATTTCGCCTACCTCTTGTCCTGTACGCCTGTTAATCATCGCAATACCCGCTTCGCCGTATTTGCTCCCGTGGCGGTCGCCCTGGCTCACAAAGGCATTACGAGGAATAGAAGCCCCCGAAGCCGCAAAAATCTTACCTTCCGAATCTACAACACCACCCTTTCGTCCTTCAAATTTTTGTCGGGCAATAGCCGCAATCTGAATTCCTCCAGCCACAGCTGCTAAGGCTGCCATAATAGCACCAATCGGCCAGCCAAACATCGCAAAAGACTTCAACGCTGCCTGAGCTGTATTAATGGCAGCCGCAGCAATATTCATCTTCTTTTCTCGCTCAAAGGCATCTTTTCTTACCTTCAGCTCTTTGTTCGATGCGTCCTTGTTGATAGCATCGCGCTGCTTCTCAAACTCCTCTTTCGATATTTTTCCCGAATCGTACTGCTTTTGCCAGCTTGCTATTTGGGTATCTTTTTCGGTTTTGATTTTGGCTAACTGGCTTTCCAAAAACTGCTGATTGAGCTGCTTGAGGGTATTAATTCCCTGCAAAGCAGCATCCGAAATCTGCTGTGTTTTTTCTGAAAAATCCTGAAGCTTTTTGAGGTTGGCATCCTTATCGTTTTTGACCTTATCAGCCAAAAACTTCATAAACGACGTAAAATCGCCCTTCATTGCTGAGTTCAGGCCCTCAAAAAACAGCTTGTTGTTTTCTTCACGCTGCTTATTTTGCTCTTCGTTCAGCTTGGTTTTGTTTTGCTGAAAAGTCTGTTCTTCGCTCGAAAGCTTCGCCTTTAGCTTCGAGTCGATATTCTCCATTGCCACCCTACGCTGGTCGGTATCGGCAATACTTTCTGCAATCCGGGCTTTTTCGGCGGCCGCTTCGTTGGCCAACTGTTGCTGCTTATATCGCCATTCGGTTTCGAGTAGGTTGCGTTTGGCATCCCACATCTCGGCCGAATTCCTTTTTGTAAGGTCGAGGGTGTTTTGTGCTTTGGCAACTTCAGCCGAAAACTCGGCATCAAAAAGGGCTTTGGATTCCTTCAGACGCTCGTCTCTTAGCTTTTTCTCTTCAGCCGCTGTTTTGTCGCGAAACTTTTTATCTTCATCTTCCTTCTTTTTGAGAAAATCGGCCTCAGCCTTGCTCACTTCAGCTATTCGTTCTTTTTCAAGGTTTTCGAGAGCTTCGTTTTTCTTGGTCTCATTAGCTAGTGATGTCTTGATTGCCTCAGCGTCCTGCTTGTACTTGAAGTTGATTTCTTCTACTTTGCGTTTTTTCTCGTCGGCAATTGCCTTAATCCGCATCGTTTCGAGCTTCTTATCTAAGTCTTTTTCAGCCTTTTCGGTATCAGCTCTAAGTTTGTCATCAGCCTTTTTTTGCTGAGCAAGTTGCTTTTCTTTCTCCTTTTGCTTTTTCTCAAGTTCTTTTTTCTCGGTTTCTGTTTGCTTTTGCTGTGAAGCAGTATGTTTTTTTTCAACACTACTATTCAGTTCGGTATAGAGCTTATCGACAACCTCCTGTGTCTTTTTGGCTCTATCTTCCTCATTTTTAGCCGTTTTTTCAATCGTCTGAATCCTTACCGTAGCCTGTTTGTTGAGTGCTTCACCCTTGATAGCGGTTATTTTATCGTCGTGTTCCTTATTGATTTTCTGAATCTCAACAAGTTTTTGAGCTTCACTTATATGCTCATTTCTAATCCGTTTTTTTGCCTCTTCAAGCTTCTTGTTTTCTGTGTCGATAGCCTTATCTAGGCTATCTTTCATAGTATTAATATTGACCTCCGAAATAGTTTTTGTCCAACTGTTCTGTATGGACTTCATATTATTATCGAAGTTCTTTTGCATATTGTCAAAAGTAGCAGAGGTATCTATCTGAAAATCAGCCCCGAAAAAGTTAGCAACTTCCTTGCCTTTGTTGATGATTGCTGTCATGCTGTCGTAACCAGCCTGCATTACAGCAATGAGTACCCTAAAGGGTGTACTAGCTGCTTGTATGGCTATGGCCAGTGCATTGATTACCTGTCGAAGTGTAACACTTTCCTCCGACACAGGTAACATCGACTTGAAAAAGCCTGCATAACTTTCGATTAGATTATCTACTAGCTCACCGATATTCTGAAAAATAACAACAATCGGTTCTGATTCTGTGAATAGACCTTTCACAACATCAATCCCCGAATTCATTACATCAATCAAAAACCCAAAAACAGGCTTCAATCCTTCGCCAATGGTCAGTTTTAGGCTATCAAAGTTGTCGCCTAGGTTCGACACCCTACCTTCAAGGGTTTGGCTAATTGCCGCCATACCACCAGCTACACCCTCTAGCTCGCCAAAAGAGAGTATAGCTTCCTGAATAGCTTCGGGGGTATTAGCTACCGTTTTTTGAATGCCCTTGAAGCTGAATTCTACCTGGTCGCCCGACTTGGAGGCTTGAATACCAAATTCTTTCAGACGCTCGAACTCTCCAGTGGCCGCATCGAGAACGGCCTCGGTGAGCTGGTCAAAGCTCTTACCTTGCGAGGCTGCTATGTCGCCGAGTTTTTGCATTTCCTGCATCGACGGCTGAATGCCTCGGTTGATATACTTCACATAGCTTTCGGTAAGTTCATCTACTGAAAAGGGAGTTTCAGCCGCAAACTTTTTAATGTCGCCCATGGCCGCAGAAGCAGCTTCCTGCGAGCCAAGCGAGTTTTTCAATACGGCCTCGTACTTCTCAAATTTGGCGGTAGTCTCAAAAATCTCCTTGCCCAGCTCCATCACCTGCGATGCCGCACCCTGAGCCATGTCCAACAACCCCGAGCCTGTGAATACGCCAATGGCCGACGTTTTCATTTTGTCCCACAAAGATTCTTGCTTGTCTACCTGGTAGCCAAGGTCCTTCATGGCCTTTTCTACGTTCTCGATACGGCCATTTACCGTCTTTAGCTCCTCTAGCTTATCTAGCCATTCTTTTGAGCCTACGGTAAGTTGGTGTAGTTCTCCCTCCAGTTTTTTGGAATGTGCTTGTAGCTCACTCAGCGAAGCCGTATTAAGGTCGATTTCATTGCCAAAGCCTTTCATTGCCGCTTTGGCGTTGTCTATCATACCATCTACTTTCTGAATTTCCGATAGTTTGTCGAGCCATTCGTCCGAGCCAATCGTAAGCTGATTGAGCTGGCCATGCAGTAGCTTAGAATGTGCCTGTAGTTGTTCCATCGAGGCCGTATTGAGGTCAATTGTACCTCCAAGCCCTCTCATAGTATTTTTTACATCATCGATTCTAGCATCTACCTCTCTTAGCTCATCTAGTTTTTCCAACCATTCTTTTGAACCAACTGTTAGCTTATTCAACTCAGTATTGATTTGTCGAGAATGTGCTGTTAGCTCATCCATAGAGGCATTATTAAGGTCAATGACTTTCGCATTACTCTCAATTTCATCGCCAAGCCCTTTCATGGCTTTTTTTACATCATCAATTCTAGCGTCTACCTCTCTTAGCTCATCTAGTTTTTCCAACCATTCTTTTGAACCAACTGTTAGCTTATTCAGCTCAGTATTGATTTGTCGAGAATGTGCTGTTAGCTCATCCATGGAGGCATTATTAAGGTCAATGACTTTCGCATTACTCTCAATTTCATCGCCAAGCCCTTTCATGGCTTTTTTTACATCATCAATTCTAGCGTCTACCTCTCTTAGCTCATCTAGTTTTTCCAACCATTCTTTTGAACCAACTGTTAGCTTATTCAGCTCAGTATTGATTTGTCGAGAATGTGCTGTTAGCTCATCCATGGAGGCATTATTAAGGTCAATGACTTTCGCATTACTCTCAATTTCATCGCCAAGCCCTTTCATGGCTTTTTTTACATCATCAATTCTAGCGTCTACCTCTCTTAGCTCATCTAGTTTTTCCAACCATTCTTTTGAACCAACTGTTAGCTTATTCAGCTCAGTATTGATTTGTCGAGAATGTGCTGTTAGCTCATCCATGGAGGCATTATTAAGGTCAATGACTTTCGCATTACTCTCAATTTCATCGCCAAGCCCTTTCATGGCTTTTTTTACATCATCAATTCTAGCGTCTACCTCTCTTAGCTCATCTAGTTTTTCCAACCATTCTTTTGAACCAACTGTTAGCTTATTCAGCTCAGTATTGATTTGTCGAGAATGTGCTGTTAGCTCATCCATGGAGGCATTATTAAGGTCAATGCCCTTAGTATTATCCTCGATAACCTGTCCGAAATTTTTTATTGCATCTTTGGTATCAGCAATTTTTGTATTGACAGTATTAAGCTCCTCCAGCTTTGCAAGCCATTCCTCTGAGCCTACTTTCAGCTTATTGATTTCAGACTGGAGCTGTCGTGAACGGGCTGTTAGCTCATTCATCGAGGCATCGTTGAGGTCAATATTGCTCGTGAACTCCCTTAGCCCAGCATTCACCTCACGTTGTCGCAACTTCAGCTCATTCCAAGCCTCAGACCCAACCTCGCCAGCCTCCTTCATATTTCGGAGTTCCTTGTTGATTTCTTTTGCCTCAGCCTTTAGGCTTTCGAGCGTTACTTTCGATTCTTCGTCCTCGATTTCCAGAACGACTTTCGCTTTCTCTACAAATTCCATATCCCACGTTCAAAAAAATAGTCACACTGCAATTTGCAATGTGACTATAATACTTTTCTGTTCGCTATTTAGGGGTTGCCAGCAAGTTGCTGTGCCACCTGCCAGCTCGAAAACTCAGAGGTTAGCCAGCGTAGCCTTTTCTTAGCCACGTTGACCATCTTCATTTTGTTTTCGTTGTACCATGTACCTCTATACCCTCGGTTTTGATTCACAGCAATTCTTTTGCTCCTTGAGAATGCCCATGCCAGCCTATTCACATCCGAGATAGTTACTACTCGTTTGTTTTTGTACCCAGGCGTAAACGGAAATTTTGAAGTACCCGTTTTCTCGATGAAAAATTCCATCGCATCTACAGGCGGCATATGATTACTATACCTCAACACCTTCATGTCCTTGTATCTACCATATCCATTATATACAATTTCGCCCGCTATGCCACTCGCTTTCTTCACTACAAAACGCTCGAAGTTGTCTTTCAGCTCTCCCGTAAGAACTAGCCTTTTGTATTCGATAGCGTCCTTGAACATCTTCTCACTTTCGGCCATAATCTCTGTCATGACCTTTTCTAGTTCTGCATCGTAGTTCATTATTCTACCGATAGATACACCATAGCCCCCGATGGAATAGGGGTTGGCAATAAAACCCTTATGTAATAGTTGTTGGCCTGAAATTCGCCTGGTGTAATTACCCTTGTAAGTTGCAATACCCCATTGTAGTACAGCCTAACAGTACGCTGTACTGTATTGCCTGCAATTACCATTTGGTAGGCATACGTACCTACATTGCAAGGGAAAACACAATCATTGGCCCCTTGTGGATACTTAATTGTACCTGCATTGGTATTAGCCTGCAATGCCCAGCCTACACCAAAGGCAATATCGGTATAACTGCCCGAATATGTGCCAAGCCCACCGTACAGCTGCCCTCCGGCATCGCTACCGGCTTTGTCGTACCAGCGGTAATTGAATGAGCCAGCCGGCACACCTGGTACCAGGTAGGTTTCGGGCGACACCGAACACGTAGCCCCGTTGGCAGGGTCGTTGGCATAGGCTTGTGTATTGAGCCTGCCCCAAGCTGCTTCAGCTTTTGCATTGGCATCGGCTTGGCTAAGCTCCGAGCCATACGCCCCTGCTGGTACAACAACAAGGGCCTTGCTACCGAACTGTCCTACAGAGCAATTATTTCGATGAAACGACCCTATTCGGCTAATTGCTGTAGACAAATACGGGGTTGTGGCCACACTACAAGCCGACGTTGGCACTGGTGGTATATACCCCTCAGTATCGGGTGTGTTAGCCTTAATTTCGTAGGGCTTCACACTAGCACCATCGTCCTTATAGTATTTTTCTATAAGATTGATTTGCTGAAAGCCCGCACGTCGGCCGTTGGCATCTAGCACACATCCGCCAAACTGGTACGGTCGCCAGCTTGTGGGCCGTTCTACTTTGGCCGCAGCAATAGGCAGGGGTGTCACGTTAGTTTCTCTGTTGGAGTACTCAAAGGTAAGTTCACGAGCTGTCAAATTATCGTCGTCCTTATGCTTCAACAATGAATCGTTTTTGACCACTAGGGGCACATATTCCCTATCGCTAACAAGGATAATTTGCCGTGTAAGCATAAGGTCATGATACTGAAAAAGGGTGTTTTTTTCTATCCAGCCCGTATTAATTACGAGCTCTCTTATGCCCGTAGTCTTATTGATAGTTCGCTCAGCAAAAGTTGCAGAATAGTAGAAAGGTTGTTCCCGTTCAAAAATCTGCCTTTCTACCTTAATACTTTCGCTTGCTTGTCCTGTAAGGCATAGGGTATCAAAGCCCCCAAGGCTATTTTGGTAGAGGATATACCTAATATTTCGCTCGTACGAATAATCAAGCACATATTTTCTAGCTTCGGTAAGGCGTTGGTTAGCCTCGTCCGACAGCCAAACTCGATACGACACCACGACTTTGGGCAAGTTGCCAAGCAAAAGCACTGTTGCCCCTACAGGTATACAGTACACCGCAAAAGTCAGAATACCCGACAGCTCTGAGCCTGTCATTATTTCGGAGGTATTGTCTTCGTACTGTACTTCAATCCTAAGCTTAATCTTCGAGGGGGTTGGTGATATATTCGACAGCCAGTACAGGTATTCGGGGGCATCTTGCCGTACCTTTTTTTCAGTATTTTGAAAGGTCAAAAACGAGCGTCTAGCACCTATATAGTCGGTGAAAAAAGTATCTTTCCACTCTTCAAAATACTCCTCCTGAATACCGCCCTTTATGGCCCAAAGCATCTGATTGGTGCCAGTTTGTACAGTGGTAGCCTGCTGAGCCTTGTGGCTCGTATAGAAATTAATAGTTGCCGAAGGGCAAACCGATATTTTGGATTGCCCAAAGGTAGGAGGCTTCACACTTAGGTAAGAATCTATCAGCTCCTCGATACTGAATGTAGCACCAGCAAAAATAGTAGAAGTGCCTATCATATACGGGGGCTGTTCGCTAGCCTCCAGTGTAGCTTTTTTCTCGAAATTGGAAGCACGATAATAAGCAGGAAGAAAAATATCTAAGTAATATCGAATACCCGCCCTAGTAGCTGCTTGAGGGTCGAAGGCATCAACATTAATTTCT
Organism: Flectobacillus major DSM 103; assembly: GCF_000427405.1. Classification (NCBI taxonomy): domain Bacteria; kingdom Pseudomonadati; phylum Bacteroidota; class Cytophagia; order Cytophagales; family Flectobacillaceae; genus Flectobacillus; species Flectobacillus major. The sequence continues at coordinate 1,685,253 of NZ_KE386491.1, forward strand.
ATAGGGTTTCGACTAAGGCACATCGGCTCAAATGTCGAATTTGAAAGAATATCCATATCATTAGTGTGAAAAATTCCTCAAAACTGAGGAAATAGCCATTACAAAATATCATTAGCGTGAAAAGATGCCTCAAAATTGAGGATATAGCCATAGTGCGAGCTATTGAAAAGCAAAGGATTGAGCGGCATTTTTTGCATGCCCGACAGCTCGCATACAAGGATTCCTTTTCGGTTGTCCTGTTTCAGTTTGTTTTGAAGATTTTGGAGCAATCTCACAGCCTTTTGATAGGCTTGGATTCGGGTAACTTTGTTGTCCAGCTCTCCCGAATACATACACGTAATCGAGAATCTATACTTCTCCATCAGGTTGGCCATTTCATTGTCTTCCGTAACGATATGCGGAAGGTCCAGCCAAAGGCATGGATAATGAAAACCCTCTGTTGCGGATGCCTGCATCACATCCTCTTCGGTACCAAACACAAAATAAGGAGCGTCGACATGAGCTTGAGCAAACTGCTCAATATAAGTTGATGTACTTTCTAAGTCAGCAAATATGTAATTCATCTTCGTAGCTTTTTTTGATGAAAATACAGACTGCAAAACGGGGTTTATAGGACGGGTTTCAAACAAGAACGGGTAGTGTAATCATACACTACCCAGTCATTATTGGAGATATGCAATGCGTGCAATCAAGATTCGATTGTAGTTTTTCATTGCAATCAACTGTTCTTTCAACAATGGCTTTTGAACTGCCTCAATTTTTTGAAAATTTTCACTTAAAATAAAAACTTCAAGTTTTTCAACTTTTTGATTTAGTTGTGCCTGTTCATCAATTAGGCGTTCCTTGTATGTAGACATACATTTGGGTTTTAAAAAATTGATTATATTCCTAAATCGAATTGTACTGCTTGGACAATTTGTAACAATAGCCATATAAATTATCCATAACTCAAAGCCTACCTGAAAGGTCAAAATAACTTCTCTAATATTCATAGTTTAAGTTTCCATTCTTCCTGCGATTTCAGGAAATCTTCCTCTTCCTTTTCCGCCTTTACTTTCTTATGTTTCAGATACATATAGATAGTTTCGATAGGCGTTGCACAAACCTCATTGAAACTGCCATACAATCCAGTTTCGGCAACATCCTCCAGCATGGCAATACATCCTTCGCCTGAAGGGAAAAGTGGTTGCATATTTTCAGCCTCTTCAAACAGGGATGCGTATCGCTCCATATAACCCTTGAGCATATTGCTGTAATATTCTTGTATGCCAGCCACAACCCCAAAACTTAACTTTTCCTTGAAAACAGCCGCTCGCTCATTGGCAAGAATAGTATTATATTCTTCTCGATAATCGCCATTCCATAAGGTCGAGTGCCGAAAAAGATTAAGGTCCTTTCGTTGGGGTCTACATAGTGTAGCTACAAGCTGAAATGCGGCATCGGTTTGCCCCTGGTTGCTGAACTGTGCATAGTGCAGCAATGACATAGCATACTCGATAGCACTTGTATCTGCAAATCTTTCTGCTGGCAAAAAATAATGCACATTGTCAATTACGAAGTACTGAAAAGGTTTTGCTATCACTTCAATATGCTTCACCCAGTCGCACGAGCGGTACACCGCTAGTCGCTGTTCGGTATTAAGCCGCTCAAAAACCTTTGTAGGCATTCGAGTAAGTACTTTTGCAATATCCTTTCTAATACTATTGTAGGTATCAAGCGAAACCTCTGTATTATTCAAGTAGTGTTTTGCTGTAAGAGCAAGCTCCTTTTGCAAAAAACTACACTCCTCAAATGTTGTGGGGATTTTACCTTCCCAAAAATCTACACGAATTTTCTTCATAACAGCCCAATCAATTTTGCTAACAACAGTGCTCGATACCCCCATCTTTCCACAGTCGATAAGGTGTTTTTTTTCTTCAGCTCTTTCACCTGCTCAAGAAGAAGGGCATTATCGTACCGAAGTTTTGTGTTTTCAGCCAACAGGTTGTTTACAAGGGTATCCTTCACCTTGTTCTGATACCCAAAAGCAAGAGCATCTTCACGAAACTTCAGGGCTTTTTTTGCCCCTTCAACCGTCAATACTACATACCCTTTTGGTACCAGCTTTTTGATTTGCTCCAGCTCGTCACTTGTTGAAGAGGGAGTCGATTGCCCATTGCACTTCATTACTGTGCATAGAATCGATACGAGCATGAGAAGCCAGCCTAGCTTCCTCGCTCTTTTGGAGGTATTGAGTTGACCTAACATTAATTTGAGGGTCTGAGCTTTGGGGTTTCGAGCTTACTTTTTGCTCCTGACATCGAATCACCTGAGGTGCGATGACCATCAGCAGGAACACCGCTACCAAATACCACTTGTATTTCAGTACCCAATTTGTTAGCGAGCTCCATCCACCAGACAGCCTCGCTATCTGATTTTGTATTAATTGTGATTTGAGCCATTCCATTACTTTCCAGCATAGAACAGTTGCCCTATTTTGAGGTGAATCCACTCAGCTCGTTGTATCGAGAGGGTTCTATATTTCCCCGAATTTTCTATCGTTACCTTCCATTCAGGCTTTGGCGTATTTTCTAACTTAATAATCCGCCCTCGAACAATAGGGGAGCATGAAAAAATAGAAAAACTGAATACTATCAGGAAAGCCAGATTCAACATAAACCGCTTATCCTTACCAACATCTTGCAGATTTTTTTCTGAGTAATCTACCGTAAGCTGAGCTATTATAGCCGAAATAACTCCCGCAATAACAGTTGCTTTGTCGGCAATCAGGGTCAGAATTGCAGGTAGCTCAATATCCTTTCCAATAGTCATAATTGCTCCAGCCAAAGCCGCTAGGATAATTCCGATGTTTCTAATAATTGAAAAGACTTTTGGGGTTGGCGAAACAAATCTTTCTGCCAAGCCGATTTCATTTTGATTGTACATTAGTTCTTAGTTATGGTTTGAATTGAAACTCATATTGATTGCCGCTGAACTCTCCCGAGCTTTCAGCCAAGGGGTTACGTGGTTGTATATCCCTCGAACATCCCTCCAGTAGCGGTATATAGGGTAATAAGCTCCCTCTTTGGGTCGTCCGCCTCTGGTATTTCCGCCTATAGTAACAGGGCCTCGTATATTGGCATCGGTATAGCCTTCTACATGCGACCATGTGAATACTACCACATCCATCATGCTCACTAGCTGCTTAATTCGCCGAACATCTACACCCATGGCGGGCCAATACACAAGGGTCTTTTTCTTTTTCCAACTATAGGCCACACCCGTAACCAAGGGCGGATACACTCCGTTTTTGTGGTATCCGTACAAAATGAAGTCAGAACACCATGCTCGTCCTTTTGCACCCTTCTGGAGCTTGTTGAAACGATGAATTGCCCAATGGTCGTTTTTCCCTGTTTGTTCTACCGTAAAATTGGTATAGTATCGGAGCGTGTCGAAAATAGCATTCCGAAGCTCCAGCTCTATCGGATGGTACTGTTGTGCGTGTGACTCCAGATTGTTACAAGCAACACCAAGGCACACCATGCAAAAGACAACCATTGCTTTTGCTGTTCGGGTAATGTGGCATATCCACTCCATATTTTCTTAGAAATTTTGGCAAAAGGTAAAATTTGAAAAAGTTTGTCTGGTGCTAGAATTAGCATTATCACAAAGGCCGTGAACAGGTCGATGAACAATACAAACTTGTCGTAGAACACCTTTTGCAAATCTGTTTCGTCCAATGGTGGTGCCAGCATTTGTGTTGGTTGGTCGAGTGCCGCATACTTAGCATTAATAGCCTGAATAGCTACTTTCCAATCCATTACTTTACTGTAGCAGAAGTAGGCAACAATAAAAAGAATAGCAATCTGAAACATCCAACCAAGGCCGTGACCAAAAAGCCAGGCAAATACCGCCGTCAATTTTTCGCTAACTTTCTCTACAAAAGTTGGTATAGGCAGTTCCTCACCTTCAATATAGATTTGAGCTGCTTGCTTACGAGCTTCAGCCGCCCACTGTAGGCGTGCATCAACGTCTGCTTTTTGAAGGTTTGGGTCGTTAGCAAGTGCTTCGTAATTCTCAGCTTCAGCTAACAAAGTAGCTTTTCGAGCTCGCTTTTGCTCAAGCTGCTTTGCTTCAGCTTCGGCCTTCTGCTTTCTAGTGTTCTCAAGCTGCTTTTGAGCATCGAGGATAGCAGCTTGTAGCTCCTCTTCCTTCTTGTCGAAGTTGTTGTTCAAAACAATTGGCGGCTTCACTACATCACCCACCACATTCGTCGCCATTTTCATCGTGAAAAAAGTTATAACACAAGGGGCATTCCGGGCTCATCAGGTGGCAAGGAATCAAAAGTCCGTCGTGTCGGTTTATAAAAAATTGAATTAAAAAAACTTGAAAACTCCGTAGCTGAAGCGTACTTATTAAGGTGCTTCACAAGCTTGTTAGAAAACATTTCAGCCTGATCTAAGCAGGTTCTTTGTATTCCAGTTTTGCGGTCGGCACTTAGGTCGTCTTCGTTCAGTACACCGTCCGTTTCGCCCACTACTCGCATATCAATATTGATATTCAGAAAAGGGATTGCCTCGGCAAACGCACGGTTTGCGATGGCATGACAAAGCAAGTCCATTGCCTCTTGCTCTTTCTCCGTCCAATCTGGACTTGCTTGTCTCGCCTTTGTCTTGAATGCCTCCAGTTGCTCTTTCCCAATCAGAGGCACGATATAATACTTTTGCTGCTTTGCTATATAATTGACTAAGCGTAGGTAGAAAATCTGAGAGTGAGCTACTACAGGCAAAAACTCCGTAAGCATACTAGCAGTCGGGATAAGCAAATTGGCCGAAGCCTTGTACTCTTCAGAAGCAAGGAAAGTCTGAAATTCTCCTTTGTTCTTATACAAGTACTTCAACGCTGCTTCCATTGCAGCATCAGCTTTCTCCCTTGAGTCCTTGACGTCTGCTACATATTGCCATTTTGTGATGGCGACAGAATTAGCCGTTTTGTTTTGCATTAAGCCGATGTCCCCACGGCTCAGCACCATTTTGATAGTGCTGAGCATATTGGCGTAATGGCCAGAGGCTTCCTTGAGATACTCAATAAGCTTCTGTGTTTTGCCAGTTGGTGCAACAATTTCGGTTAGCTCGTCGTAGAACTCCTCCGAAATAATTGGCAGGATAAAACGAGTTTCCGCAGACCTCACAAAAGGCATGAAGTTTTGGGGGTTCATATCCTTTTGAATTCCCCCAATAATTTCCTTTAGCTCCTGAATACTTTTAATTAGTGTTGCCATTTGTCTTTTGCTTATCTGGATTATTTGGGTTCGCTGGCGAATTAGTAGGGGTTGAGTCCGTCACATATACTTCAATGTCCTCAAACCAAAACTTGATATTTTTGTCCCAACCGTTGAGGTCCTGAACTTCGACAAGTGGGCGTAACAACAAAGCTCTGTCACTATAGGTCATGAATTTTTGTTGGTACATGGCCGCTGCTTCGAGTTCCTTGCCTGAGCCTCCCAATTTCCCTCCAGTGTCGATACCCGCAAGCACTGGCATAACGCCGTGACCTGATGCCTGAGCAATATTGGCCGTATTGAAAAGCGACACATAAGCATCGTCGGTCATATCATTTTTGAGCGGAATGATTTCGACACCTGGCAAAGCTTTCATCGACTGTATATCATACTTATAGTATGTTACAACAGCCTTATCCTTTTTGCCAGAGAGCGAATCACGCATACGTTTCAATACGCTATTTCTATGCTCCGTCTTTTCTTCGTCTGTTTCTAGCCCTTCCTTGTCAAAATAATCATCCGGGAACTTGATAAGGTACTTAATATTATACCCTGTTGTAAGCCCCTCAAGGTGATATTGCGGAATCTTATTGGCTACTTCTGCCCATGCTTTTGTTCCCCACCAAGGGGCAAACGAGTAGAAGGGTTGCCCAGGCAATTTGTGCTTTGCGTGATATACCGCAAAGGGAAAAGCCTTTGGATTCGCTGGATTGAAAGCAGGTAATGGAACTCCCTCAGCTTTCTTGTAAGTACGCTTTCCAAAATTTGGGTTGCGTATGAAGGCAGACACACGACTTTCGTTTTGTGCCAAAGCTCTTATTCGCATCTCGAAACAATCGAGGCAATTGATTAGCTCAGCTCTTCCAGTTCTATCGAGAGGAATCCCCGTGAAGACATTACCCGAAAAACTTGCTTGATAAGCAGCATCTCCAAAATACCCAACCTTATCGAGCGAGCGGATATAATCGCTAATAGCCGAGTAGTCCTTATGAGTTGGGCTCAAAAGCTCACGCTCCATCTTGGCACCGTTAGGTTTTTCGATACCAAAACGAACTCCATTACCGATCAAAAAATCTCTACGAGTTTCAATCAAACGCCATTTGTTCGGAGACTCTGTTGCAAGACGGTGCATTTCGGTAGGCTTCTCATCCTGTGAACCCCATCGAACGTGTGTCAATCCATCATAGCTAACTGAGCCAGCTCCAATTGAGGAGCTAGGAAAACTCGTATCTTGTGTTGAGGGTACTACTTCCACAAACGCCCCCACTCTTGCATCATCATTCCTAAGAAGGAATATGCTCTTCGACAACTCAACAACTGACATACAAATCTTAGTTATAGGGATGTTCTATTTCCATCCCGTCAATATGAGTTAACAAGTCAATCACAATATCAAACTGCTCTTGAGTACGAGGTTGCCACAACTTCAATAGTCCATCCGCTCCGAATTTTTTCGAGGCCGATAACATATTGAAGTTTTCACCTTTTACTGTTCGTACCGTAACACCATCTTTACTACCTGCAACACCAACCTGACCCGCACTAGATTTTCTGTACTTAATAGAATGCGTTTGGTTAGGATTGCAAATCATAGCAAGAGCTTGAGAAAGACTTATTTTTTTACTCATATCCTCATTAATCATTTATTATTCAATATTAATTGGTTGTTTGGGGATAGTTTAGGACGCTTTTTTAACAGGATTTTCAATGAGATTTTTTACAATTTTCTGATAACTAATTAGTTACTTTGAATTAATCCAAAAAAGAGCTTCATCTCTTTCTACGTCCTAACCCGCCCTTTGACGGCAAGGGCAATTGCCATTCGAAAAAAATAGAATATAACCCCCAGAAGAGGGGGTTGAAGAGTCTGGAAGAATCGGAATGAATCTGTATGAATAGGTTAGAATGAGTCGAAAGTATTTTGTTGACTACGAACACCTGGCATATACTTGCGAAACTTGGCATATAGTATGTAGTCGAGTGCATCTGTACCATCGGTTGCGTACTCTCTGTTCGTAACCATGTCGCCTTGTGTCTCGCTCTTCTTTGACTTTCTGAAGGTGCCGTCTGTCATGATAGGGGTGCGACACATGGCTATAATAAGCACCTTGTTGGTGTTCTGATTGAATCGGATCTTAGGGGCTCGTTCATTAGACTCCTCCAATAGATGGTTAAGTAGTATGTACTTATCCTTATGTAGAGGGTTCTTACCTTGTTTCTCATACTCACGTACTACGTTCCAACCTTCATCTATAAGCACCTTGATGAACTGGCTGAAGAAGTTACCATTGTCACCGCCTGAGCCAGCGTTGCGGTTTTTTCCTGATTTATCACCATAAATTTTAACTGTTTTTTTCTGGTGTGAGGCGTATTTTTTGCACCAGTTTTTGGCGTTTTCTAAGATGACGTTTTTGTCAGGTTGTAGGACTGACGACTTCTCGAACTGCGAGTCGATAACTCTGAACTCACGACCAACCTCTTGACATGTAACAGCCCAACATATATCAGCGTTGAAGTCTAGGGATACCTCCAGCTCACGATCTGATAAGTAGTCATTAGAGCGGTATAGATGTAGCTTTGTCTTATCATCGAATTCATAATCATACGACTTGACATAGGTATGCCTTGCGTTTGAGAATGAGAAATAGAAACAGTTGGGTAACTTACCTAATCGCTCATTCTCGACTTCAACCATATATTGAAGATCAGAAAGTTGATCTTGTAAGCGCTTGCCATAATCCAGCGGCAAATTGGCTTGATTATCTCTGTACGTACTTTCTAGGAATAAGTATTCTGGAGGGTTTTTGAGCTTTTCAGAATCCGACATCTTAGACCTACGCTCCAACATTTCCTTGTAAAGCTCCTCCGTTTTGTAAATCCAGTTCCCTTCTGGTGTCCAGCTCGCAGACGAAAAATCATAGAAACTATGATGCAAATGGCTTTTTGCTAGTTTAGTATTTGGGTTGGCACGCATGGTCGGAGACAATACCGTATTGATAAAATCTTCGTCCATGGTAGCACTTTCATCTATTCGAATCAAATCTGAGTTAATCCCTCTGTGAGTGTTTGGATTATCTTGAGATACAAAACGAATAGTGTAACCATTGATAAAAGTCATCGCATACTGATAGCCTTTTTTCCCTACTTTTTGGTAAGGAGTTCCCCAGTGGTCAGGCGGTTTTACACCTAAAACATAGACGCCAAAGGGTTGAGCCTTGTTGTATTCATGAATATTTAGCCTTTCTAAAGAAGCTAGAATACCTGGTAGTACTACTGAGTCGAGCTGTACATAGGTCAGCCCGCCAATAACGTTTGTAGCTCGTGGTAACTCCCAAAAACATTGATACTGGTCAACACCTAATGTACTGGTCTTACCAGAGCCACGACCTCCATGAAATGTTTTGCGTTTTGCCCTACTTTTGAGAAATTTTAACTGTTTATCATTGAGATATACCTCTTTCACTTCGCTACTCATCGTCCTCAATTGATTTATTTTGCTTATTAAGCACGTTGATATTATTGGTAAAGACAATGGTTGGAGCTGTCTTGAAGTCGTTCAAATTGAACCCTACGGCCTCGCCTTCATACAATCCTTCGAGTGTAGAAGCCTCTTTCCAAGCCATCGTGGCTGTTTTGAAGTCTTTTTCAGCACGTGCTAGGTTGGAGAGTGTTTTGAAATAATTGATTGCCGCCATCAGGCGCCCTTTCTTGCTTACATCCTCTACATTGCCGAATAGCTCGAAACTCTCGATGCGGATAATTCGAGCCATGCCACTTTTGATATCATACTTCTTTTGCAAAGCAACTTCTATCATGTCGTCAGTACGCCCGATGTTCGCCATCGACCATGCAAGGCTATACTTGTCGAACATTTCTTGTTGTTCTATCGTCAGCTCGTCAATATCCTTTGTACCACTCAAATACTCATGGTACACATCAAATTTGTTTTTCTGAATGCCTAGCTTATTTTTCATTTTCACTAGGCTATGCGTTTGTTTTCTTGGTCGTCCCATTTCTCTCTCGTATCTATCTGCACAAAAAAAACCGCCTGCAATATCGCAAGCGGTTTGAATGAAAATTTGGACATTATTCGTTGAAAAGTTCAGGTGTTGCTATTTCATTACTATTTGAAATAGCCTTTTTGGCCAGCTCTCGATACTCGTCTTCCAGCTCTTGTATTTCGTGTGGAGCCAGTTTCGATCCTTCTTCAAAAAAGTGTTTCCAGCTTCTTCCAAGCCTTTTTCCTCGGTCTGTGTGTTTGTCTAGGGCTACATCTGGTATTTCGAGGCGTTTGAAGGGATGTGTAAGAATTTCCCAGAATATGGCCCAATCTATTAGCCTACTTTTCTTAGCCCTGCATAGCTTAATTACTGCATGGGCAAGAAACAACCTCTGTGGTTCTCCTTTATCTTCCTTATTCTTAGCAGCCTCTCGAAACATACAGAATAAAGCCCAAATTTCGCTTGAGATATGCGGCTCAGCCAATCCAATGTCTTCGCTTGATATAATCCTTAGCCTTTTCCAAAGCCATTCAGAACAATTTGACTCATAGAGTTCTAAGGCCCAAAACAATGCTTCTTTTTCCCATCCTCGCCTTATGCACTTCTGTAGCGACGATATTACTTCAGGACCGTTATAGCCCTTTTTGGTTATGATTTGATGTTTCATTTGTGTAATTTTGTGGCTCAGCAATCTTTTTGATTGTTTGAAAACCAAATTTTTATTGAAAGCTCCGCCTCGTTGAAGTGGAGCTTTCTTGTTAAAATAGTTTCATTTGTTTTTGCTCCTCGACAGATAGGAAAAGAGGGGTATCTATCCAACCTTTGTTCTGTGTCTTGCCTGCTGTAATCTTTGTTCCTTCTGTAAGAATTTTGTATAATTCCTCTCTTTCAAAAAGTGTTAGTTCCTTGAGTTGTTTCTTGTGTATTTTCATTTTCTCAGCATTTTTTTGATTTGATTTGGAGTAATTAGTCCTTTAGAAATTTTCCAACTGAGCCTGAGGGATAAGGAGAAGCTTACTATTCCATTTCTGAATAATCGCCAGGCATCTTTCATAATGTTGGAAAGCCTCAACCTCCAACTTCCGTTAAGTTCAATTATCATACTTTTTGTTATTTGTTTGAAAACCAGTTGTTTATTGTGTTACTAATATAGGCAAGAGTTACAAAGGGGTAAAACAGTGATTCTTATATTTTGCGGTAAGTTTGGCAGGCTAAAACAAGGATAATTGACCCGTAATGGCAGACTGTTTTGCCATCTTTTCGGCTATCTTTTGTTGTAATTTCTCTTCAGTAATTACCTCATTTTGCTCCTTCATTTCTACCTTCAACCTACTAACCATCTGCTCGAAAGAATGGTATTGAGCGCATTGATTAGCGTTAATTCGTTCGATAGATGGGATGCCAAATTTGAGTAACCTATTGATTTCAAAACCAAACCTCCAATCTTCCACAAGGTCTAGTGCATTTCCACAAACAATTTGCCCCCTTACTCCGTGAACGCACATATTGAAAGCCGTCATTTTGGCACAAATAGGGTCAATATCACAAGCATAGTGAGTGTTTTGAGGTGCTATTACATGGAATGATAACAGAAGCCTTCCAGACCCGCAAGCAGGGTCATTAATGGTCTTATTTATGGGTGGATTGTCTGGATTAGCATTGATATAAGAAAGAAGGTCGCATACACATTCAGGAGTAAAAAACTGTCCCAAGGCACTGCTTTTGCTTCGGCTTGCTATGATTTCGTAATAGGTACCTAATCCATCGTACCAATTGCGATTTTTGAAACTTTCATTATAGCACCTTAATAGTGCTGCCATCATCGCGCTAAGGCAATGGTAATCGTCCTTATATTTCTTTTTGAGCTTTTCTGCTAGCTCCTTATCTCCGTATGGTGACCAGCAAGCTATCATAAAATCTAAGAGGTCGTGGAATACTTCAGCTACGTCCCAGCGATATCCTCCAAGCTTGTTGAATGCCTCGTTGAACTCCCTCAACTCGTGCGGTACATCTACTGTCTTCACCATCAGAAGGGTACGTCCTCAAAGGTTTCTATTTCGTACTTTGGATAGCAAGACTTCAACAAGTGCTCCACATAATAATCTTTGATTTGGAAGCCTGCACACTCTTTGAACCTTTCTTCTATACGTTCTACTAATTTGGTGGCTGAAGACTTATACCCATGTCGTTTGTAGGTCCTCACAAAATCAATAATATCATCTATACTAATTTCCTCTTCTACAAAAAACAAAGAGTTCATTTCCTGAGCTTGTACATCGAGAGCCACCCCTTCTTTGTTGAACCATCCTTTGCTCACATCACTTAACCAATTCTTATCTCCAAACCTTTCAAAGCTCTCTTTCGGAAATGGCTTCAAAAACTCCGAAATGATATAGGCTTTTGAGCTGTAGCTAGCTTGCAGAGCTTTGGCAGAAAGCAAAAGCTCTGCAAGCTCCAATGGATTGTTAGAATGCTCAAGCAAATATTCATCTACCTGATGTTCCTGAATGCCTAAGGGTAATAGTGTCGATTTGTAGTGTAAGTGAGCAATATTGTAGATTTGTAATCTTTCACAAATTTCGGTATCAAATCTACTCACTGTTACCTTTCTGGCTGTTTGGGCCGCAAACTCGATGTAATCTTCGTTAGAAGTACCCTCATACTTCTTCATGTGCCTTTCTGCGTTGGCACCTAATTTGTAATTCTTCATAATTGTTTGAAAACCAGTTTGAAATTGAAAATTAATAGGCTCTTGCTAGCCTTTTGATTGGTGTACCTCCAAAGAGCTTAACTGTTTCCCAGAGAACAATCACATTGTCTTGAGCAAACTCTTCTTTTTGAAACTCAAAGGTTTGACCCTCGCTTTGAAAAACTAAGATGTCGTTAACCTCCTTCTTGAAAATGTAGGTTTTTGAATCGTTTTTGAGTTGGATTTTTTGATTAAAATAGAACATAACTAATTGATTTATTGTCGATTATTATGTTACGAAGGTAGGCAATGGGTACAAGGGTGAAAAACAGTGAATCTTTTATTTTACGGTAAGTTTGGCAGGCAAAAAGCATAAAAAAACCTGCACTGTTGGCAGGTTTTCACTTCATTTGGTCAAATGTTAAAATGGTACACTAAAGTTCATTTGGAAGGGATGGTTTTTTGTTCCGAGTTTTCGAACCTTAACTACATCTTTTCCAAAAATCCCCTGAAGATTATTGAGAGTTTCTTCAAGTGTCTGCATGTTGCGAAACTCGGCAAGTCCTCCAGCTCCAGTCCAGGTATCATTAAAATGAAAATAATACCTGTTGTCACGCAAAATCTTACGATTGTAATAGGCATTAAGGCCCGAAATCCAATAATCTTCCTGATATCTTTGCTCAGGTCTGAAAAATAGCTTTGAACCTGTAAGCAATCCGAACGCACAGGTGTTGACATAGCCACTCATCTGGAGGGGCTGAAGTGCATTATATGTGAAGGGTTTCCCGCAGGTATTGAAGCCCCAGAGATACACACCCATGCGTTTAGCGGTGCGAGCTGTTACCTGAATGACATCGTAAATTTCATCCGGACTTAGTTTATCCTCTTCACCCGTTTCGGTATAGATGCGCTTCATAAATGCCAAATCATCATCGAGGTGAAAGGCATCGCCAAAGTACTCCATCATCCACTGGCGCTTCCAGCTCAAGCCTATGACGCTATCAGGGTGTGTAACAATTTCGGTATCGGGGCATCGCTCTCGATATTCGCCTAATTGGCTTTCAGGAATACAAATAATACTATTGGCAACCTTCTCGTGGGTTGTGATGCGGTCGGCACGCTTGTGCGAAGCTATTAATACTTTTATCGGTTGTTCCATCGTTCAATAAAGCTTTTAGCGGTTGTCACATACGACTCACCCTTATTCGAGGTCTTATAATCATGCTCCACACCCAAACCCAATACCGAACGGACAAAGTTTTCGTCGATACTGTTATCTATCACAATCACTACAGCCGAATACTTCTCGGAATACTTTGGAACTATCGGCAATTCTGGTTCTGCTTCAACTTTGCCTACTTCATTGGTTTCGGCGACGTCTTTGTCCAGCTCTGCCAAGTCAATACCTAGCTCTTGACTCAAATCAAACTCCGAGAAATTGTCACGGAGCATCATCAAGTCGAATTCACCGCGATACTTGTCAGAGTTCAAAATCAAGTTGAGTTTCTTGAATTCTGCCTCAGTCAACTTGCGATTTGGTTTGCGGACGTCTGTCAGCTCCTCACCACGACCCGCATGAATCATCGTCATACAGCGCTGATGCCCACCAATGATGACATTATCTACATCGAGCGTCGGAATGTCCACCACATCAAACTCCTTGAGAGATTCCGCTAAGTTTTTGCGGTTCTCTACTTTAATCTTGCGGGCGTTCTTATCGAACGTCACCATATCGACCCACCGAATCTGCTCGGTATGCCATTTCAACCCCTCTACCACCATCGTAAATTATTGATTTGCTTGTTTGTATCAATTTTGTGTTGAGTTACTACATATGTAAGGTTTTCGTAATTGTATACCTTTTTGCCTTTTTGTGTATTCAGCCTATTTCCTATTACAAACGAATACTTGTATTTACTCCATCTACTTGCGTCTTTGTCTTCAAGGTCGATCGTAAAATATTTCACATAACCTTTTTTCAGCGTCACTATCTGGTGAGCATTATACACTGCTCCTAATAGGGTTCTAAGCTCAAAGAAAAACTCACCCTCAAAATCGGCGTTAGTATCGTTGATACACTGAAATACCAGGCGTTTCCAGCCTGTTTCTAGTTTTTTGGTAGTTGTATGTTTGATTATCATTTTTTTGCATTGTAAATAGTTGTCATTTGCGAGAGTTTCCACTCCAGCTCTACAATTTTTCGCTGATAGTGCAGCACCCTAATTGGGTCGCTAACATTACGGGCCTGCTTACGAGCTTTGCTCAAGTTGCTACGACAGTTGTCTATATCCTCCTTCAATGCCCACAGCTCCTTCAGCTCCATAGTTTTCAGAAATTGACTTTCATCAATCCCTTTCGACTCAGCAGGCGTTTGCTCGCTATCGGGCAAGCATCCGTGCTGCTGCACAAACTTGATCTTTGCATTATACTCCTTCCAGACATTACGCAACGCCAATATCTCAGACACAATGTCTGGGCAATTTTCGTGTTCGGGAATTGTATGGAGCTTATTACTGAGTGTAGCTTTTTTGGCATGAGCCTCATCCCGCTTTTTGATTAGTCCCTCCAGCAAGCTCTTCACCGATTCGGTCAGCTCGGGGGCTTGGACAGTCGTTGCCAAAAAGCTGCTTTGAGTATCCTCAAAAGCTGCTTTCACAGGCTCTTCAGCCTTTTGGGGCGGTTGGTAGCCTCGCAGATTAGCCAAAATTCGCTCAGCATCCTCAAGCTGCTTTTCAGTAGCTAATCCATCTTGGTGCTGCCTTTGTAACAGCCTCAGTTGTGCTTTTGCTATATGCAATTGCCGTGTGTGTTCTTGCTCGTTCATAGGCTTTTTTCAGCAAGATACAGCATCAGCCAACACCACCTTTGGACTACATTACAAGCCCATATCCCTTCAAAACACCATAGTCTACTAGGTGCTTCGTAAAGCCCAAAATTTCATTGAAATAGTCTATTTCCTCTACATAACGCAAAGGGTCTTGTCTCAGCAGGTCATTCTCCTCAATCCAATTTTGATGTTCTACTAGGTATAGAACAAGGGTCATACCTAGCTCTTCAGTATCCAAACGTGAAGTTCTAAGGTATCTAACTAACGAAGCTCTGTCGGTAGGATTTTTCATAAAAGAAGCCGATTGGTCACTCCTGATTACAATACTGAGAACAGTACACCAATAGGGGACTTGCACCCCCATGCCAATCGGCAAGGTCTTGCCGACGGTACACTTCTCAAAAACATATTGTAATAAGGACTGCAAACATACAAAAAAGAGTCTATAGATATTATACCTACAGACTCTTTTTGCTATTGTTTGTCACTTTCCAAGGTTTCCTCTTCCTCCCCAGACTCCTTTTTCTCTTCTTCAGCCTTTTTTCTAGCTTCTGCTACCTTTTCGTCTTCTTCTTTTTGTCGCTTATCAAGGCGTTCTTGAGCTTTTTCGGCTGGAGTCTTGCTTGTCAAAATCTTACCTGCAATAGGAAATGCCTGTTTGACAGCTTCCATCGGGTCAAAAACATCCACTTTTTGTCTAAGCTTTGTCATCAACGCCATAGTTTCTTTGAAATCCTCATCGTCTGTATCCAGTTGCATAACATACTTATTGCATAGCCCATACAGCTTATGAATCTCCTTCAACGAGAGTTCATCAAGTGTTCCTTGAGGTAAATCATCAGCATCTACAGTAATAACCTTGACACTAGGTGTTTCAATATTTCCATTTTCAGCCTCCAAATTTCCAATAGAGGGTTCATTGTTGACATTTGGGGTCAATTCATTTTGATTTGGGCTTTCTGCCTCTTTTTGCTTTGCCATTTGGGTTTTGCATACTTAAAGGGTTTAACACATCGGTTTCTATTCCTGATCCTACTTCTTCAGGTCGTTTTTTTTTACGAAAAACTGCTTGATTAGCTCTTCTGGCAGGCGGTCAATGAGTTCGTCTGGCGTGTTCTCATTGATAGTTACTTTGCCGAGTCCTGGCACGTGTCTGGCAATACCTCCCTCGGGTACTTCAGCCTTGTTCAATTGATACTTTCTGTCCATGATTCTAAAAGGATTAAAAAAAGCCTTATCGAATGACAAGGCTTCTTATATGAATAAACTAAATACTACACCTGTGGAAGCAATTGGATTTGCGAGATTAAGGTCTCTTTTAGCGGTACCAAATCCCACATTTGCCCATCTTGTTCTCCCTTGAGGTCAAAACCTCGTTTGTCCGAGCCTTTTTTACCCGTCTTGAAGTCCGACTTCAAGTAAATAGGGTTGTCCGAACTCCCCACTACCGAAAACGTCCCATCGTTTTGCTCCACAATAAACACCGAGCCTGCGTTACGATGCTTCTGTAGCTCTGCAATCAATTCTTTCGAATATCCTGCCAAGCTAAAGTTGATCATGTGCTTGTACGACATATACCCAGGGTCGCCCGACTGTTGCGAGCTGGCATCTACTGTGCCATCGGGGCACTCATATTCGGCAAATTTCTTACCCGTTACCATTACTGGAAGGGTGGTAATTTCGCCTGCTGTGATGTCAGCCTCTTTGGGCCACACACCCTGAATGTCTCTTGCAATTGCCACATACACCTGTCTAATCCCGCCAGGGTTGGGCTTCTGATGGCTAGTACCATCGATATTGGAAAAACTTACTGTTGGCATCTCCTTTTCCTCGTTCTATTGGTTTTCCGATTATCAAAAAAGCCCCCCATTACTGGAGGGATAAATCAAATTAAGTTTCTCTTATGGTGCATTACCAATCCACATTTCCGTAAAGTCAATTACCTCTGGCTGAGCCTGAAACTTCGCAATAAGCGCCAAGTCCTCGTTACGCTTGTTATAGTCAAACGTGAAGTCCATCGCCTCAAAATCATCGTCGTACAAAAACACCAAGTTGTTTCTTGTCGTAATAATTGGCGTTTCATAACCGCTCAAGCCTGGCTCTACCAAAAACTCAATCATCGTGCCTTCAATATACTGCTTGTTGTAGCTATTATTGTATACGATTGGACCTCTCGACGTCTGGTAATGGGCATTGTACATATCCATGTGAGCCGGCGAAATAAGGCATACCAACTGGTCACTATAGCGCCATTCTGCTGGCAATAGCCCAACAATTTTCTTGATTTCGGTAACTGCATTACTGGCCGAAATCACGTTGATAGCTACAATGTTAGCCGCTGGCAAAGTTGTAGCAACAATAGCCGCATCAATCTTCTTTTGCCAGCCATCAAAAATCGCAGCAGGTGTCTGCAATGCCGTATTGCGTGAGCCTTTCCATAGTGAAATATTTCTCAATTCCGACTTGGCTTTCTCAATAACCTTACTCAAGAAAAAGGCCTCAAAGGTTGGAAACGACTCTAAGAACAACTTAGACTGTGAACCACCCGAAAGCATGCCAAAGAACGATTTTTGCAAAGCAACAATCTTTTTCTCGGGGAAAAGAAGGTTGATTTTACACTCTACTACTTGTGCCCATCGTGGCTCTATCTTTAGGGCATCAGCGGTGGGGGTAAAGCCCTCACGCTTGTCTGGTTGTAGTACTGTACCCATTTTGAAGTCGTGTAACAACACACGGTCTTTCGTCGGAATACCCTGTACAAAATCTGTCAAAGGCTTAATGGGTGTTCCGGGAATCCCGTTAAGACCCGGTGCAAGCATCTGCGTATGCAAATGCAATTTGTTGTCGTGAGCGTAGTCCGTCGCTGTTTCAGCGAACTTGCTCAGGGTTAAACTCTCTACTGGCATCTCTCCCCCTCTAGTTTAAAAAAGTTAAAATTCTTTTACCTCGTTCTTTCACACTGATTAACTTACTTACCCTGCATCTCCATCGCCCGTGCATTCCACGGTGCCGCTTCGTAGCTTTTTAGCTTCTTTTCACCGTCCGAATTGGCATCTGTTCCAGATGCTGGAGGGTTAATTCCCGCATCTTTCAAGTTTTTGACGTATTTGGCATTGGCCTCATAATCGTCTTTGATTTGGTCGTACTTAGTAGCCTTCGGCTCATACTCGCTCACCTTCGCCTGAAGCTCAGCAATACGTGCATCCTTTGCACTCACCTCACCCGTTAGGGCATTGATTTTTTCGTCCTTTTGGGCGATTTCTTGGTCTGCAAGTGCCTCTGCGGCTACTGCATCAGTAGGCTTGTGCTTCGCAAATAATTCATTGAAAAATCCCATCTCCTCTGCCTTATTATTATTGTTAGATTGATTAAGTTGCATTTGTCTTGCCTGCTTTCTCGACAGAAAATCGGCTCGCTTGATGGCGTCCTGAAGTGTACCAATGCTGTCGACCATGTTGCGTTTGAGGGCTTCTTTTGCTCTGAAGACTTTTCCCGAAAACACATCCTCAGCGATGTTGGGACGCCCTTCCTTCACCATCCCCACAAACTCCGCACGAATGGCGTTGAGCGTTGCTTTTTTCTCAGCCAACACTGCATCTGTCATCGGCTCGTAAGGGTTCTCAAGAGCTTTGTCCTCACTGCCATCAGCTCTAATAATTTTGACACTAATACCCGCTTGGTCAAGTGCCTTAGTTTCGTCAATCGAAATACCATATACCCCGATTGAGCCCGTTTCGGCATCGGCTGAGTCCTCCAGTACAATCTCCTTTGATTGACTTACACCCCAATAGCCCGCTGAGTCAGCTCTCGAAACGTATCCAACTATTACTTTGGGCGAATCTCTAATAGTTGTCGCCAGTGCTTTCGTCCCTGCAACCTCGCCTCCAGGCGTATCCCACTTAATTACCATAGCCGATATTCGAGGATCTGCATTTACGGCGTCTATCTGATTGGCAATTTGCTCGGTTCCGTACGCACACGCCTGACCTTGTTTTGTCATTACACCCGACACACTTAGTACTGCAATCATGCCCGACTTTTCTTCTTGAGCACGCACTGGAGTATAGCGGTTTACCTCATCTTTTGTGATAATTTCGGCCGCATACAGCTCCATCAATTTCCCTTTTTCTGGAAAAACCTGAGGAAAGCGACCCGCCGCAAGCTCACGGCGGTAGTACTCCGCTATTCCCTCCTTAATTGCAAAATATCCCTCATTACCAAACCACATACCTTTTTTGCTATTAATTCCGACACAAGAATACACCCTTATTACCTCTATATCCTGTACAAGATTTCACCTCAAAAACCTATTTCTACCAAATAACCTAATTGCCCAAAACATCAAATAATGCTTTGTTTTCCCCCTAGGATTCACCGTATTAGCTATTTCCAGAAATATCTTATCGGCCAGCAACCTAGCTTCATAATCACTTAGGTTGCCCTGTGCAATCATTCTATTTTCGTACAAAAAATCATGTATCAAGGCCGCCCTATTATATTTCCCAATCGCAGGGAACAAGCTCCACAAAAACGGGGGCGAGCTCGCAAAGTCTGTCACATAGCCCGCAGGCACAGTTACTTTTCCATAGTAACTCACCTCAAAAAAAACATCCCGCACCAGACGCCACTGGTCCGATGCGGGAATGTCTTCCAAATATTCTACTACAATCGAGTTCATCTACTCTACATCTTCTACCTGTAGTACAAACTCACTCAACGACCCCTGAAACTCAAACTGTGTCAACGCCATATTAATCTGAGCTAGCTTTTCGGGGTCATTATCCAGCCTATAGCTTTCAATCAACAAGTACAACCCGTACGGAATCGTCTTCATACCGCTATCAAACTGCACCGGTGTCACAAAATCAGTTGCTACACTAGTAGTACTTCCATCTTCATTCTCTACATCCTTCAGGTATTTCGTCGACACAATATCGTATCGAATATCACACACCTTCTCGCCATCTTGCTCATACATACCTCTTTGCATAGTATATCGCATTTCTGTTGGCATAATAGCAATCACATAACTCGTACTAATCTTAGCTACATTCATCTCAAAAAAAATTAAAAGGTTAATATTCAAAAATTGGGGTAATAGCGTAGGTGATACTCGTGCCAACTGCACCGCTAAAAGTCAAGTAATTGAGTGTTCCT
This sequence comes from Flectobacillus major DSM 103, assembly GCF_000427405.1. NCBI lineage: Bacteria > Pseudomonadati > Bacteroidota > Cytophagia > Cytophagales > Flectobacillaceae > Flectobacillus > Flectobacillus major. The sequence continues at coordinate 1,705,187 of NZ_KE386491.1, forward strand.
GCTCCACAACTATTGGGTGGTGTACTTACTACTGTAATCCCTGTAGCATCCACTACCTCAAAAATAAAATCATACGGTCTCACAATTTGCCTTGTCACATTAGTTCCTGTTCCTACAGCATCCACTGTTATTTCTTGTCGCGATTTCGAGCGTAAAATCGCTTCAGGACGAACGTAGGCACTACCTGCTAGGTCAGACGAAACGGGAGCCTGATTACCATCTTTCCCTACTAACCCTATCGTAGTTAAAGCCGTCATTTCAGCATCACTAAGTACTTCCCCCCAAAAAGCTATCTGCTTAATTGTTGTATTTGGCGAACTATCTCCACCGATTCTGAACTCATTCAGCATCGGAACTTGTAATACATTACTTACAGCTTTTGCTGCTCCGTTCACAAAACTTCTAGCATAATTAGTATCGAATGCCATTGCTATTCGCACTTCTGTATCAGGCTGTATATTAGTCGGGTACTCATACAGAGTTGCCCCATCTCTTACAATGTACCCCTGTGTCTGATTCCCAACTGTATACAATACTCCAATTCTATTATTCCCTCCAGCTGTAGGAGTACCTTGAAAAAGGCAATATTTCCCATTCACACTGGATGGCTCTCCGGCTTTTGCAGATACGAATATTGTACCACGGGTAATAATACCAAATATCTGTTGAAATAATATAGAGTTAATCATTGCATAATCTTGCTCTCTAGTTTTCACAGATTCTACATTATTCATATAACTACTTACTCGACTACCTTTTTCTAATTGTGTACCCCAGATATGTACTGTTCCTCCATTTCCAATATGTGTACCAGACACAGGATATATTGTAGTGTTCACGGTAGTATTCACGGTTGTAAATGTAATACTACACCTATACCAACCATTTTTGTACTTTTTCATTTGGCTCGAAACTGCTGTCCAACCATTACCAAATGCCATAGTTGAAACCTTACTACCAGCATTTAAGTCAAAAATTGCTTGTGCTCCTCCTGCGCCGTTGCCTGCATTGAGTTTAAAAGTACTCCCAACTGTTCCAGACTTTGCCCATACCGAAAAAGTATATTGTGTATTGGCTTGTATAGTTGTTACCTTATTCAGCCCTGCAACGGTATTATTTGAATTATCAACAAGCTTTGTAGAATTCAGCAGTCCTTCAAGCGACATTTCTGTAGAAGAATCAGTAGTTAAGTCAGTTTTTTGCCAACTCACATCTCCAAATAAATTAGAGTATGTCAATAGATTCTGCATTTGTTCTTCCACAACAAGGCCTAAGCTTTCGCCAGTTATAGGATCATGCTCAAATCTTGGCTGATTTTTTGCGGCTAGTCTTATATTCCCAAATCGGTCTGTGTATGTACCTACTGAATCCCGAAAAAATGGAATACGAGGGTCAAGAAAACGCGCATTCGCAAAATCTAACAAAAAAATAGGGCGACCTTTCGGCCTAGCCGTAGCCGTACCCTGTGCCACTGCACTTGCAGCAGCTGCACTAGCCAACGCCTGAGCCGCAGCATCCAAGGCCCTCTGAATATTAAAATTCAGGTTGGCATTCTGCAAATTCAGCGTTTCAGTTTTCCATTGCTCCAATACACCGGCCGAATATTGGCCATCGTTTGTCATATAATTCAGCCAATCCTCTAAGAATTGGGCAAAGTCCGACTTTTTGATGGGATTAGCAGCAGTAGCCGCACGCATCGCATTAAGTCTATCTGTAAGGTTTTGTCTTGTAACTGGCATTGTTCTATTAAGAAAAAGTTGATTAATGAAACACAAACTCCCATTCAGGAGCAAACTCCCTAACTGACGTCAGGTACGCAATACACTCGTCCTTCAGGGGAGCAATGTCCCACATAAAGCCATCTTGTTCGCCCTTGAGGTCGTAGCCTCGTTTGTCTGAGCCCTTACGTCCCGATTTGAAGTCCGACTTCAAATACAAAGGATTGTCCGAGCTACCCACCACACCATATTTGCCATCGTTGAACTCCACCGCAAACACACATCCCGCATTTTGGTACTTGCGTAACTCCGCAGTAATTTCCCTGCTGAAGCCCGCAAAACTAAAGCCTATGTTATGCTTGTAGTTCATATAACTGGCATCACCCGCCAAACCGCCTGATACCTCTACAGTACCATCGGGGCACTGATACTCCGCAAAAACGGTATCTGCCGTTCGCATTACTGGAGGGTTCACTACTTCACCGTCCACTACGTCATTTTTGTAGGGCCAGATAACGGCAAAATCTCTTCTGGATAGTACAAGTAATCTCCGCACGCCTCCTGGGTTGGGCTTTTGATAGCTTGCCCCGTCCAAATTCCCAAAACTGTACACCATCTTTCTCTAAGGGTTTTGTAATACAAAAATTGTTGAATCAGTTTCAACAGCAATCGAGTATTTCGTTCCATTTTTTTCGCTCTGACCCCCAGTAGTACCCGTAACAAGGTCTATCATAGCATGATGTGCTGGCGAACTCATAATGAAAGTATTACCATTCCTGTCTACTATCTTCACCATAAGTTTCTGTTCAATCAGGCTTATAAGAAACACATTTCTTGCTGCCTGTAGCTTCGGAATCTCAAACTCGAGCTTATGCCGAAATATCATACCATTGGCCGACCTTTCAGCTTCAAAGCTATATTTTCCTGTTAAGTCTGCAATTTCAACCTTATAGAAGTCTGAATCTTGTTGCAGATTCAAACTGATAGAGGTATTTTCTCTATCAACCTGATACCCTACAACCTCGTCGATAGGCAAAAGAAAAAAATATGGAACAAGTCCACCTGCATTAATGAAATCGGCAATCTGATTTTGATTGATTTGTTGGGTCAAAACCCGCTTTTTCGGTCGAAACATGGCTTGGACAAAACAGCCCCGATTTTGGTCACGTTTTTGCCAAAACTGGACGTGTTTCTTTAATTTTTGGACAACTATATCGTTTTGTTTCTTCTAAGGAGCTGGCGAAAAGCATCGCTCTTGATGTGGCCATCGTTAATCTTGTGCTTTCGATGAAACAGCGTAGCGGCGCTATTCTCGCTTGGCAAATAATCCATACGCCCTCGCATCCATGCCAAGGCGTAGACATCCATCAACAACTCAAAAAATTTGGAAAGTAATATTAGGCGTTCGTCAGTAACGAACTGATGAGGAATCTTGAACGAAAGCTCAAGAATAATTTCATTCTCAGGAAATTTGGGAAGTTCTTCTAAGCTAACATCTTTCGGGAAAAACTCGATGTCGCTTAATAGTTCGGGAGGATTATGAGCAAATACCGTAGTCACCAAAATTCCAATTCTGGAATTTTTCCGAATCTGGCATGGTTCTTTGCCTAATATATCAGAATTTTTGATGAAGAAATCCTTCACCTCTGGCTTAACAGGTACTATCAATTTCATTTCTCAGTTGTTTTTTGTAATTTCGATTTCCTACGTCGAAACCCCCAAAAACAACCAAAGGAAGCGAGTTTGCCGCTCGCTTCCCAAATATGCAAAAAAATTAATCCTGAATTTTGTACGTAGTATTTTTTGAAACTGTTACTGGCACTACAGTTGCAATTCGCATTAATTCTATGTAACGTGGAATGTGAGCATAATTTCTAAGTACAACGCTAATCGGGTCGGAAGTAACAAATAGTGTTGCATCTTGGATATCCATAAAACCAAAGCCACAATCATTTCTTTTGTCATCGTAGAGTTTACCCCAAAATTTCCCATTCAATGTAATCAGAAAGTACATCTCTTCAGGATGTGAATAATTTATCTCCATTTTAGTTTTGGCTTATCTTTTGCTTCTCAATATCAATTTTGGCTAGTAGCATCTTCACTCTAATCTCTTCAATTCTATTCTTTTTGATTAACATATCCTTACAAATTGCATCGTCAGTTATTTTGTTAATAAGTGAAAGTGGGTTATTTCTATCTTTCAAATGAATGATTAATCTATCAACACTTTTAATCGACTTTTCTAGGCTATCTACTAATTCAGATAACTCACTTTCAGATAATAATACTGATGTTTCGAGTACTTTTTTGTTTTCGTTATTCATGTTAAATAATAAATTTTGAGTTTACACAAAAGGTGTTTTTCTGTTCGTTGGAAGGCCGTTCTCGCCTAAAGTCTAGCCAGTTTGAGCCGTCACGTTGCGGTTGGCTCTGGCTTACTAGCGTCACGTTTTTTTCGACATGAACAATCGTTTTCCCCACCCTAATTCTAAGGGTTGTTAGGGTTTCGCCTGTTTTCATTGCTTTAGATTTTTGTGCCTCATACCCACATGGGCCCGAAGCGATTGAATTCCTTTGTCGGTTTTGAAATCACAGTGCAGACACCTCAGCCATGTGTCCGTTTTCTCCCCTTGTACTGGTGTTGGCTTAGGCTCTTTCAGCCACGGGAGCGGGTCAAGTCGTAGGCTTCGACACCTAGATATTATTGTCTGTAGGGCATCAAATTTCACTAGCCTATCATTAGTTGCGTGTAAGGTTTCACGAGCCCTCTCCAAGGCATCGTATTCCTTCTTTTCCAATGAGGTCATTACCGCGGTCCGAAGTAGTAAAAAATAAAACCCCAAACCAAAGCCGTAAGCAGGATTAGCACCCGCCACGTCCATTTCAATACTGTTAGTCGATTATCTTCTTTCATTTTATTTGAAGTATAGCTCCCTCAATTGAGGGAGCTCGATTTGTTACTTATTAAAATCTATATGTCTGATGTCTCGTGGAAATAGCCAAAATGCCTCTTTGACCTTTCCTCTCATACCTCCAACAAACTCAAATTTCAATTCTTTTTCGTAGCTCAATACTACCTCTTGGTGTCCCCCAACCTTAGCCATTTCTATAATATTGAGTATAGATTGAGCCTCAATCAAGTGTGAGGCAATTCTAAATTGGACATCCTCATCGAGTACTATTTTTTCAAGATTATGTCCCCAACCTACTCCGTGGCATTGCTTGCACTTGTAGGGGTTTGGTAGCATTGTAAATACCCCAGCACCTTCACAATTAGGGCAATAGATTCTTTCATTTGTAAATCTTACATCTTCGATTAGTCTCTCAAGTTCTGAAATTTTGAATTGCTTTTTCATCTTCGTCTTTTGTTTAAATTGTTGAAAGCCAGTTAGTTATTCCTTTAACTGACACGAAGATAGGCAATGGTTACAGGTAGGCAAAACAGTAAATCTTTTATTTTTAGGCTATTTTAAACTTCATCTATTGTTACAATTTTTTGGGTTTTATATTGTTCATGCCACGCTTCGGCCGAACGGAAAGCTGTAGTATATGCTAGTTGATATACCTGAAATTTTTCTACATAATTATACTCTTCGTTCTTCAGATAATACTTTGTATCTTTTTCCGTTTGGTACATTTTTATGGTATAGGTTACCATTTTTCTGGTAATCCGAAACAGCCTAATACCACAAAAAAACATCCTAAAATGCAGATATACATAAGGAGCATACATTACCGAGCCATCCAGATAGGTTATCTTTTTGATTTTGATGGTATAATCTTCAAAAAGAAAATACACCATCACATTACTTCTCAGCAGATTCATAAGGAAACACGTCTAAAATTTGAGTAGTATTAATATCTGTAATTTTGTAGTCGTTGAAAGTACCTAGTTTTTTGCTTAGGTATTCATAAGCAAGCCCAGGGTTTTCAGCATTAATAATCATCGTATGAGGTAGCATTTTTTCCTTCTGGCTACGCTCATCAAAGGTTATATACAATACCTTCATTTTGAAAAAAGTACCCTCATTGTCCTCTATAAATACCTCCGATAGCTTCATTCGGGTTAATCCCTCCAGCCTAAATTCAGGTACTTTTTGCTGAAGCTTTCTAATCAGTTGTGCTTCAGCTTCGGTATAGCTGTAGGCATCTACTAAGTATACTTCTTTGTTAGTCTTGAGGTTACCGTTAATATCTTCGGTATTATGACTAATCTTTCCTAAAAACCAAGTTGCCATTTTCTGAATCGTTTTTAAGTTGTTCGAGTTGATTTTTTAGCTCTTTGAGCTTTCCAGCTCTATAGCGGTCACTGTCTAATTTTTGAGAAGGGTCATTTTTCCACGACACTAGCCAATTTTGAGGCTGGTCATACCATGCCTGTTGTCTTTCTAGTGTCCTAATTTTGACCTCAATAATTTCTATTTCTTTCATCAGAATAGGGGGGGTTCTCTCGATAACCCAAAAAAATCTAGTGCAAATTTGAGTGCTGCCTTGGGCGTTTTTCTATGCCCGTTTTTCATGTTCCTAAAATGCGAATCGCTTTCACAATTCGCCAAATACTTAAACTGCTCCCTAAAGCTTCGTCGCCGTCGCCTCGACATAGCATCATAGCACTTTGGCCACATCTGCGAGGCCACTATGGTCTGTAGGTCTGTCATAGAATTTGTTGGGCATAAGTTGTATAATACCATAACCCTCGCTGAAACTCCAGTAACTTATATTCCTGCAACAGTGATTTTGTACTACGGGTGTCAAAAATCGCCGCACTTCTAATTTTGTGCGACATTCTCGAAAAAAAATGCCACGCCTTAAACTCAGCTACCAAAACTTGAATATTCCCTCGTTTCCAGGTCGGGCAATTGGCCGAAAACTCGTTGGTCCAGTATAGCCTACGATTACCGTCCATAAACTCTACAATCAATGCACAAGAGCTCATCTCACGCTTACGCTCTACGGTTTCAGCAGGAAGCGCCATACGCCCCCTCATTGGTTTTTTTGCCATTTTTGAATCGTTTTAATTGTTGAAAACCTATTTATAATACCCCTCAAACGAGCCCATCCAGCTCTCAACCTCTACAATTTCGCTGTAGATTTTGCCCTTAGATTTTCGTTGAATCGGTTTGAAGTTGCTTCGTTGCATAGCTATTACTAGCTCATTGAACCGTTTTAGTGGTTTCTCGCCCAAATGCCCGAATATCACGCCATAGTACTGATGTAGCCCCACCATATCCAAGTTATGCACCTCTACACGAGGTTTGGCACCCATCGCCACCTTCTCAAAATCCCTTCTGGCTTGCTGTAACAGGCGTTCAATCTTACGGTTTTTGAACTCCGTAGGGTTCACCCAGTCGGCTCGTAGTTTTTTCACCTGAGCTTCCTCAGCCCTTAGCCAAGCCTCCAAGCCCCTAAATCCACGGGCATTTTGCTTGTCAAAATACCCACGCCCCGCCACCACAATACTATGTGGGTCAGGCAAATACGCCTCGGGGTGGTAGTCGTAGTACCTAGCTGCTATGTCAATTTTTTTGGTTTGTCGGCCCAAAAACGCCATCAGCTCCTTTTCATTCCTAATATTCTGGAACGACATAAACACATCCGTCCAAACTAAGTTCAGAATCGTTCTTACAGTTTCTTTGTCGTATCGCCTCTGCGAATACAACTTCTGGTAAGCATACCCCCAAAACTGCATCGTAGCCTGGCGGCACTTCTCCGTCCAGCTATCGTACTGTACAGGAGCGTTTTGGGTGTTATTCACAGGGTTATGTTGATAACCTTCGGCCGCCGCCGCCCCCCCTTTAATCTCTCCTTTAGGGCCTTCAAGTGCCAAATTAGCTTGTTTTGAGCCATCAATAGGGGCTATTTGTTTACCCCTCTCTCTGTTTTCTACTCTCTCCTTGTCTTTTCCCACATATCCATCCTTATTCGTAATTTCTATTTCAGAACTATCTCTGAAGGTATCAATATCCGGAAAAAATTTCCCTTTAGAGGTAATCGGGCAAACCAAAAGTTCGGTAGCCGATTGGCGTTTTTCGACCGAATCACCCCACAAAAACACCGCCGAAAACCGTATTTCTATGCCCACCCTTGAGCCCTTATTCTTACGGCTAAGTACCCCCATACCCACCAGTATATCCAGCATAGAGCGTACCGTACGGTCGCTACAGCCTGCCGACTTCCCAATTCTGGGGTTTGTTGTCAGCAATCCTGGCAAGTTACCCTCTTGGCTATACGTACCCGTTGGCATAGATGCCACCATCATATTATACTGGTCGGTATACCAGTTAAGTACCGTATTGAACACCCGCTCCAGCTTGGTACGCTCCAGCTCACGAGGTTTCATTAGGTACTCTTTTTCGGCGATAGTCCCATCTGGCAGCTTCACCCTACGGGTATAGGTTTTAGCTTCCAGTTTTGCATCTTCATCACGCATCATTCCCCAAAACTTCTTTCGCAAATCGGGTTTCTCAATTCTTTTCATAGCAATCAAGTTGAAAAATCAGAGCTACTAAGGCACTACCCCGTTCACTCTATTTGTAAGCTATTTGCCTACCCTGTGGAGATACCCAGAATCGAACTAGGCTCTATGTGTACAATATACACATTGCTCTACCAACTGAGCTACATCCCCAGATTTGGCAGCACATCATACTACCAAATACTCACTCAACCTCTGATAATAACCCTATTAACTAACTACACTCTTTCTGGCCAGCCCCAACAGCATCTAAGCCCCATATTAGTTTTTGCCCTTCCTGAGCCCTACGAGCACAAGAAGAGCGATAGTAAGGATTATAAGCCATTTCATGAAGCTCTACGCAAAATATGCTGGGGCGAAAACTCCGCAAACCAAGCATCAATTTTCTGTGTCGAGTACCGCCGTACCTCGCCAATCTGGCTAAAAGGCAGGTCAAACTGCTTTCGCCACTTAGTAATCAGGCTTACCGACACCCCAAAGCGTTGGGCTACTTCCTCGTCGCTAAGCCATACGCTACCCACCTTTTGGCTCAGCAATGTTTCGTTTTGTTTCTTTACCAACTCTAGTAGTTCGAGTTGCTCTTTGGGGAGGCTTATTTCGAGTTGCATGGTTCTACTACGGTTCTTACTAGGGTTTCAAATACCTGCACGACGTTCCTAACGCCATAGCTTCTTAGCGACACCGGTACACCCTTGGTATCGCATTCAATCAAAATAAAAGCTTTAGTCTTGCTCATTGGCTTGTTTTTTATTGAGGGCTTCGGTGTACCAGTCGGGCTGAGTATCCTTTACCCACATCACAAATTGTTCAGCACATTCAAGGAGTGTTGGGTCGTCCGAGCGCCCGCCAGCCCCTTGGCTCAGAATCGTACTTCCTTCAATAGAGTCGAACACAGGAAAACGCTCTACAAAAGCTCTTTTCCATTTTCTCGAAACCCGCACCTCAGCTAGTAGCACTTTTATCCGCTCGCTTCTAAGTTTTTTGCCTTGTTTACCTATATATCCGTTCATACCGATTTATAATATTATCGTACTTTTTTCTATTGAGACTGGATATTTTAAATTATAATTGTAATTAATATATTGATTGAAATATCGACTTAACTACAATTCAAAATTATAAGATTAAAATTGAAATTTCAAATTTAATCTAAATTAATTTCAGATTTAATTTAATATTTATAATTAGACTAATTACAATTTTCAAAAAATGTCAGTAGGTCAAAGAGTGAAAGAATTACGAGGTGGGATGTCTCAAATTGACTTTGCTAAACAGTTTGGAGTAACATCTTCTACTATTTCAGGAATTGAAGCTGGTAAAAGTATTCCATCTGTTGAGTTAGCAACGAGAATTTGTGAGATGTACAATTGTTCTTTAGACTGGTTACTTAGAGGAATTGGTGAAAAAGAAACTGCCAAAGTCCAACCTGTAACACCAGCTCTAGACATTGACTTAATGACTAAATATTTAAAGGTGTTAGAGGAGAACAGCGAGTTACAAAAGCGGTTGAACAAGGAGCAAGAGAAGGAGATTGAAAAGCTTCAGGCCGCTAATTCAGGGGTTCAAACCCCACAATAAAGACAAGCTTGCACCGACTCATAAATACGTATTTTATACTTAATTTGAATTAATAGATTTTACAACCAACCTAGAACCCTCTTTTTTGATTATGAAGAACAAAACCACAGCTGGTATCCTTGCACTATTGTTAGGAGGTCTTGGCGTACACAAGTTCTACCTCGGTAAAACAGGATATGGTATTCTGTATCTACTTTTCTGCTGGACCTTCATTCCATCATTAGTTTCCTTAATTGAGGGAATTATGCTTTTGACGATGTCAGATGATTCATTCAACTCGAAATACAATCAAGCAATACTTTCATTTCTTTACAGTCAAAATAGTAATGTAAAAAATAGACGTTCAAATCCACCCGTCTCTACAAAAACTAACATAAATTCAAAAAGTGACGAATTGAATTCAGCAGTAGTTAAATCACTGGAAAAAGATGCCAATAGTCCCAAAATATCACATGAAAGTACTTCTAATTTTGACTTCCCAATTATCTCAGACACTTTAAAAACGGAAGAAATAGAGTCGAAAACAACTCAACCATTGGTAAAACCAATTGAAATATTAGAACATAATCTAAAAAGCTCTAATGAAAGTACTTCTAATTTTGACTTCCCAATTATCTCAGACACTTTAAAAACGGAAGAAATAGAGTCGAAAACAACTCAACCATTGGTAAAACCAATTGAAATATTAGAACATAATCTAAAAAGCTCTAATGAAAGTACTTCTAATTTTGACTCCCCAATTATCTCAGACACTTTAAAAACGGAAGAAATAGAGTCGAAAACAACTCAACCATTGGTAAAACCAATTGAAATATTAGAACATAATCTAAAAAGCTCTAATGAAAGTACTTCTAATTTTGACTCCCCAATTATCTCAGACACTTTAAAAACGGAAGAAATAGAGTCGAAAACAACTCAACCATTGGTAAAACCAATTGAAATATTAGAACATAATCTAAAAAGCTCTAATGAAAGTACTTCTAATTTTGACTCCCCAATTATCTCAGACACTTTAAAAACGGAAGAAATAGAGTCGAAAACAACTCAACCATTGGTAAAACCAATTGAAATATTAGAACATAATCTAAAAAGCTCTAATGAAAGTACTTCTAATTTTGACTCCCCAATTATCTCAGACACTTTAAAAACGGAAGAAATAGAGTCGAAAATAACTCAACCATTGATAAAACCAATTGAAATATTAGAACATAATCTAAAAAGCTCTAATGAAACTGAATTTAGTGAAAAAGGAAAATTAGCTAGAAGGAATTGGCAATCAATAGATGTAGTAGGCACATTTATACTCAAAGAATCAAACTACAAAGGGCATCAAGAAGCATTGAGTTATTTCCAGAAACAAAGCACATTTGACCAGTATAGTATGAATAATGAAAGGTTTTACTCAATCCAGTTTGACTTACTTAAGGAAGATGATTTTAGTAATATATTAAATGTAACAACTAAAGTTCGAAAGTACACAGAGGTAGAAATCGAAGGTAATTACTTAAATCCAACAGAGTTAAATTTAGCCTTATGGTTGTTCAGGTCAAAAAGTGAAATTGAATTTCAACAACGACTTGCGACTGCAATTAACAGAAACAGTTCAGAAAGAGTTGAGAATGCTTTAGAGATTAAAAAGTATCTGGAGGTTTTAAAAAGTACATCTTCAACTCAAGAAATTCAAAATGCCACCTGTTAAGATGGCATTAAGACTTTTCCATTAAGGAAGAAGACACCTCAAGGCAATGTCGCCTTAGGTTAAACTCATTCAAGATGGGAGAGCAGGTAAGTGAAGTAGGAAAGATGGCTTTGTCCATCAAGAATGAATCTGGGACGGTTAATGTTAACATTAATCAACCATGTACATCAGAGAAACCTCAATCAGATAAGTCAGGTTTCGAAAACATATTTAAGTGGATATCTGGTATATCTTCATTATCTAAAATTTTCGACTTGGTGAAAGAGATTTGGGATTTACCTTTCTGATGTACAACCCCTGCCAAGTTACAACTTGGTAGGGGTATTTACAAGACAAATATTTTTACAGAGAAATTAATAGATTTTACGCTACCTAATTATGATTAACTCTACCACACTTGACGTATTTGATAACAACGGTTATCAAATGTACTGCTCAGCCGCACAACTAGAAAAAGACCTAAATATCTTGAAGGGAATAATGGCTGGTATTCATTCAGACCATCATGTAAACACCCAAGAAATCGCTCTTATTAAGGACTGGATTGATAATGCACTTGCTTTTGAGCGCTATTACCCTTATCGTGTATTCATTGATAACCTTCGAAAAGTAATTGCTGACAATATTATTACCGAAGAAGAAATTCAAGATATTAACTGGCTCTGCCAGCAGTACCTAAACAAAGATAACCCATATTATTGCGCCATTACAAGTGCTACTCAAACTTTAACTGGTATTTTAAGTGGTATTACTGCGGATGGAGAAATAAATGAAGAAGAAATAGACTTTTTGAACCATTGGTTAGACGAGCACCTCTTTTTGCGTAAAACTTGGTTGTTTGATGAAATTTACCGAGTTACAAAAGAGATAGTATTTACTAGACACCTTTCTCCTAATCTTTTGGCAGAAATCCAAAAGATTACCCAAATGGTTGCTTCAGACCTTGGCAATGTAGATAATTCCAAACTAATCGAGAAAATAAAGTTAGATACGGACATTTCAGAGATTTCTATCGAAGGCAAGACATTCTGTATTACTGGTAACTCCTTATACAATAGCCGTAAAGAAATTGTAGAGATGATAGAGGCTCACGGTGGCACTGCCATGAGTGGAGTCTCTTCCAAAACCGATTATCTCTTGATTTGCGATGAGAAGAATAGTTGCTGGGCATTTGCTAGTTATGGTCGCAAAGTCGAAAAAGCTCTACAATTGCAAAAGAGTGGTAAGTCTAAAATCGAAATAGTTTATGAGATAGATTTTTACAAACATCTCGATAAACCAAAGACAAGTCAAACGGTTAGCGATTCATTTCATGCTTTTGCTGAATTATTAGCTATTAGATTTTCCAATGAAAATGAGCTTCCTAATAGATTGAAAAATGAACCAACCAAGTCAAAAACTAATCAAAATTCGGCAACGGAAATATCATTCAGACAGAAGGTAGATTCTTGGAAATTCATAATTGCCAATATGCGTGATAAAATACCAACCGAATTAGTTATAAGATTGGCCTCATTAAGCCCAAGTATTGAGGAAAATGTAACACAAGTAACCCAAGTCAAAGACTTCTTAGACTTTACGGATTATTTGATTCTGAAGCGGGACGATGAGAAATGTGATGATGACGAGCTAGGACTACTAAGTACTCTTCACACACAATTCCAGAAAGTAATAGAGAAAAAGATTAGTGAAAGAGAGTGATCAAATAGAGTTAGCCTATCAACTTAACTATGGAAGTCTGAATATTATATTCTTGGTTGAAATGAGTAAAATCTAAATTTTAAATATATTCCAAATGCCAATACCACAAAATATCACTCAAGAACATATCTTTCAGGCGATGCTTCGAATTAGAAATGAAGGAATACAGCCAAAAGACAAAGCAAAGAAATATGTCGTAGAATATGAGGACTTCCAATATCCAGTAAAGCTTGTAATTGCCTACGCCAACATATTTGCTAATGGTGATGAATTGGACAGAAATCCCAACAATTTTCAATCACACATGTCAATCAAGTTTTTGGAGGGATTTGGATTTAAGATTGTGGATGTTAAAAAAACTCAAATCACTTAATCTGTTACACCAAAGAATCAATAACAACTGGTTAATGTTTGATTAACAGAGGTTTAAAGTGCTATTTTTGGTATCCCTACGAGACCACGACAGAGATTGTTAGAATGTTATAAGCGAGCTATTTAGCTCGCTTTTTTGTTTTCCTGCACTTTTAGACTCCTCTCTAATATTTCTAAAAATGCCCTAAATCGCTCAATTTAGCCGTTTTTAAATTTTACTAACATTTTTACTAACAATTCGTGGAATGGACTTTGGACTGGTTAAAACTTTTAATTAATCTTTCATTTATAACAAGTTTTACCGATGAGTAAAAAACAAGTGAGTCCACAACCTACTCTCCACGTTTTACATCCCTTAACATCATGACCTTTTATTATTGGTTTAGAGAAGGTATAAAGCCCGATAAAGGCGTTATTTATTGCGAAATAAGAATTGATGGTGCAAAATCAGTACCTATCTCTACAAAAGTTAAATTAGCTCGTAAAAACTGGAATTCTGCCGAACAGTGCTTTGAAGGTAAGGATGCTGCCAAGAATGCCAGAATCATTGAGTTCTGGGAACTGAGATTCAAACAAATCTATCATGAAATCATTAGCGAAAAGCCTAATGAACCTATTGCTCCTACAGAAATATTGATTCGCCATCGTGGAGCAAGCTCACTTGAACGTAAAGTGCGGCAATATCCAACATTTCTTGAATGTTTTAAGGAGTTCTTGAGAACTCAGGAGGAATTAGTCAAAGCTGACAAGCTGAGTGAGCAAACAGTAAAAATCTTTAGAGCTAAGTACATTACGCTAAAAGAATACCTAGCTTTCAAGGGATTAGACAAAATTAAGAGTGATAATATCTCAACAACCCTATGTGAAGAATTTAAACATTATCTACTGATTAATAGGTATGAAGCTTCTACTATAGAGAAATACTTATTTCTTATCAAAAGAGTGACAGCCTTTGCCAATAGCAGAGGTTTGGCTAAATCTAAGCCCTTAGATAACTACAAAATAGAAAAGGCTAAGTCCAAAGACCCTATATCGTTAACGAAGTATGAGTTAGATAAAATGGACAAATTAGAGTTGAGTGAAAAGCTACGAAAAACCGTAGAGATAGCCCGTTTTTGTGCTGAAACATCACTATCCTTTTGCGATTATAATACACTAGATGAAACAGAATACGAACTTGACGAAGATGGAACACCTTGGATAGTACTTGGTAGAGACAAAAGCGATACCCCACAACGTATTCCATTGAATGATAAAGCCTTAGAAATATTTAATAAATATGGAGGAGCAGTAGACACTCTCCCTAAAATAAGTAATGCCAATTTGAATAAATATATCAAAGAAATAGCTAAAAAGGCAAGGATACACAAGCACCTGACTTTTCACACCTCACGAAAGAGCTTTGTTGACTATGTTTTAAACACCTTAGAACTACCCAACACAACGATTCAGGCCATAGTGGGTTGGAAGGATAGTAGGCAACTATCAAGGTATGCCAAAGTACAAAACTCAACAATTAAGCGGCAATTCCTGAAAAAAGATATGGGTTAGCATTGGGCCTTTGTTCTTTTTATTTGGTTCAAAAGGAGGCAATAAAACTGCCAAAAGTTTTATACAATTCCATTGATTGTTTTCAATTATGTAAAATATAAAACTTATGTTACTGGAAAGGGGTATGTGATAGAAATGGATTAACGAGTAGGGCTTAGCGATGTGGCGATTTTCCAGCAACTCCGCCCAATCCTGTTCCAAAAGTTAATTTGAAATTCTATATTTCAATTCATTCCCTAAACCGCCATAGTGACAAGCCAATGTTGGCGGTAGTTTTACTCCACTTGCTCCAATTCAAATGTTTCAATCGGTGGTGCATAATTGTAACCAAATTCTTTTTGTCTTTCTTCAAGCATTTTCTTGCTTAGCGGTGTCAATCCACTTTCTTTAATCAAATTTGAAATCTTGTCCAATTCGGAAAGAACAGTCTCCGTTTTCATAAAGGGGTAATAGTTCAAATGTCTAATGAAAAATGTAGGGGCAAAACGTGCAAATATTCTTTTGCTTGTCCAGAATGTCTCTTTGTACTTTCTATTCAAGTCTTCCAAATGTTCTTCATCTACTGTTCTTGTATCAAAATTGCTAATCAAGGGTTCAAAATATGAAATAATAACAACGTCTCCGAAGCTAAAAAATCCTTTGGACAACTTGTTCCAGTCATAATAAACTCTAAAGGTAGTCTGGTTTATTTCACCGATAAGTCCCATATATTTGCTTTGCTCTTCAACTTCAAAACCTGCCGCAAGCAGATATTGAAAGAGTTTTGATGAAAGAATTTTTCTATGCTTTTTCTTGCCTGCTTGGTCGAAAACATAAATAATCAATGTCACTAGGATTGTTAAACCTGTAGCATTCAAGAAGGCTTTATCTAATCCTTTTCTTACGATAAGACCCAACAGAAATGTCACAATAAAGCAACCAAGTCCTGAAATAAAATAAGGATTGCCGTCTATTAGGTAGGTCTTATCTCTTGTCTTTTTTATGTGAAGTAGCATCTTATAATTACGTCTAGCGGCAGTCTGTGAAAAAACTTAAATTAGTAAAAAACTTGTAATATATAGACTTCTAATGCTTTTATACTTGATTTTAGCGTTTTGAGTCGTTGTATTTTGGCTTGAATATGAGAAACATCGAGGTCATCGTCGGCCTTGTCATTGTCTGATAATTGTTGAAGGTATTCAGAGGTTTTAGTGTCAATATACGTTAAGTGACGTTCTATTTTTTTGAGATTAAAATTATTCTTTTTGGCGTTGGAAGCTCTCACTTTTGTGCCGTCAATGGCAAGGGTTGTTTTATTAACCATCTTTTGTTGTCTTCTCTCATTTGTGTAAAGTGTCTTAAAAACTTACTGCCAACTCGCTAATATGCAAAAGATTTGTAGTACTTTTTGTATTATTCCCTAAGACCTAAAACAATAAAGACCTTCACACCCAAAAGCTGCGTTTTTATTTTTTGTCCATAGACGATATAACCCCAGACCAAACAGAAAACTGTATATGGTGTAAAACTGCCCGTTGACAAATACATGCAAAATGAACTGCAAAGGGGCGTACGCTTCCCGTTCATCCAATTGTAATTGGTATACCTGTGCTGGTTGTAAAAATGCAAAAAGGGCATAGGTTTGTATGTTAAAGATCAATATTCCCCACAAAGCAAATCCCCGAATTGTGTCTATCGCCTGAATTCTATAGTTTTTGGAAGCCATTTTATATGATGTATGGCAAAAACCTTAAATCGTTATCATTTTTGTCTTTATATGGTCTCATAGCCTAACCGATAACGGATAGGTATTGTGGCAGGTGGGGATTTTAGCACCCATGTTGAGCCACTGCACGCTGTTGATTTATGTTTTACTGTTCAATAACTTTCGTCCGTCCCACTTGCCACAAACCCCTGTTATATGCAGTTTGGTTTTACTTTCCGTTTGAATAGAATGGTTCTAGTTTATCAAATAAATCACCAGCCCTATTGCAATTTGTCATAAAAACAAATCCTTTCTTTTTGTCTTTATACATCATAAAGTATGCTGTAAAATCGCCATTGTTTCCGCTGTGCATATATCTTGTCCCATAGTCTGTTTTTTTCATATTGATACCAAGACCCCAAAAATCTGCATCGTCCCAATCAGGTACTTTTGATTGTTGTTTAAACATTTCAGCTAAAGATTTTTTGGAAAGCCCTTGTCCATTAATTAGTCCTATCATAAAGTTAGCATAGTCAATGGCATTCGTTCTAAGGGTGCCAGCAGCCCCAAACTCTTCAAATTTCTTTAATTCATTTTTTACGTTTACTCCGTCGCTGTCTTTTTGTTTATAGCCTGTGGCTCTATACTTACTTATGTAGTTGTTCCACCAATAATAGGCATGTTTCATATTAAGTGGCTTGCATACTTCCTTATAAAAGACAGCATCAAGTTCCTTTTGAGTTTTGTGGAGCAAATGAGCTACTACATTAACTAGGTATTGGTAGGCTTCTCCTGAATATGAAAAGTGGGTGCCGGGTGTAAATTTTAAATAGAGGTCTCCTTTTTTAATATGAAGACTAGAATCAGCTAAGTCCCACTCTCTCCAGTTTGGCAAGCCTGTTGTATGTGAAAGAACCATTCTTGCTGTTATCAATTTATACCTTTCATCATAAGCAATATCTTTGTTTGGCAGATATTTATATAAGGGTGTATCTAATGTTAAAATGCCTTTGTCAACTAATTTTAGAACAAAATAAGCAAAGGTTGTTTTGCTCATTGATGCGGCTTCAAAAATAGTATTGGAGTCTACTTTTGTTTTATTTTCAATGTCAGCAAAACCTAGTTCATTATGATAAATTATTTTACCATTGTCAATAAATGCAATGGAAAGTCCAGGCAATTTCAATGAGTCCATTTGTGCCAACAGAAAACTGTTCATAGAAGATTTTGAAATGTTCTTTCCATTAATAGATTTTATTTGTCCATAGGCGTTTAAAGATAAAAGTGTCAGAGCAAAACAGACTGTATGATAGAAGATTCGATTTATCATAATTTAGATTGTTATTTTTAATTGCACATAACGGATGGGGCTTTGCGACGGGCGAATTTTCTTGCACAAATGCCCAATTTATTACTAAAATTCATTCAATGCACAAAGCTCTAAGTTTGCACGTCAGCCCGCCTGACGCAAAACCCGTGTGCCTGTTGTACAACTCAAATATAGAGAAATAAACATAGACTTCTATCATGTATAGAACCTTTAATTTTACCTTGGAAAATTGCCAAAAAATGCGTATTTTAAAGATATGCAAGGCCGCAAAAATCTCCAGTCGCATCGGCGGCCGCACAAAATGTATTACTAAGTCAGTCTGGATAGTGCACTTCAGTGTGAAAAAAACAAGCATATTAGCCCAAGCTATTGCCCAATTTATGCCTCTCTCAAAAGCGTATCTGTAGTCATTAATAACTCAATTTTCAGCACTTCAAGTTTGAGATTACTATATACAAAATAAAAAACAGACCTCTTTTAAATGGCTTTGAAAGAGGTCTGGATGTGTATTCGGTAGGAGCGTTTTTGGGGGAAATGAGTTGTGCAACAGCTATCCGTGTTAGCTGTTTGTGCTTTTTTGTCCAGTGAAGTGATTAGCCATTTACGCCAATTGAACAAGAACCATTCTTTTTAAGCCAAATTCCAATTCGGCAGTCAATGAATGTATTTCCAGACATAATTATTCCGCCAATTTTCAATTCATTTCCAGTTGTATCAATAAGGTTTGGGGACGGTGAAGCTGAACATTTTACGAAATAGCCATCAGGTGTATAGAGTTCCGCAGTAGTTTTAAAAGCATCACCTGTTTGTTGTTGTATCTCAAACAAGGTTTGTTTGTCCATTGTACATACCCACAAGTTTTGATGCTTTTCAATTTTTAGACCTGCTTTTTCACCGTCTTTGGTCAAGTACATTCTAGTTCCATTTACTTTGGCTAAATAAGTCCCGTCTTGGTGATAGATTGGAATTTGTGTTGTAAATCCAATACCTACTTCCTTAATAACTTCAATTAAGTTGGTGTCTTCGTATTTTAAAATAACAGGAACGTTTATAAACTTGTTAGTAGCTATTGTTACTTGTGGTGAATTTTGAAAGATTAATGAGTTTTCCATATTGTTTTATTTTAATGTTTTGTCTTAGCATAACCGCTAACGAGCAGGTATTTGCGAAGGCTGGGAAATAGACTTCCGTCCGCCCGGCTAACTGAAGCTAAATTTATAATTAAAAGTTGATGATTTGCACATAGCGAAATTATTAACGTCTTGCCCGATATGAAGCCAAATTGAAAAACAAAAAGTTGAAACACAGCTTACGTCCGCCCAGCTTTTGCAAATACGAATGTTAGCGGTAGTATTTTATGGTTCAAATCTTTTAGGCAAATAATGAGTGTCAACGCCCTCGCCATAATGTAAGTCTCTGCCTGCTCTTTCTGTCATAAATGATTTCAAACCATGATAAGGGTGATTTTCCTTTTTCTCGTCCGTTTTGTATTCAACTTTAAATGTTTTCCAACTAAAATCCATGTGTGGGCCAGAAGTCATAAGAAGTTTGCCTTCTTCTTCTCGATATTTTGGGGAAATGTATTTTCTTATTTTTTCAATTACGAGATTTGCTGCCCTTGTCATTTCAAGTGCTAAGTCTTCAACTAAAGAAACATGATAATCGAATTTCTCCGATAATTTATTGTATAGTTCTGGATTCCACTCGTCAATTTTATAGAATTTTCTTGTTCTTATAGTTCTGTCCTCATCAGTTTCTTTGGCTTTATCAATTGCACCTTCATCTGCATACTTATAAAAAACTTTTATTAAATCGTTCAAAACATTCTTTAAGTTAAAAATGGATGCTTCTAATTCCTCGTATCTCTTTGGCCAAAATCTTGAAACTATAAAGTTTGGTATAGTTTGTAATTCTTTTAATTTTTTATACCTAATTGAAGGTTGACCATGACTTACTAAGGAAGACGTCCAACCATCCCAACTGTCAAAATCAAAAGTTTTAGCTATTGTGTCAATGTATGACGCATAGTTTAAATCATCCTTTTCTTTTTCTTTGTCAAGATGTAAACTCTCTTTTACCCAAGCTTCATGTAGAGCTTTTATTTCTTTTAGCTTTTCAACTGTATAGAAACCTGGTTGGTCGTCGACAATTTTATGGTGCTTGCGGCACAACAAAACTAAGTTGTCGTATTTGTCACGGTCTTCTGGTGTTAAATCTGAAACACCCCTTGGACCGTCGTCACTTCGAGCAACAATGTGTGCCTCATCGCCAATAATAGATTCATCATCTGTTTCGGTTTCGTCAGCAATAAGGCCATGCTGACAATCGGGCATAGCACATTTACTGCCAGACCGTCCCCATAATAGTTTGTGTGTCTTTAGTGAAATGCTCATAATATTATTGCTAACGGCAGTCTGTGAAAAACTCAAAATCTAAGTCTTTAGATTGTAATAGTTGAAAATTTCTCGGATAGGTGTCCGAGTATAAAAAGGACTCAAGTTAGTTTTTTCACAGCCTAACATTTTAGGGCTTTGCGTTCGGGCGGGAAATCGAAGCACAAAAGCTTGTTTTATTACTAATGTTTAATTGAAAAAATGCTGTTGAGTTTATACTTTAGCCCGCCTGATGCGAAACACTTGTTAACTGCGGTTATTTTAGATAATCAAAAGTGTTTTCAAGTTTAAATTTTGGACTTCTTTTTAAAAAATCCATAAAGAAAGCAGTATGAGTTCCACCCATTAATATAAAAATCTTGTCATTTTTTCCAATAGGAATTTGGTTGAGATTAGAGAACATAACTAAATTTCTATGATAAAATTTTCCTGCCTCGTCTGCTCCTTCGGAATTATTCTTACTTGAATTGTACAGTAACAAATCAGCATTAAAGTTTATGAGGCTTTCTAAATATTGAGGATGATTATTTAATTTGAATAAATCATAAAAAGGAATTCCTTTCTCTGGATTTTTCGCATCATTTTCATCACTTAATGAAGCATATTTATCTAATGTTGTAGTATCTACACTATTTATAACATTTATATTGTAGTTATACCCTTCTTTAAAGTCAATTCCATAAATCTTTGTTGCTCCGCTAAGTCTTCCAACTTCATAAGCTAACAATTCTATTTCGTCTGGATTTACAAATTTTTTCTTTGGATTTTTTAGATACTCTAAATATGAAATTTGTCTTATACTGTCATTTTTAGGTAAATCTTCGATAACAATTATTGTTGGCTTAAATTCTGCCAATATTTTAGCTAATTTTTTAATTTCTTGCTGATTTTTCTTATCGTTTTCATCAAAGTCTGTTGAGTTTGCATCAGAAGTTTCTCCCATATGAAATGTTGCTACATTTAATACAGGAATTGCATCGTCAAATTTAGTTTTGTAAATATTCTGTTTTTCATAACGCACATTTTGTGCAAAAAGATTTAGTGTTATCACAAAAAATAAGAATGTCAAAAATTGTTTCATTTCTATGGAGGTTTGTTTTTATAATCGCAGCTAACGGTTTGGCGCTTGCAGAAGGCGGGGATTTTTAAGCACTTCATTTCAGCTAAAGTACAAAAGTTGATAGAAGTACACAAGTTCAATCGAAGGACTGTTCTTGAACTTACACTAAACTGTCATACGAAGTACTAAACCCACCATTACGCCAAACTGCTGTTGTTTGTTCGTATTTCTTAAAATTGCCTTTCAAAAGTATTCCCGTTAAACTTATACACTTTTCCGTCTTCCATTCCAAACCACAATTCGCCTTTAACATCTTCAAAAATGGATAGAGCATTGTCATTTGTAAGTCCATGTTTCTTTGTGTAATTAATCATCTTTACACCATCATATTTCCAAATTCCTGCGTCTCTGTCACCAAACCATATATTACCTTTACTATCTTCTGCAATTGTGAAAACGTGTTCGAGAGTGCCAGGTAATGATTTATTACCTTTTCTTCCACTTGTTGGGTGAATTAATTTGTTCTTATCAGAAAAATTAATTATTGAATCACCTTCTTTTAGTAATACACCAATGCCATTGTTACCAATCCAAAGTCTGCCTTTTGAGTCTTCGAGAATACTTCTAATATGAAGAGGTTCAACTTCAATATCAAGTCCAAGCGTTTCGTCATTGATAATTTTAAATTCTTTTCCATTATAGCCAAAAACGCCTGCGTAAGTACCGAACCAAATCATATTGTTTTTTCCTTTTGAAATACCTGTTACAGAAAATAAATTATTTGGATTAATGGCTTTTTGAGGAGGAAATGCTAAGAAACTTAATTTATGCCCATCAAACCTATAAACTCCTTCTTTAATTCCTGCTTCAAACCAAAGGTCGTTATCTGATTTCATCCATTGGTCTTGCAATGGTTCATTGCCCTGAACGGAGAAGTTATTTTGAGATTTTCCTAAGTTTGCCTTAGTGTGATTCACTATTTTTGTTCCATCATAACTACTCACTCCTTGTAGGGTATTAAACCAAATAATCCCCTTTTTATCTTCTTGAATGGAATTGATTTGATTGTCTGTTAGCCCATCATTAACCGTGAAGTACCTGAATGATTTACCATTGTAAACAGCAACTCCCTCTTTAAGGCTTCCAAACCAATAATTTCCTTTGCTGTCTTGAAAAATCGAACGAATTCCCGAAGTGAATTTTAAGGTGTCCTCTTTTGAAGTAGCTTCCAATTCAAGCTTGTTACTTTCTCCATCTGTTGATTTCTTTTCAACGCAGGAAAAGTTTAGTGTCAAAATAAGTATTAAGTAATTCAATTTATTTTTCATTTCGGGTGTTTATAATATGACGCACAACGGTTTGCAGCTTGACGAAGGCGGGGGAACTTCAGCACTACCCCTTAGAATTCCAAATGTTCAATTACTTCCGTCAGCCCAATAGCACTGAGTCAGCCCCGCTTTTAGCAATACCATGTTGGGCGTATGTGCTTGTGTTTTCAATTTGGTCTTTGGTTATAAAGATTGGCTTCAAAAAAGCATATTTCCCATCTGTGATAACATGCTTATCCTTTTTTAGTTGAACGTACTTCCAGTGAAAGTTGATGTCAGTTAAAGATTTTACTTTCTCAATGTATTTCTCATTTTCAGGAAGAAAGTCACCTGTTTGGTAGCTCATTTCATGGTGCGTTAGAAAGTTAGTCGCGACCTTAAAACGCCCATTGTTTACATAATTGTTTTCGTTAGTCAGGCATAGAAAACATCCAATATCTATTTTGTCGTTAGCAACCAACCAGTTCAGCCGCTTTATATCATTAATTATTTTTTGTCTTGTTTCTGTGTGGTTCGAATTATTTTGTTTTTTATTTGGATACTTGAATTCGATACCAATTTTTATTTCTTTGTTGGCGTGACGAAACTCTATATACAGGTCAATGAATTGACCGTCGGAAAAGTTTTGGAACAAACTTGTTTCAAAATCAATAAATGAAATGTCGTTTTGAAATTCTTTTTGAAATTCCCATGCAAAATTGAAAACGACAGATTTTTCAGATGAAACCAGTTTGTCGCCTGAATTCATCCATGTGTCAATTCTATTCCAAACATTTGCAATGTTAGTCTCTATTACCTTCATTTCTCAAATAGTTAGTGTTATAGGCATTACGCCCAACGAGCAGGGCTTTGCGATGTTGGGGCATTTGAAAAACGTCAGCCCAACATTTGCACAAATGCCCAATAGAAGTACAAATGTTGAGTTTACAACTGTCAGCCCCACTATTGCCAATACGATGTTGGCGGTAGTTTTTTTGTCTATGTACATTGCATAATATATCCACTCACTTTTGTTTTGTCGCACCAAAAAGCATAACAAATTCCTCCACTTCCAAAATATACTTCTCCATTTTCTATGTCTGGCAGGTCTGTGTCAAGTTGCAACAAAAAATCCATTTTTTCGTTAGAAATTGGACAAACTAAAACTTCCGCACTTTGTATCCAAGTTGGTTCGCCTCCAAGTCTAAACAAGTTTTCTCTACTATTTGAACATCCCCAATTTTGAAAAGTCCATCTATTTGGTGTTTCAGCTAAACAAATTTCTGTTTCTTTGATTGGTAAATCTGAATAATTTTCAATTTCCTTTGTTTCTCCAATTTTTGATGGTTTTCCAAAATTGTCGTGTTGGTAAAATACTACGCCCCATTCGTTTAACTCTCTAATGTGCATTCCTAATGTAAGACTTGATAATCCTGATATTTTAAGTCCCGAAGGAATTTCATCAAAAGTCACTAAGTGAATAAAAGGGTTTTTATCATCATTTTGAAGAATGCCTCCAAATTTATATTTCGTTTTGTCTGCTTCTAAGTTCCATGTTGGATGCTGTTTTTTGTTTGTGTGAATTGGTCTGTCGTCTGAAAAATAGTTGTTATTGAAGATAAAATGTCTTGTAATACTTTGGCAATAATTTTCTATGTTGTCATTTCGTTTTGTAAACCCAACAAGTTCTAAATGAGCCACCAAATATTCTTCTGAATTCTCGTTGTCAAAAAGTTTATTGGTTAGAGCATAGTCATAAGCAAAATTGATAGTTTCCAAATTTCTTGTTTCTAACAAACATCTAAATAGCTTTTGCTTGTCCGTAATATTGGTTTCCGAACTTATTAGTTTTGCTTTAAAGAATTGAATTCTGTCACTAACTAAATTTCTCCAAGGGTAGTCTGCATAGTAAGTACTTTCGTTTGGCTTTAAGTCAAATATAAGCTCCAAGTAATTGTGCAATAACTCTGGGAACTGCAAACTTGCATATTCAATTACGCTTTCAGCATTTTCATTTTTTTGTTTTTTTAGAATATCTAATGCAGAACTTATAAGGTCAGCAAATTGAGATTTGTCAATGTAGCTCAAAATGTCGTTGAAAATTGTTGCATTCTTGTCAAAAGATTTTAGGTATTCTGTTGCAAAATAAAATGTGTCAGTTGAGTTTGTAGTTAATTCAAATAAACGTTCATAAAGATTTGGTGTCTGCCAACCGATATTTTTAAAATCTATTATTAGTTGTTTTGCTTTGTCTGTCATTGTAGTAGAGTCTGTCTAAAATTACCACCAACGTTTCGGGGCTTGCCGAAGGCGGGGATTTTTAGCACAGAAGTTCAATCGAAGCACTACACTTTGGTTAAGCACTAAACTGTCATAGAAGCACGTCACCCGCCATTTCGCCAAACTGCTGTTATGTGCCGTTCTTCTATTCTTCGTCCTCGTCCGTGTCCTCATAATTAAACTCAACTTTGCTTTGAATTACTACTTCGTCAAGGATTTTGTTTAGATAACCTTGTTTCACAGCATCGTTAAATCTGTCATTAAGGGTCGGAATATTTATCACTTCTTCAATGCAGTCCATATAGGTGTCAACTATGGCTTTTATTGAATATGTCTTGCTGGCATTGTCCCTGATTTTCTTTAATAGGTCTTTTGTCTGCTCGGTTGATTTGATTACAAAAGTGATTGGATACTTCTGTATTTTGTCAATGTCGAGAAAGTATTTTTTGAAGTCCAAAGTTTCTGTAACTTGAAAAAATCGCCCAAGCGGTTTCATTACAAAGTCAATTCCTCCGTCATTTGCGTTTGTCCTTCCTGTTTTGTAAAGTTTCAAATTCTCTTTGTTTAGTTTTTCAAGCTCGTAACCCCAAAATATTTGCTGGTCGTGATAAAAATATTTGAGAATTGAATAACTAACAATTTCAAAAAGTCGGGCATCAACATTGGGTGCAAGCAAACCAATCACAAACTCCTCAATTTTTTTCGGGGTTGTCTTGCCGATTTCTTGCAACTCCTCACAAGATTTTACAAATCGTTGAAAAGCATCTTGCTTTGTCTTGGAATACTCGTCAATGATTTCAATGATAGCATTTGCGATATTGAAGTTGGCTTTGCCTACTTTTATTTTCAAAAGATTTTCATTTATCCAATAACGATTTGTTTCGAGGTTGCGAAGAATTGGAATAAACTCTGAACTTGGAAAATATTTTTGAAACTCCGAATTCATTCTATTGTTCAATGCGTGATTTTGAAGTTTACTGCCAAAAGGCAATTCTCTTTGGCGTTTGAATAATTTTACAAAGGCTGCACCTTCGTATCTTGAATAATCATCTTTTTGGTCAAAGCCGTTGGCGATATAATCTTCTATGATAACATAGATAGCGTAAAGGTTTGCGAAACTTGAACGAGATTTTGAACCCTTATCGCAGAACGGGTTTTCTCGTTTATGTATTGAATTAGTTGGCTCTTGTCGAAAATATCGTCAGCATTTTTGCCAAAGTGTTTTTCTAAAACCGATTTAATGTTTGCTGTGAATATATTCTCCATTTGGCTCTTCAAATAATTTTAAGGTGTTGGCGGTAGCCAACTTTTCTGTTTCAAATGTGCGGATTTCCTTTTGTAGTTTTTCGCCTTTAAACTCTTTCGCTAATTGTAATCTCCGCAAACCGATTTTTACATACTCGTCTTGAAGTTCTATACCAATGGAATTTCTGCCAAGTTCTTTTGCTACAAAGCAAGTAGTAAATGTTCCTGAAAATGGGTCTATAACTAAATCTCCTTCGTTTGAACTTGCTTTTATAATTCTTTCGAGTAAAGAGATTGGTTTTTGTGTCGGGTGATTTTCGTATTCGTCCATACGATAACGAACCCTTGCAAACTCCCAAACATTTCCGGGAACTTTCTCTGAACTGTAAATAGTCGGAACGGCTTTGCGATAGTCAATAAGTTTGCGTTTTGCTCCTGTTTTTGCTTCTACCAAAATGTCGTCCGTGTTAAAAGTGTAGTTGTTTTTGTCTTTTACACAAAACAAAATCGGCTCATACATTGAACCGTAGTATTTTTTGGCTTGAACGCCCGAACTGTCATAATACCAAACAAGTCGGGAAAGTATGTCTAACTTTTTACGAAGGTAAATGTCGAAAAAAGGCATAAACTGTGTCGCTGTCATTACATAAAAACTACCGTTTGGTTTAAGTTTTTTAATGCACAGGTCAAGCCACTCGTAGCACCATTCAAGGTATGCTTCTTCCGTTTTCCATTTTTCAATATGTCCGTTGAAGTTTTTACCAATGTTGTAGGGTGGGTCGGCAAATATCAAATCCACAGAGTTGTCAGGAAGTGTTTTTAATGCTTCCAAAGCGTCTCCGTGAATAATTTTATGTTGTTCGTTACCTAATATTTCCATTTTCAAATTCAATTAAATGTCGTTTCAAATTTAGTCAAAAAAACAGGTCGTCTGATTGAAAGTTGTCTGTTTTTGTTCACAGTCATTTCGTTGTAGCACGGTCTTTAGAATGGCACATAACGTTTCGGGGCTTTGCGTTCGGGCGGGTTATCGAAGCACAAAAGCTGATATTATTACTAAAGTTCAATTGAAAAACTGCCGTTGAGTTTTGCAATCAGCCCGCCTGACGCAAAACCCTTGTTAGCACCAGTACCTATTTTATCAATCTCTTATATTCTAATGAGTAATTTGTCGCTTGTTCGGGATTATGTTCTACAGTAACATTTTCGTCATTTCTGAATTCTGCGTTGTTTGACCAATTGTATGAACCCGTTATAACCACTTGATTGTCTATTACACAAAATTTATGATGCATTGTTCCGCCCTTTGTCCCCTTTAAAAAGTAGTGATTGTGAAACATTGTTATATCAACACCGTATTTGGCGTTTATTGCGTCATCGAAAATGGCAACTCTTATGTCTAACCCTTCGTTCTGCTTCTCAAATAGTTTAGCATAAAGAGTTTTATTCGTTAACCAAGCGGAAACAACCCAAATGGAAATTTTAGCCTTATCTAATGCGGTTAATATTCTTTTCTGAATTTCTTCAAAATGTGCTTCATTAATGACTGGTTTAGTCTTTACTATTACTCCTCCTTGAACATAGTATATTCCATTGTTTTGTTCAATAACGTAGCCTTCATCATTTAGAAATCCTTGTAAATTGTCAATTATTCCAGGTAGTTTATTAATAACAATATTTAATAATTCTCGAAGTGAACCATCATTTCGATTTGAAATTTGATTTAGCCGGTCTTTGACATATTCTGTTTTACTTGGTCGTTGACCATTCTTTTTCCCAATGTCTGGAAGTCCTCCATTGTCAAAGGAGTAAATGTCTTTGAAACCAAAGCGATTAAAAAGTTTTACTAAGTCATTTCCTGTCCCATATCCGATTATGTGAGTAGAAATATTGTCAATAAGGTATTCGGTTACTTTCATTCGTGGTGTCTTTGGTATTGGTGCTAACGATTATATAACTGCAATATAATTAAATTTTATTGCGTCTATCCAACCGATATTGAATATAAGCGAATGTTTTTGGCATGTTTATAAGGTTATTAACCAAAATCAATATACGTACTTTACTTTATGTATATTTACCAACAAAAGCCCTGATAGAAATGCGTTTTTACATTTCTATCAGGGTTCATTGAAAACAGTATCAGGGCTTTACTTTTTCCTAACTACACTTACTAAAGCTATAATACCTAAGATTAATACCAACCCATACAAAATCAGATTAGTCATTTTCTGTCTGGCGGTAGCTTGTTCCAAAGCAGTAAGTCTTTGTTGTATTTCTGTGTCGGTAGCATCGGAGTTACTACCAAATATTGAACCGAGTAATGAGGTTATTGCTTGTATTTGCTATCAATTTCGTATAAAAAAACTAGGGGTTTGAGTTGGAGCTTTACGGGGATATAGGGCTATAGAATTATGTAATGAAAACGGTTGGCCAACAATATCGCTTAATGGGTGAGTGTGAGCCGATGGGGTAAATGATGATGGTTTTCCTGTGATGCTTCCTCAATCGTGTGTATGTCCCAAATCGGACTTTCCATCTAGTTTAGCTTTGACCAAATTGGTAGCTATTGGGTTGGGGTAGGCACTCGTGTAACGGCTATCGTCGGTTATTATGTCGATATTATACCTTTGTATTGCCAATAATAGATGGTACTGCATACGAACCCACTACAAAATTCAGCACGCTTGTACCTCCTTTGGCTGTTCCTATTTCTTGTAGTACTATGCCTGATATTTTGCTATTTCAAGTGGTGATTTGAGCATCCGATACAAAGCGACGGTTGGCGTTTGTATTAAGTTGTTTTATTGTTTAGTATTATACAAATAGAGGGTTAATGTTACTTTTAGTAACTTTGTGCCGAAGGATAACAGTGTCACTGATATAACGTAAGTAACAATGGATTGTAAAACAAAAGATTTCGGACAAGAACATAAAAAAGAAATGCGTGCCGTTCAAGATTCGATGGACGTATTGAATGGCAAATGGAAAATATCTATTATTTCATCTATTTGCTACTACAATAAAAGAAGGTTTTCGGATATTTTGAACGACGTAGGAGGTATTTCCAATAGAATGTTGAGCAAAGAGTTAAAGGAGTTAGAAATTAATCAATTAGTAAAAAGAACTGTACTAGACACTCAGCCGATAACAGTTCAATATGAACTTACAGAACACGGTAAAACGCTAAAAACTATTATCAACAACCTGACCGAATGGGGAATAGCACACCGTAAAAAGATAATCAAGGAATAATTAAGCTTGGGCGAGGTTTGCCAAAATAAGTCCTTCCCATTGTTATAGTGGATAGACTTCTCAAAAGTTGACCTCGCTTAAATAGATTTAAACGAGGTCGACTAAAACGATACTTTTCAATAGTTCTTGCTGTTTGTAGTACGTCTTATTTCAGGGCATAACCGATATACCCACCGTCTACTAGCAATTCTGTTCCAGTAATGAAACTTGCATTGTCAGAAGTCAAAAACAAAACGGCTTTTGCAATTTCGTCAGGATTGCCCATTCGTTGTAAAGCTATGGTTGTGGCAAATTGTTTTTTAATGTTATCATCGGGTACTGCTTTATCAAAACCTTCGGTTTGGATTGGGCCGGGGCTGATAATATTGACTCTGATTTTTCTGTCTGCCAATTCATTTGCAGCAATTTGGGCAATTTTATTTACTGCACCTTTGGTTGCAGCATATACACTTCCATTAACTTGGGCGGTTGTTGCAACGATTGAGGAGGTGAACAAAACCGAAGCACCATTGGCCAAATGTGGAATAAGTTTTTGTAATGTAAAGAAGTAACCTTTTGCATTTGTGTTGAATTGTGCGTCAAAGTCTTCTTCGGTTACTTGTTCAATAGGTGCAAATATGGCAATTCCTGCATTTAGGAAAAGAACATCCACTTTACTTCCGCTTTCTGCTATGGCTTTTTCCAATACTGCAATGCCAGCCAGGTTTGACGTGTCCGAAACAACTGTTTTTAGTTTTGGACTGTTGATTTTTGTTGCTGCTTTTTGCAAATTATCGGCACTTCTACTTGTTATCCAAACGCTTGCACCTGCGTCGATAAATGCTTGGGCGGTTGCAAATCCAATGCCTGTACTACCGCCAGTAATAACTACGTTTTTGTTGATAAAACTCATTTTTAGGGTTATTTTAATTGTTTGACATCACAAAAGTAGAAGGTGTTTGTTACTTTTGGTAACTTTGTGCCGAATAATAACAGTAACATCGGTGTAACTAAGTAACAATGGATGGTAAAGCAAATGGTGTGGGATAGGAGTAGACAACAGAAATACAAACTCCTTAGAATAAGGTTTGCCAAAGAGCCAAATTATTACAATTGTAGCCAGAATTGAGCCTTACAGAAAAATAAAATGAACCTTACAGCAAAGTAAAACGGGAGTATTTATTTTAAATTTGTACGCTAATAACATCCAAAAAATATATGGACTTACAACAAGACGAGGCCTTCCAAACGCTAAGCTACTCTGGTATTTTTCTTTCGTGTTTCTCTCAGTATGGCGTGCATTGTGTGCATTCAAAACCCGAGCATGTTTTGGTGTATTTATATTCTGGTGAGCAGGTGATTGAAGATAGAAACAAAAAGATAAAATTGCAGGCAGGCGAATGTGCTTTTGTAAGAAGAGACCACCGTTTGAAAATGTACAAAAACAGCAAAGGCGACGATTTGTACAAAGGTATTTCAATGGTTTTTCGACGCGAGGTATTGCGTGATTTTTATAGCAAAATGAATAAATCGGCAATGCCTACCGATGTGAAGATTTCGGATAAGAAGGTGTTTAAACTACAACCGACACCTGCTATTCAAAGCTTGTTTCAGGCTCTTACGCCTTATTTTGACAATAACGTCAAGCCCACCGAAGCTGTTATTCAATTGAAGGTATTAGAAGGTATTTATGCTTTATTGAATAGCAATGAACAGCTTTATCCTATTCTTTTTGACTTTGCCGAACCTTGGAAAATAGACCTTTTGCCATTTCTGAATAATAATTATATGGAAGAACTGACTATGGAACAATTGGCTTCATTTACTGGTAGAAGTTTAGCGACTTTCAAAAGAGATTTTAAGAAAATAAGTAATCTCACACCTCAAAAATGGCTTATCAAAAAACGGCTAGAAATGGCTTATATCCAACTAAAAGAAGAAAAAAGAAAAGTGCAGGAGGTATGCACTGAAGTAGGATTCAAAAACCTGTCGCATTTTTCTACTGCATTTAAAAAACAGTATGGAATACCTCCTACAGAAATTTAAAATTGAGCTTCACAGAAAAGTAGTTTGAGCCTCACAGCAAAGTTGTTGTGGGGCTTTGTTTTTAGCTTTGCAGGGTAGAAATCATCAGAAACCATGGAAGCAACCAATATATTTGAACGACTAAAAAACGGGGAAACAATTTCGCCAAACGATAGTGATGCCTATAAAATGCGAGACGCATCGTTTGCCACCAAAGTATTGCTGGTACAAATGAACCAGTCGGCTAATCCTGCCGAAATCAGGAGTATTCTTAGTCAAATTACCCAAACAGAAATAGATGAAAGTGTAACTGTATTTACACCATTGTATATCAACTACGGCAAGCATACCCAAATAGGAAAAAATGTATTTATCAATTTTGATTGTGTTTTTTTGGATTTGGGGGGTATTACTATCGAGGACAATGTCCTAATTGCTCCCAACGTCAGACTGCTGTCGGAAGGACATCCTATCCACCCAACCGAAAGACAATCTTTAAAAGTAGCTCCGATTCATATCAAAAAAAATGCTTGGATTGGAGCAAACGCTACTATTCTACAGGGTGTAACTATTGGCGAAAATGCGGTAGTTGCAGCAGGTGCGGTGGTGTCGCAAGATATTCCTGATAACGTGATTGTAGGTGGTATTCCTGCCAAAATTATGAAAGAAATATAAACCCATATCAATGATGAAACACATAACAACTGTAGTCTTTATGGCTATTCTATTTATCAATAATTTATTCGGTCAATCAAAATCTAATACCATGAATACAACTAATGAATATTATACTTTTGTATTAAGCGACAAAGTAACCAGACAGAGGGTGAATTTTAAAAATCGTTATGGTATCAAGCTTTCAGGAGATTTGTATGTGCCTAAAAACAGCACTACCTCTTTGGCAGCCATTGCTATTTGTGGGCCTTTCGGAGCAGTAAAAGAACAATCGTCTGGGTTGTATGCCAATCAAATGGCAGAACGAGGGTTTATTGCATTGGCATTTGACCCGTCTTATACAGGTGAAAGCGGCGGCGAACCAAGAAATCTGGCCTCCCCAGAAATCAATAGCGAAGATTTTAGTGCGGCGGTTGATTTTTTAGGTATTCAAAAAAATGTAGATAGACATAAAATCGGCATTATCGGTATTTGTGGCTTTGGCGGTTTTGCTTTAAATGCAACGGCTATTGATAAAAGGGTGAAGGCTGTTGCCACTACCAGTTTGTACGATATGACCAGAGTAATATCAAGGGGTTATAATGATGTGGTTACTTTGGCACAACGTACCCAAACTTTAGAACAATTAGGACAACAACGCTGGAAAGATGCTGAAAATGGGAGTCAGGCAGAGGGTAATCGTAATTTACCTGAAAAACTCCAAGGAAATGAACCGCCCTTTGTAAAACTGTATTTTGATTATTATCGTACACCAAGAGGATTTCATAAGCGGTCTTTGAACTCCAATGGAGCTTGGTTAGCAACAAACGCATTAGCATTTATGAATATGCCTATTCTTAATTATGTAAAAGAAATTTCGCCAAGACCAATGTTGTTGATTGCAGGAGATAATGCCCATTCACGTTATTTTAGCGAAGATATTTACCAAAATGCTGCTGAACCCAAAGCGTTAATGATTATTCCAGATGCAGTCCATGTAGACTTGTACGATAAATTAGATAAAATTCCTTTCGATAAACTGGATACTTTTTTCAAAGAACATTTAAAATAGAATACGATGAGACAAATAGTAATGTTGATGCTGGCTTTGATGTCTATTTTGGTGAGTAGTGCTTCTTCTTGTAGTAAGAACGATATTGAACCCATTCATATAGAAAATAATATACCTATGACAAACGGTAAAATTACAATAAAGGTTAATAGTCAGGTGTTTACAGCAACACTTTTAGACAACAATGCGGCAAAAGCATTGAAAGAAATGTTGCCCTTGACCATCAATATGGTTGAACTAAACAACAACGAAAAGTACTACGACTTACCCAACAGTCTGCCAACCAATCCGTTCAATCCCATAACAATCAACAATGGCGATTTAATGCTATATGGTTCTAAAACTTTAGTGCTATTTTACAAAACCTTTTCAACATCGTATAGCTACACAAAATTAGGTACAGTAAATGATACTACAGGTTTGGCATCGGCATTAGGTTCAGGCAACGTTACCGTTACTTTTGCATTGGAATAATAACCACACAGAGCGGTTGCACTACTCAATTTTGTAGAACCTAAGCCAACATATAATACCCCCGACCTTGTTTAAAGCGATTTGAGCAAGGTCGAGGTTGGTTGGTAAATTTGCAATAGGAGGGCTTTTAAGCACAGATAACAAAATCTCACCTTTTGCAAATTACTCTTGCTATTGGGCCGTCGATGATTTGTCTACTGCAAAAAAGTCTAAGCTCCTCGTCCAAAACCAACGGTATCACGATATACTTGAGGCGAAATATCGGCATTAGTTTTAAAGAAACGACTAAAATAATATTCGTCCTGATAACCGAGTTCGTAGGCAATTTCTTTAATAGCCTTGTTGGTAAGGTACAGTTCTCGTTTAGCTTCTATGATTATTCTTTCAGCTATTAAATCAGTTAAAGTTTTATTAAAGTGGGTTTTGGTTATTTTGGCTAGGGCATTTGCTGATATATTCAAAATCTCGGCATAATCACTTGCCGAATGTTTAGTTTTAAACTCTTTTTCAATGGCATTTTTCAATTTTTGAAGAATAAACGGCTCTTTTTGTTCATCTATAGCTTGTAACGCCTTGGGTTCTTGTTCTGTTTTTAGGCGTGATGCCGTTATTAAAAATATCTTCAAATAGGAAATTAATAATTCGTCTTGAGCTAATGCAGGATTTTGCACTTCGGTTTTCATTTGGCTCATTAACATCTTGAATGTTGAAGCAGTATGTTCATCAATAGTAATAAATGGCGGATTATATATATTGTTAAACAATACTCCGTTGCAAGCTACTTCGGCTTGGTGCTTATGTATACAAAAAAAATCGGGATGAAACTGTAATGCAACCCCCATCAACGCATTATTGCTATGTAACATAAAAGGCTGATAGGGTGAAAATGCAAACAAGCAATTTTCGTAAAAATCATACTCCGAAAAATCTGCTTTTACTTTTCCAGTGCCTTGAGTAAGCCAAATAAGCGAATAATAATTATTGCGTTGAATATGGTCGAAATGGCTATTGTCTTCAAACGAAAATAACTTGAATGCTAAGTTTCCATTTTGAGGATTTACTAAGGTAAAAGCTGATTGGTTGCTCATTGTACATAAATATTATTTTAGTCTTCGTTCTGTTTCTTGAATAGGCAAGTCATTGATACTTGCCAACCTTTTTTGCATATAACCATTTTCGTCAAACTCCCACAGCTCGTTACCATAGCTGCGAAACCATTGCCCTGTGTGGTCATGCCATTCGTATTCAAAGCGTACAGCCATTCTATTTTCACGAAACCCCCAGAGCTCTTTTTTTAATTTGTAAGATAATTCTATTTCCCATTTTTTGTTCAAAAATTGTTTTACTTCTTCTCTTCCGTTGATAAATTCGGTTCGGTTTCTCCATTCGGTATCCACCGTGTAGGCCATACAAACTTTTTCGGGGTCTTTAGTATTCCAAGTATCTTCGGCCAATTGTACTTTTTGCAATGCTGTTTCCAGCGTAAATGGAGGCAGTGGGAGTCGTTGATTTTCCATATTTTCTTGGTTAGCAAGAGGCCATGCCGATATGTCTAACACAGCCTCTTTTATGATTAAATGGCCTTGGCCAAAGGGAAGTCAATCTCAACTTTTGTAATAGCGTGTACATAATTCATGGCTGTTTTTTCAGCAACCAGAAAAACAAGTTCTATCACTTGACCTTTGGTATAACCTGCATCAACAAAAGCGTCTATCGTTGCTGTTGAAGCGAACCCTTTTGTTGTTGTAATTTCTTTTGCCAGAACAACCAAGGCATTTAATTTACTGTCAAAGGAAGCATTCCCTTTTCTTATTTCAATAGTTTGTTCTTCGGTTAAACCATTCATCGTACCTAACAACGTATGTGCCGATTGGCAGTAATAACATTCATTTACTTGACTTACCACTAAGTTAATAACCTGTTTTTCTTTGTTTGAAAACGTAGTTTTAGCATTTTGAAAGGCAAGGTAATTGCCTAATGCCGTGTCTGACAACGCCATTACGGCATAAAGATTCGGAACCATTCCTAATCCTTTTTTGAGATTATCAAAAATTTCTTGATTGTTTGCAGAAACCTCGCCTCTGCTTGGAACATTAAAATTTGTCATTTTTCACCTTTTTTAGTTATGCCATTATTGACTATGCAAAGATGCAAGGACAGAACGTGCCTAGAAATGGAGAATTAAAGCAAGAAGATGGACAATTTTTTCAGCATCAAAAAACTATCTTTATCCAAAAACTACATAAGCAATCGAAATCTACTTATCACTACAAAAAATAACCTCGCTTAAATGGTATTA
This sequence comes from Flectobacillus major DSM 103, assembly GCF_000427405.1. Taxonomy (NCBI): domain Bacteria; kingdom Pseudomonadati; phylum Bacteroidota; class Cytophagia; order Cytophagales; family Flectobacillaceae; genus Flectobacillus; species Flectobacillus major. The sequence continues at coordinate 1,741,338 of NZ_KE386491.1, forward strand.
AACGAGGTAGGGGAGATATATTATGAGCGTTTTAGTAAAATTGAGTTGGGCAATGTATAGCCTAACGATGAGTTATGACATTTTTGGGCTTGATAAACAGCAGATTTTTAGCATAAATGTTTAATAAATGCACTATTGTTTGTTTATGCACAAAAGTTTCATAGAAGCACGTCAGCCCCATTGCGGCAATACCTTGTTAGTGGTTTGTCCTTCTTGTCTATATGTTAGTTGTTCGTTTATTTTATCGGTCGTGGTGCGTTGCTTGGTGGCACATTTGCAAAACTTGGCTTTAGCGTTGGCTTGTACGGTTTTGCAAATGTACCATCCAAAGTGTTGGGTTATAAACTTTTCTGTTTCCACCAATGTTCTGTGTTCTGATTATATTGTGTCATTCTGGGTTTTTGAATGGTCTTTTGTTGCTCGTTCGGTAAAGTATTTTTGCCTGATAAGTACTTTAAAAAATACAATCCAGTTCCAGGTATTCCAATGCTTAAATATTTTCGTCCCGTTGGTGATATTCCAATTCTAAATCCAGAAATACCCCAATTCATTCCAATACCTCCTTTAGAAAGTGTCGTCCTAATCGGACCAAAGTGAAATATTTTTCTAAAAACCCAACTCGTTATTTAAACCAACTTTGAACCCAAGCACCTAAAATTCCGCCCCCGATTGCTCCAACAAACCAAAGTTTACCGTCTGATGCTGCACCTATGAAAATTGCACCCAAGATTGCAAAAATTATAGGAACAATACAGCCTCTATTATCACTACTGCTATTAGAACTTGATGTTGTTTTTGTTGTCTGACTTGGACTGCTGTAGGTCGTAGTCGGTGGCTTGTAAGTTGTTTTGGGTTGTGTATTTACAGGCTTAGGTGTTTGTGTTACAGTCGGTTTCGGTGGTGTATAAACTGGTTTGTTTTTGTATAGTGTATTGAAAATGTCAACTTCTTTGTCAATTACCTTTTGGGGTTGTTGTTGTGGTTGAACAGTTGTATTTATGGGTTTTTGTTTCAGCCTTTGATTTACTTCACTTACACTTGCCAAAATTTGAATTTGTGTCGGCTGTTCAATAATCATTTGTGGTTTTCCACCAAAACTGCTTATTACTCCTGTAACACTTACATATTTTCCGACCAACGAATTTGGTGACATTCCTTTTGTTGTAAGGGCTGAAATTCCCTCTTGCCAAATTACAAGTGTAAATGTTTGGTTGGGATAAAGCCCAAAGTTCAAAAACATATAAGATGAACCGTGATAGGTTAAGCCTGAATGTTTTCCTGATATTTTTCCAACAACTTCAATTTTTTCGCCAAAATGTTCAAGTATGCTACCCTTTTTAGTTGCATCAATAATTTCATATTGACTGCGTGTAATGTTAATTGTTCCAACTGCACTCTTGTTGTATATGAAGTTTCCTGAAAGGAAATCTTTCAATGACGGCACTTTATCAAACTCTAAATAGCAACAGCCAATTAACCTTTCAACGAAGGGCTTTAATTCAGAGATTGATGATAAATCCTGAATAAGTGACGAGTTTTGAAGGTCGGCATAATCCTGACTACGGAATAAAATATTTTCTCCATTTTCATACTTGCTCCAAAGAGAAGGCTTTATGGAAATTGCTTTTAACCCGATGTAAATTACAATCGCTGAAAATCTATCAATGTATTGATTGTAGTGCGAAGCGGAACGCTTTGGGTGTTGATAATTTATGTGTCCAATTTCATTTGTTCTCAATGATGCCAATTCAGGAAAATACATTCCGTCATAGTCAATCAAATGAAGTTTATCGTTTTTAACTATTATGTTTCCGTGTTGTAAATCTCCGTGTGCAATTCCAAATTTTTCAAGTTCGCTGATTAGTTGAACAAAATCAGAAAGAAGTTTTTCAACCTTAGCTTGTTGATTATAGGCTTTGCTTAAATATATGTTTAATGGCTCGCCCTCAAGCCAACGCATTTTGATAATAGGATAACCTTTGCCATTGATTTTTATACCCTCTGACAAATATTTAGCATCTACAAAATATGAAGATTTATTACTAGAAAGGAAATTTCCAATAGATAGATAACGTTTCTGTAAATCTTGTATATCTCTGTGAAAACACCTTACCGCCCAAGCCGTTTGATGATTTGATATTTTGTAAGTGATAGTGAAACCACCAGAATATGGTTTGGGTAAACCCAATGGCGTAGTTTCTACTGAACCACTTTTAAGGTCGGTATCTGTAAATGCAATTCGTGGATTTTGAACCGCTACATTATATTCATCTCCTCTTGGTAGTAGCATTATTCAAATTTTATCATTAAAAGGGTTACGTCATCATTTTTAATTCTACGTGTTGCTCTTTTTTGGTTTATCCGTTCTTCAAAAGCATTTTCATCGCTCTTTTCAAATTGTTCAATTAGAGTTTTCTTAATTTTAATACTACGATTTTTTTGTTTCAAAATCCAAGCCGCCAAAGCGTCTGTTGCGAGTAGAATTATATCATTTGGCTCAATTTTTCCCTTGTGATAAACTACATTATTTTCTAAGTCAGTTTGATATTTTTCATTGCTAGCAATCAAATTTGGGGTATTATTAAAATCTTCAACAGATGAAATAGGAAACAAAAAATATAATTCATCATTCCTTATTTGAAAAAGCGAGCAATCGCCAATCGCAACCGCATCAAAAGAATTATCTTCTCGGTTTATTGTCAAGCCAAGAAAAGTAGCGAATGCTCCATTTTCAGCCTTTTGTTGGGCATACCAAGGCAATTCAGTGGCGTTAGCCATTGAGTGCCAAGTTTTGGAAATTGTTTTTATTGTTTCAGGTAAATGAACTTTGTCAAAGGGCTTATCTTTGTAGGCGCAAACCAACAAATCCGACCACTCCTTTGAAAAAGAAGATTCCGTTGCTCCATCAGAAATTGCAAACCGAACAAGTGTATCTGATTCAATTTCTGATTTACTTGGCTCTAAGATGTTGTCTTCGTTTTCATCTGCTGAATTTCCAAACTTGGGCAATGATATACTTTTGAAATGGCATTGTAGCATTATCTTAATTGTAAGTTCGGTCTTGTTCCGATTTCTATTGCTGTAATAATTAAATCTATATCCCCATTAAGAACAAATGCTTTAGCCCCGTCAGATAAATTCAAACTGAACTCTTGTGAGGCAACGTTTCTCATAAAACTTGGCAAAGTAGAAGCACCTTTGAAAAGCAATTCGGAATACTGGTCAGGCAATTGAACTTCTGAACCCGGAAATGAAATTGGATTTGTGCTTCTTGAATTGGTATGAAGATTAAACAAAATCACATTCCCGTCATTTGATGTTTGAGAAGTTAAGCTATTCATTTCTTCGGTTGGGTCTCCGTCTGTGCTTTCTCCATCTGTTATGTGGATTACAACAGGTGGAAAACAATTAGGGTTTTCGCTTAACCACCCCGAAATAATTGTGTTTGCTTGTTTAAATGCCTCTGTCATTGGTGTTCCACCGTTTGCAGTTGGGTCAAACCAAATAGGAAACTTAACGGTCGTTTCAATCAAACCACCTGCACTGTCAGAAACTTTTTTAGTGCGTTCTTCAATTCGTGCAGGATTATTGGCGATGGCAGAAATAGGAACAAGATTTTGTCCTGACAGGTTTCCGCTAAATGCTGCACCAGCACCATTTGCACCGTAGCCAATTACCCCAACGTGGTAATAATCCCTCACGCCTTCAGATTTTGCACACTTGATCACAAGTTGTTGAAACATTCTGTTGATCACGTCTGCAAGTGCTTCTGATTTTGGTTTACCAATACTTGCGTATTTGTCCGACATAGAACCCGACTGGTCTATGATGAAAAGGAAACAACTTGGATTGTTTCTACTGATTTCTGCTGTATATGCCATATTGAATTATTTATTGAGTTTGTAAAGTTAAAATTTTGCTTGTTGTGCAGTTGGGGCAAAAGCAAATGTGGGGTAACACGTTGGCTTTGTGCTGTGGGTTGTAGCTCTTTTAATTTTGCTGAAGCGTTGGGTTGTCTGTTCATTTATCTGTTGAATTTTAGCACGGTTGTTCAATAAGGTGACCGCTAACAAGAATATAACTGCCATAAATTCAGTACAGTTGCGTTTATCAGTATCAATAAGTGGTATGTTGATTTTATTATCTACGGGCTAACACTGCTTAGCATAGTCAACATAGGGGTTATACCGTTATATCATCAAGGTTTTGCATAAAAATCTTGGAGTGAGTTGGTGTATTCGCAGTAGTCAATTTTTGTTTTCCAAACCCACATAAATGTCGGATGTTCTATTCCTTGGGGAACAAGCATCAGGCTTCGTTTGCTATTTACTCTGTTGCGTTCTGTAATGACATCTTCACGCTGATCAAAAGAGCAATCAAAATAAAACAGGTAGGGTTGAACAAAGCTGATATAGGATATTTTGTCTACTTTGCCCAAACTCTTAAATGTTAATGTGTCAAAGTTGGTTCTGATGGCATTTTGAAATTCTACGGCATTTAAAGGAACTCCATTCAGAAAGGGCATGGCATTAAATTGGGCATCAACGAATACCCATTTTTGGAGGTCATCTATAAATACTTCGGTTGCAACGTGTCCGCCACCTTGCATAGATGTTGCTATGTCTTTGGTTTTGAGGTATATAACTCTTGATTTGAAGCCTGCAACCTTTAGTTGCGATGCCAGTACATAGCCATAGGCAAAACAAGGAAATCTGCCACCTTCTTTTACTTCATCCAAAATTGAGATAGCGTCGTTTTTCTTGGGGCTTACATTGCCGTTGTGTTCCCATTGGCTGCGAGTCCAATTTAAAATAGCCAGAACTTTATCGGTTTGTGTTTTGGCATTTTTTACACTAATCGGATATTTGGCTTTTAGCGAGTCAAGATACCCTTTTTCTCGGCTGTCGGTATACAAAATTTTATAAGTAGGATTACTTGTTGTGGATGTATAATGTAAGGTAGGAATCAGAATATGCTCTCTAATTACGGTGGTTAGGGCATAATGCTGGTTGTTTAAATGAACATAAAAACGCCTAGTTTCTTTTTCGTGGATGTCAAATTGTATGCTATCAATATCGGTCTTAAACTTAAATACGATTTTATCTTTTGAGGAAAGATAGGTTTTAATGAGGAGACTATCATCGGCTACTTTTGGGGCAACAGACCAATTGATGTTTTCAAGATTGTTTACATAGTATTTGATTCTTACGTTATTGGCTTCTATGACAGGAAGACCGTTGTACGTTTTTTGACCGTAAATGGCCAGTGAATAGAGCGATAGTAATAATGGCAGAAAGATGTTGGATAGTTTCATTATATGTTAAATTAAATAACCCTTTTCAGGTGTATTATTAGAAAATTTGCTACGACTTTGGAGCGTAATATTGTGGTAGGTTTTAGTACCAAAGTATAGTGATATACGGAAACTTTAATTTAAAATAAAAATTTTATAGAAATATCTTAGTAAGTGTATTTTTTCTATCTGGAATAATATTTTCTTCGATAAACATTTATTATCGATTTAAACTTATTAAGTGGTAAATTAATTTGTTTGTCTATAGAAAAAGCAACTCCTGATAAGAAGATTTTAGGGTTATTTGAGTACAGGAATTTTAACATAGCTATCGTTGTACCATTTTATGATTAAAGGCTCTTGTGCATCTTGTATGGTTTCGTCGCTTACTATTTTTCCTGTGCCGTAATTTAGTTCTGAGAATGAATTTTTATTGATATTCAAATGAACTAATAGGCGACTTCCTTTGCGTAATTGTTTGCTTACAAAATGGGTATTTGAAAACGGAATCGTTTCTATCAGATTGGGTCGTAATAATTTTCGTTGGGTAATATCGCTGGCATAACTTGCCCGACCAATAAAATAAGACAAATGAAAATACATTCCGTCGGGCATTACTTCGTATAGTGTAACACCAATATCCATATCCTTTTTGTTGATACTTGCTTTGATTTCGCCTAAAAACGAGCCATTGACTAGCAAATCCTCTGTAAGGGGTGCACTGATAAAGTTAAAGCCGCTGCTTGTATCAATTTCCTTTCTGACGATAGGGTCGGGGTAGTAGTCGTTATTGCTTTTTTCTCTGTCAGCAAAATCGACTTCTTGTTGTAAAAAGGCTTTTTTACGAGGCTTTTGGGTATTGGCTGAATAGAATTTCCCTGAGGGGCTGTTGGTCAAATACAGGGTGATGGAGCTATTACTCATTTTATCAAGAGAAGGGGCATGTTTCCATTCCTTTGCACCCATTACTTGGTAATTAATCTGATTTTGAAGGATTTGGGGTTTAATACCATTTTTCAGAATATAGTCGAACCATTGATATGTAATATTTTTGGTATTGATTAATGCGTTTGAATCAACGGCATATCCGTTGATAATGGCCTCGCCTTCTCTTTGAGCTCCGAAGTGACTGTAAGGGCCAATAATCAAGTATATATTAGCTTTGGGATTGTATTTTTGAAGTTCCTTGAGGTAATACATACTCGAATTTTGAGAGTCGTTGTAATAGCCATCTATCGCCAAAATAGGAATATTAATTTTGGTGAATTCTGTTTTGTAGGGAGCCATTTTTTGCCAATATTCATCAAAAGAAGGGTGACTTAGCCATCTTTGGAAAAGCCTATTCGGAACACCATCGATACTGTCTAGCTTGTTGTAGGCAGTGCCTGTTTGCCACCATTTGTTTTGCATTTTTCTGAATCGCTGTCTGTTATTTCCAGCAATAGTATCGAGGTATTTGTTATTGCCTACAAAAAACGACCACTCGTAATTGGGATTTACAAAAACGTTATTTTCCATTGGCAAGCCCATTCCTGGCCGATTGGCCACATAAGGAACTATCGTTTTGAGGGCAGGATGAAGCGTTTTGCAGGCCGCCCATTGGGTAAAACCATTGTAGCTGCCGCCGTACATCCCGATACTTCCATTACACCATTTTTGTTGGCTAATCCAGTCAATTATATCAAAAGCATCGTTGGCATCGTGTTCATAAGGAAAGATTTCGTTGGGGCTAAATCTTTTTCCTCGTGTATAGGCAATCACACCAATATAACCCTTATCTACATTTTCTTTCAATGATGCCATATCTCTACCTTTGTCTCTTACATAAATGGTAAATTGCAGCAATACAGGTTGGGGTAAATTATCTCCTTTTTTACGAACCACCATGGCCGAAATGATAGCTCCGTCTCTTGTTTTTATCAAAACACTATCCTGAATATCATAAATACTGATTTTGTCCTCCAATTGCGTAGCTGTAGTTTGTTGTGCCAAAGCATGAAAACTAATGAAGAAAATCCAAATGTATTTTAAGTAATGTTGCATTCGTTTGAATTTTAGATGATAGTGTCATTTATTGAGCCAATGATGCCAATATTTTCTTTTAGTTGCATTTGGATTCTCTCATTTGGGTGCAAATTAATTTGCACCCAACTAGGAAGGTAGAGCCTTGATGATAAATATTTTGATGTTCTTACACTTCCACAACTTTACTCACTCTGCTATCTTTTATGGCGGTTTCTTTGCCCCACTGAGCAATGGCCTGCAATAAAGGAATAAGTGTTCTTCCAAATTCTGTGAGTTCATAATCCACTTTTAAGGGCGGTTTGCTTGTATAAACTGTTCGGGTAATCAAGCCATCTTCTTCCAGCTCTTTCAATTGCAAACTTATGGTGCGTTCTGTTACCATCGGAAGCTCCTTTCTTAGCTCGTTATATCGCTTTTTTTCAATTAAATGGATAAGTATTACCGCTTTCCATTTTCCGCCTATGTACTTCATAGTCAGGCTAGTGCTACAAGGATACTGTTTGTTTTCTATACAATACATCTGATACTATCTATTTTAACCGTTATTGCAAATATAAATCACTATACTTAGTTTTGCAACAATAAAAAGTATAGTAATATTTAATCTTCAAAAATATGAGTTTTTTAGCTATTGCAGAAAGTAGATACACTACTAAAAAGTATAATCCGAATGAAAAAATTTCGGAAGAAAAAATCGAACAATTGAAGGAAATTTTGAGATTAAGTCCTTCGTCAATCAACAGCCAGCCTTGGAAGTTTGTCTTTGTTTCGGAGGAAACAACTAAACAAAAACTGGCAAGTATTTCTTATTTCAACGAACCCAAAATAAATGCGGCAAGCCATTTGGTAGTTTTTTACGCTATTGATGATATTCCAAAATTTGAGGAACAAATCAAACAACATTTGCCTGAAGGTGCTGTGGGTTATTACAATCAATTTCTGAAACCTTTGTCGGAAGCCGAAATAAAAGCTTGGTTTCAGCATCAGGTTTATCTTTCATTAGGATTTTTCCTTGCGGCTTGTGCCAGCCTTGACATCGATAGCACTCCAATGGAAGGTATCAATATTGAGGAATACCAAAAAGCATTGCCTTTGGATGGTTACAAACCTTTGTTTGCGGTGGCTATTGGTTACAGAGATAATGATGATGCCAACCAACCATCCATAAAGCCTAAATCAAGATTACAGCCAGAAACTGTTATTCAATCTATTGGATAGAATCCATTAAAAAGTGTTTCCAGTGCCATATAGTTTTGTGGCACTGGAGCATAATTAACGGGTTATTATCAGCAAAAAACTATTCATAATAGTTATCATAACGCTCATAACTATATGTATCGGCTACACAGGTACATTGAAGTGCGGTATTGAATAATGATAGAAGTCTGGACAAACAGCCATATGATATTTTTAGGTTGAAGCCATTGGCCAAAGGGGCTGTCACAAATATTAGATTATCGTTTTTTATTGCCGTTTTCAAGTAAAATGACATATTTAATCAAGCTACAATTATAGTATTATCCAAATTTTTATACTAGGCCTAAAACTACTTATGGCTATTCAAACTGAAATAGGTTGCAACTATCTCTGCAAATAATCCTTCCTAATATTGTATCATAACCTTTTAAACAAAGTATATTCGGACGTTTGAACAAAATACCCTTCTATAGCATTACCTAATTTTGTATCATCAAAACAATTGAACTTTCTGAGAAACGCTACAGAATCGTTATCCATGAATGTGGCAAAAGCCAGTAGGTGCTGGGCTTAACCCTAGTCGTGGATTGGAGGTAAATAGATATATTGAACAGATTTTGAGGTACTATTATTTCTATTTTTGTATTATTGAGGTATCCTTTAAAAATAGTGATAAAACAATGGAATATAAAGCAAAATATATAACAGACGATATAAAACTGTCCTGTTACGAAGATAAGTTTTTTAAATCGGACATTATGTTTGAACACCACATGCTGATTTGGTTTATTTCGGGCGAAACCAAAATCGTGCAGGCCAATGCTACTTACGTTTTTAGGAAAGGAGATATATTCTTAATCCCAAGAAATCAGCTAGCAACGATTATCAATTATCCAAAAGATGGCCAACCTCACAAAACCGTAGTTATGCACTTGTCGATTGACAGATTAAGGAATTTTTATGCAAACCTCAATGTGACACCCCAACCTTCTGACTCACAAAAAATATATTGTTTTAATAACCACCCTTTACTAGAAAGTTGTTTGGCTTCTTTGATTCCGTATTTTGATATGCAAGAGCTTCCAGAAGATATTGCTCTTTTGAAAATTACTGAAGCAATTAGTATCCTCAGGGCCATCGACAAGGGAATAGATAATGTATTGGCAAATTTTGAAGAACCAGGCAAGATTGATTTAATCGGCTATATGGAAAAGAATTTTATGTTTAACCTGCCATTAGAAAAGTTTGGGTATCTGACAGGAAGAAGCCTTACTACTTTCAAACGCGATTTTAGCAAAGCATTTCATACTACTCCACAACGGTGGCTTACCCAAAAGAGATTGGAGTTGGCTCATTATCAGTTTGTTGAAAAAAAGAAAAAACCCATTGATGTTTGTTATGAAGTAGGGTTCGAGAACCTGTCGCACTTTTCCTATGCTTTCAAAAAACACTTTGGCTATGCCCCTACAGAATTGATTAGTCAAGTGGCAGGGATATAAGATAGTTGTAGTACATAGGGTTTTGAGATTATGTAATGGGTTATTTCAGGTATTTTTTTATAAGTTGGGCGTAAATAAATGGTTTAATGATTAGCAAAATGATAACAGCAATATTGATTCTTATCAAGAAATTCTTTTTGAAAAAAGAACCTCCAGTCATTCAAAGTTATACTGCAAATACAGCATTACAAACCATCAAACAAGATTGGTTAGGAACACCTTTAGACCAATATGGTTTGTTTGTGAATCATGAATACCCCAACGCCATTAGTTTAAGAGCTGTCGTCAAATTTATGCTGGAAAGAAATCCTCAAAAGCAGTTGAAGAAAACTGACACATGGCGTATTGCGGTTAATAAAAACGATGACTGGTTATGGGATTTTTCTGATAAAATTGTTTGGCTGGGACATGCTAGTTTTTTTGTTCAATTAGCGGGTATTCGTATTGTGATAGACCCTGTTTTTGGCAACTTGCCAGTGGGCAAACGTTACTCTGAACTACCTGTTGAGCCAGATAAGCTACAAAATATTAGCTATATTTTGGTGTCGCATGCACATTACGACCACTGCGATAAGGAAAGCCTAAAACGCCTAGCAACCAATAACCCACAAGCCCAAATTTTGGTAGGATTGAAACTCAATGAGCTAATAGCCAAGTGGGTAGACAACCCGATTCAATCGGCTGGCTGGTATCAGCAGTACAAGCTTGACGATAAGCTGAGTATTACTTTTTTACCATCCAGACATTGGGCCAACAGAAGCCCTTTCGATACCAATACAAGCCTTTGGGGTGGTTTTATGATTCAGTCAAAAGATAAGTGTATTTATTATGGTGGCGATTCAGGATATGGTTCACATTTTAAAGCTATTGGCGAGCTTTTTCCCAAAATTAATGTGGCTTTGATAGGGGCAGGGGCTTATGCACCAGCGTGGTTTATGTCGCCCAATCACCAAGACCCTTACCATGCGGCCAAGGCATTTAATGAAACAGGGGCAAAAACATTCATTCCATTTCATTATGGCACATTCGACTCTGCCGACGAACCAATGGGAGAGCCTGAAAAAATCCTGACGACCCTTGATGCTGAAGGTAAAATCAATAATAAACTCAAGCTATTAAAGTTAGGAGAGCCTTTTGAGCTAAAATAAAAATACCTCAAATGTACAAATACGGCTTGCCGATTTTTATTATAAAATATGTGTATAATCCATCAATAGGCTGTGATATGATTAAGATAACGAAGGCATTAGTATAGGTTTAAAATTTTGTTAACAACTCCTTTTCGGTATTAAGTTTGCTTTTGGCCTGATTGAAGTCATAGAAATTGTCGGTAGCCTTGCTTAGGTTTGCCGTACTTATAAACACATAAAAATATGACTAATACAATGAAAGCTGCTCGCTGGTATGCTGCCAAAGATATCCGAGTAGAAACGACCGATATTCCTTCTACAAAGGTTGGTCAGGTAAAAATAGCGGTACAATTTGCAGGGATTTGTGGTTCTGACCTGCACGAATATGTTCATGGCCCACAGTTAATTCCTGTAGACAAGCCATATCCTTTGAATGGACACCAAGGCGTTACTACTTTGGGACACGAGTTTTCGGGCATTATCGAAGAAGTAGGAGAGGGTGTTGTCAACCTGAAAGTTGGTGACCGTGTGGTAGTCGAGCCTATTTTCAAGAATTTTGAGAGTCCTTTTATTATCAATGGTAAGTACAATTTATCTGAACCTTTGGGTTTTGTAGGTTTGTCGGGCAATGGTGGCTTTGCACCTTATGTAGTGGTAGAAGACTATATGGTACACAAAATTCCAGATACGATGTCATTTGAAAAAGGGGCATTGGTTGAGCCTGCCGCTGTAGCTGTATACGCAGTATTGCAAAGCGGCTTACAAATCGGGCAAACCGTGTTGGTATCTGGAGCTGGGCCTATTGGTTTGTTGTGTGTTCAGGCTGCTTTAGCCGCGGGTGCTACAACGGTTATTGTAACTGATATTGCCGAAAAACGCTTGGAGAAGGCTATTTCTATTGGTGCTACTCATGTTATCAACGCCAAAGAAGAAGGTATTCCACAAAAAATTAAAGCTATCACAGGGCTGGGGGTTGATGTATTTCTGGACTGTGCAGGCGTGCAGGCATCGTATTCAACGGGTATCGAAAGCCTAAAAAATGGAGGTACAGCCGTATTAGTGGCACTATTTGGCAAGCCCGTAAATACCAATGCCCTTGACCAAGTTTTGCGTGAAATTACGGTAAAAGGAATTATTGCTTATCGGAATATTTTCCCCCAAGTGATTGCCTTAATAGATAGTGGAAGAATGCCCGTAGAAAAGCTCGTAACTCGTAAAATTGTTCTGGACGATATTGTTCCACAAGGGTTTGAAGCCTTGGTGAATGACCCCACAGAGGTGAAAATTTTGATTGATATAAAAGCAGGATAAAACCCCTTCAATAATTGAGCAAAATAGTGAGTGTGGTTTGGGTATAGTCACTATTTTGCTCAATCATAGCCTATTGGATGCAATATTTAAGCCTTTGTTTGCAGAACAATATTCCATTATCTTAGCATGGCCGTCAAAAAAGAATGGCTTGGAGAATGTCCTTAAAAATTTTAGGGAAAGCGTTTGTTGCGTATATACAAATTGGTTAGGTTATGATTCAACGGAAAAGAAAAAATTGGTTTTATATGTTATTTGTTTGGCATGGGTCTGTTTTGCCACAACTGCTGCCAAGGTTATTATTACTATTGCTTTTTTCTGCTGTAATAGTGTATTTTAAGGGTACTTTATACAGTTATAAAATTCCACTCAATCCAGCTCCTTTTACGATTTTTGGTTTGGCTGTGGCCTTATTTCTGGGTTTTCGTAACAATGCTAGTTATGATAGATTTTGGGAAGGACGTAAGCTTTGGGGAGCATTATTGATAGACACTCGTTCGTTATTACGACAGGCTCTTTCGCTTACTCAGCCCCATATTCCTAGCAATACTACCGATGAGTTTGCTAGGTTGCTTATCGCTTTTGCTTATTCGCTCAAACACCAACTTCGTAAAACAGACCCATCGGCTGATTTTATCACAAGGTTGTCGCCCGAATTGGTTCAAAAACTCGAAAACGTTCAATTTAAACCTACACTTTTGATTTATGAAATTGGTTTTTGGGTACAAAAAGCAAGAATAGAGGGCTATATAGATACCATAGGGCAGGCTGCCATGGACGAAAACCTGAATAAATTGTCGGGAATAGTAGGAGGTTGCGAACGAATTGCCTCTACGCCAATTCCGTATACTTATAGTGTGCTATTGCATCGCACTGTTTATTTATATTGCTTTTTTCTGCCCTTTGGATTGGTCGATAGCCTCGGCTGGCTTACGCCTCTTATTACGGTTTTTATTGCTTATACTTTTGTGGCATTTGAAACTATTGCCGACGAGCTGGAAGAACCTTTTGGAACATCGCCCAACGACCTTGCCCTGAATGCAATGTGCTTTACTATAGAAACAACGCTACTAGAAATGATTGGTAAGCCGATTGCTCCGCAGCCCAAATCGACAAAATACTTTATTGATTAAAGATAGCCTTAGCCCAAAACTACCTTTCGGTGTTTTTGTCCCCATGCTACAATTTGTCCAATAAGTGGAGTTAATGATTGGCCGTGGCTCGACAAACTATAAACAACCGAAGCCGATGCTAAGGTGTCTTCTTCACGCACTATCAGTTTGTTCATTTCTAGGTATTTTAGTTCTTTTGTCAACGTTCTGGGCGTAATAAGTCCCAAATCTCTTTTTAGCTCGTTAAAACGTTTTGCTTTGTCGCACAAACTGGCCAAAATAGCCCCACGCCAGCGGCCTCCAATAATGTCGAGAACATCCTGTACGTCTCGTAGTTGTACTTGTTTTTGTTTGTTTTTCATAAAAAAGTAGTATCCTAAAAGATAGCGGTATTTTATGCAAAGGTAGTATATTTTGGATACTTGTTTGATACCTTTGTTCAAAAAAAAACAATATGAATATCACAATAATAGGAGCTTCGGCAGGTGTTGGCTTAGAAACCGTAAAAAGGGCCTTAGATAGAAATCACTATGTGACTACACTTTCACGATCTCAGATGCAAATCAATGATAATGAAAGACTTATCAAATTGAAAGGTAGTGCAACCAGTAAAAGCGATTTGCTAAAGTCGATTGAAAATGCCGATGCTGTAATAGTAGCCTTAGGTACTGGCAAAAGCATGAAAGCTACTACTTTATATTCTGATTTTGCCAAGCTTTTGGTCGAAATTCAAGCAGAAACAAAAGTGTCTATTCCCTTTATTATACTGACTGGGTTTGGGGCAGGAGAAAGCGGAAAATACCACGATAGTTTTATCATGAAAATGGCTTTTAAATTCTTGTTAAATGATGTTTATGCCGATAAAACCAAAATGGAAGAAATCATTGCAGGGTCAAGCATTACATGGGAGATTGTACGCCCTGGCCTTTTGAAAGATAAGCCTCTGACAGAAAAATACAGAGTCGAAAACCAACTCTACAAAGGCATAAATATTGGTAGTATTAATAGAATCGATGTGGCAGATTTTTTAGTGAAACAAGCCGAAAACCCAACTGAGCTTTATCAATATCCAGCATTGTCTAATAACTAATTGTGCCAAAACGAACACCAATAATTAGGAATGTATTTGCCTGATTATTAGTTTTTAAGTTATAGGCTGTTTGGCAATCGACCAATTTGCTAGTCGATAACGCTGTAAATATGCTTAATGATGTCGAGGAAATCTTTCTGATATTTTCTACCAATTGGGATTATCATTTTATTAATGCTGATTTCGTTTGCCGAAAACTCATGAATATGGTTGATATTGACTAAATACGAACGGTGTACCCTAAACATATTGGCCATTTGGAGCTTTTCTTGGATTTCCGTTATACTTCTTTTTATTACATATTTTTTATTGGTATTAGTAACCACATTTATATAATTGCCATCGCTTTCAATATACGAAATATGATTGTAGCTGACTTTGATGAATTGGTGGTTTTGTTTGATAAAAATAGAAGGCTCATTTGTTTTTATTGGTAATGAGTTGGTTATTAGTGGATTAATAGAAAAGGCAGATTCTACTGTTCCAAGGATTCTGGTCGATAAAGCTTGAGTTGTCATAAAAATGTGCTAATGCTTTAAGGGTATTTCTTCGTAATGTGTTTATCCAACGTTGGTTTGGAGCAACACACTAAAATAATTTGTTTGAGATAGATATTACAGAAGTATCAATAGTTATGAAACGGTGTTTTACTTCTTTATCACAAATAAAATACATAGAAGATTGTTACTTTGGTGCTTCTTGTATCAATGGGAGTTTTGGCTGAATGAATGGGCAAATTTCATACACAGAAAACCTTCATAAAAGAAACAATAGCACTAGAATCAGCTAAATCGGAAATATACGCCACAGGTATTTTGCATCTTAAAATTGATGTAAATACCTGTGGCATATACCTATAAAGAAAATAGTGTTTTATAAAAGTTATTTAAAAACTTTGGCAACAGCCGAATTGATTTGCAAAGCGTAAAATAGCTAGAAAAGCTGCACAACAAGAAAGTAAATGGGCATTCCAATGGTAATATTAATTGGAAAAGTTACTGCCAGTGGCATTGGTAAATAAAGTCCGGGGTTGGCCTTGGGTACTGTAATTTTCATGGCTGCAGGTACAGCAATATACGAGGCACTGGCTGCCAGTACAGCAAAGATAAATCTGTTGGTAATATCGCTAGTAACAAACGAGCTGACTATGGCAAAAAAACAACCATTTATCAGAGGAATGATGATGGCAAAAACAAAAGGAAACCAGCCAAAAGAGAAAAATGATTTTAGCTTTCGGCCACTTGTAATACCCATGTCTAGCAAAAAAATCGCTAAAAAACCTTTGAAAAGGTCGTTGGTAAAGGGCTTGATACCTTCGGCTTGTTTGGCATTGGCCAAAAACCCAATCACCAAACTTCCAAGAATAAGCAATACACTACCGTTGGTCAATGAATGAGTAAGAACAGCTCTTTTTTGTATTTTCTGTGAATCGTCTTTGTTGTATACCGAAATCAAAATGAGTCCAACAATAATGGCTGGCGACTCCATTAGTGCCATGATGGCTACCATGTGCCCGTGTAATGTCAATTGCTGGGATTCAAGAAACGATACCGCCGTAACAAACGTTACTGCACTTACCGAGCCGTATGCGGCGGCTATTGCACCAGCATCAAATACATTGAGCTTTTTCTTGAGAATGAAAAACGTATAGAAGGGAATAAGGGACGAAATACTGATTCCTAATAACATCGACCAGCCTATTTCACTGGTTAGGGTTTCGTGCGATAACTCCTGTCCACCCTTAAATCCAATAGAAAATAACAAGTATAAAGAAATAAATTTGGAAGAATTGGGCGGGATTTCTAAATCACTTTTGAGATACACTGCAACAATACCAAGTACAAAAAATAATAGTGCGGGATTGGTAAGGTTTTCAATTAGTAAATTAAAGTTCATGATATATAAATGCTTAGTTTTTTAGTTGGTTTTGCAAAGTTGGGTATCATATTTTATAATTTTTTATTTATATTTAATATATTATGTATAAATATATTTTATGAATACAAGCTTGTATCAGCGATGTAATCGAAAAATCGGAAGAATAGCAAAGCTGTTTTGGAGGGGTAGTAACAATTTCAACAGCCTTCTACGAATGGAGGAATAACTGTTGGGAAGAAATAAAAAACACATAACAAATACGTAAAGTTTACGATAGCAGCCACAGAGTTAGTGTAATAAATTATAGTGTAAAAAAACTTGTCTAGAAAGTATATATTTGCACAAAAACAGCTCAACTATGTTAAAAGAACTAATTGATAATAAAGACTATCAAGGTATTGCAGATACCCTTATTCATAACCCTAGCCTTGCCAATGCGGCTATGTCATATAGCAACGACAATGCGGCAAAAGCTCATCCATTGCATCGTATTTGTGATGGTGTGTTTTTTGGTAAATATACCGATGAAGAAGCTGTGCAAATGGCAAAAATCTTTCTTGAAAACGGAGCAGATATTAATGGCGGCGAGCTTATAGAAAAACAAGATACTCCTTTGATTGCTGCAGCTAGCCTATATGCCGACCAAGTAGCTATTTGTTATTTAGCCCACGGAGCAAACATTCATCATGCAGGATGCTATGGCGGTACAGCCCTGCATTGGGCAGCATGGTGTGGCCGAGTAGCAGTAGTAAGGGCTCTTATCGAACACGAGGCCGACCTCAACAAGCGGTGTATTGATTTTGAGGCTACACCATTATTTTGGTCGGTGCAAGGTTATAAAAATGGAGGAAACACCAGCAAGGAAGATTATCTGGCATGTATTCGTTTACTGTTACAGGCAGGAGCAAACAAAAATATCCCTAATATGATGGGAAAAATCCCCTTTGATTTACTAGATAATAGTGATACTGATTTTAAAGAAATACTGAGTGACTTGAAGTAAAAAAGCTGAATTACTACCCATTAATCAAACGCTATGGCAGCTATAAAATGTGTTGTAGCGTTTACTTTTTGTTTTTGGTTATCCGTATATCCATCAAAGTGGCTGTTTGGGCAATATCTTCGTCAATACCGCCAAATCCTCCCTTTTACTGTAATAAGTTATCTTTAATCAGTTTTTTCAACCGTTCAAAAATTTCGAGGTATTTAAAATAGCTCAATTTCGTATATTGCTATTTATAACTTTAACCTTAATGAATTATGCTAAAAATGATTAAACCGCTATTCGTTCTGATGGTATTGGTCAACACCCTCGGAGCAATTGCACAAAGCAAAGTTGAATGGAAAACTGCATCTGCTGGTGGCTACACATATCGTTATGTCACAAACGACCCGCTCAAAGCTAGATTTTATCAATTGAAAAATGGGCTTACAGTTATTCTGAGCGAAAATCACAAAGAACCTCGTATTCAGGCTCTTATTCCTACTAGGGCAGGCTCTAATACCGACCCTCGCACACACACAGGTTTGGCTCATTATTTAGAGCACATGCTTTTTAAGGGTACAGATAAGTACGGCTCGCTTGATTGGGCAAAAGAAAAACCTCTTTTAGACAAAATAGACGCACTATATGAGCAGTACAACAAAACTACGGATGCCTCTAAACGCAAAGAAATTTATGCCGAAATAGACAAGGTATCGGGCGAGGCCGCCAAGTTTGCTATTGCCAATGAATATGACAAAATGATGGCATCGATGGGCGGGCAAGGTACAAATGCTTTTACCTCATTTGAACAAACCGTTTATACCGAAGATATTCCTACCAACGCTATCGACCGCTTTATAGCTCTTCAAGCTGAACGTTTCCGCAATCCAGTGCTTCGTATTTTTCATACCGAGTTAGAAGCTGTATATGAAGAAAAAAACCGTAGCCTCGACAACGACCCATGGAAAGTGTACGAAGCCAGAAATGCAGCGTTATTCCCAACTCATAACTATGGCCAGCAAACTACTATCGGTACAATCGAGCACCTCAAAAATCCATCGTTGGTAGAAATCCGCAATTACTTCCATAAGTACTATGTGCCAAATAATATGGCCATTATTATGGCAGGTGATTTTAATTCGGATGAACTTATCAAAAAAATTGATGCGGCCTTTGCCTACATGAAGCCCAAACCAGTACCAGCTTATAAGCCTGCTCCCGAAGCCCCTATTACGGCTCCGTTGATTCGTGAGGTTTTTGGTCCTAATCCCGACAATATTACTATTGCTTGGAGATGGCCGGGTGCTTTGAGCGTTAAAGAGCGTGTAATTGGTACGATTGTCGACGAGCTGATGTCCAACTCAAAGGCAGGTTTGATTGATATTAACCTTTCAAAAGCCCAAAAAGTACTTCGTGCAAGTTCAAGCCCTGAATGGAATAAAGATTACTCTGTTTGGCAAATGACAGGTACACCTAAAAACGGTCAAAGCCTCGACGAAGTAAAAGATTTGTTGATGGGACAATTAGAGTTGTTGAAAAAAGGTACTTTCGACGAGTCGATTATCAAGGCTATTGCTGCCAATTACAAACTAACCGCAATTCAGGGGTTAGAAAAAAATGACTCACGTGCTTACAAACTATTAGAAGATTTTGTGGTGTCGAAGGGCGAAGATTGGCCTGCTACTATTTCTTTAGCCAACGACTTGGCCAAAGTTACCAAACAACAAGTGATAGACTTTGCTAACAAATACTGCGGCAAAGGCTATGTGGTAGTATACAAAAGAAAAGGTGAAGACAAAAATATTATTAAAGTAGACAAACCAACTATTACACAGGTAGAAACCAACCGTGAAAAGCAATCTGCATTTTTGCAACAAGTGAATGCAATTCCAATGAGCGATATAAAACCTCAATGGGTTGATTTCAACAAGGATTTGCAAAAAGGTAAAGTAGGTGCTGCCGAGTTGTTGTATGTCAAAAATGATGACAATGATTTGTTCCGTCTCAATTATCGCTTTGATATGGGTAGCTGGAATAGCAAAATTTTACCAATTGCATTGCAGTATCTCAACTTTTTGGGAACAGAAAAATTAAGCTCGGAGCAAATCAGTACCGAATTTTATAAGCTAGCTAGCAATTTTAATACTTCTTTTACCGACCACCACATTACATTGACAGTTTCGGGCTTAAACGAAAACTTTGACAGAACGGTATCGTTGTTTGAAGAGCTTGTTACCAAGGCTAAAGCAGACCCTGAAGCATTGGAATTGCTAAAAGGACGTTTATTAAAACAACGCAATGATGCTAAAGCCAACAAAGGGGCTATTTTACAAAGCTTGGCAGTATACGCCCAATACGGTGACAAAAACCCAAGAACAGTCTTGAACTTGTCAAACGATGAGCTAAAAGCCCTAACAGCCGAAGAACTGATAACTTTCTTGAAAGATTTGTTTTCGTACAAACACACAATTGTGTATTATGGCCCCAAGTCAATTGCCGACTTGAGTACTGCTTTACAAACTGTACACAAGCTACCAAGTCAGTTCAAAGCCGATTTACCAGTTATTGTACAGTTTGACCGCAAAACCCCTAGCAAAACACAAGTGTTGTTTGTGAATTACGACATGGTTCAGGCCGAAATCGACTGGGTACGTCCAACCGTAAAGTTTGACCCAAGTGCTACACCAGTTATTGATTTGTTCAATAATTATTTTGGAGGAGGTATGTCGTCTATTGTATTCCAAACTATTCGTGAGTCAAAAGCGTTGGCCTATTCTACTTACGCCTATTATTATACGCCAAGTACCAAAGACGAAAAATACTTTATGATGGGGTATGTGGGTACACAGGCCGATAAAATTAACGAGGCTATACCGAGTATGAACGAGCTATTTAATAGCTTCCCAGCTTCGCCCAAAAACTTGGAAACAGCCAAAGCAAGTATGAAAAAAACGTATCAAACTGAACGAATTACACAAGATGCTATTGCATTTACGTATTTGTCGGCTTTGGAAAAAGGTATCAACTATGACGAACGCCAAAAAACCTTTGATGTTTTGGATAAGTTGACCCTCGACGATTTGAAGGCTTTTCACGAGCAAAATATTGCCAATAAGCCTGTGATTTATTGTATTGTAGGTTCTGAAAACAAAATCAAAGCAGACGATTTGGCCAAATATGGCGAAGTGAAAAAGTTGAGCTTGGAGGAAGTTTTTGGTTATTAACCAATGGCTATGCTCGCTCATATTTGTTGGTAGCATGTAAGGCTCAATAATAATTAGGTCGAGAATTACCCCAAAGGTGATTCTCGACCTAATTGTTTTTATAAACCACACTTAACCTTTTGTTACCTATAGGCGTTATCCCATTGATAATTGTTGTTGTATAATCCCCAATAAAATGTTTGATGTAATTATAATAGGAGGAGGTTTGGCTGGCTTATGTGCTGCTATTCAACTTCATAAGTCAGGGAAAAGGGTTTTACTTATAGAGAAAAAACACTATCCTTTCCATAGGGTATGTGGGGAGTATGTCTCGAATGAGACCCAACCTTACTTACAACAATTAGGATTAAATTTAGAAAGCCTTGGTGCTAAATCTATTACAGAATTTCAATTTACCTCTCCTCAAGGCCATAGTTTACTAGCTGACCTTGACCTTGGGGGTTTTGGAATTAGTCGTTATAAACTAGATTATGCCCTGTACCAATTAGCCCTAGGTTATGGCGTTACTTGTTTGTGTGGAGTAGAAGTAGAGCAGGTAGTTTTCCAGCAAAATAGCTTTGTAGTATATACTTCTCAGTCGAGCGAGGGGCTAGAGGCTCGGTATGTAATTGGGGCTTATGGTAAGCGAACCAAATTGGATGCAACATTGAAAAGACCTTTTCTAGCACAACGAAGCCCTTATGTTGGTATCAAGTACCATATCAAAACAGATTTTCCACAGAATCGTATTGCATTGCATAATTTTAAGGATGGTTATTGTGGTATTTCGGCTATTGAAGACGATAAGTATTGTTTATGTTATTTGACAACACGAGAAAATTTGAGAATAAATAGTAAGATACCAGATATGGAAAGGAATATTCTCTGGAAAAATCCCTATCTCAAGGAAATTTTTACAACCTCCGAATTTTTGTATAACAAGCCCGAAGTAATTAATGAAATATCATTTTCCCCGAAAAGCACTATCGAAAATCATATCTTAATGATAGGCGATACCGCAGGATTAATTACGCCTTTGTGTGGCAACGGTATGGCAATGGCAATTCATGGAGCAAAAATAGTATCCGAAATTTTACTCGAAAACTTTGAAAATAGAACAGAAGTAGAAACCCTTTTTGCACAACAATGGAAACATCATTTTGCTACTCGTCTTTGGGTAGGACGCACCGTACAAAAATTATTCGGGAACGAATTATTGTCTGAAATAGCTCTACAAACCTTACGGATTTTTAGGCCAGCCCTAAGTATTATTATGAAATCAACACATGGGAAAACTTTTTAGCGAAAAAAAATTATATTTGGTTATAATTATTTTGTGCAGAATAGAATTTGTATTTTTCTTATATTGTCAAAAATAAAAATATATAATAGGTTTTTATTCAATTATTTTAATAATAAGTATAAATGCCTAGTTTTGGTAAATTGAATTCTTGGTATTATGTTTGCATACCAAATTACACTTCAACGATTAGACCTGTAAGCGTTACCAGACTACTTACAGGTTATTTTTTTGTCTATACCTTAGCTGGCAATCAGAACAGCAATATGTTATATCATGATGAGTTATAGCCCCTCCCAAACACTTCTTTAGTACAAGGGTATTACCGTGGTATTTTTAACTTCCGACATCACAAACGAACTACTAATATGGGCTACGCTTTGTAAGCTCGAAAGTTTTTTCTGGTAAAAGTCATTGTAAGCTTCCATATCTTTGGCAATAACCTTTATTAAATAATCGTAGTTGCCCGATACAATACTGCATTCAATTACCTCTGGAAATTGTTTGATAGCCTCCTCAAATTCTACAAAATGATTCTTTTGCTGTTTGTCTAAGGTAATACTACAATATACCAGTAGGGGATTGCCCAAAAGTTTTCTGTTTAAGATAGTTACGTATTTTTCAATAATGCCCTCATGTTCCAGTCGCTTGATTCTATCATGAGTGGGTGTCATGGATAAATTAATCTTCTGTGAAATTTCTTTGATAGTTAATTGGGCATTTTCTTGAATTAATTGAAGTATTTTGATGTCGAGATTGTCTAAGCTCATAAGATTGACAGAAATTTTTATTAGTTTAAGGGAAAAAGCTACACCATTTACAGGAAAAAATCCTTTATAAGTTCAAAATTATTAAAACAATTTCTTATTTATAAACTCATAGTAAAATAATTTCCTGTATTGCGTAATTTTGTTTCACACTTCATCAACAATGTCTTATCTGGATAGTACGATTGATTGTGAAGCTTGTCAGATAATGGCATCATTAACCCATAGTATAAATCCTTAACAAACCCAAAACAATGATAATCGGCGTACCTAAAGAGATCAAAAACAACGAAAACCGTGTAGCATTAACACCAGCAGGTGTGGCAGAATTTAAGAAAAATGGCCATACTGTGTATATCCAAACACAAGCAGGTGTAGGAAGTGGTTTTTCGGATGAAGAATACCAAAAAGCTGGGGCAAGTATTTTGCCAACAATAGAAGAAGTATATGCTATTGCCGAAATGATTTGTAAAGTAAAAGAACCTATTGCTTCTGAATATAGCCTTATTAAAGAAGGACAATTGTTGTTTACTTATTTTCACTTTGCCTCTTCAGAAGAGCTTACACACGCTATGATTAAGCAAAAAGCAACTTGCTTGGCATACGAAACCGTAGAGAAAAACGACCGTAGCTTGCCATTGCTAGTACCGATGTCGGAAGTAGCAGGACGTATGGCTATTCAAGAAGGAGCGAAGTATTTGGAAAAACCAATGGGCGGTCGTGGTATTTTGTTGGGTGGTGTAGCTGGTGTAAAACCTGCCAATGTATTGGTACTTGGCGGAGGGATTGTAGGCACACAAGCTGCTAAAATGGCCGCAGGATTAGGTGCAAACGTTACGATTATGGATGTAAGCCTTCCTCGTTTACGTTATTTGGAAGATGTAATGCCTGCCAATGTTGACACTGTAATGTCAAATGAATATAACATTCGTGAAGCTATCAAATTATCGGATTTGATTATTGGAGCGGTATTGATTCCTGGAGCAAAAGCTCCGCATTTGATTACACGCGATATGCTGAAAGAAATGAAGCCCGGTACAGTACTTGTCGATGTGGCTGTTGACCAAGGCGGATGTATCGAAACTTGTACGCCAACAACCCACGAAAATCCAACGTTTGTAATAGACGGTATTGTTCACTACTGTGTAGCTAATATGCCAGGTGCAGTACCATATACTTCAACGTTAGCTTTGACAAACGCTACTTTGCCGTATGCTATTCAATTAGCTAATAAAGGTTGGGAAAAAGCTTGTCGTGAAAATGAAGAACTTAAAAAAGGCCTTAATGTTGTACAAGGCAAAATTGTTTATAAAGGTGTTTCTGAAGCATGGGGGCTTACATTGAGCGACCTTTCGGAGGTATTAGCGTAGTTTAACACACACACCACGTATTGATTCTTGTTGTTTGAAATTGAACCTTTAAGAATTAGATAACGTTACTATATAGTTAAATGCCATCGTCATTTTGAGGATGGCATTTCTTTTATCAATACTTGTATAATTTGTTATTTATAAATGTATCTCTTTAAACGTCAGTATGCCCTCTTATTCAAGCGGATAGGTTGGCTAATGTGCCTTTATACACTATGTAGAGTGTTATTCTTATGGCTCAATCGTTCTGCATTTAGTACAGCTTCTGCTACAGACCTACTGTATGCTTTTGTATTAGGGCTTCGTTTTGACCTCTCTGTTATTGCTATTATCAATATGCTGTATGTGCTGTGTGCTCTTTTACCGCAAAAACTGTGGGATAATCTTTCCTATCAAAAGTTTTTGAAGTGGTTTTTTGTTATTCCTAATGCTCTATTTTTATGGTTTAATGTAGTTGATTTAGAATACTATAAATTTATTGGTCGTCGAACCAACTTTGAAATATTGGGTATTGCCAACGATGCTACTGACCAAGCTCTCAATTTGGCTGGTGAATTTTGGTATTTGGTTGTAATAGGAGGCATTCTTACATGGGTTTTTGTTGCATATCTGCCTCAATATCAAACGGTAAAAGTGTTGGGGAAAGACCAAAAACGCTGGAATCCATTTCTGATTTTTTCGGCCTTATTTACTACTGCTTTATGTATTTTGGCTTTTAGAGGAGGTTTGCAAGAAAAACCCTTGCGTATCAATCAGGCATTTGTACAAAATAATAGTGCCTTGGGCAATTTGGTGTTGAATACACCCTTCACTTTTTTGACTACGGTAGATGCCGTTGGTACTCATAAGGTAGATTATATTAGTCAAAACAAAGAATTGCTTTCGCTGGTGAGCCGTGATACTGAATTGTCAGGTTTCAGGCACAATGCTCCTCAAAACGTAGTAGTGATTATTGTAGAAAGTTTGTCGGCCGAATACATGGGCTTGGGCAATTCTTATGAAGGATATACCCCTTTTCTGGATTCGTTGGGTAGGGCTGGTTTTTGTATGCAGCAGCATTTTGCCAATGGTCGGGAGTCTATCGATGCTGTGCCTGCTGTTACGGCTAGTATCCCTAAGCTGATGGACGAGCCTTATATTACCTCGATGTACCAATCTAATCTAATCGAAGGCTTAGGTACAATTGCCAATACTAAGGGGTATAAAACTAGTTTTTTTCATGGAGCAAAAAACGGTTCTATGGGTTTTGAAGGCTTTTCTCAAATAGCTGGTTATCAGCATTATTTTGGGCTGAACGAATATCCCAACAAAGCCGATTATGACGGTCATTGGGGTATTTTCGACGAGCCGTTTTTACAGTTTTTTGCCGATAGGTTATCCCAAGAAAATACGCCATTTGTGAGTACAGTGTTTACCCTAAGCTCGCACATGCCTTATACAATTCCAGAACAACACAAAGGTAGATTTAAAAAAGGGCCATTAGAAGTTCATGAAACTATTGGGTATGCAGATTATGCTTTGAAGCGTTTTTTTGAAAAAGCCAGTAAACAACCTTGGTTCAAAAATACTCTATTTATCATTACAGGCGATCACACCCAACAAAACCACGAAGCCAAATACGCCAATGAACTAGGGGCGTATCGTGTGCCATTGATTGTTTTTCATGGTGGAAATGAGGAAAACAAGCGTTTGAAAAGTTTTGTCCATCCTCAAAAAATTACCCAACATGCCGATATTATGCCTTCAATAGCCGATTTCTTGAATATCCGTTTGGCTCAGCCTCTCCCTTTTGGTGAGTCTATTTTTAGGGCTGGCAATGGAGGCTTGGCTTTGCAGTACAATGAAGGTATTTTTAGAATGGTGTTACCCGATAAGTATATCAAGTTTGATGGCGATAAGGTACAGGCCTTTGGATATAACTTGGCACAAGGGAAAATATGGCCTTT
This sequence comes from Flectobacillus major DSM 103, assembly GCF_000427405.1. Classification (NCBI taxonomy): domain Bacteria; kingdom Pseudomonadati; phylum Bacteroidota; class Cytophagia; order Cytophagales; family Flectobacillaceae; genus Flectobacillus; species Flectobacillus major. The sequence continues at coordinate 1,767,441 of NZ_KE386491.1, forward strand.
AGCCTCCGATTTATCCAAAAACTTAGCTATAAAAGAATTACAGGCTTTTATTCAATATCATCATAATGGACTGATTGATAATTCATGGATCGAAAATCAGGTTTATAATAAAACGTATTTGGTAGAACGTAAATAGAGAATTTTAAGACTGAAATTCTATCAAGGAAGGGGAATATGCTTACTTTTGTGTAAAGTTTTAAAAAGTACAAAGTAATGTAGTCAATATAATTATTGTGTACCTTATTATGTAAGTAGTTGAGCTTATGGTTTAGTATTTGGGTAGATAATGGATTGATAGTCAGTTTTTTGATTGTTAGTCTACTTAGTTATTCACTTACTGAAACCTAAAGCCATTATTCCCCCCAAAATCTAATGACACATACCGTTCAAGCCAAGGAAACTCTATTTAGCATTTCAAAAAAATATGGACTAACTGTTGAGCAGTTAATGAAAGTCAATAATTTGCTTAGTAACAATTTGTTTATTGGGCAAAACTTAGTGATTTCTTTGCCTTCACCCGTTACTCCCAATGTCCCAGCAAAGCCTGTAGTAAGTTCTTATTTAGACACCCGCAAGGCTTTTGTGGTAAACAAACAGCCCAAAGGAACGTTTAATAATTATACGATTTCGTTTCCTTCCCCCAATGGAACTATTATCACAGGTTTGTTTCGAGACAATTATCCTTCACCCAACCGTGTCAATGCCAAAGGAATTAGCTACACAGGCAAAAGTTTGTTTGATACAAACAGAACACTCTTTGCCGATTTGTGCCAGCAAAACTATTATTTAGAAGTACTGCATCATATTGCCAAAAATGAGGGCTGTTTCGACGCTATTAATAGCTATGACAAAGCTATCTTCTCATTTGGCTTTATTCAATTTACAGGAGCAAAAGCTAGTGGAGCAATGCTTACAAGGGTTTTGCAAAGATTCAAATTAAGAGACGAATATGCTTTCAACGATTGTTTTACTCAATATGGTATCAATATCCAGTCCGACAAAGTACCAATTTTTAAAGTAGCCACTCCAGCTATTACCCTAGAAGATGATGCCGCATATACCGAAGTAGCCAATAATCTTCAGCTAACTGGGGCATTTATTGCCAGTGGGTTTAGGCGTAGTATGATTAGGGCTCAGGTAGAAATTGCGTTGGAGGAATATGTCCTAAAGGCAGTTTCGCCAACAGTTATGCTTAATTTTAAGGGACAAAGTGTGCCCTTAAATAACGTCCTAAAAACCGAAGGAGGCTTTGCTTTGCGGATAGATTTATGTGTGAATAGAGGTTTGACAGGCTCGTTATCAGTCTTAAAAACAGCTATCGAAAAAGTAGCCCAAGAATCGGGTATTACAACGGCGGTAGGTTTGGCCAAAATTAATGAAAGAAGGGTAGTAGAAGTACTAGCCATGAACGAAACCGATACCCTAAAAAGAGATAGAACCCTAAAGCTGCTCAATGAAGGCTTTAGTTTCTGGAAATAAGCCGTTAGATAACTTTTGGACAATAATAAAAATTACTTTCCAAGGATTTGATAATTTTATAGCTTACTCAAACTTAACTATGACACACACTGTAAAACCACAGGAAACACTGTACGCTATTTCACGGAAATACAACGTAAGTGTTGACCAAATCAAACAATTGAATGGGCTTATAAGCAACGACATTTCCATTGGGCAGGTATTATATATTACCTTTGACGACGCCCCCGTGTATCCCAATGCCAACCCTGTAACTCCCAATTATAGCGATAACGTGTATCCCAATACACCACCAAGCTATCCATCTACGCCCACTTACCCAAGCACACCCTCGTACAATACGCCTTCGGGTAATTACAATAATAATAATAACAATGCAGCCGTTGGCATTGAGGCGTTTCAGGTAAGAAAAGAGAATAAAGGCTCGTACAATAGTATCGTTATTTCGTATCCGAGTGATTATGGAACAGATTCAACAAATCCTATGCGAGACAACTACCCATCTCCCAATTTGGTAAACCCAAGAGGGGTGTCGTATTTTGGAAAATCTACCTTTGATTCGCAACGAGCTCAATTTGAAGACCTTTGTCCACGCCCTTTTTATGCCGATATTTTACATTTTATTGGCAAAAACGAAGGTAGTTTCGATGCCGTCAATAGTTATGATAAAGCTATTTTTTCATTTGGGTTTATTCAATTTACAGGAGCAGTAGCAAGTGGCTCTATGCTGACACGAGTGTTGCAACGCTTCAAAAACAATAACCAAAGTGCATTCTATCAGTCATTTGGGCAATTTGGGTTAGATGTTTCTACTTATGGAACACCTTTATTTACCGTCAATACGGGTTATGGGCAAAAGCAAGGCGATGAAGCGTACCGAGAAGTAGCCAATAATTTACAGCTTACAGGAGTATTTATTGCATCGGGTTTTGAACGTGAAATGATTCGTGCCCAAATCCAAATTGCTCAAGAAGAATATATGAATAAAGCCTTGGCCGATAGCACAAGCGTTGCTGTGCTGGGGCAGGGGGTTTCGCTCAATAGAGTTCTGTATTCGGAAGGAGGTATTGCCTTGCGAGTAGACTTGTGTGTCAACAGAGGTTTGTCGGGGTCATTGGCTGTTTTACAAAAAGCTATTGCTCAGGTAGCCGCCGAATCGGGTATTTATTCGGTAGCATCATTGGGTAGTATCGACGAAAGAAGGGTGGTCGAAACCGTTGCCAATAATGACATAGAGCAGTGGAAAAAAGACCGTACTCGCAAGTTATTGAGTAGTAATTTTAGTTTTGACAAATACTCAGTTTGATGAAATCGAGAGCAGAATATGTTAGATCTTGGATCTGTGATGCCAGAATGATTGAGCGTAACGCCTTTTATCCCTATCTCACAATCCAAAACTTTTTATATATTCTTAAATCTTGATAATCAGTTGTCAGCTATTTTGTTGTAAAAGTCCTTGTTTTAGGTAATATAATACAGGATTTAGAGATAGAGCATTGGATTTTGGCTTGTCAATGAATTTTTGTTGGGAAAATTTAAAAAACTCTTGGCAAAAGAGTATAGAATATGGCGTAAATTTCGTACTTTTGCGGAAAATTTTAAATCGGGCGACAGAGAAATGATACCAAGATTAAAGATGATTTTTTCGCTTGGAGAGGCACTTTTTTCTTAGGGCATAACTCTTTCCTCACAATAAAAATGGCTTCCATAAATCAAGTTAAAATTTTCTCAGGGTCTTCTTCTGAATATTTAGCTAAAGAAATTGCAAAGTATTTTGGAAAAGAATTAGGCTCAACTACAGTACAAAAATTTTCAGACGGTGAAATGTCACCGAGCTTTGATGAATCAATCAGAGGATGCGATGTTTTCTTGATTCAGTCAACATTCCCACCTGCCGATAACCTGTTGGAATTGTTGTTGATGATTGACGCAGCTCGTCGTGCTTCGGCACACTATGTTACGGTTGTGATTCCTTATTTTGGGTATTCTCGCCAAGACCGCAAAGACAAGCCAAGAGTAGGTATCGGTGCCAAATTGATTGCCAATTTGTTGACTGCTGCAGGTGCTGACCGCCTTATGACACTTGATTTACACGCTGGACAAATCCAAGGATTCTTCGACTTTCCAGTTGACCATTTGGAAGGAACAGCTATCTTTGTTCCTTATTTGAAGTCGCTAGGTTTACAAAACCTTTTGTTTGCTTCGCCCGATGTGGGTGGGGTGGTTCGTACTCGTAACGTTGCCAAGTCGTTCAATGCCGATATGGTAATTTGCGATAAACACCGTAAACGTGCCAACGAAGTTGCTTCAATGCAATTGATTGGTGATGTAACAGGTGCAGATGTAGTGTTGGTCGATGACTTAATTGATACCGGTGGAACTATGTGTAAAGCTGCTCAGTTAATTATGGACAAAGGTGCAAAATCTGTAAGAGCTATCGTAACGCACCCAGTGCTTTCTGGAAAAGCCTACGATAATATCAGCAACTCGGTATTAACCGAATTAGTAGTAACTAATACTATTCCGTTGCAACAAGAATGCGACAAAATTAAGGTACTTTCTGTGGCTGAATTATTTGCCAAAGCCATCGGAAGAATCCGTGACCATGAGTCTATCAGTTCATTATTCATAAAGCACTAAGAATATTCTGAGGTGCAAATTTATTTTAACCGGTTACTAGAAGATAGCTATCATGTGAAAGGCTAGTAACATAATATCACTCAAATGAGAAAGATTGAAATTGTAGGTTTCAGAAGAGAAACCCTTGGTACTAAGTCGGCAAAAGATTTGCGTAACGAAGCTTTAGCTCCTTGCGTATTGTATGGTGGAAAAGACCAAGTACACTTTGCTGTACCATTGATTTTGTTCCGTGACTTGATTTACACACCCGAAGTAGCGGAAGTTGAATTGAACATTGAAGGCGAAATCCGTCGTGCTATCTTGCAAGATGCTCAGTTCCACCCAGTAAATGAAAGTATTTTGAACGTAGATTTCTTGGAAATCGTTGATGGTAAGCCTATCAAAATCGATGTTCCTGTAAAAGTAATCGGAAATGCTCCTGGTGTTCAAAAAGGGGGTAAAATGGTTCAAAAATTGCGTAAAGTAACTTTGAAAGGTCTTGCTGAAAACATTCCTGATTTTGTTGAAGCTGACATCACTGGTTTAGACTTGGGACAAACTATCAAAGTTTCTAAATTGAAAGTAGAAGGTGTTTCTATCTTGAACAACCCTTCAAACCCAGTGGCAACTATCGATATCCCACGTGCATTGAGAGGAAAAATCAACTCTTAATTCACCAAAGTTTCAAACTGATAGATATTCAAAATGCCGTCTCGAATGTATTTTCGAGGCGGTTTTTTGTTGTATTATCTAAATGGTTTTTCTATAAAATTTGGATTTTATGGTATTTGTAAAGATAAAATATCTATTAATCAATTATTTTTTTGTATAAATATCTAAAATTGACACAAAAACCAGAATATATATAAATTGTATTTTATACTCTTCTAACTTTGTCGTATCCTTTTGGTACACATCAATCGGAATATTAGTATCAAAGGCAGCTTTGATTGAAAAAGGAATCGTGTGAAAATCACGAACAGACGTGCTACTGTAATTAACCGTTCAGCCATGAACAAATCGTATGCAAGAATCCATTGTTCTATTCAGAATGAGAAGGAGCGTTACGATGTTATAAGTCAGGAGACTTGCTAATATTCTCAATGACAAAACTCTCACGAACAGAGTATTGGACACGCATTGGTTTTTCTTATTTTATCGGAATGCCATAACCACGCTTCAGGCTTGGCTGGTAGGCTTTTGCCCAATAAGTAAGTAAAATCTGGCTTTCAATTAAACTAGGTGAAGGAATTGGCGTGTGCTAAAATGTTTTTGTTCATTTCTAAACATTTTACAACATGATTACTCACAACCTTGGCTATCCTCGTATTGGTAGCAAAAGAGAATTAAAACGTGCCTCTGAACAATACTGGGCTGGCACTATTACCAAAGAAGAATTAGCATTGGTAAGTCGTCAAATAAGAACACAAAATTGGAAAATTCAGCAAAATGCTGGTATCGAATTGATTCCAAGCAATGATTTTTCGTTGTACGACCACGTTTTGGACACTTCGCTGATGTTAGGGGCGATTCCCGAACGCTATCATGTATTGATTGATGGAATATCGAGTAAGGAACTCGATATTTATTTTGCTATGGCTCGTGGCGTACAAAAAGAGGGCGTTGATATTGTAGCTTCTGAAATGACAAAGTGGTTTGATACCAATTACCACTATATTGTTCCCGAATTTGTTAAAAATCAAAAGTTTTACCGCTATTCTGAAAAGGCTATTATTGAGTTTGAAGAAGCCAAACAGTTGGGTATTCTTACCAAGCCTGTTTTGGTAGGGCCTGTATCGTACCTTTTGCTTGGAAAAGAAAAAGAGGAAGGCTTTAGCCGAATAGATTTATTAGATCAGCTTTTGCCTGTTTATATTGATATTTTACAAGATCTAGAAAGCCGAGGGGCTACTTGGGTACAGCTCGACGAGCCATTTTTAGTGATGGATTTGACCCAAAAAGAAAGAGAGGCTTTTGAAGTTGCTTATCAGAAAATCCGTAAGGCATTACCTCATTTAAAGATATTACTTGCTACATATTTTGAATGTTCTGGCGAAAATATCCATACAACAGTGGCCTTGCCTGTTGATTGTATTCATTTGGACTTGGTGCGTTGTCCTTCACAATTGTCTGATATTCTGGCTATTGATTCATTTGTGGCTTCCGAAAAATTTTTATCGTTAGGTCTGGTAGATGGTCGAAATATCTGGAAAAATGATTTTACAAAATCACTCAGATTTATCGAAAATGCCGTTACAGTATTGGGCGAAAACCGTGTATTGTTAGCTCCTTCTTGCTCGTTATTGCATAGCCCTTGTGATTTAGATTTAGAGAAAAACGAAGCTGTTTTGAGTCTAGAAATCAAAAACTGGATGGCTTTTGCCAAACAAAAACTTTCGGAGGTAGTGGTATTAAGCAAATTGTCAGGAGCATCAACTTTTGCCGAATACACCAATCAATTGCTTGAAAATCAGCAAGCTGTAGAAAGTAGGAAAGTGTCGGCCTTGATTCACCGCCCAGCCGTAAAACAGCGAGTGGCCTCAGTACAGAAAGCCGATTTTAGTCGTGAAAAAAGCTTTGCCGAACGTCAGGCTATACAATTAAAAACCTTGAATTTACCTTTGTTTCCAACTACCACGATTGGCTCGTTTCCTCAAACAGCCGATGTTAGACAGTTAAGGGCAAGGTATAAAAAAGGAGAAATTTCGCATGAAAACTACGTGAAGCAAATAGAGGATGCTATTGCCCTGTCGATTGAGTGGCAAGAAGAAATCGGTTTGGATGTATTGGTTCATGGCGAATTTGAGCGTAACGATATGGTCGAATACTTTGGCGAACAGCTTTCTGGCTATGTATTTACCCAAAATGGTTGGGTTCAAAGCTACGGAAGCCGTTGTGTAAAACCTCCTGTAATTTATGGCGATGTAGAACGTCCTGTACCAATGACAGTACAGTGGTCGACTTTTGCACAATCCAAAACACAGAAATATGTAAAAGGAATGCTTACTGGGCCTATTACGATTTTACAATGGTCGTTTGTAAGAGACGACCAGCCTAGAAAAGATACAGCGTATCAGATTGCCTTGGCGATTCGTGATGAAGTAGTAGATTTGGAAAAAGAAGGTATCAAAATTATTCAGATAGATGAACCTGCCATTCGTGAGGGCTTGCCATTGCGAAAAGCCAATGCCGAAGCTTATTTGAACTGGGCTGTTAATGCTTTCCGTTTGAGTGCTTCGGGGGTAAGAAACGAAACTCAGATTCATACTCACATGTGCTATTCTGAGTTTAACGATATTATCGAACATATTGCAGCCTTGGATGCCGATGTGATTACGATAGAAACGTCTCGTTCACAGATGGAGCTATTAGATGCCTTTGCCGAATTCAAATATCCTAACGAAATTGGTCCTGGGGTTTATGATATTCATTCGCCACGTGTACCAAGTGTAACCGAAATGGAAATTTTGTTGAAGAAGGCCCTAGAAGTAATTCCTGCAAGAAATTTGTGGGTTAATCCAGATTGTGGTTTGAAAACCAGACATTGGGAAGAAACTGAAAAAGCATTGAAAAACATGGTTGCTGCAAGCGAAAACCTGCGTGAATTGCATGGTTCAACTCAGTCGGTAGCCGACTATGATGGCTTTTCGTTATAAAAGATAGTTACTTAGCCTCCTCAAAAGCCTATTGGCCTGTTGAGGAGGTTAAGTGATACCAAGTGGTTGGGCTGTCGTCAAAGCTGAAAATCTCTTTGAATTGAAAGCCCAATTTTTCAAGAATATGTCGTGAAGCGGCATTGTCTACATCAGTAATCGCAAATATTTCGTGGAGTTGCATTTGCTGAAAAGCATAATCAATAATAGCCCTACATACCTCAGTGGCATAGCCCTTGCCCCAGTGAGCTTGTTGAAAGCGATAGCCCAAATCATAATAATTGATATGGTGATTGGTGCTTTCTGTTACCAGTTTTAAGCCTGCCCAGCCAACAAAAGTATTATCAGCTTTGAGTATTACCGCCCAGCGTCCTATTCCGTTGGTTTGATATTGTTTTCGGATAAATGCTATTACATCGACACTTTGCTGAATGTTGCTTAATGGCGGATGCCCAACATACTTTACCACTTCGGGGTCGGAGTCGAGTAAGAACATCCCCTCGGCATCTATAGGGAGTATTTCACGGATAATAAACCGTTCGGTCTCAATAATTGGTTTCATAGTATATCAGGACGCCACTTAAATAGCCCCATTATAAAAACTTTTTTCAACACTAAATGCTGCGTCGTATTTGATAGAAAAAACCTGATTTTCTACCTCAACTACAACCTCTGTCCATTGTTCTGTTGCTGGTGTTGATGTTGGAAACCAATTTCGTCCTGTTTGGGCAAAAATCAATAAACCTTCATCATTGCCCAAAGCTGCAAAATCGGGTAGGGGAGCTTGTTTAGCAAAATAATTAAGGCGATAATTTGTAATAAGGCTTGTTGTAGTGGCCTTTACATTGTCGACGGCAAAGCCTACTTCGCTTACAGCTATTACCTGATTGCCAGAAAACTCATTTTCATGACTTGGGGCTAAATCAAACCTAGCAATAAACTCAACGATATTTTGATTATTGTCATAAAAATAAAACGATTTTGCATGCCAAGTGGCAAAATTAGAAACTTTTTGGTTAGGGGTAATTTCAATCAGAGGCATCCGAGCAGCCACCCAATCAAAAGCTTGTTCAAGTTGGTTGGGGTGAATATTAAAGGCAAAATGATACACAGGCGTATTGTCGAGAAATGGCGATAGCTGAAAACCTATTGTGGTAATTCCTGCCCGAAATGCAATATAATCGCTATTTTCTGTTACAATAGGCAACCCTAAAATGGTATGGTAAAACGTTTTGGTTGCTTCGAGATCCTGAGTGCTTAAAGAGAGTTTTAAAATCTTCATACTTTTAATGGAACAAATTTATTATTGGATGTATTATCATAACACAGCAATATAATGTTTTGTCCATTTTTGAAGAAAGGCTCTTTAATTAAGTCTATTATTACTATATTTTACTTAAATATTCCCAAAATACTGGTCATTATACCTGTTTTCGATAGGTCCAAATTGCCAGCCCATTAAATACTGTAGCAAAGCCCATAATAGCCAAAAGATGCTCCTTTATTTCTTTTAAGCCCGACCCTTTGATAACCACCAATCGCATCACTTCGATAAAATAGGCTACAGGATTGAATTTTGTGATGATTTTAGCCCACTGGGGCATACCATCTATAGAGGTATATAAGCCTCCCATAAGCACAAATACCATAATCAGGAAAAACGAAATAAACATGGCTTGCTGTTGGGTATCCGAAAAGTTGGAAACCAGTAACCCAATACCCAATACCGCCAATAGGTATATAGCCGTGAAAAAGAATATCAAAACCAAACTTCCCACAGGAATAATACCAAATACAAGGCGGCTAATCACTAAGCCAATGGCGGTTACGAACAAGCCCAATAACCAAAAAGGAATGAGTTTGCCTAAAATAAAATGATGTTTTTTGATAGGCGTTACATTGATTTGTTCGATAGTACCCACTTCTTTTTCTTTAACAATATTCAATGCCGATAGAAAAGAACCTACCATAGTTACCAGAATTACAAGAATACCTGGTACCATAAATAGCTTGTAGTTCATGGTTGGGTTGTACCAATTGCTTGTTCTTATATCTATCAATGGGGCGTTATTGAATCGAGGCAGGGTAATCCAGTCTAGGCGAATATCCTGATTGAAATCACGAAGGATACTTGCCATATACGAACCGCCAAGATTGCCCTTCATGCCATTGACGGCATTGACCGCCAAAAGTAATTGGGCAGAATTTTCCTTGATAAGGTTTTTCTCAAAATGAGGAGGTATTTCTAAAATCAAATCAGCCGAATTGTCTTCAATCGTTTTCATTGCTTTGGAATACGAATCGGCATAGTTGACTAATTTGAAATAACCCGAACCTACGATTTTAGTAATCATCAGCCTAGAGTAAGGCGAATGGTTGTGGTCGACTACCGTAAAATTGACATTTTTTACTTCATAATCGGCCGCCAATGGCAATACAATCAACTGCATAATAGGCATGACAAAGATAATCCGAAGGATAGAGCCATTTCGGAAAATTTGTCGAAATTCTTTTTCTAACAAAAAATAGAGAGTTTTCATGGAGTATTGTATTTATTCTAACCTGATTTTATAGTTTTTTAGGGCTATTCCCAAAAACACACAGGTCATGGCTAATAAAATGAAAGTTTCTTTCAAAATACTTTTAAAATCGAGTCCTTTAATCATGACATCTCGAACAATAAAGAAATACCATTTTGAAGGAATAAAATTCGAGATTATCTGCATGGGTAAAGGCATATTTTCGATAGGAAACATAAAGCCACTAAAAATGAGCGTTGGCAGCATGAGTATCATCAACGACACCAACATGGCTACTTGTTGTGAGTCGGTGATGGTAGAAATAAAAAGACCCAGTGCCAACGAAGCAAAAATAAATAGCAAACTTTCGCCTAAAAGCAATACCAAACTTCCTTGTATGGGTACATCTAGTAGAAATACACTGAGTAACAAAATAGTGGTGACATTGATACATGACAAGAAAACATAAGGAACGGCCTTGGTAATAATGACCATTAATGGTGGTACAGGCGATACCAACAGGATTTCCATAGTGCCAAGTTCTTTTTCACGGACAATAGCAATAGATGTCATCATAGCCGAGATCAATAACAAAATCATGGCCATTACACCCGGAACAAAAGTGTATGCCCCTTTCAATTGGGGGTTGTACAACATACGTATTTCGGGCTTGATAGTGTAGGGGAGCGGATTTTGGGCTAATAGTTCGTCCTGAAAATCTCGAATAATGGCACTTGCATAATTACTTACGGTATTGGCTGTGTTGGGGTCGGAAGCATCAGCAATAAGCTGAATACTTGCCTGATTGGTGTGGAGTAGTGTTTCTTTAAAGTGTTCTGGAAAAACAATGGCTAGCCTGATTTTCCCAGTTTTGAAGGCTTCGTGAATATCTTTGGTATTGGTTATGTTTTGTTCAATATCAAAATACCGACTAGCTTCAATTCTTTGGATAATTTTTTGAGAATAATCATCCTTCGCTTGGTCTAGAATTACCACACGAGAATCCTTCACTTCGTTGGTAAGGGCAAAGCCAAATAAAATAATTTGGACAATTGGCATACCAAACAAAATCAGCAAAGTACGTTTGTCACGTAAGATATGTTTGAATTCCTTTGTAATAAAGGCGATGAATAACTTCATTTTTTGACAGATTTATGTTGAAATCCTAATCGGTATATAGCTCACAAATAATATCAAGACTTTGTAACTGCTCGATAATCTGAAGGCATAATAGGGGGTTGTGGGGAAGGGCAACAATTCTGATTACATGGTCAATATCTTCCCAATCTATTGTCCAACATTGAATTTCGGCAAACTTTCCAAGCCCAGCCATTAGCTGAGCGAGTCTATCTTTAGATATATCGTAGGGTTTCAAAAGAATAATTTGGGATTCCATACCATACGTATTGTGTTTTATTGCAAAATTATTAGGCATTGTATGAATAGTTTTTGGCAAGTAAGAATACTAAATTAGCTTGAGAAATTACTATATAATATATTGAAAAACAGTTATTTGTCAATACAGCTTGTTCAGTACTTCTATCTATTATTCACCTCTTTGGGCTTTTCGTGCCAACTGATGAAATACCTCGTCCATAGAATGAGCATTAAATTGTTTTTTAAGATTGCTAGGTGTATCAAGAGCTTCTATTTTACCATCAACCATAATAGATACCCTGTTGCAATACTCAGCTTCGTCCATGTAGTGAGTTGTAACAAAAATCGTAACGCCACGGTTGGCTGCTTCATAAATCATATCCCAAAACTGGCGACGAGTAATAGGGTCGACCCCGCCAGTAGGTTCGTCAAGAAATACAATTTTGGGTTCGTGGAGTATGGCAATCGAAAACGAAAGCTTTTGTCGCCACCCAAGTGGTAATGAAGCTACTAGCTTGTCAGCTTCTTCTTCTAGCCCTAATTTTTGAATTAAAGCTTCGCTTTTTACTTTCAAATCTTTTCTGTTGAGGCCATAAATACCGCCAAAAAAGCGGATATTTTCTCGAATAGTGAGGTCTTCATATAGCGAAAATTTTTGGGACATATAGCCGATATTTCTTTTAATATCCTCGGTTTGGGTATATACATCAAAACCTGCAATAGAAGCTTCGCCAGCAGTTGGTTTTGAAATACCAATAAGGATTTTCATGGCGGTGGTTTTGCCTGCACCGTTCGCTCCCAAAAATCCAAATATTTCACCTCGGTATACCTCAAAAGTAATAGCGTCTGTTGCCGTAAAATCACCAAATCGTTTGGTCAGATTTCGGGTTTGAATTACAATATCCTTGTTGATTGGTTTCATTGCTGTTGGGTATTTGGGCTACATCATGGCCATAAAACAGTCTTCAATAGTAGGCTCAACTTCGGTAATTTGAAGAGCCAAGCAATCCTTTTCTCCCAGATATTCCAATAAGGCTTTCATATCGGCTTGGTTGTTTTGCAAGGTTAAATGATGACTTTCGCCAAAGCTAAAACATGAGTGCGTTGATGGAAATGCTCGTAAATCCAGTAATAATTGATACATATTTTGGCTTTTAATTGCCCAAAGTTTTTTGGGAAACTTCCGAATAATATGCTCTGGTGAATCAATATCAAGGATTTGTCCTTTTTGAATCAGTGCCACACGGTCGCACAGGGTGGCTTCGTCCATGTAGGGAGTCGACACCACAATGGTAATACCTTCTTGTTTGAGGTTTTTGAGCATTCCCCAAAATTCCTTTCTCGACACAGGGTCAACACCAGTAGTGGGTTCGTCCAAAAAAAGTACTGTTGGTTTATGAATTAAAGCACAACATAAAGCTAGCTTTTGTTTCATACCCCCCGAGAGTTTGCCTGCTTTTCGGGTTTTGAAAGGTTCTATTTGTTGGTAAATATCCTTGATTAAATAATAGTTTTCTTGAATAGTTGTGCCAAATACTTTCGCAAAAAAATCCAAGTTTTCTTCTACGCTCAAATCTTGGTATAACGAAAAACGTCCTGGCATATAACCTACTCGTTGGCGAATGGCCTTAAAATCATTTTTGACATCAAAGCCATCGACCGTAGCACTTCCTTTTTCGGCTAGAAGAAGGGTGGTTAATATGCGGAAAAGGGTGGTTTTGCCAGCACCATCGGGGCCAATCAAGCCAAATAATTCGCCTTGTTCTACTTGAAAAGAAATATCGGATAGTGCCGTTACTGTTCCTTTTTCAAATGACTTGTGTATATTTTGAGCTACAATTGCTTGCATTTGCGTTGGATTTGAAGGTTGAAATTATAGCTTTATTTCGCCATACATACCCAATTTGAGATAACCATCGTTTTTTACCCTGATTTTTACGGCATATACCAAATTGGCCCGTTCTTCTTTGGTTTGGATGGTTTTTGGGGTAAATTCGGCCTTATCAGCAATCCAGTAAATTTGCCCTGTTAGTTCCTTGAAGCTGTCAGTGCCATTGTCTACCAAAACTTTTACGGTTTGGTTGAGCTTTACCTTGGGCAATTGCGAGCCACTCAGATAGGCACGCAGTGTTAGGGTTGATAAATCTGCAATTTTGTATAGTGCCTTACCCGGTGCAGTTACCTCGTAGGTTTCGGCGTATTTGGTCAAAACCGTTCCTTTGATAGGATTTACAATGTTGGCACGACTGATTTGGTCGTTGAGTTGTGCCACTCTTTTTTCTAAAGGAGCTTTTTCGCTATTGATGCCTCTATTTTGTAAAGCAACTTGGGTTTTTTGAGCCGTAATTTGGCTCGACAATACCTGTATTTGTTTTTTTACTAGTGCTATTTGTCCTTCTATATCATCGAGTTGCTTGCTAGGGGCAGCTTCCGACTTAACAAGGTTGGTGATTCTTCTGTGTTCTTTCTCCAAAATACGTAACTGTTCCTTTTGTACGTCTATTTGGTTTTCTAATACTTTTATTGGGGCCGTTGGGTCGTTAAATTTTTGGGGCAAACTCTCAATACTTGACTCGATTTGTTCTTTCTGAATAGTCAAATTGAGCATATCGATTTGACCCACTTTTTGTCCTGCTGCTAGTGTATCGCCTTCATTGATATTGAGTGTCAGGATTTTACCGCCTATTTCCGAAGAAATAATGGTTTCGTTGGCCTCAAAAGTACCCGATGCGTCAGATTGGTCTGTGTTTTTTTGACAGGAAATAAGGCTACAAGCAAAAGAAATGACAATAATATGCTTTTTCATGATGATGTCGTTGGTTTTTATGTTACTGACCCAAAATGGTTTGATAGTTGGTTTTGGCAAGTAATAGCTGAATTTCGTGCAAGAGTTTATTTTCTTTGGCTTGATTTTCGGCAGTAAGGTCGCTGATAAAATCACTTGCTGTAATTGTTCCGTTATCAAGCTGGATACTCGATGTTTGCTTGATTTTCTCTCTTAAAGCTATCATTTGTTTATCTTTTTGAATAATACTTGTTAGCTTTTCGATTTCGCTAGTAGCTTGTTTTAGGGCTATGTTATTGTTAAGTAAGAATATATCTTTCTGAATATCAATACTTTGCTGTGATATAGACAAGATAGCTTTTTCGTTTTTGTGTGTATAAAATCCACTTAACGACCAGTTTACACGAAGCCCGCCAAGGTAATAGCCTGTAAAACTATTGTCTAAAAAATTAAGGGCTGGCCGCCCCAAGCCTGTTTGTAGGAAAAGCCCAACTTTGGGCAAATACTTGGCCTTTAATTGTAAATTTTGTTGGTCGATAGCCTCTTTTTGCAATGAAAATAAGGTTAATTCAGGGCGTTTAAAAACCGATTCGGACGAAGCTTGTGGATAAATGGGGCTTTGTAACTGAGCATTGGCCATGTCTTGATTTAGTAATAGTCCTAGCGACTCACGTGCCGATTTTTCGGCAGCAAGAATTTCGATAACTTTTTGCTCGGTTTTCAACAATTCCACCTGTAAAGTGTTCAGCGTGCTGGTAATACTTACACCATTCTGAATTCCCGCTTGTACTTTACTAATTTTAGCTTGTAACTCATTCTGAATATCTTGTGTGATTTTCCATTGATTTTTAGCGAGTAAAATACTGAAATAGAGTTGGTTAATGCGTTCTTTGAGCTTGTCGAGCTCTACTTCAATTTTTTGTTCATCTACTTTTGTATTGGCTATTTGTACTGCTTTTTGGGCTTCTGTTATTCCACCATCAAAGATATTCTGTTTGATTTCGGCATATAGCTTGTATTGGTCTTTGGCTATTTGCTGAATCTCACTATTGGGTAGTTTGATGGGAATACTCGTTACATCCGACTGGTAGGTGGCCTGACCTATCAGCTCAACCTGAGGTTTTTTGTTGGTTTGGAGGTTGTGGAGTTGCTTGGTTAGAATGCTGTTGAGATACCCTCTTTGCCGAGCTAAAGGATAATTTTGTTTGGCTAGCCGATAGCATTCTTCCAATGTATAGTTTTGTTGCCCATATATTTGCCAACTATGAACAAGTATTAGAAATAAAATGACTTTTCTCATTTTTTTAACTATTTGATTTAACTATTTGGTTAATTTTTGGGTAAAAATTTAGCAAGCCTAAATAATTAAGCAAGCAATTGATTAATAGTAAGTTACTTATTTATTAAGGCCACTTGTATTGGTCAATGAAAGTATGATAGTTTGGTAAACTTCTTTTTTACGTTGTAGGAGTAATTCCTGAAACAAGGCATCTGGAATATCTACCAATATATTTTGGATAATGGGTTTTCCTATAAACGGAAACACGCACATCGAAACAATATTGATAAGCAGGTGAATAGGCGTTATTGGCCTAATTTCGCCCTTTT
Source organism: Flectobacillus major DSM 103 (assembly GCF_000427405.1). NCBI lineage: Bacteria > Pseudomonadati > Bacteroidota > Cytophagia > Cytophagales > Flectobacillaceae > Flectobacillus > Flectobacillus major. The sequence continues at coordinate 1,783,481 of NZ_KE386491.1, forward strand.
CAATGGCCTGCATAATTTCCAAAGCCAGACTTTTGAATAAAGGAACTTCTCCATTTTTTTGGATTACACCTATGATCAAATCTGGGTTTTTCGATAACTCGTTGGCAACAAATAGTGGTATCTCAGGATTTTCCATTAAAAAGTTGATATAAGCTTCTATAATTGCCTCGATTTTTTGAAACAAGTGAGCCTCGGAATCAATGATTTTATTGATATTGGGTACAAGTTTGCCAATAAATCCTGAGAATACATTGGTGAAAAGTTTCTCTTTATTTCTGAAATAATAATGAAGTAAAGCTTTATTGATACCAGCTTCGTCTGCAATGTCTTGCATTCGTGCTCCGTCCCAACCTTTTTTTAAGAATATTTTTTTGGCTGCTATTAGAATCTTCTCCTCTGTGCTAATTTCTGCTATCATTTTTATCAAATAGTTTAACCATTTGGTTAAATATGGCACAAAGTAAAAATGCCTAGGAGAAAAAAGCAAGAGAATGGGGAAAAAAATATTACTTGATTCGATTGTCAAACTCAAAATCTTCTTGTCCGAGTAAAGTAATATGCCTGAAGTCGGGGTGACGAACATTAATAAGAAAATTGTATTCTTTAGGAATAATAGCCGAGGGTACTTTCAATAAAGGAAATTGATTTTGATTAAGCCATTCATTACCAATGTGTTGGCATATTTCGTAGCCATCCATTGTGCTTTTGTTCCAGCCAAGAGGGAGTTCTTCGGGGCTAATTTCTAGAATACCCAACGATTCGGGAACGTCGATAAGCATTACTTTAAATACTTGCTGAAGCCCTTCGCCAGAACGATGCACAACGTTTTCGAGGCAAGCCAAAGCCCTACTCGAAGCCGTATAAATCACAAGTTGTCCTTTGCTATTCCAGCGGGCAGCATTGCCCGAAGCGTACAGGCTATCGGCCCATTGGGCCAATGTAATTCGATAAACTTGCATGCGTAACTAGGCTAAATCTCCGTATTCGATTCTAATTAATTCTTCCATGATAAGTTCGATACCTCCAGAAGTTTGCATCAAGTCGTAAGGTATTTGCCAGCCTAATCCATAAGCAGGCTTATTAACCCAATTGCGGAAAGCCTCAATATTGCCAAAAATTTCAGTACCTTTTTGGTAAAGGGCGATCAGTTTAAGGGCATGCTCGCTACTTACAACATCAAGATTGGCATTTGACTGAGTGTAGCGTTGTATCGTTTTGGTAGAGGTATGAAAAAGCTCGGCCAATTGTTCTTTTTTGAAACCAGACAATATGAAAATATCGTAAAAGGCATTGGCATTCAGGCCATTGCGAGCACTTAGTACAATGGCTGTATTATTTTTTATTTGAGGAGCATACTTTTGGTAAATGCTCGAAATGTCGTCTCTTGCCATGACTATAAAAGTTTATTTGATGTAAAGAAATGGAAATTTGTCTGGAAAAGCAAGACAAATTTCCATTTGATGAGTAACAAAAGGCCAAATCGTTTAGGGCGTTGTATGTTGAGGTACAATATATGTTTTATTTAGGTATCATTAATTATTTTGTACTCTCATATCAAGTTGTACCTTTGCCAAAGAAAAATAGTAATCATTACATTTGAAACAGAACTAGAAGTGACTAAATTGTTGAAAGGTATTGCTTACAATCCTATGATTGTAACAATTGTTTTGGGAATCATTTTATTGATTTTTCAGGAAATAAAAGGAGAATTGACTGTTTGGATACAGATTTTTTTTGCATTTGGGTTTGTATTTTTTATAGGCATTCCGCATCGTGTTATGGACATCTGGCTAGAGCAAGAGCATCAGCGACGTGCAGGAAAACCTTTTAATAAGATACTATTTTATATAAGATATATTATTTCGATTGCTTTGCTAAGTACCTTATGGTATTTTGTTCCGACACTGAGTATTATATTGTTTTTGTTGCTAACAGCATGGCATATTGGTGAATCCGACCTGAAAAATGTTCCTGCCAACAATATTTTGTGGACTTGGACACGGTTTGTTTATGGGTTGTTTATTGTTTCGTGGCTGTTTTTATTGCATGGCTCACAAGCAAGTATATTATGGGCAAGCATTACTAAACAAGACTACTTTATGATGCAAATATGGCTATTGCTCAATGCCTATAGCAATACCATTATTACAACTTTGGGGGTTATGCTTACTTTGTTGTTGTTGTTAGTACAGTGGAAGTTTGAGATGCCATTGGAGTTGAAGAAAGTAGTATTCTTAATTTCTATTTTGGTAATTTCGGCATGGTTGCCACTATTACCTGCCATAGGCTTATATTTTGGAGGTTGGCATGCGGTCAATGCTTTTTCCGATGCTCATCGTTATTTTTTGCCTCAGGGAAGAAGTATTCTGACAGCCTTTCAACTGTGGTTGCATATTATGCCTCTTACATTAGTAGCTGTATTTTTGACTTTGGGATATGCCTATTTTTGGGCAAGTTATGCCAAAAGTATGAACCCTATTCCAATTTTATATTTGTTGGTAGCCTGTACTATTTTACCTCACCAGTTGCTAATTAGCCAGCTTAACAAACAAGACAAAAGTATTCGATAATTTGTGATAGAAAAAGGCTAGTGATACTTTGATTGCTTCATTGTAAGTATTTGACATACAGGTGTTTTGATGAGGTGGTATAATGCTATACAAGCTTGGTTTTGAGGAGTTTATTAAACTTGATACATTGAATTTGGTTTTTTGATGATGAAAAAAGCTTTATTCTTCTTTGAGAAAAGAGGAATAAAGCTTTTACATTTGACATCGTCCGCAACTGCTATTACTTGTAAAAACTTGATTAACGATTTTTGAAAATTCGAGGTTTTACATGTTGTTGGTAAAATTCGGGATAGAACCGAAAAGCGTAAATAAACGGATGGAAAACGTTTACTTTAAGTTCTTTATACAGAATAAACTGACCAATAATGAAACCAATAATATTGGAGTACAAGGTGGCATGAGCAGCACCCATAACACCCTGAGAACCAATAAGAAAATAGTTCATTCCGATATTAATTGAGGCCGTAAGTAATACCACCGAAAAAGTGAGGCGGGTTTTGCCGATAGAATCTATAATAATACCAAATTGACGACCAAAAGGCACAAAAATACAATACAGCAATGTGATTTTTAGTAGTGGAATAGAGTCTTCGTATTTGCCACCTGCAATAATATTGACAATAAAGCCTGAAAACGCATAGAGAAAAATAATTGCAGGAATAACCAAGGCCAATATCGTTCCAACCGACTTTTCATACAAATAACGTACGCCATCGAGGCCATGAGTTTCTATACGTTTGGCACTTTGCGGAAATACTATATTGGCAATCGCCCCTGTAGGAATTTCGATAAGATTGGTGATTCTGACAGCTACATTAAATGCCCCCGAAGCCACTGGCGAAAGCATTGCCCCCAACATCATTTGGTCGATTGTTCCCGACAAAATAGAGCTTACCGATGTACCGAAGGTATATTTGCCAAAATTAAATAGCTTTTTTATCCACTCAGGGAAAAGTTTTCGCTCATAAACCAAATGTTTACGAGCATAAATATAGCCCATTATGGTACTTACGGCAATTCCTGCAATTTGGGCATATACCAAGTACATGAGTGGTGTGGCGTAGTTGAGTGTATAACATACCACAATATAGCCAAACAAGATAGCCTGTCTGATAAAAGAGGTCATAAATACCCCACTGAATTGTAAATGAGCCTGTTCTACACTATTGAACAACGCTAATATTCCCGACAAAATAAAGGTGATATTGTGGACATAAAACATCAGCTCCAATTCGGGTGTTTTCCAGAGAATACTGAGCTGATGAGCAAAAACAAAATTGAGAATCACACAAAGCCCCGTTAATGAAGCACTAATAGTAGCCGATGCCGTAATAATTTTGGGGTGTTCTTCGGGGCTTGCTCCCGAAAGAAACTTGACCAAGGCATTGCCTGTAAGGCCATTTCTCATTACTTCCAAGATAGAAATGGTAGTCATGAAGAGCGTCCAGGCTCCAAAATGGTTTTTGTCGAGTATCCTTACCAACATATAAAACCCTCCAAAGCCAAATAGTACCCCTGTAAGGCTTTGTAAAATATTCAGAAAACCAGACTTGAGCCAGTAGTTATTAGCCATATAGTATTACTTTTTTACGTAATGTTGAAGTACAAAATTGCGGGCTTCTTCATTGGTTTTAGCATGATAAATAGTAGCCCCCGACAACATCGGGAATAGCTTTTGGAAACAGCCAAAATGATGCTCGGGGCCTTTTTTTGAGAGAATAATATTAGTGCCTTCAAAACAACTCGCCAAAGCCGCCGTACCTCCGTGAATAGAAATAAAGTGTTCGCAATTGGCATAAACCAGTAGCTGAAAGTGGTTGTAATTGCGAGCATTAGCTTTATTTTCTTTGTACAAATCTTCCATTAATATTACTTCTGGATGTGTTTTAGCAAGCCATTCGTAGTCGTTTAGCTCATAAATATCGCTGGTATCGTTGGTGATATTTTGGGGTCTTGGGCGATTATACACAATACTATAGTCATTTTTGAGTTGGCTAATCATAAAGTCGAGGTCCTCGATGCTATAAAAGCTAATAGGAGGGCCGCCCCATTCCATGTTGTAACGATTGGCAATCATGAGCATAGGTTTCTCAAAAACATAAATATCGTTTTTAAAATGTTCCTTAAAAGGTACTTTCAGCCATTTGTCCATGTTATAATCTTGGCTGTACAAAACCCTAGGCAACTCAAAATTATAATTCCCTTCGTTGGTTCTTACATCAAAAACTTCTTCATGATTAGGCGAAAAAAAGTACATTTCTTTGGTGTACAATGCCCCTTTGGTGCTTTTTAATGTACCATTTTTATAATGCCAGTAGGCAAATGGAAGGGTAAATTCCAATTCTGGAGCAAATTCGCCATCAAATACAATTTCCTTATAAGGCTTTTTTATCCAATAGTCTTTAAAATAGTATTGAATTTGGGTCAATTTACACATATACGTATGGCGGTAATAGTACCTTACATCGGGAGTAAGTTTACCATGACGCAACAATACAATCAAGCTCAAAACCTTGTTTAATAATTTTGTGAACATAAGGAAAATGATTTGGAATAATTCAGTAAAATCATAATAATAGTTAGGGCAAATAATCCTAATGTCAAATATAGAAACTTTTGCCAGAATAGTGTCGAATGAGAAATATTTTTAACCAATTATAGAAAATAAATGATAAAAATTACTCTTTGATAAATCGTTATGAATACTTACTTAGGTAGGAATAAAAGAATTTTAGTTGAATTCGTACAAAAAGTATTCCAACTTATAGCAGATAATGGAATAATCTTGATTTCTTGGAAAAGTATAAAATAAGCTATTGTACAGCCCATAACTTATGGTTTGGTACTTTGGTACGTAACTTTATCGTTTGCCAAGAATAAGATACAAGTAACTAGAACAAAAACAAGGACTTAGCCAAGAAAATAAACAGCCAATTGGTATTGGGTTTATCAACACAATAGATACAGTTTTTTGAGTAAAGTTTTTATAAACTATTCTACATTCAGTGGAAAATACAATACTAAGCTATTTTGATACTTCCAATGCTTGCAGGATGGTTTTATAGGAAAAAGGGCGTTTGGGTATTCTTTCAAAATCATTTGCTAGGCTGTTTTGGGTTATTGGGCGAAAATTTGCCATTCAGGGTAAGTCAGAATTTGAAATGACGTACTTTTGGGGTATTATTAAATAGACTCTTTGTTGCCCAAAGCAACCAAAGTATTATTATTAGAAGTGTACAAAATGACAAATACTATACCTGAAGGGGAACTTGAGGTATAGGAATATGATTAAAATAGAATTAGGCTTCATTGAAAAGAAGAATAAGCCCAACGCTATCCAACATCTCATTGTCAATCATCTGTACACATTATTATTCATGATTATGTTATCAAAGAAAATCATCAACACGATTGCCCTTACCTTGTCGAGTATGGCATTGCTGGCTCAAACGCCAAGCTTTGAGGTTGTGCCTTTGGGAGTAAAAGGCGGTACCGACGAGCGTAATTTATCGTCGTATTTGCTTGCACCTACGGGTACTACACAATATATCGCCTTAGATGCGGGTACGATTTACGCAGGCCTCGAAAAAGCTGTTGCTCAAAAAACCTTTAAAATAACTGCCCCACAGGCCTTGCGACAGTATATCAAAGGGTATTTTATTTCGCATGCTCATCTCGACCACGTTTCGGGGCTAATTATCAATTCGCCTGGCGATTCGGCCAAGACTGTTTACGCTACCCAAGACTGTATGACTATGATGCAAAATCATTATTTTAATGATAAAACATGGGTCAACTTTGGCGATTCGGGCGTAGGTTTTCCCTTGAAAAAATACCATTTTGAAACCTTAATTCCCGAACGAGAAATTCCAGTAACCAATACTGAAATGACCGTTAAAGCGTTTACATTAAGTCATATACACCCTTATCAGAGTACAGCATTTTTGGTAAAAAGTCAAGATAGCTATGCTTTGTATTTAGGCGATACCGGCCCCGATGCTTTGGAAAAAGGGCATAACCTCCAAAATCTTTGGAAAAACATAGCCCCACTGATTCAATCTAAGCAGCTCAAGGGTATCTTTATTGAAGTATCTTTTCCAAACGAACAGCCCGACAAATTGCTTTTTGGCCACTTAACTCCCAACTGGTTGATGCAAGAAATGCAAGTATTGGCCGACTTGGCAGGGAAAGAGGCTGTAAAAGGCTTGAATATCATAGTAACACATATCAAGCCTCCGCTAAGTAGCGAGAAAAAAATTATACAGCAACTCAAACAAAATAATCCACTGGGATTGAAGCTGATATTTCCCCAACAAGGGAAAAGATTCAATTTGTAAGCCAGTGTCGTCGTTTGAATTTACGCATTAATATTCAGTCCATTTTTACTAAACTATCCTCATATTATGAAAAATACCTTTTTAGGTTTTGCCTGCTTTTCGATGATGGCCGTATTGCCCTCAACTTCGTGCAAACAAGATAATACCACCAAAGCTACTGTAGAAGTAATAGCACCCAGCGATGAACCCAAAATCAAAACTAATATCTTGTTGACCAACCAAGAGATTATTTGGGGGATGGATTTTTTACCCAATGGGGACTTGTTGTTTACAGAGAAAAAAGGTAAAATTTACCGCTTTAGTGGTGGTAAAGTAACAGAGTTGTCGGGCGTACCGAACAACATCTTTTCTGATGGGCAAGGAGGCTTGTTAGATATTCGGGTACACCCCAACTATGCCAGCAATGGATGGATTTATGCCTCGTTCAATAGCTTGGGGGCTGGAAAAGCTACGCAGCTCAATTTGGTTCGTTTTAAGCTACAAGGTAATGCCTTGACCAACCTTGAAACTGTTTTTACGACAGAAGCTAGCAATACTTGGTACGGACACAATGGTAGTCGTATTGATTTTGACGATAAAGGCTTTTTGTATTTATCTGTAGGAGAGGGTGGTTCTACCAGTTATGGAGGCGAAGGCTCGGCCAATAAAAATGCTCAAAATACCAAAGTAGCTTGGGGAAAAGTACACCGTATGACCGACAGCGGGCAAGTACCAAGCGATAACCCAATTTTGGAAGGAAATACAGCTCCAAGTACTATTTATTCGTATGGTCATCGCAATCCACAAGGCTTGATTTTTAATCCTACTACCAAAGAAATGTGGGAGGCCGAGCATGGCCCTCGTGGCGGCGATGAAGTAAATATTATTCAAAAAGGTAAAAATTATGGCTGGCCTTTGGTTTCGTATGGGATTAACTACGATGGAAAAACGATTGCCAAAAATCCAATTTTGGAAGGTACTGTTGCTCCAATTCATCAATACACGCCATCGATTGGTACGTGTGGAATTGCCTTTATTACTAGCGACAAATTTAAGGCTTGGAAAGGTAATTTGCTTGTAGGGGGCTTGGCATATCAGTATTTGAGTCGCTTGGAAGTGAATGGTAATAAAATCGGAAAAGAACATAAAATGTTTGAAAATATCGGTCGTGTTCGTAACGTAAAACAAGGACCCGATGGCAATATCTATATTTCTGTTGAAAACCCCGGCCGTATTATTCAGATTATTCCAGAATAATATATCTACAGAGCTTTAAAGCTCTGTGTTGAACAATAAAAACATAAGCCATCCCGAATTTTTAGAACAAACAAGGCGGTCGAAATGAGTTTTTCGACCGCCTTGTTTAATAGTCAATAAATACCTAACAGTTGTGTGCCTTTTTTCCAATAAACAAGAGGTCTCTATTATAAATGGTCATGTTTTTATGGCTAAAGAAATTGTTTTGGGTGATTCTTGGAGGGCAACTGTTAAAAATCGTCTCGATGGATGAATACAGTTTGACCTGTTTTGTTATAAAATTATAAGACTATTAACAAAAAAATCATTCTTCTTCCAGAATCAAGCTATGCCATGCCTCTAGCTCGACACCCTGATTTTTGATAAGTACTTTTCCCGACAAAAGGTCTTTGGCTTTGTTGAATGGAAATTTGATGTTTTGTTTTTCTCCTGAATAATTAAAAATATATCGAACCGTTTTTCCTTCTTGATTCTGTCCAGATTTAATAATTAAGGGAAAATGTAAGCTTTGTTCGATTCCCCAAAGTCCTGCTTTTGTTATAACATCCTCCAAGATTTTTTCGGTAATAGCTCGGCTGGTCATACAGCCAATATAAGTAGCCAAACCTTTGCCATATTGATTTTGGGTAATAGCGGCGTATTTGCCCCAAACAGGATGATTATACGATGCCATTACTTGGGCAGTCGTGGGTGTAATAAGCTCCATCCATGTATTTACCTGCTTTTGGTCGTTGGGTACTTGGTATGTAGTAGTATTGAGCGATACCTGCTGAGGAATAGTAAATTGGCTATACTGAATACCACAGGCTTCGTTGATAATACCGGGTTGTATACTGCTCCTAACTTTAACGTTTTCGTCGGAAAACCCACTTTTAAAGGTATAAACAATATGTCCTCCATTTTTCACAAACAGATTGAGTCGCTCTAATAGCTGATTAGAAGCCGCATATAAAACGGGTACAACCAACACTTTGTATTGCTCGATATTGGTACTAGAAGGGTCTACAAAATCAACTTCGACATTCATTTTATAGAGTGCATCGTACATTGGTCTGAGAATATCGTTGTAGTTTTCTTTAGCTCCCCAGCCAAAACTAAAGGCATTAAAAGCTGTAAGGGCTTCGTTACTAAATAGAAACGCTACTTTATTCTGCTTTTTGAGATTGATGAGTTTGGGACTAAGTTTTTCAAAATCACGGCCTATGGTTTGGGCTTCTAAATAAGTAGGATTGGGTTCAAAGTCGTGGCTCAGCAAACCTTTCCAGTAAGTTTCTATGGCATTATGAATAGAATACCAATGCCAATATTCGACCATGTTGGCTCCTGAGGCCAAATGACTAAAGGCTTGTAAACGCAATTGGTTTGGATAAGGCACCCATTGAGGAAAACCCTGTGCTTCGGTTTCGAGTACCAAATAGCCTTTTCCTGCTTTCATCGAGCGGGTTATGTCGCCTCCAAAGGCTATTTCAATACCCGTTAGGGCATCTTGTGTAGGGTGATAAATATCAATACCAGCAATATCCAAAGCCTTTGATGAAGCAAAATGGTCAACATCGGGCTGAATTCCATACGAGAACCCTCGCCATTCTAAGTCGAAATTTTGGGTGACAAATTGCTCAGGGCGTTTGTATTCATTAACTAAGGCCGTTTGCCAAGCCAAGTAATCAGTTACTAATTTGCGCTGAAATTTGGCAAACTCTGCCGCCAGACTGGCGTTGATGGTGCCGATGGTAGACGGGAAATCATCCCATGTATTAATGCGATTGCTCCAATAGTCGAGCCCAAAAGCTTTGTTGAGGGCATCGAGTGTTTTGAATTTTTGTTGACAATACGCTACAAATAGCTTCTGAACATTAGGGCCAGCCGTATTATAGGCTTTGGTTTCGTTGTCGACCTGATAGCCAATAATAGCAGGGTGGTTTTTGATATGCTCCATCATTTTACGAATCATCCGCTCGGCAGCCTCTCTAAAATGTATATTGGCAATATCCATATTTTGACGAGCACCATACTGGTTTTGTCCCAATTTTGTAATAGCCAATATGTCTGGATACTTTTTTACAAGCCAAGTTGGTATGGCATAAGTGGGTGTTCCTACGATTACTTTGATATGGGCTTTGTGCATGGCATCGAGTACACGGTCGATATGCGAAAAGTCAAAAACGCCTTCTTGGGTTTCCATTGTTCCCCATGTCGACTCAGCTATTCTGACCACATTGATACCTGTAGCTTTCATCATAGCAATATCTTTGTCCAGACGGTCATAGGGCATATATTCATCGTAATAAGCAACGCCATATAACAATTTATCCATTTTGATTTGTTGTGCTGTAGCTATCATCGATAGCAAGCTGAGTAACAAGGTTGCGATTTTTTTCATAGAAATGGTTTTTTAGTACAAATATATACTTGTTAAATGCAACATTATCTATATTTGAAAAAATATTGTATCAAATTGAAACAATAAATAGTAATGCAAGTCTAGCTAAAGTTTTTGTATGAATAATTGCTTGATAATCAATTTTTTAAATTGCAATTACTTTTCGATATTTCGTATTTCTACTAAATAGTTTTATGATAAAAAAAACCGACCCAAGTTAATGGTGTCGGTTTGTGTGCTTTTGCCGAAATCACGGCATTTTGTATGAATATAGATATTTTTGCTTTTCATTTAAAACGTTACATCGTTTTAAATGAAAGTTTAGAGAGGCCATTTTGTACTTCAGGTGCAGACATAAAAAGTTTCCAAAGTAGTTGGGTACGATGGTTTTCAATCATGATAATGATAGGGCCTTGGTCTATTGCCAAAAAAGAATTAGCAAACCAAAGTTTATTCATATTGAAGGCATCGACAAAGCCATATTCTTTCCAGATTTTGTCGCCAAGGGTATAGTAAAAAAAGTGTAGGGCTTTCATTGATTCGTTAGGTGTGTAGGGAAAAGAAGCCAGTGCTGCCGTTGGACTAATCACACCTAGGTCGTTGGTAGGCTCGTGGGCAGCATAGCCATTTTCGTTATCGCTGGCTGTGAGTCCCCAGCAATTTTCGCCATAAAAAGCATATTGCTTAGGATTGGCCTTACAATAATTATAATTGATAAGGGCATGTGCTTTATTTTGTTCGCCATAATTGGCATATTGGTCAGACAGGCCGTTGGGGTTGATTCCTAAAAAAGAATAGTGTGCAAAAAACATAGGACCACCCAAAGTAGGCCCCAGCGGAAGCTTGATGCCATAATAACTAGTATTGTTGGCCATTTGTCCATTTCTAGCCCAACCTTTGTCATAAACAGCTTTACTAATAGTATGAGAAGGCGATGCGGCTGCCAAGAGATATGTAATTAAGGATTCGTTCCAGCCTGCAATTTTCATGTTCATGTCCCAGTTATAAGTGGGTGACCAGTGCCAGTACAAAACCTCTTGGTTGTTTTGGGTAAACCAGTCCCATTCTACATCTTGCCAAATTTGGTTGATACGGTTTCGTAGGTTATTTTCTGTGGTAGTATTTTGGTTAAAATATTGCCGAGCAGTCAGCAAGCCTTGTATTAGGTAGGAGGTTTCGACAAGGTCGGCACCATTGTCTTTTGTACTAAAAGCAATGGTTTGGCCTGTTGCTCCATTTAGCCAGTGGGGAAATGCCCCATGATAGCGTTGTGCTTTATTTTGCAGAAAATCTACCATTGTGTTGAGTCGGCTGAGTCCTTCTTGACGAGAAATGAAATTGCGTTCAATACCAACAATCAAGGCCATAATACCAAATCCAGAACCACCCGAGGTTACAATGTCGCCTGAAGTATTACGCTCACGGGCAAGCCCCGAAACAGGATGACCAAAATCCCAGAAGTATTTGAAAGTTTGTTGTTGTACTTTGTCGAGTAGTTGCTCGTCTGAAATACGAGTAAATTTGTCTTTTATATCAATATTGGTAGTAAGACTGATACTAAATTCTGAAAGTAATTTTCCGCCTTTGTTAGAAAGTAAGCTATTATTAACGGCTATGGTATATTTGGTAAGGTAGTCGAGTGGTTGGCTTGGTTGAATTACAAGGGTACTGTCGTTTTGTTCAAAACTGGTACTATATGGAATCGTCAAACCACTGGTATTTCGGAAAGAGATGCCGTTGGCAATGCTATTTTTGTCAATTACGGCTGCAAACGATAATTTGATAATAGGAGAGGTACTGGTATTTTTATAGTCAAATCCATTAAAAACACCATCAACTTTTAGCGTATTAAAACTAAATGAAGATGGTGCTGGGGGTACTATAGGGTTATTAGGCTCATCTTTTTTACAAGAAAAAAGCAAAATAATCAGCCATAGTATGTTGATGAAGGGGGATTTTTTCATGATATAAAATGGAATAGCTTGCTTGTTAGATAAAGCGGGTTGACTGATATTTCTGAGTATTTGAAATTTATGCCAAACAGTCTGTATCTGATTTTTAGGTAACTATGTACTACATAGGTTTTGTCTGAATATCAGAACTTTGTATTTTGGAAGGTTTTAGTCGGTTTGAATAGCTTTGTGTGAGCAATACGTAAAAATAAAGCAACTAGGCAATGAATGTCTACAATAAATCATCCAAAACCTAGTTGCTCAGGAGGTTTATTTTCCTCGGCCTTCAAGCTTTACTAAAGCATTGACTTCGTTTTCGTTGAGGGCTTTGTTATAAATTCTCACTTCGTCGAGCTGCCCATTGAGGTAGCTTGCCCAACTTTGTTTTTCTCCACCATTCAAACTTGGAGAAGTTTGGAACTGAACTGTTCCAAAAACCATTTTGGTAGGTTTCTGGAATTTTAATGCTCCAAAACCAGCTACTACCTGAGTAGCAATTTTATTGCCATTCACAAATACTTTAAACGTAGACGTTGTTTCGTCGTAAGAAACCGCAATATTTGTCCAAGTATTCCAGAAATTGTTAAGGTCATAATTGCCCAACCAAGCATCTTTTCCATTGTTATTCACATGGATTTTGAGTAAGCCTTTGGTATCAGTAGCACCGTTTTCCAAGAAAATTGTTAAATTTCCCCAGAAAGAATCAGGATTGGCGATGTCCAATAAACCAACAATTCCTTTGTCATTTTTCTTGGTATTAACCCACGATGTTACGGTAAAGCTTGTTAGGTTTTGAACTGCATTACTAACATTGCTTACTACGTATTTGTTGTCAGAGCCTACGATTGACGCTCCTTTGATACCATTGGCAAAGGTAGTTCCTGTATTTTCGCCAGCCGTTTTAGAAACAGCATCAGCATAATTATTGTCGAACGACCAGTACCCCACAAGATTGCTAGGCGAAATTTCGGTAGTACTCGTAAAGCCTCCGATAGATACGGCTGGAGCATAACTAGATGCGTCAAACTTTTCGTAACACGACGATAAACATAGCGATGAACCCAACAGTCCCGCTACCAACAATTTATTTTTGAAAATTTTCATAAGGCTCTTTTTGGGGGATAATTCTTTATAATTAAGTGAGTTGTGAGTGAGTGATAGTGTTTCAGTGAAACTTGATTTTGGGAACTCCAATAAGGACAATCCAAGTTTTTGAGAACTCAATAATTCACTCCTCACAACATATCACTTTTAGTATCCTGTATTTTGTTTTAAAACTCCAGCACTCAAGTCGATTTCGTTTTGAGGGATAGGCCAAACTTCACTTACGCCAGTTTTGAAGCCTTTTTTGCCAAATACTTCAGCACCTCTTCCTTGGCGAATTACGTCGAAGAAACGGTCAAATTCCATGGCTAATTCTACTCTTCTTTCGTGGTAAATAGCTTTACGCAATAGGGCTTGGTCGGTAGTAGTTACTTTTGGTAAAATAGCATTATTACCTTGACGAGCTCTAGCACGTACCATTTCTAAAGAAGCCAAAGCGTCGGCAGTATTACCTAATTCGTTATTAGCTTCGGCATTCATCAATAATACTTCAGCATAGCGAATCACACGGATATTTTGGTCGGCACCTTCGTTGTAGCCCGAAATAAACAAAGAGAATGGCACATACGATTTTTGATTGTACATAGGGTTGTCGCCAGTAGCAGGAATCACATCGCCTTGAGGGGTAATTTCACCTCTAAAAATAATAGTGGCATCTTTGCGAGGGTCTCCTTCCTCAAATTCATTAACGAGGTCTTGTGTAGGTACATGGAAGCCCCAGCCACCGCCTTGCGAGCCTCTTACGCCTTGTACTTGCGAGTATTGTGAGTTAGAAGCGGCAGCATTGCCAAGAATCAATTTACACTGAATCTCGAAGATAGATTCTGAACAGTTTTCGTTAGGAATTCTAAACATTTGCTCGTAGTTTGGAAACAACGAATAGCCCATTCCCATTACTTGTTTGGTCAATGCCACTACTTCGCTCCATTTTTTCTGGTACATGGCCACTTTGGCATTCAAAGCTAGGGCTGCTCCTTTGGTAGCACGTCCAATATCGGTAGCACCATAAGTTTGAGGCAAAATACTGGCTGCATCTTTCAAATCTTTTTCGATAGCCGCCCATACTTCAGCTTTTGGACTTCTTGGTAAGTTATAGGCTGCTGCATCCTGAGCCAACGATAAACGCAAAGGAACATCACCAAATGCACGTACTAAGCGGAAGTAACAATAAGCACGAATAAATTTAGCTTCGGCGATATAGCGTGTTTTAAGATTTTCGTCCATGCTAATAGCTGGAATATTATCAATTACTTGGTTGGCGTAATTGATAGACTGGTATTGTCCTTTCCAGAAATCGCCGATTTGTCCTTCAGAAGCACTAGCAGTGAAAGTGTCAAATTTATTGAAAAAAGTGGCATCACTAGGGCTACTACCTTTTTCGGTATCGTCCGAGGCTATACTCTCAACAGCCATTGGAGCAAAAGCTGTGTTGTTCCATGAACGTAGGTTGGCATACATAGCATTGACGGCTTTGGTGGCATCGCCTTCATTTTTCCAAAACTGCTCGCTAGGTTGTTGTCCTTGTGGTGGAACATCCAAAAAGCTGTCTTTACAACTTGTCAGAGAAAGTAATAGGGCAAAGGGTAAATATTTGCCTATTGTTAATGAGGATTGAATAATATTTTTTTTCATGATAATGCTTGAGTCGTTTTCTAAATGATTGATAATAGATAAGTAAGCCATTGTAATCTAAGGTATTGCTAATCAAATAGCTATGTTGATACAGGGAGGCTTTTTACATACTTACTTATTCGTTCTGTTTTTAGAAAGTTACATTTAAACCAAAGTTATAAGTGGCAAACAATGGATATACGTTCGTATCGATACCCGAGTTGATAGTAGCAGTTGTGCCAGTTACCACTTCGCCGCTGTTTTTGTAAGCACCCGAAACTTCTGGAGAGAAACCTCTGTATTTGAAGAAGTTAAAGGCATTTTGAGCATTGGCAAATACTCTAAGTTTTTTGATATGCAATTTATCGGTAAGAGCATTTGGCAAAGTATAACCCAACTGAATGTTACGAACTCTAAAATAAGCACCACTTTCTACAAAGAATGAGTTTGGCTTGTAGTTGTCGCCACCACCAATATTAGCAGAAGGGTAGGTATTTGATGTACCTTCGCCATGCCAACGGTTGTTATAAAAATCTTTGGTGAAGTTTTCGTTACCATAACGCAACCCTAGGTTGGCATTATAAATATCTACACCAGCAACTCCTTGAAAATCAAGTGTTAAGTCGAATTCTTTGTACATAAAGTTGGAATTGATACCATAGCTATATTTTGGGTTTGGATTTCCGATAGGAGCTCTGTCGAGGTCGGTAATTACACCGTCAGGAACACCGTTTGGCCCACTGATGTCACGGTATTTGAAATCGCCAGGTTTAGCATTTGGCTGTGCCGATGATGAAATCTCGGTATTATTTTGGAAAATACCATCAACAATATACCCAAAGAACTGCCCAATAGGCTGTCCTACAATAGTACGAGTAGACAACGCACCTCCTGTAGAAGCACTACCACCTGCATAAATAGGATTGCTACCTGTTACTACCGATAACACTTTGTTGTTATTGATACCAGCATTGGCACTGATTGAATAAGAGAAGTCTTTTGAAACGGTATTTCTCCAAGTAATAGCAAACTCATATCCACGATTTTGAATATCGGCTTGATTACCAGTAATAGTACTAGAACCAGTACCGATTGACGAAGGAATAGGAATATCAAAAATGGCCAATTCGGTTTTCTTGTTATAATAATCCGCTTCTAGGGTTAATTTGTTTTTCAAGAAAGCCATTTCTACTCCGATGTCTGTACCAACGCTGCGTTCCCAATAAGTAGTAGGAGGTACAACCGAGTTGATACTACCACCTGTGTATATTTGGTCGCCAAAAATGGCTGTTAAATTAGGGTCTTGGTTAACACGCAACACCGAAATATTAGAAGGAACAGACGCATTACCTACTTTACCCCAGCTAGCTCTAAATTTTAGGTTGTCGAACGTAGATTGATTTTCCATAAAAGGCTCATCTGTAACTACCCAACCCAAGCCCACAGAAGGGAAATAGCCCCAACGGTTGTCACCAAAGAATTTTGACGAACCATCAGCACGAAGCGAGGCATTCAACATATAACGGTTTTTGAATGAATAGTTAACACGACCAAAATAAGACGCAATCGTATTCAAATCGCCGTAGTCTGTAATCTGACGGCCATCTACATTTCCCAACTTGATATATAAATCACCATCGGACGTATTAGGTACATTTTGTGCCGAAGCTGTATAGCCATAAGAACGGTAGCTTTGGGCTGATTGACCCAATAATACTCTTACAGTATGGTCATTGTTGAATGTATTATCATAGCTTAGTGTATTTTCTAAAATCCAGTTTCTCGTTTCTGCTCTCGACATCGAAAGTGTACTAACTGTACTTCTTTGTTTTAGGGTAGCAGTATAAACGGGTGTATAATCTGTAATTTCATTTTGTCTGAATTCACCTCCAAGGCTAGTATGGAAAGTAAAATGTTTAGCAAAATTCAAATCAGCAAAGACATTTCCTGTTAGGCGGTATCCTTTTGATTTTTTGTTGTAATAGTCTAAAGTAACTTGAGGGTTGAAGTTAGCACCATCACCAAGGTTATAGTCGCTAGGGTCGCCATAAGTACCGTCGGCATAACGTACAGGAACCACAGGAGAAGCTGCATACAACTGTCTGAAAATACTTTCAGGAATATCATTAGAAGTATTGGCCGCACCCGTTGCAGAATAGCCAATTTTCAAGTGTTTTGAAATTTGGTAATCATTTTGTAAACGAGCAGTATAACGCTGATAATCGTTGCCCTCGACAATACCCGCTTGGTTCAAATACCCCAACGAGAAGTTGTAAGTAGATTTTTGTGACCCACCCGACATCGAAATTTGGTGATTGGTAACAGGTGCACTTCTTAATACCTGACGATACCAGTCTGTACCTTTTCCAAAATTAGCGGCTGTCAACAACTGACTACCTCCATTGGCAATCGACAACTCGTTTACCATAGTAGCAAACTCATTGGCATTGGCCATTTCTAATTGGTTGGTTACTCGCTGAACACCATACGAAGCATTGTATGTAATATTTGACTGGTCGGCTTTTCCTTTTTTAGTGGTGATCAAAATCACCCCGTTGGCTGCACGAATACCATAAATAGATTGAGCCGAAGCATCCTTCAATACGTTCATTGTTTCAATATCGGCAGGGTTTAAGAATGAAATATCATCAAACCATACACCATCAACTACGTACAAAGGGTTGGGGTTACCATATACTGTACCCAAGCCACGAATCCGAATCTGAGGTGCTGCCCCTGGCGAACCAGAGTTGGTAATTTGAACACCCGCTACTTTTCCTTGTAAAGCACTCACGGCATTCACAGAAGCTTGTTTTGAAATGTCTTCTCCTTTTACCGATACCACCGAGCCAGTTACATCCATTTTGCGTTGTGTACCATAACCTACAAAAACTACTTGTTCTAGTTCTGTCGAAGAGGGTTGTAATACCACATTGATAACGCTTTTGCCATTAACAGCAACTTCTTGCGTTTTGTATCCTACCGATGAAAAAACTAAAACGGCATTGTCGCCTACAGTTAGGCTAAATGCTCCATTAATATCGGTATTAGTTCCTTTGTTGGTATTTTTTACTCGAACAGCCACACCCGGAACCTCTTCTCCGTTTGTATCAGTAACCTTTCCTGTTACTTTAGTATCCACAGCCTGTTTGGTATGATTGGCAGGCACTTTGGCTTCGGTGATAACTGGCCCTGTAACCATTGCTGCCAAGCATGCGTATCTAAAAAACTTCAACACATCGAGCGTATTAAGTTTTGTAGAAGGAATAGTAAATGGTTTTTGTTTCATAAGTTTTGCTAATTGGTTAAATGAAAAAGAAACTACTTTAAAATCAATGATACTTCGTGTTGGTTATTACCTTGGGTGATTGTCGCTTTATATCTTCCCGATTTAGTTTTAAAGTGTACTTTTTGCATTTCTTTTAAAGAATTGGTTTTTGGAATTAATGTTTGCTTGTTATTATTATGGTCGGTGAGTGTTAGTTCTATGGGTTCGTTACCAGCTACAGCAAAGTCAAGGACATAATCGCCCGAATCGGGGTGTGTCATTAGCGTTACATCGTTGGTTTTGGGGTCGGGAATGTACATATAGAACCCTGTTGGGTAGTTGGGTTTATGGATTCCCATTTTTTGTAAGCCTATTTGTAGTTCTTTGGTTTTTTCGCCCAAACTCCACAATAAGCCAGATCGATAGTTTTCAATCATAACTACAATTGGCCCTTGGTCAATGGCCAAATACTGATTGGAATACCAATTTTTTTCGGCATTGTAAGCGTCATAAAAACCATATTTTCCAAATAAAATCGCTCCTTTTTTAAGATACATATACCGCATTGCTTGGTATGATTCAAATGGGGTATAAGGAAACGACGAAAGGGCTGCCGTAGGGCTTATCGTACCGTTATCATTGGTAGGAGAGTGGGCATCGTAAAAGTTATAGTCGTCGCTAGCGGTTAAACCCCAGTTTTCGGGAGAATAACCAAAGTTTTTGGGAGCTTCTTCTACACAATGCTTGTAGTTGATAAGTGTTTGAGCCAAATTATGTTGCCAGTAATTGGTTTTTTCGTCTTGCATCAAACGAGGGTCGAGGCTCAAATATGAATAGTGTGCAAAAAACAATGGCCCACCATAAGGAAACCCAACCGATAGTTTGTAGCCTAAATAGCTTTTACCATTTTCATAGAAATCACTTTTTTTCCAAGTATTTTGGTATACCTCAGGCTTGATAGCATGTGTTGGCGACGATAAGGCTAGTACATAAGTAATCAAGCATTCATTATAGCCACGAATAGGCATATTCATATCCCAGTTGTATTTGGGCGACCAGTGCCAGTATAGATGATTGTCGCCACGAGAAGCGTACCAATCCCACTCAACGGTTTCCCAGAGCTGAGTAATACTTTGGCGAAGAGCTTTTTCTTCGGCGGTGTTGCCATTGAAATAGGTACGGGCAATTAGCAGACCGTTGACTAAGTAGGCTGTTTCTACCAAATCGCCCCCGTTATCTTTTTCGCCAAAAGGTATCATTTTGCCATTTCGGCCATCAAGCCAGTGCGACCAAGCTCCATGAAAGCGTTCTGCTTTTCCCAAGAAATTAGCAATTTTAGCAATATGTTTAACACCTTCTTGGCGTGTAATCCATCCACGATGTACACCAGTTACTATACTCATAATACCAAAACCTGTACCTCCCGAAGTTACAATATTGGGTGTTGCCGAACGCTCGGCAGCCATGCCCGAAACAGGATGAGCAAAGTCCCAGAAATACTCAAATGTTGCTTTTTGAACAGTACCTATGTATTCATTTTTTTCATTAAGCGTATATTCTTTTACAGGAGTAACAAGGTTAGATTGTGCCAGTGAAGGTAGATAACTACAGGTAACAACTCCAAGAAGGGTAATTAATTTTTTCATGGTTTTTATGAAGTAATTGAATTTTGTTTCGACTAAATCTTAAAAGTGCAATCATTTGTGAATGAACACCTTTATAGAATAATTATTACTTTTTCTATAAAAATTTAAAATTTTACAGGGCAAATGTAGCGTGTTATCAAAGTGCTTTCCTAATTTTGTACTACATCATTACTACATCAAAACCTTATTTTTTCACTGTTTAGGCATATTTTAACTACGTCATACACAATTTTGATATGAATCGAGGACAATTTTTGGCATCTAGGGAGAGATTTCGATATTTGAGAGGGCGATTATTCTATTTGTGGATATTGGCTAGCCTATTTTTACTTTCAGAAGCTGCGGGGCAATCAGTTAGTAGTATTTGTAATCCTGAGATAATCTCTTTTACTAAGCAACAGTACGGTGCTCATTACCAAAACTGGGATGTAGTTCAAGACCAACAAACGGGCTTTATGTATTTTGCTAATTCAAAAGGATTATTAGAATACGATGGAAGTAATTGGAAGGTGTATGAATTACCCCAAAAGCAGATTGTTCGTTCGTTGGCAGTAGATGGTCAAGGCAGAATTTATACTGGGGCATTGGGTAGTATTGGGTACTGGCAAGCCAACACACAAGGCTTGTTACAGTACCACTCTATTGCCGAGCTTATCAAAGAAAAGGAGTTTTTTAAAGAAGAAATCTGGCATATTATTCCTTACAAAAATGGGGTTATGTTTCAATCGTTTGCTTTTTTGTATATATATGAAAACGGAAAAGTAACTCGGCTCAAAAATCCCGGTACAATTCTCTTTGTATCTGAAGCTCATCAGCGTTTGCTAGTTCAAGTAATAGGGAAAGGTATCTTTGAAATTATTCATCAGCAATTTGTTCTGATAAAAGGAAGTGAGATATTTGCCAACGAGGCCGTCAATGTAGTGTTGCCTCATGGCTCTAAAGACTTTCTTATTTGTGCAAGCAAGGGATTATACCTTTACGATGGACAAAATTTTAAAAGCCTCAATACCTCAACAAACGCATTTTTACAGCACTTTCAGCTCAATAGAGGCATTCTCTTGAAAAATGGGCAATACCTCTTCGGTACGATTCTCAATGGGGTTATTTTGACCGATGCCCAGGGCAATATCATTAGGCATATTAATCAGAAAAATGGTCTACAAAATAATACCGTATTAAGTCTGCTTGAAGACCAAAACCAGAATGTTTGGGTGGGTCTCGACAAAGGAATAGACCTATTAGTCTTGAGTTCTCCATTAACCTATTATCGTGATTTAGAAGGATATTTTGGTACTGTTTATGATGTGGCTACAGTCAATGACTGGTTTTATGTAGGTACTAACCAAGGCGTTTTTTGTAAAAAACTTAGCGATAAAAATGCCCGTTTTAGGCTTGTTCCTAAAACCCAAGGGCAAGTTTGGGATTTGGCTTATATCGACAATCAGTTACTTTGTGGGCATAATAATGGTACTTTTTTACTTGAAGGCGACCGTGCTACCCAATTATCTAGTATTACAGGGGGCTGGATGATCAAAAAACTCAGGAATCACCCCGACTGGCTGATTCAGGGTACTTATACTAAATTGTGTATGTACAAGAAAACAGCCTCAGGACAATGGCGTTTTGACCACGTGCTAGACGGCTTTACTGGTTCGGCTAAACAGTTAGAAGAGGATTCTGAAGGCAATATTTGGGTAAATCGACCATCGATAGGCTTGGCTAAAATAACGCTGGATAAATCACTAAAAAAAGTGGCTTCTTTGGTGGTTTTTGAGCAGGCAGAGTTTAAGGATGCAGGCAATAATTTAACTTTTTTCCAAAACCAGATTCTTGTGTCAACACCCCAAGGATTACAAAGCTATGATATAGCAAAACAACGCTTTAACCTAAGTGACACATTACAGAAATGGCTTTTTGGCGATATAATACATAAATTCTTTCCTGTTTCGGCTTCTGAGGCATATATTTTACGGAAAGACGGTACTTTACAGTATGGCAAAATAGGTCACAAACCCATAGATATTCCTATTAATAACAATCGCTGGGTAGATAGCTATGAAAATGTGGTGGCTTTACCTACTGGCGAGCTAATAGTATGTACCGAAGATGGCTTTGCCAATTTGCCCAATATTCGGCAATTGAGCCAATATTCAACCAACGCTATTAAGCCCTTTGTACGAAGTGTAACGTCGTTAGATGCCCCTATTGCCCATATTTTCCGTAAACCTCCCCAAAATGAGCAAATAGAACTGGATTATGACCAGAATAATATCAATGTGGTTTTTAGTACAACTAATTTTACTACGAAAGTTAAGTATAGCTATTGGCTAGAAAATGCCATGAAAATTTGGTCACCTTTTCAGTATATCACACAAAAAGAATTTAGTAATTTATTGCCTGGAAGGTATATTTTTCACCTAAAATCTAACCAAAATGATCAAGAAAATACAGTAACAATTACGATTCTGCCACCTTGGTATTGGAATAATTGGAGTAAGGCTGTTTATGTATTGATTTTTATAGGGTTAAATGTCCTGTTTTATCGTTGGCAAGATAAGCGATTCAAGCTGAAGCAATTAAAAGAAAGACGAAAACTTGAAAAACGCTTGCGACGACAAGAAGAATTGAGCCAGAACGAAATCATGCAACTGCGTAATGAGCAACTAGAAAAAGATATTATCCGAAAATCGGAAGAGTTGGCCAATTCGACTATGGTTGTTATCAAGAAAAATGAGTTACTGCTAGAAATCAAACAGGAAGTAGATAATTTAAGAAAAGAACTGGGTGGGCGAGGAGGTACACATGCCTACAAACAGATTTTACATTTGATTGATAGCAATATTTCAACCGAGCAAGATTGGCAAATTTTTGAATCTAATTTTAATATGGTTCACGAAGAGTTCCTCAAAAAACTTATCGACCATTATCCCAACTTAACGCCTAGTGATTTAAAACTTGCGGCCTATCTGCGAATGAACCTTTCTACGAAAGAAATAGCCCAGCTATTCAATATTACCAACCGTAGTGTTGAGTTGAAAAGGTATAGACTTAGAAAAAAAATGGATTTAGACACAGAAGTAAACCTAGGTGAATTTATGATGAAGTATTAAAGGTAAAGTATCCCTGAACATTGGGTTTTAGCTCATCAATCCCAATAATAGCACTCTTGTTGAGACGGCCATAAAGGTGTGGAAACACACCATGGTTTCCAGCTGATTCAAATACTAGCGGAGCCGTTAATAAATCGGCATCAATATGCAATAGCAGAATAGACGGCGTACCCACAAAATAGCGGTTGAGTGTACCTTCTACTTGTTCGGGCATCGAAAAATGAATAAACTGCTCGACAGATAATGTTTCGGATTCGTAGTAGTCTTTGCTATCAAAGGTAGCCCACCAATCGGGCAATACAAGGTGATGTACAAGTTTCATCTATCAAAGAAAAGACCGAGCTAAGATTAGCTCGGTCTTTTTAAGTTCTATTTTACTTTTGCTAAAACAGCCTTGAACGCCTCTGGGTGGTTCATTGCTAAGTCAGCCAATACTTTTCTGTTTAATTCAATACCTGATTTATTCAATTTACCCATGAAAGCTGAGTAAGATAAACCTTCTTGACGTGCTGCTGCGTTGATACGTTGAATCCACAATGCACGGAAATCTCTTTTCTTAACCTTACGGTCACGGTAAGCGTATTGAAGACCTTTCTCGATCTTATTTTTTGCTACTGTCCAAACGTTTTTACCTCTTCCGTAAAAACCTTTGGCTAATTTAAGCACTTTTTTACGTCTTGCTCTCGACGCTACGTGATTGACGCTACGTGGCATAATCTTGTTTGTTTTTTGAAATTTGGCGTTTCAATAGTGAAATCTTCAAATGCCAAGTTTCTGGTTGAACAATAACTAAAAGTATTTGAAAAGGAAATCCTTTTTCAAACAAAGGGGAATTACATTACTAACATCAATGTAACTCTGTCCATATCACCAGGACTAACTAAAGTATCGTGAACTAAGTTACGTTTACGTTTAGTTGATTTTTTGGTAAGAATGTGGCTGTGGAAAGCGTGCTTACGCTTAATTTTGCCTGTTCCAGTCACTTTGAAGCGTTTTTTCGCTCCTGACTTAGTTTTAATTTTTGGCATTGCTGTTAAACGTTTAAAATGTAAAAGTATTAACCTGTTTAATTTGGCTTGTGCTGAATGAACAGGCTTTTGTAAAATAGACCGCAAAAATACAAAAAAAATATGACAAACCGTATTGAAGACAAAAAGAATTTTAGCAAAAAGGCCAATAAACCTTATAGAGAGGGCTTATTGGGTCTCTTTTGTGAGGCTTCGTTGAGGTTTATAGTAAAAAAGCTCATTTGTTACCACTGAGGTACAAACGAGCTTTTTGTATTTATCCGAAATAAAATCGGCTATAAGTTTTATTTTTTAGGAGCTTTTGGCGAGAAAATAATCGACATTCTCTTGCCTTCAAGTCTTGGCATTTCATCAGGCTTACCAACTTCTTCAAGTCCTTTGGCAAAGTTCAATAATAGAATTTCACCTCTTTCTTTAAATACGATAGCACGACCCACAAAGTGAACATACGCTTTTACTTTTGCACCTTCTTTCAAGAAGTTGATAGCGTGTTTTAATTTAAAATTAAAATCATGCTCATCGGTGTTAGGGCCGAAACGGATTTCCTTTACGACTGTTTTAGCAGCGTTGGCTTTAATTTCCTTTTGTTTCTTTTTTTGCTCGTATTTAAACTTAGCATAGTCAATAACACGACATACTGGTGGAACAGCTTTGGGTGAAATTTCCACTAAATCTAATCCTTGTTGTTGTGCAGTTTCTAGTGCTTGCTTGAAGTCAACAATACCTTGCTCAACATTTTCACCAACTAAACGAACTTGTTGGACTCCACGAATAAGATTGTTGATTCTGTAAGGTTCTTCTTCTCTTTTTGGTCCTTTGAATTGATTCGGGCGTAACGCCATATTGTAAAATTTATTGGTTTTAAAAAGTTTGAAATTTAGGTTTGAGTTTGTACAACTCTGTACAATAGCTGTATTGAAATGATACTGTACTTTTTCCTATTTGTCGGGGTTTCTAATATTATAACTCATTATAAGTCAAAATAGTTGCCCTAAAACATCCGAAATCTATATTAAAAATAGATGAAATGCAAATTTCAGAGAAGAAGGAGATGATTAAATTTAAAAAAAACGTTAATATGTCTCCCTCTTCAAGGGTTTGCTGAGGTTTAACCTATTTTTACAAGATTTTTATTGATTTCTTCCTGTGCTAATTGGCTGAACTCTTCGATAGTCATCATACCCAAGTCGCCTTCTCCTTTTTTACGGACAGATACTTTTCCTTCGGCCGATTCTTTTTCTCCGACAATCAACATAAATGGAATCTTGGCAACTTCTGCATCGCGGATTTTACGACCAATTTTTTCGTCTCGGTGGTCGATATAGCCACGCAAGTCATTTTCTTGTAAACGCAAGAACATTTCGTTGGCATAGGCTTCGTATTTCTCTGAAATAGGCAATACCGCCAGTTGGTCGGGCGAAAGCCATAATGGGAAATTACCAGCAGTATTTTCAATCAAAATTGCAACAAAGCGTTCTAATGAACCAAATGGAGCACGGTGAATCATCACTGGACGATGTTTTTGGTTGTCAGAACCTGTATATTCTAGCTCAAAACGCTGAGGTAATTGGTAATCTACCTGAATTGTTCCTAACTGCCATTTTCTGCCCAAGGCATCTTTTACCATAAAGTCGAGCTTAGGGCCATAGAAGGCAGCTTCGCCTAGCTCTACTACTGTTGGTAAGCCTTTGGCTTCGGCCGAACGAATAATAGCCGCTTCAGCTTTGTCCCAATCTTCGTCTTTACCAATGTATTTTTCCTTATTTTCTGGGTCACGAAGTGAAATTTGAGCCGAATAGTTATCAAAACCTAATGCTTTGAACACGTACATCACAAGGTCGATAACTTTCATAAACTCATCTTCTACTTGGTCGGGGCGGCAGAAAATGTGGGCATCGTCCTGAGTAAAGCCACGTACACGAGTAAGGCCATGCAATTCGCCCGACTGTTCATAGCGATACACTGTTCCAAATTCGGCCAAACGCAATGGTAAATCACGGTAACTACGAGGTTTTACTTTGTAAATTTCGCAGTGGTGAGGGCAGTTCATCGGTTTCAAGAAAAACTCTTCACCTTCGTCGGGTGTGTGAATTGGCTGAAACGAATCTTTGCCATATTTGGCATAATGGCCCGAAGTAACGTATAATTCTTTTGATGCAATATGAGGTGTTACTACTGGAGAGTAACCAGCTCTTACCTGTGCCTTTCTCAAGAAACTTTCTAGGCGTTCACGAAGCATAGTTCCTTTTGGCAACCACAATGGTAAGCCCATACCTACTTTTTCAGAGAATGCAAAAAGTTCTAGTTCTTTACCTAGCTTGCGGTGGTCTCTTCTTTTGGCCTCTTCCAACAAGTGTAAGTATTCGTCTAGTTCCTTTTGTTTTGGGAATGTAACGGCATATACACGAGTCATTTGTTTGCGAGAAATATCGCCACGCCAATATGCACCCGCCACGTTCATTAATTTTACAGCTTTTACAAAGCCAGTATTAGGAATATGTGGGCCACGGCAAAGGTCGGTGAAGTTTCCTTGAGAATAGAACGTAATAGAGCCATCTTCAAGCCCTTCTAGCAATTCTAATTTATATTCATCTCCTTTTTCTGTGAAGTATTGGATAGCTTCTTCTTTTGAAATAGGCGTTCTTTCATACGTATTTTTTTGGCGAGCCAACTCCAACATCTTGTCTTCGATTTTCTTGAAATCTTCCGAACTTAATGTTTTGTCGCCCATGTCGATATCGTAATAAAAACCTGTGTCAATAGCAGGCCCAATCCCAAACTTAGTGCCAGGATACAGGGCTTCAATTGCTTCGGCCATTAAGTGGGCTGATGAGTGCCAGAAGGTTTGTTTTCCGTCTGTGTCATTCCATGTGAGCAACTGAAAAGCCGAGTCTTCGTTGATAGGCAAAGACGCATCTACTACTTTTCCATTGACTTTTGCTGCCAAAACATTTCTGGCAAGACCTTCCGAGATACTGAGGGCAATGTCCATCCCAGTGACTCCCTGGGCATACTCTCTAACACTACCATCTGGTAAAGTAATTTTAATCATTGAATTGTTAAGTTGATGTTGGGGGGTTATCATTTCTGAATAGCATATTATACAAACAATACGATTCAGTAATTTCCATCCTCAGCAAGGTTATTGTTTTTGTATTGAATATTCAAATTTACTTAATTCTTTCGAGAAGAATCAGGTTTTAGATTTAATCTTGTTTTGGGTTGTAACTGCCTAAAGGTTGTATCAATATTGCGATGTGGGGTTTCGTACTTATTACGAGACGACGTATCGTATTTCATTTCAAAATCTTCAGGTAAATAATTGTCAAACTGTTGCTTTCTTTTGGCTCGCCACATGCCATTAACAGCCCGATAGTCTTGTGGAGTTTCGGCCACAATTTCAGAATAATATTGTTCTGCTTTGGCAAAATCGCCTGTATATTCCAAACACAATGCCAAATATAGCTTGGCATCGGGGTATTGGGGGTTTATTTTTAGGGTATGGGCAAATTGCGGTAAGGCTTGCCTAAAAGCCCTAATCTTGAAATACAGATACCCTGCACTAAAGCTGGCCTGTATCAACGACGAATCGAGTTTTACGGCTTTTGAATAGCTTGCCAAAGCACTATCTGTTTGGAATGCCCTTTGGTATGTAATACCTTTTTTGAAATATAAATCAGCATTTTTAGGGTGGTGCTTGATACCCTCATCGGTATAAAACAAGGCCAAATCGTATTGTCTCAATGCTGTATATACTTCTGCAAACTTGATGTACAAAGGCAAAAACGTAGGTTTTAAATTAAGCGTTTGATGGTACAATTGTAAGGCAGTAGCTGTGTCGGCTTGTTTGGCTGCAATTTCACCTCTAAAAAAATAGGTTTCGCCATTGTTGGGCGAAATCTGCAACGATTTATTGAGGTATAATTTAGCTTTTCCGTATTGCCCAATCTGCTGGTACAAATCGCCTAAAAGGGTAAATAGCTCAGGTGATTCCACATTGAGTACTTCAGCTTTTGAGGCTGCTTCAAGGGCTTGTTGAGGCTCTTTGAGTTCTCGCAGAATCAGGGCTTTTACTTGGTAATAATGCCCATTGTTAGCTTTGATATTGATGGCATCGTTGATGTCATCGAGGGCTTCTTTGGGTCTTTCGTCTTCCAAATACAGCTTGGCTCTTTTATAATAAATATCGGCCGAATTGGATGATGAGTTTAGCAAATCGCTCAAAAACTCTATGGCCGCTGTACGTCGAGCCTTTTCTGTAACTTCGGGAACAGCTGGAATTGACAAACCTTTTTTTGATTCGCTACCACAACTAGCCAAAAATATGCCTATGAACCCTATAAGAATATTGATGCTGAAATTTTTCTTCATTTCCTCAAAATTACAACTTTCCTATTACAGATTAAGTGACAAAATACAAATATAAGCGTTGTAAAATAAGGCAATATAGCTGTATAATGAATAAAATGCTGAACAACAGTTACTTGTGCTTGGGTTTAGTACACGTTATTTTGTAAAATAATTGACTTTTATCTTTTGATTAAAATACCTAAAACGTTTGTGCATTGCACCACAAAATTATATATTTGTTGCTCAACTAATCACTTAAAATATTGTTATGAAAAAGATTTACTTGTTTGCTCTTTTCTTATTGTTACTCAAAGCTTTAGAGTCTTTTTCTTAAGCTAAATACTCGCAAAACGATAGAATACTCCAAGGGGAAGTTTTTTGTTGGTAATATCATTTAAGTACAATTCTCCAAACTCGTGATTTTGGGTTTGGCTGAAGCTGCACTTCACTAAATTTTCAACAATTAAAGACGAAAAACCCATAGAGTACATATTCAAAATAAGGAAATAGTTTTCCTTGTCGAGTATCTGGGCTACAGTTTTGAGCATTTCGTTGATTTGCTCTTCCAAAACCCACTTTTCTCCGTCAGGCCCTCTTCCGTAAGCAGGAGGGTCTAGGATTATTCCTTGATAGATATTTCCTCTTTTGGCTTCTCTTTTTACAAATTTCATAGCATCTTCTACTACCCAACGGATATTTTCGAGGCTACTGGCTTCCATATTCTCGCGTGACCAGCTAATTACTTGCTTGATAGAATCGACGTGTGTGACATCTGCCCCAGCTTGCTTGGCAGCAATAGATGCCCCTCCCGTATAAGCAAATAGATTGAGTACTTTGGGGTTTTTGACGGGTAATTGTTTCACTTTTTGAGCAATAAAGTCCCAGTTAGTAGCTTGTTCTGGAAAAACCCCGACGTGCTTGAAGGAAGAAAGAGCTAGCTTAAAACTTAAATCCAACGATTGGGTCTTGTAAGGCATATACCAACGTTCGACCATCCCTTTTTTCAAAATCCATTCTCCCTTTTCTTGCGAACCTTTGTCTTTTTTGAAATAAGCATGGGCTTGATTTTGCCATTCTAAGTCAGAAAGTGACTTGTCCCAGGCAGCCTGTGGCTCGGGGCGACGAAGAATATAATTACCAAATTTTTCTAGCTTTTCAAAACCACCCGAATCTATAAGTTGGTAGGCTTGCCAATTTTGTGGCGTTTCAAGTTTGATTATTTCCGACTTCAAAGTAATCTATTGTTTGAAATGTGTCCCTGTATAGGGATTTTGATGAATAAAAAAGCGATACTCAGATGAGTATCGCTACAAAGTTACAAAAAAGACTTGTGACTAACGCTCAAAACTAAAATGACACTTTATTTATATAAAATACATTACGTTTGGCATTTTCAGAATCGTTGTTAATACGTTGATAACCAGAGGCAATAAAGTATTTGTCGTACCAAAAATCAATTTGGTCGGAGGTAGTTCTTTTTACTACATCGCCATCGTTTTGGGTATCTATAGATTTCTGGCTTAGCTCACCTATGGTTTTGTCACGCATAATGGTTTTGGTATAAATTTGCCCTTTGTTGCTGTAAGTCAGGGTGATATTGTCGCCATCAATAGAAGCCTGAACCTTTTCAATAAGTTTTGGCTCTTTTACATCTTTCAACGGAATACTATTGTCCCAAAGCAAATTTCCTTTCTCGTCAAATGCTGCTACAATAGCATGGGTATAAATCCAGCCATCAAACACTTGCTGGTTGCCATAATAGCGGTTGCCATATCCCCACGGGCTATAATAACTACTAAATGGCGAATAAAGCCCATAATAGCCCCAACCCCAGCGATAAGGATTATAGAAGGTGTTCCAGGGGCTACCAAAGAAGCTGTTGTATCCATAAGGACTACCAAAGCCGTTGTAATTATTGTATTTATAATCAGCATAAAACGCCTCGGCCACCAAGATATACTTATCATCTTTTTTGATAATATCATGCACCAGCAAACGGTAATCCAAGCGTAAATCTTCGCCTTTATCTTTTTTGTCTTGGATTTTCTTCTCTTGTTTCAGCCGTTGTTTATCGCTTAGGTAATTGAAGAAATTTTTAAAATCGGTAAAGCTATGAAACTTCAGGTCGGTAACTTCGTTGTCCAGGAGCTTACTAAAATAAATTCCTTGTGAGGTTGGCCCACGCGATGTTCCAATGGTATTTTTATGACCATACGTACCAAACATCACTTGTGTGCTGTCGGTCAAGAGATTAAGACGGCCGTTCATCATGGCAAAATCGTCTTGGGTATCCATCACAATTTGATTGATAGATTTGCCTTCTTCATCAAAAGATTTTACAACCAATTGAAAGTTTTTGCCACGAGTACCCACCGCATAAGTTACATTCACAATATTGGTAGTTGTATCAAGCTCCATCGATTGGATTTCGGCTTGGTTTTTCAAAGCAGAAGGCAACACCTTGGTTTTGCGGGCATTGAGGTCGGTAAATAAAATAACAGGCTGGGAATTAACTACTCCTGCAATAAAAATAGACGCATTTACAGCCTGAAAATCAGACACTTCCATTCGGTCTACCGAAACTATCTGAAATTTTTCGATAAAGCCAGGCCCCAAGTTTACCTTAATTACTTCATATACATTACTTCTGTAACGGCTAAAAAGTAAGTAAATATTCTTGCCATCGAATGAGTGCTTTACATAGTCCAGATTGCCGTCGATAGTACCATTAATTGACCATACTTTTTCGAGGTTGGTATCAAAGCGAATCAAACTAAACTGCGTTTTGGTGATTTGTGATAAAACCAAAAGGCCTTGTTTTTGCAAAGGAATGGTAAAGTATTCGGTAGAGTTGGTTGGCAAAGGGATTTCGATCCTTTTGATGCTTTGGGCTGAAATGAGCGTCGAGCAAAATAATAAACAAATTACTAATATGTTTTTCATAAGATTTCTTATGGATTGATTAGTGATGAGACATAACACAAACATGGATTACTCATGAGCCAATCCTATAATAATGTCAAACTCTTCTGGTCGCACGGGCGTAACAGATAAACGAGATTGTTTGATGAGAGCCATGTTTTGTAAACGTTCGTCATTCTTGATTTGTTTTAGGGTAACGGATTTAGGGAGTTTTTCAACAGGAGCAAGGTCAACCACCACCCACTTGTCGTCATCGGCGGTAGGGTCGGGGTAATGCTCACGAACCACCTTGGCTATACCAACTACTTCTACGCCTTCGTTGGAATGGTAAAACAATACCAAATCGTGTAATTGCATAGCCTTTAGATTGTTGCGAGCTTGATAATTACGGACACCGTCCCACATTCCTACTTTTTGTTCTACAAAATTATCCCAAGAATATTTGAAAGGCTCAGATTTTACTAACCAATAGTTCATTTGTTGTGTAAGGTTGAAATAAGCCTTTAGCATAGTGCTTCTGGCGATAAATGTTTTTTGACGGCTGAAAATTATGGATTTATTCCTAAAAACTAAAAGAAATATCGAGATACTTAACGAATAAAAATACTTTCTTGTTATAGTTTTTTATAGAAACAAGGATAAACCATTTAGTGATAATGACACCTATTTGGCCGAAAAGGTTGATATACATAACAGTTATTTTTTTGGCAATATGCTATTATATTGATTGGCAACCTGATAACTTTCAGGAATAACAACAAAACATTAATAGATTAAGATTGAGGGAATGAGTGATTATTTTTTATGTATACCTTGCCGCAATTAGAGACGTAATATGATGTGTCTAAAAATTAGCGTCATCCAATAGATTAATATCAAAAAAGCGGTCGAAAATTGTTTTTCGACCGCTTTTTTTGATAACAGTTGGATAATAATCCTAGCTCCAAAATTTGGGATGACTCATGTTTATTGGATACGCTATTTTGCTTATCATGGAAACTTTGGAAACTTGCTAAAGTCTGGCTTTCTTTTTTCCAAGAAAGCATTTTTACCTTCTTTAGCTTCGTCGGAAAGGTAATACAACAATGTAGCGTTACCTGCCAACTCCTGAATACCCGCTTGGCCGTCTAGCTCGGCATTGAAAGCCGACTTTAACATTCTTAGAGCCAATGGGCTTTTCTCTAGTATTTTATGACACCACGCTACTGTGGTTTCTTCGAGTTGGTCTAGTGGTACAACTTTGTTGACCAATCCCATTTGAAGGGCATCTTGAGCATCGTATTGGTCGCAAAGGAACCAGATTTCTCTTGCTTTTTTCTGACCAACTACTCGTGCCAAATATGAAGCACCAAAACCGCCATCAAACGAACCCACATTAGGGCCAGTTTGTCCAAAACGAGCGTTATCTGCAGCAATACTCAGGTCGCAAACTACGTGCAAAACGTGTCCACCACCAATAGCCCAACCTGCTACCATAGCCACCACAGGCTTAGGAATAGAGCGGATAAGTTTTTGTAAATCGAGTACATTCAAACGAGGTACATGGTCTGTACCAATATAGCCGCCGTGTCCACGTACCGACTGGTCGCCTCCGCTACAGAAGGCACGTCCTCCTTCACCTGTCAAAATCACAACACCAATACGTTCTTCGTCACGACAAATATTCATGGCATCAAT
The DNA here is from genome assembly GCF_000427405.1 of Flectobacillus major DSM 103. Taxonomy (NCBI): domain Bacteria; kingdom Pseudomonadati; phylum Bacteroidota; class Cytophagia; order Cytophagales; family Flectobacillaceae; genus Flectobacillus; species Flectobacillus major. The sequence continues at coordinate 1,816,672 of NZ_KE386491.1, forward strand.
CATTTCTTTTACCGTAAGGGGCGTAAAAGCATTGTGCACATGCGGACGATTGATAGAGATTTTGGCAATACCTGCTTCGTTAAATTGAAACAAAATCTCTTGATATTCCTTGATGGTTTCCCACTGTATCATAAGTATATTGTATAATTAAGTAATTGACTAAACGTGTAATTGTTGAATGTAGGAGTATTCGCTATGAGTGCTAATTGTGAAAATGTCTCATTATTAGACCAATAATTTCGGTAATTGACACTTCATTAATACCCTTTATTTACAATCTTTTATTGTTCTTCTTGATCTAAAGCTTCGTTGTAGGTAACGTCCCAAGTGTGGTCGGCTAGTAGCAATACCTTGGCCAAATACCTTGAATACTTAAAGGAACGTCCCCATTCGTGAGGTGCTACCAAAGATAACAAATCTGAACCATCTTCTTTCTCGTACATGTAGTAGGTTTCGTTGATGATAGGCTCAAAGCCAATGGCAGCATCATATATTCTTTCCGAAATCTCACGTCTTTGAGCCAATGCTTTGGCCTGTTTTGCCAAGGTTTCCATTTGTTCGTACAACTGGTTCATTTGGCGGTCGGTTTGCTGACGCATGGCTGTTACAGAACGCCCTTTGGTTTTGCCCATATCTTCAGGCTTAATAACGGCACTTCCTGCTGTATGAGCATAAGGTAACAAACCTGGATTTTCGGCAACTTTATCCTTATTAATAGGATTAATAAATTTATCGTCTGACATAGTTGTGAATAAAAATGCTATTGCAAAATATTTTTACTACAAAAATACACCACAGAGAATTTTTATTTATCAAGGGCTTTGATTTTAGATAGACTATCTGTTTTTGTGATTTTTTATAGTAAAAAACACTTTGTGCCTCTTGATTAGCTTACAAAAATAGGGGAATTATCTTTTCAAAAGATGAATATAGCTCGATAAATCCTCGATCAAAGCATAATTTCTTACTGTGTATAGTGATTGTGTCTTGAATTAACTTCTAAAATAGACGCATTGTTTTGAGCAATATACAGTGAAAAAGATTTTGTTAAAAAATATGTATCAACATTTAATATAGCTACATCATTGTTTATTAATAGAAAATTATAGAAATTATTATGTTTTTGAGAAATAATAAAATATTGACTCAAAGACAATTACTCTTTCTAATATCCTTATTAGTTAAAACACATTAAACTTCTTAATCGCTTATGGAACGCAAAGAATTCTTATCGCTAGTTGGTATTAGTGTTGGAGCTGTTATTCTCCAAAATTGTATTTCGGGTTGTAGTAGCAAGTCGGACCCCACGCCATCTGGTAACAATGGAGGTTCTACTTCTGGTGGTGGTACTACCACTGTAACGGGGCTAACAGGTAATGCCACTGCCTCGAAAGGTACTATTGATTTTACGCTTGATTTAACAGCTTCAGACTTTGCTACGCTCAAAGACAACGGCAAAGCTCTTATTGTGGGCGATGTTATTGTTGCCAAAACCAAAACAGGCGATTATATCGCTGTAGCAAAAGCTTGTACACATGAAGGAACTACCATCAACTTTTTGTCTGACCAAAATAAATTCAAATGTCCTAATCATGGTTCAGAGTTTGATACCAGTGGTAGCGTATTGCTAGGCCCCGCCGCTACTGCCCTCAAGCAATATAAAGCAAGTTTTGATACCACAAAAAGTATATTGTCGATAAAGGCTTAGGTTTGAATACCAGTATAAAACATTCTTTGCACATCAATCGGCAAAGTACTTTGCCGATTGATGTGTATTTTTGTATATGTTATATATAAATCCTTTTGAAAAATTGCCAGTTGCTCAAAGCCAGTATGAACAAATGGCTATAGATTTTTGTAAAAAATGGCAAGCTGGTGAATCTATTTTTACTTTGCATACTTCTGGCTCAACGGGTATTCCCAAGCCTATCCAACTGACTCGCTACCAAATGCAACAAAGTGCCTTACTAACGGGGCAAACATTTGGGCTACAGCAAGGCGACCATATTTTGGTTTGTGTAAATATAGCCTATATTGCAGGTGTAATGATGCTGGTACGTGGCCTCGAATTGGGGCTCGCTATGACGGTAGTTGAGCCTGCCAGTAACCCTTTTGTAGGAATTGAGCATCTTGAATGCCAGTACGATTTTGTAGCGTTAGTACCTCTGCAAATCCAGAAAATACTACAGAATGATGTGATTTATAGACAGAAACTCAACCAAATGAAGGCGGTAATAGTAGGAGGGGCAAGTGTAAATAATACATTGCAACAGCAAATCCAAGAGCTTTTAGTTCCTGTTTATAGTACCTATGGCATGACCGAAACGGTTTCGCATATTGCCATTCGCCGACTCAACGGACCAGAGCCTAACGCTAATTTTAGGGTGTTGGAGGGTGTCGAAGTGAAAATAGATGAGCGAAGCTGCCTTTGTATCAAAGCACCAGCCTCTAATAATCAATGGATTGTTACCAATGATGTAGTAGAACTCTTGGATGCTTCGCACTTTTGTATAATTGGCCGATACGACAATATTATTAATAGTGGTGGAGTCAAAATCCAGTTAGAAAAGGTTGAAGCAGTTTTGGAGGTAGCTCTTCGAAATGTTTTGTCAACAAAATTGCTACCTCGGTTTTTTGCCTATGGTATTCCCGACGACCGCCTTGGGCAGCAATTAATAGTAGTAATAGAGTTGCCACAGTTGCCAGAAGAAGAGCGAAATCGTATCCTGGGTTTTTTACAGGAAAAACTGGGGAAATATGAAATTCCGAAGCAAATTTTGATAATTTCGGCCTTTTCTGAAACACCAACAGGAAAAATAGATAAAAGAACAACTATAAAAAGCTTAAATTTGTAGCATAATTGAGCAAAAAACTATTTTGAAAAGTTGATTGCTGGCAATACATTTAACATAATTACCTGAATGGATATTAAGAAACTAGAGTCATTGGTTATAAAGTTTGAAACGGCAGATATGATTCCGCCACCATTTTCTCATCAAATTTTGCTAGAAACAAAACCGAGTGGAAAAGGAATTGAAGTCGATTTTCAGATTGCTTATATTTATCGTGAAGAACTTTCTGAGGAAGAAATTATAGAAGAAGGCTTTACCCTCAACGATGATTATGCGTGGAAGGGACTTTTGGATACGCCTTGGATAGCACCTTTACAAAATTTATTAACCCAAACCCCCAACCGATTCAACAACAAGGCTTTGGAAGAAGAACAAAGCTTTTTGGAGATTTCGGTTAATAACCAGCATACTGGTACACCTCAAAATCAGGAAGAATGGGAGTATTTTTTGCAAGAATTGATTCAAGCTATTTATGAAACTTCGCAAAAAGAAGCCCCATTTCACTTGGATTACCGCAAGATTGGAAAGGATAAAACGATTCAAAATTTTGAATTAAATTTATACTATGCCGTTCGTAAGGCCGAGGGTATTACTACTACCAATGGTACAAATCCTGAAGTGCGTGAGATAACTTGGGAAGAGGCCAACAATATTATCCAAAATGTATTTATTGCTGAATTTATTCAGGAAAGTGCTTTAAAATCAGAACCTAAAAATACAGGAAAATACCTCGCTATTGGCGATGGCCTTTGGTATGAGTTTGGCAAAAGCCTAAAACGCCCACATGGAAACAAAGGGTATCTTTCAGAGCTTGAAAGAACTTTTGACGGGTGGATAGACTAAAAAATGGATTATACTAGCACAAAAGAGTGTCGCATTGGGAATACTAAAATAACCAAATGTGACACTTTTTTTGTTATATTAGTAATTCTTGCCAGTATCTGCCAATGGTAAGCAATAGCATCGATATTCTTAACTTAAATAGCTAAATCATATTTTTGAAAAAAAGACCTTTGTTAGATGAAAAGAATCCTATTGTCAATTTTCCTTATTTTTGATAGTGCCTTAATTGTTGCACAAGAATCTTTTTCAAATCTTGAACAGAACCCGCCTAGTGTAAAGTGGTCTCAAATCAAAACGCCTCATTTTAGATTGATTTTCCCGATGTCTATCGAGTCGCTTGGACAGCGTACTGCCAATGTCCTCGAAACGGTATATCTGCCAGTGAGCCAGTCGTTGGGTAAGCAACCTCGCCCGATTTCTATTATTCTACAAAACCAAACCAGTGTTTCAAATGGATTTGTGACTTTGTTGCCACGTCGGTCAGAGTTTTTTACAACACCTCCGCAAGACCCAAACCTGTTGGGTAATAACAATTGGCTCGATTTATTGGCTGTCCACGAGTTTAGGCACGTTGTACAAAACGACAAAGCCCTAACAGGAATATCTAAGCTTGCTTACACGCTATTTGGCAATAATGGATTGGGGCTTATTACAAGTTTATCGACTCCCAATTGGTTTAAAGAAGGCGATGCCGTTGGCCTAGAGTCGGTACTAACCCCTTCTGGTCGAGGACGCATTCCGTCGTTTGATATGGCCTTGCGTACTCAGTTGATTACCCGTGGTGCATTTTCATATCCTAAATCAACGGGGCAATCGTTCAAAGACTTTGTGCCTAATCATTATGTAAGTGGTTATTTTTTAACAACTTATGTCAAAGATAGATATGGTAACGATGCTTGGGATAAGATATTGGAGAAAATGTATCGTTTTCCGTTTTACCCATTTTCATTTTCAAATAGTATCAAAAAAGTAACAGGTTTTAGGGTAGAGGAAATTTATAGTCAGGCTTTGGCCGATATACAAAAACAGTGGAAAGAAGAACAAGCTACTATACAGGAGTCGCCCTTACAGTATTTGGCTTCTTCGGCAAAGTATTTTACCAATTATCAATACCCTCAGTATTTGTCTGATGGCAGAGTTTTAGCTCTGAAATCAGGTTTAGATAATATTGAAAGCTTTGTGATTTTAGACAAACAGGGGCAAGAAGAAAAGCTTATCGACCTTGGTATTTTTAATGATGCTGGAATGCTGTCGGTACAAGATACCAAAGTTGTTTGGGCAGAGTTTGAATATGACCCTCGTTGGGGGCAACGCAACTATTCGGTAATAAAATCGTATGATTTGCGGTATAAAAAAATCAAAACGCTGACGCATAAAACCAAGTATGCTTCGCCAGCCCTAAGTACCGATGAAACCAAAATAGCGTGTATAGAAAGTTTGCCAGAAAATAAATTTGCTATTGTGATTTTGGATGCCCAAACAGGTCGGCTATTACAAAAGATTCCTAACCCAGACAACGCATTTTATCTTCATCCTCGCTGGAGCAATACAGGCGAATTAGTAGCTGTACAATCAAAAGATACCCAAAAAGCGATTGTGATTTTTGAAAAAGATACCTATTTGCCTAAAATAGTGGTAGCACCAACAAGCGAAAATCTTTCGCATCCTGTAAAAAAAGGAGAGAAGGTTTTCTTTAACTCAGGAGTGACGGGTATTGACAATATTTTTGTGGTAAATACCTCTACCAATCAGCGTTTTCAGGTTAGTAACCGCAAATTTGGAGCAATGAATCCAACTTTGTCTAGTGATGGCAAAGAGTTACTTTACAATGATTTTACTCCTTTGGGGCACCGAGTAGGCTATGTACCTTTCGATGAAAATACCTTGCAGCCTTTTAACCCTCAACAAACGCAGGCAGGACGATACTTTGGACAAATGCTTGTGAAAGAGGCAGGTGAAAATTTATTGAAAAGTGTGCCGAATGTTCAGTATCCAGTTAAGCCTTATAGCAAAGCTAATGTTTTCAATATCTATTCGTGGGGTGCAGTTTTAAATTCTACAGGTAATTCGCTTATTGCGGGAGTGTCGTCACAAGATTTGTTGAGTACCACTTCAATATCGGCGGGTTATGGCTACAATGCCAACGAACAGCGTGGGCAATTGTATGCCAATTTGAGTTATCAGGCTTGGTATCCAATTATCGACTTTAGTTTTACGAGTGGTTCTCGCAAAACCTCGATATATATCGATAACGACCGAACACTCGACAGCCTTCGGTCAGATACTTGGAATCAGCAACAAATGACTTTGGGGTTAAGAATTCCTTTGAATCTAACCCAATCGAAATACTTGCAGGTGATGTCGTTGGGGGCTAATTTTGCCTTGACTCAGGTGAGTGGGTATAATTTGCCAAAACGCTATTTGTCGGAAAGTTATAATGGTACAAACAAGTCGATGATATATAGTATTTCGTATACTCGTCAACTCAAGCAATCGCCCAGAGATATTGCTCCAAAATGGGGGCAAGGGCTTAGTTTTTATTATCGCAAAGCATTTGATAGCAATATCGACGGAGGCTTAGCAACACTACAAGGGACATTGCTGGTACCAGGGTTATTGCCACACCACAGTATTAGGTTAAGAGGCGGCTATCAGTATCAGTACGGCTTTAAAGATGCCATCGGAGCACCCAATCCTAACCTTTATATCTTTAGCAGCCCAATTAGTTTTGCAAGAGGCTTTTCGTACCGCAATTTTGAAAATCTCAATACCTTTAGTGCCGACTACCGCTTTCCCTTGGCCAATCCTGACTGGGGGATTGGGCGTTGGGTATATATCAAGCGTTTGAAAACCAATTTGTTTGTAGATATGGCCAGAGGCGAAACAAATTATGATTTTACGGTACGAGAAGGAAACAGGCTAGTGAACTACAAAGGAAGTGATATAGGTAAATTTACGTCGTTGGGCATAGATTTTTCTGCACAATTTCACTTTATGCGTTTTTCTCAAACTTTTGAAGCGGGGCTAAGATTCGTATATTTGCAACAAAATAAAGATTTTATATTTCAGCCATTGGTAATCGACATCGGGTTTTAGCAAAAGGTATTCTTTATATTTGTAATATATTACCTATTAGTAAAGAGGCGTTGAATACTTTATTTGAACACCTTCAAGAGCAATAAAATGAAATTAATCGATAAAAGAATTTATTGGATAGGCCAATTGAGTTGGTGGATTTTTACCACATTTGTGCTTAGACAACCCACGTCCAAGTACTTCGAGATTGGATACAATTTGCCTATTTATCTGACTGTTAGTTTTTTGATAGGATTATTGCTTACACATTTATACAAAGAGCTATATCAATGGAAGTTTAGTACCCAAAAACGGGTTATCCCTGTTGCATTAGGAGGTATTCTGATTGTTGGGGCAGCATTTTATTTGCAAGACTATTTTTTTGGCTTTCAGCGATACCGCAAGCCGAGTATGGGTTTACCTTTAGAACCCTATGACTACTTTCAGTTTTATATAGAATCTATTCGATATGTCATTATTTGGTTCTTGTTTTTTCATTTAATTGTAATGGATAGGGTTTCGCACCACAAGGCTATTCAGTTGGCCAAAGCTGAAACTTTATTGAAAATTGCAGAATTAGAAAACCTCAAAAACCAACTCAATCCTCACTTTTTGTTCAATGCTATCAATAGTATCAAAGCCCTAACCCTAACAGACCCTGCTTTGGCAAGGCACGCTTTGACTGAGCTTTCAGACCTTCTACGTACCTCTTTGTCGATGGGGAGTCACCAATTGGTAAGTTTTGAGGATGAGCTAAAATTAGTCAAGGATTATCTTTTTCTCGAAAAATTGCGTTATGAAGACCGTCTGCGTTATCAGTTTATGATAGAACGAGCTACAATGGGCTGTAAAGTTCCGCCTATGTCGTTACAACTTTTGGTTGAAAATGCTATAAAGCACGGTGTAGGTAAGGTGAAAAATGGAGGTGATATTATGATTCAGGCAAGAATGAATGAGAAAAAAATGATTATTCGTGTTACCAATGTCGGTAAGCTCAATTTAGAAAATCACAGAGTGGGTGTTGGTATGAAAAACTTAGAAAGACGATTATCGATCAATTTTCAAGACAAAGCCGAATTTCAGCTGCTACAAGAAGGCGAAAAAGTGGTATCGCAGGTAATTATACAATATTAAAAAAGTTCTTTTCATCTGTAAATCCATAATTTCCGATAAAGTTTGTAACTGAGAAGTTTAATCAAGGGTATTAATATCAAACATGATTTATCCCGAATTTTGGGATAATTTATAATAAAGGCCCCTTATTTGTATTTGTTGGGATTCAGGAAGTAAAGCATTTATTGGCTAATAACCAAACAAGGCGGTCGAAATCAGTTTTTCGACCGCCTTGTTTGATTATTCGTGATGACTTATGTTTTCATCTTAAATTTCAGAATCACTTATTCGACTCATCTTACTTATGGAATAGTTTATTGTTTGTAAACAACCCCATCCTTCATCACAAAGCTAACTTTTCTCATCAACTGAATATCTTGCAGGGGGTTGCCGTCGGTAGCAATAATGTCGGCTACTTTACCCGCTTCAATTGAGCCAAAATCTTTGTCAACACCCAAAATCAGGGCAGGTACTACTGTAGCCGCTCTGATTGCCTCAATAGCAGGCATACCAGCCTCCACCATATACTGAAATTCGTAGGCATTTAAGCCATGCAAAGAAACCCCCGAGTCAGTACCAAAGGCAATTTTTACACCTGCTTTATAAGCTTTGGCAAACATACTTTGAATAAGTGGACCTGTTTCTAAAGCTTTTGGTACAACCAAAGGGTGATAATACCCCATTACTTTGGCCGAATCTGCTACTGTTTTGCCAGCTAAAATGGTAGGAACTAAATAAGTGCCATTTTTCTTCATGATTTCTATGCCTTCATCGTCCATAAAAGTACCATGCTCGATAGTGGTTACACCTGCACGAGCGGCTCTTTTAATACCTTCGGCCCCATGAGCGTGGGCTGCTACATGGAACCCATAATCTTTGGCTGTTTCTACGATAGCTTTTATTTCGTCGTCGGTAAACTGAGGGGCTTTTCCATTTTTAGCAATACTCAATACACCACCAGTTGCCGTAATTTTAATACAATCAGAACCCTCTTTATAGCGTTGACGAACAGCTTGGCGGGCTTCGTCGGGGCTATTTACTACTGCCGAAAGCATGTGTGGGTCGGGTGTATAGTTTTTGCTTAGGGCGTTGGTTGGGTCGCCGTGTCCACCTGTAGTAGCAATTGTTTTGCCTGAAGTATATACTCTTGGCCCCACAGTAAGCCCCTTATTGATAGCATTTCTTAAAGAAATATTGACACCACTTCCTCCCAAATCACGAACCGACGTAAATCCAGCCAAAAGGGTAACTCGTGCATTACGAGCTGCTTCAAAAGCCACATCGGCATCGTTGTACTGGTAGCGTTTAATAAGCTGGTCTTTGCTGGTTTCGCCCTCAAGGTGTACGTGCATGTCGGTAAGGCCGGGCATTACGGTTTTGGTTTTGAGGTCTATTACCTTATCTGTACCTTTGGGTGTGCTATAGCCTGCCTGAACAGCCGTTATTTTGCGACCTTCTACCACAATTGTGACTTGGTTTTGGGTATTACTTTTGGCAACATCAATAAAAGTGCCGCAGTGAATAAGGGTTCTTTGAGCAAAACTTGCCGAACTGATAAGACAAAGTGCTGCAAAAGAGAGTAGGTTTTTTTTCATGTTTGTTAATAAAGGTAGTTTAATGATTGTGTAAACAGAAATACATTCTGTATTCTAAAAATAACAATACTATTGCATTTTTTGCATAAAACATATTTAGTTTTTGAAAAAGAAGTAAAAATTACGTTCCATTCGAGGATTTGGGCGTAAATTAGTAGCTCGATTTAAGATATTTTGTCGTATAAACCATTTACTATATTGGCTTACTCTACTAAATGTGGCCAAATAGCTAAAACTTGGTGTATTCAGGCAAAAAAATATTGTCCATTTTAAAAAAAGAGGCTAAGATGAAGAAACAGACCAAAGCCATAAGAATTCAGGCAGAGCGTTCACAAAATCGTGAACATTCAGTGCCTTTGTACCTAACATCGAGTTTTACCTTTGATGATGTAGAGCAAGGAAGAGCCATTTTTGCCGAAGAAATGGAAGGCAATATCTATTCTCGTTATATGAATCCGAATGTGGATGAATTTGTAGAGAAAATGTGTATGCTCGAAAATACCGAAGATGGACTAGCATTTGCCTCGGGAATGGCAGCCAACTTTGCGGCTATGGCGGCTTTGTTACAACAAGGTGACCACGTGGTAGCTTCTAAAGCCTTGTTTGGTTCGGCTATTCAGATTTTGAGCAAGATTACACCAAAATGGGGCATTACATGTACTTATGTAGATGGGCACGATTTGGAGGAATGGGAAAAGGCTATTCAGCCCAATACTAAGTTTTTGTTTTGCGAAAGCCCTTCAAATCCAGGCTTAGATTTGATTGATTTAGAGGCTATTGCTCAGTTGAAGGCAAAATATAATTTGATTTTGGCGGTAGACAACTGTTTTGCTACTCCAGTTATTCAAACACCTGCCGATTGGGGTGCTGATTTGGTGATTCATTCGGCTACAAAATATATCGACGGACAAGGTCGTGTATTGGGTGGGGTAGTATGTGGTCGTGCCGATTTGATTAAAGAAATTAGATTCTTTGCTCGTCATACAGGCCCATCAATGTCGCCTTTCAATGCGTGGATTATGTCGAAAAGCTTAGAGTTGATTCATTTGCGTATGGAAAAACATTCTGATAATGCGATGAAATTAGCTACAGCTTTGGAAGGAAACGAAGCTCTTAATTTTGTAAAATATCCATTTTTAACTTCGCACCCTCAATATGAATTGGCTAAAAAGCAAATGAAAATGGGTGGAGCTATTATGACAATGGATGTAAAAGGTGGCTTTGCGGTAGTAAACGAAATGTCGAAGCATTTGAAAATTGCCTCTATTTCTCCTAACCTTGGCGATACTCGTACCATTATTACACACCCAGCTTCAACAACTCACTCAAAACTCAGCAAAGAACAACGTGCCGAAGTAGGAATTACCGACGGCTTGGTGCGTATTGCGGTAGGTTTGGAGGCTGTAGAAGACCTCATCGCCGATTTTGAGCAAGCTTTGGCCAAAGCCTTGGCTACTACTTTGGAAAGTGCAGAGGCTTAATATTTGATTTACAACACATTGTGCCATAGTATCCTAGATACCTTGTGCCTTTTAGTACTATAAGATATGTTGATTGCACTGTTGATTTGCCTCGGATTAGTATTGACCAACGTTGTGATTGGTGTATATGCCGAGCGAAAGGTATCGGCTTTTATGCAAGACCGCCTTGGCCCTATGGTAGTAGGGAAATACGGTTCGTTACAGTTGTTTGCAGACTTGGTGAAGTTGCTGCTAAAAGAGGATATTATACCAAAGCTAACCGATAAATGGTTGTTTTTGATGGCTCCATGTATCATTTTTGTAGCTATTTTTGCAGGGTTTGCGGTTATTCCACTGGGGCCAGGTCAGTATTTGCAAGGGTCGCAGGCCGAAATAGGAGTCTTTTATTTGTTGGCCATTGTGTCGATTGATATTATTGGTATTTTGATGGCTGGCTGGTCGTCAAACAATAAGTATTCATTGTTAGGGGCTATGCGTTCGGTGGCTCAAATTGTATCGTACGAAATACCCTTGGGGCTATCGGTATTGTGTGTAGTAATGATTTCGCAGACCCTTAATTTACAGGAAATTAGCTTACAACAAGGTATTTATTCAGAACAAACTAACTACCTTTTTGGGCTCAAATTTTTGCATATAGATGTAAGTCAAGTAGGAGGTTTTTTGACTTGGAATATTTTTAGAGTACCTTTTTTTCTAGGGGTATTTATTATATTCTTTATTGCATCCTTGGCCGAATGTAACCGTGCTCCCTTCGATTTGCCAGAAGCCGAATCCGAATTGGTGGGTGGTTTTCATACCGAATATTCGGGAATGCGATGGGCATTGGTATTTTTGTCGGAATATGCTATGATGTTGTTGGTGAGTATATTGGGTGTTATTTTGTTTTTAGGAGGTTGGAATTCCCCCTTTCCTAATATTGGCCCTGTACAGCTAGCTACTTGGACTTCTGGCGAACTAGATTCTTGGTCTGGGGCTATTTGGGGAGCTTTTTGGCTATTGACAAAATCGTATGTTTTGATATTTGTTCAGATGTGGATTCGCTGGACTTACCCTCGTTTGCGTGTAGACCAGTTGATGTATCTTACTTGGAAAGTACTAACGCCTTTTGCTATAGGGGCAATATTCCTATCGGCTATTTGGCGTTTGCTGATGATATAGTTACATCCTAGTATGGTAATATCAAAAAAAGCGGTCAGGAATTGTTTCTCGACCGCTTTTTTGATGAAATTTGGAGGATAATCGCAATGCTAAAATTGTAGCTTTAGTGTCCACCACTACCAGATAAGAAATTGCCATAACCTACAATAAATACCGAAATAATTACGGTAATAATACCTCCAATAATGGTTTTGTAAGTTTTGGTTGAAACACCCTTCCATTCGTTGAAATAAATACCCCAAAGGTTAGAAACAATAATAATACAAGCCATGTGTAAAATCCAAGAACTAGCACCATTACCGAGCTTGCTTTCGCCCATTCCATAGAAAAAGAACTGCAAAAACCAAGTAACTCCAGCAATAGCCGAGAAAATATAGTTACGCTTTAATGGTGCTTTTTTATTGTTATAATCGCCAAATGTTTTGTTACGGGTATTGAGGAGCATGCACCAAATAAAATTGGTGGTAAACCCTCCCCAAAGTACTACTACAAATATAACATTGTTTTGAAATAGAGGATTGCAGCCATTGGCCAAGGCGGCTTCGGCCATCGGCTTTCCTGCTTCGATCCCAAAGTTGAAGCAAGCACTCAGAATTCCTGATACAGTAGCTACAACCAAGCCTTTCCATAAATCAAATTCTTTGATACTTTCTTTTTTCTGCTCTTCCGACAAATCACCTTCTTTGAATGTACCTGCTTTTCCGCATATCATAATACCTAATAAACACACCCCAACGCCCAATAATACAACATTGCCACCTATATTTTGTAACATACTACTAAAAGTACCCGTTGTATTGTTGGTGGCCAAATCACGATAAATAGGAGGGACTAAAGCCCCAAAAGCTGAACAAAATCCTAAGACTATCGACATTCCCAATGACATTCCGAGGTAACGCATCGTTAATCCGAAGGTTAAACCACCAATCCCCCAAAGAATTCCCAGTAGATACGTCCAAAAAAGAATGGTTGTATCGGTATTCAAAATGATATTCATAAAATCGGGAATTGTCAAATAGGCGGCTGTAAATGGAGCAATCAGCCAAGAAAAAATACCGCCAACAATCCAGTAACTTTCCCATGACCAACCTTGTACTTTTTTGTAGGGAATATAGAAGCTACCCGATGCAACGCCTCCAATAAAGTGATAAAGAACTCCGAAAATAACTTGCATTGATATGATGGTTGATTTAGGAATGGATGATAAGTTTATCGTAAAACTACTTTTCCCATTCTGATAAACCGTCATGAGGTATCATGTATTTGTACAATTTTTTTACTTAATGATGCAATTTTTTGTGAGTTTGGCGTAAAATGGATTTGCTCAATTGTCAAAGTCAATATGTTGGCTATTGCTAACTGCTATACTTGATTGATTTTGGGTGAAAATAGCAATATCTTTTCCTTTCCAGTTTGAGGCGTATTCGATATTGCCTGCATATTGGGCAGCAATATGAATATGCTGTAAATCAAAGTTTTGTAGGATAGATTCTTTTAAGCCACTGGCCGAAATCCCCTTTTTTGCTCCTACAACTTCTATATTACTTAAATAAATATTCTTGAATATAGGAATCCCCAAGCTAGCAGGCTCTACTTTGGTAAGCATGGTTTTCCAGTGAGCGGGTAGTGTTTCCCACTGATAGCCTTCGGGTAAGGTAGAATAGCTATAAGATGGATTCCAGTTCATGGTAACCTCAATGGCAGTGCCAACTTTGGTCATTTTGATTTGCTCGAAGTGAATATCTTCTATTACGCCTCCGCGTGTGGTTGCCGATTTGAGGCGAATACCCACCCCAGTACCTTCTGCCGATAGGTTTCTGGCTAGAATATGTCTAATACCGCCGGAGGTTTCGCTACCAAGCGTAATGAGGCCGCCGCCTGCCCTTGATATACATTGTTGAATTAATACATATTCGGTAACACGATTAACCCGTAGGCCATCGGCATCTCGTCCTGATTTTAAGCAAAAGTTATCGTCGTTACAATCAATGTCACAGTGCTGAACCAATACCCAGCTTGACGAATCTATGTCGATACCGTCGGTGCTTGGCCCATGACCATTTACGTTGTTTCTGATGATGATACCATCGGCAGTAATATGGGTAGAGTACAAAATATGGACAGTCCAAAAGCCTGCTTCTTGGAGGGTAATATCTTTGATACTAATATCTGAGGCATTGGCAATCAGAACGGTTCTGGGGCGTTTACAATCATAATCAACAATCCAACGAAGGTTCTTTTTTTCGTAATCTTTTCGCATAGACCAGTATTTGTCCCAAAAGATTTTGCCTTGGGCATTTACCAAGCCTTTGCCTGTAATGGCAGCATTTTTTTGTCCCAAAATATTGATTAAAGCGGCTGGCCATTTCATTTCTATACCAGCAACACGGGTATCTATTTCTGGATAATCGTTTAAATCGGTACTTCCTCGTAGTTCAACACCTGCTGCTATTTCGAGGTTTACGCCCGATTTGATAAACAACGAACCCGAAAGATAAACCCCTTTTTCAAAACGAACGATACCTCCGCCTTGCTGGGCACAAATATCAATAGCTTGCTGGATAGCTTTAGTACAAACCTCCGAGCCATCGTTGGCTACACCGAACTTATTTACCCAAATTACCTTTTTACTTTTGGGAAAGTTTTTGGCCCCAACCTTTTTTGTCCAATTTTGTGTATCAGAGGATACGTTACTAAAAAAAGATAGAAAACTAATAATAGAAACTAGCATCAATTGCATGGATAGCATTGTATTTGAGAGTGATAATTATGCGTATAAAGGAAACTATTCGATTTCTAAAACAACTGGGCTGAGCAAACCCGATGGTTCGGGTTGCCATTGTGCAGGTTCTAGGGCTTTGTATTGAATATCGACTATATTAATATCATGAAATTTTTTCCAGTTATGCGATTGCTTGTCGATATACCGCATACGGTTGGCCGATAGGTTTTTAACGTCTATTTCAATAGTATTTTCGGTTTTTAAAATCTCAGAAGGAACAGCCAGCCTAAAAGGTAAACACCATGCTGTACCGATTATTTTTCCGTTGATTTTTACAGTAGCCGATTCTCGAACGTTCCCCAAATTAAGCCAAATAGGTTGGTTTTGTGCCTTTTTTGTCCATTTAAACGTATTGCTGTAGCGTGCTGTCCCAGTAAAATAGCCATTGGTGCTATCGCCACGGCTTGTCCATGATTCAAGCTTTTGGGTACTGTACGAAGCAGGACGAAAAGGTTGTCCTTCCAAAAAATCGACCTGCCAAGGGCCGTCAATCACAAGCGTTTGTTGGGCAGGTAGATTGGAGTCTATCCATTTTGCTCCCTGATGTGCCTGTTTAAATGTTTGGATAAACAAACTTTGCCCAGCCAGTAGTTTAATATTGATACTAATGGTGTTAGCGTCAATGCGTTTGAATGGAACAAACCCTTTGCGGTTGTTGACAGCATCAAATAACTCTACTGCTTGTGCATTTGTTTTGAGCATAATATTGCCATGTTGAAATTTTTGGTCAAAATTACTGATGAAATATAAAGTTCCGTTGGCATTTGTTTTGCGGATAAAAGAGATACCCAATTGAGGCAAAACCTCATTTCGTACCCCATTTTTGGCGAGTACTTCGGGGAGCTTTTCTAGTGGTATTGTGGCTTTGTCTTGGGTGAAGGCCTTTAGGGCAAGCTCCTTTTTTTCCCAGTCCAGAAATCCTGCAATATGTTGGGGTAACCCTTCAGCAAAGATGATTTTTGCTCTTTTTTGTTGAAGCCTCTGTAAGGCTTGTAAGGTTTCAAAAGGCAAATAGGCTGTTTGTGGAATTATAATTGTTTTGTAAGCAAGCCCCCCCTCACTAATAATTTGGCCCTTGGTATTTACATGAGCTTTGGTAATTTGAAGGTCAGAGATATAATCAAAACCTACCCCGTTTTGCTGTAAAAGCTTAGCTAGTTTTCCGAATGAATTAGAAAAAAGTAATTCTTGAGCGTTGGCATGAACACTCAATAAATGAACATGTTCTTTGCCGCCTGTATCGTGCCAAATATCATGAATTGGAAAGTACAATAGTACCTCGTTGTCGGCCGAGGCTGTTTGCAGAAGCTCCTGACAGCGAGTTACATAGCTATTGAGCCAATGAAATTCGTTCCAAAAATGGCTTTGTTGATTGAAGTTGGTAGAAGCATAAAATAACCAACCAGGGTAGGTGTCTTGTGGAGGAGAATAAGGAATGCCATGATAAAAAATATGATTAATACCAGAGGTAAACGACTCATCGACAATAGGTTTTACTTGCGATAGCGATACTTTGAAGTGGTTGGCCAGCCATGTGGCGGTTTCGGAAGATACCAGTTTTTTGCCAGTTGTATTAGCCGACGACGTAGCAAACTTAATAACTAAGGGGTCGGGTGTGCCAAAGCGACTTACTTCAAAATCGGGGTCTCTTCTGAAAAAAGGAATACCAAATGCTTTTGTACCAAAATACTCAGTTTCGGGAATATCCGATAAGGCATATAAATCTAACATATTTCCTGGCGAGCCGTGGGCTTCGTTGCGGGTAATCTTGCCCATTTTTTTGCAGGCATCATTCCAAGTAGCCGTAAAGGCATCACGACACAAATCGGCAATCGTGGCGTTATAATCGCCCCAAATACGCTGTTCTGTACTAGAATTTGTTTCAGTTTTGGCCAATACATCAAGGTGTTTTGCCAAATCGTATCCTCGTCTTTGCTGAAATTCTTCTAAAAAATTATTCGTCCAGTTAGCTCCATAAACCTCATACGAGTCGTTATAAAGAGCTCTAAGTGGATACTGAGTACCTGAAAAGGTAGCTTGAAAAGGGGCTAAATAGTGACGTAATGCCTTTGTATTGAAGTGGTCGAGTACCAAGCCTTCGCCACCTGGAGCAGCACGTTTTACTTTTTGCATGGTTGGTAGTATCTCTAATTGATATTGCCCATTGATTAGTTTTACCTGAAATTTCTTGGCAGCATCTTCTAGGCTTACTTCTTTTCCACCAAAAGGCCATCCTGTACCCATCGTAAGGTCGATACCCATGCCAAGTTTACGAGCTTCGGCTATTGTAAAGGCGAGTCGCTCTTTCCATAAAGGACTCATGAAAGGGATATTGTTTTGTTCATTGCCTTTTACACCATAAATCGGGATAATATGTAGCCCCCCAAGACCCGCACTGGCGTAGTCTTTCAGATTTTGACGGATACCTTCTTCTGTAACTGCACTGCCCATCCACCACCAATAAGCCCAAGGCTTGGCAGTAGAAATGGAAGTTTTTTGACCCAACATCCCTGTTAGTCCTACTAGAAAAAAGCACAAAGCAAGGACGACTTTTTTTACTAAAATCATGATTTTGAAGATAATGTTTTTGGCTTGAATAAAGGTTTTTGTTTTTCCAGTTTTTAGTATAAAAATTTCAAGTTACATAGATACGCCAAATACTTTTACAGAGTATCCTGTGGCGTGCTGTTTGGTTGTAGAGGATGAATTTTCCAAAAGTTACCATTCAATAAATAAATTGTGACTTAGTAATAGTGATATTATGCTATCGCACTGATTTTTATTATCCTTGCGAAGTAATTCGCCATAATATCAATACTTGTTATCGCTCATCATTAATCAATATGCCAGATGAAAAAAAATCTACTGTTCTGCTTTTATTTTTTTATTAGCTTTTGGGGACATAGCCAGTCTCAAATAGCACAAAACCTCCAAAAGATACAAGCCGAAAAAACGGCAGTGTCGTTAAATCCCTTCGTTGTATATAATTCGCCAACAGCCCAACTGAAAGCAGTTCTGAAATCGGAATGGAAGCCCTCTTTTTTACAAATGGATACCAATATTCTGGAAAAAAGCCTTGCTGCTAGTCCCGAATTACTTACATTGACATTGCCTGCTACTGCCGATTCGACAGTATTACTAGACCTAATGAAGGTAGAATTATTTGCCAGTGATTTTAAACTAACAACCCAAGAAGGTAAGGCTATTCCAATGAATAGAGGATTGCATTATCAAGGGGTTATCCGAGGAGCAAGGCAGTCGCTAGTAGCAATAAGTATTATAGACGGTGAGTTGTCGGGGGTGATTGCCCATGAAAAAGGAAATAGCCTTGTAGAACAAGTAAGAGGAAGTACTAATCTTTATGCTGTTTTTGATGAGAGGGCTCTTACAGAACCAAGACCTACATTTAATTGTGGTGTACAAGATGAAGGTCGAGCCTTGAATACTTCCGAAGTATTGCCTGTTAGTAGTATAGGCTGCAAAGTGGTAGGCTTATTTTTTGAGGCAGATTATCACATGTATCAAACCAACGGCTCAAGTGTAACCAATGTGGCTAATTATGTAGCCAGAATGTTTAACCAAGTCGCTTTGTTATACAATAACGAAAATTTGGCCATAAGAATCAACGAGCTTACAGTATGGACAGTTAGCGACCCTTATGTAGGCTATACGAGTACTTCGAGCCTGCTATCGGCTTATCGTTCAACACGAAGAAACTTCAATGGCCAGCTTGCCCATTTGCTATCTACAAGAGATTTGGGAGGAGGAATTGCCTTCCTTGATGTTCTGTGTAGTACAACCTCCAATTATGCAGTGAGTGCTAATTTAGGTTTATTTGGAACGTTCCCTAATTATTCATGGCCCGTGAATGTAGTGGCTCATGAAATGGGGCATAATTTTGGTTCACCACATACCCATAGCTGTACATGGCCAGGAGGGGCTATCGACAACTGTGGTATTCGAGCAGGCTATTCAGAAGGTTCATGTACTGGGCCTACACCTACCAATGGAGGTACAGTTATGAGTTATTGCCATTTGTTGAGTGATGTCGGTATAAAGTTCTTGAATGGATTTGGGGAATTGCCCGGCAACCTGATGAGGAACAGGGTGTCTTCTAAAAGCTGTTTTGTTATTAGTAACGATACCCCAACTAGCTTGTCTGTCGAGAGTGTAGGAGCTACCAATGCTACATTAACATGGGTCTCTACATCGGGTAGTACCTCTTTTACGGCTCAATATCGCCCAACAGGAACAACCAATTGGACAACAACGGGTACTATTTTGGGGGTTAGAACAAAACTTACAGGGCTAAATGCCGATGTCGTTTACGAATGGCGAGTAAAAGGCGAGTGTGGCGATACCTATTCGGCTATTGCTACATTTCGTACTGGCCAAGGGGTATATTGTACACCAACTTACTATTATAATGGCTGTGATTATGGTATAGGAATCAGTAGTGTTACGATTAATGGTAATGTTGTGTCGTCTAATAGTGGCTGTAGCACAAACTACTATAGGTTTTTT